>JBNMLH010000001.1:0-315761 GCA_050875145.1 Lachnospiraceae bacterium
CCCTCCGAAGAGTTCCGTCTAAGTGCTTCGTTCGACTTGCATGTGTTAAGCACGCCGCCAGCGTTCATCCTGAGCCAGGATCAAACTCTCAAATTAAAATTTGTCCTTGCTAGAAACTTGCTAGCTTTTTATCCTTTACTGTTAAAGGTTTTTGTTCGTGAACATCTTTGATGTCCCATGAAATTCTTTTGAATTTTCAAGGTTGTTTCACTGTTTAATTGTCAATGTTCTAATCGCTGTAAGCCTTATTCTGTAAGGCTTTGAGGTGTTTCTTATTTTCTGTCACCCCCAAGCGACTTGTTTAGTATATCACCCTGATTTTCAAAAGTCAACACTTTTTTTAATTTTTTTTTATTTTTTTCTTTTTTTGTGTTTACCCTTGTATTTCCCCCTTTTTCTCCTATCTTTCACCTGCATTCTTCTCTCATTTTTTTAACTGTTCAGAGGGTGCGCCTACTACATGCTCTTTTAAATATTTGTACCATTTTTCATAATATACCCCATACATATGGCAACCATCCGCAGACAGTCCCTCTTTTAAATATCCTTTTTTGTCTGTGAACAATGGATTTACATCAATATAAAATACTTGCTTTCCATCTGCCGCTTTTGCAAGTTCAATATTTTTATCGTTTATATTTATATTATTATATACATCACTACTGTCACTTCTTCCTTTTGAAAAATGCAACATTCCCAATAAATATATAATTGCATCCGGTTGTGTCTTTTTTATTTCTTCTATCAATGAAGCAATACGCTTCCTAAAAATTTCCGTATTTCCATAACCTAAGTCATTCATTCCCAGCATTATATATACTTTTCCATATTTCTTATTTTGTAATACTTGATTTAGATTTTCTGCACGATTTGTATTTTTACACAATATAGACTTCCCACGTACCCAGTCATATAATGCATATCCATCCTGACAATAAAAATCAGCCGTATCTTTTAAGTCAAGGTAATCATAAAAAGCAACCATTCTGGAATCGCCAATAAACATGGCATCTTTAAAGTAGGATTTTCCAACTTTTTTACTATAAGTGTATTCTGTTGTAAGCGGTGTTTTTCCTCTGTCTGAATAATAGGGAGAATTAACCTTTACAGGAGTATATTTATCAAACTTAGTAA
This sequence comes from Lachnospiraceae bacterium, assembly GCA_050875145.1. Taxonomy (GTDB): domain Bacteria; phylum Bacillota; class Clostridia; order Lachnospirales; family Lachnospiraceae; genus CAG-411. Next base: position 1,135 of record JBNMLH010000001.1, read on the forward strand.
CTCCTATATCTTCTTTCTTTTCTGTTACCTTTGGTTCTGTCTGTTTTTCATTTACCTGTTCTGCTTTTTTATCTGCTTTGGAAGCTTTTTTCTCTGTTTTTTCTTTATTTACCAAAGTTGTTGGTTCTGTCTTCTGATCTTCTTCCGTAATCCCATCCATTCCATCTGAATAGTTTGTATTTTCTTCTAAAAATGCATCTTGCCATAAAGGCGAAGTAAGTTTCTTTTCTATATAAGCAAATGTCAGCCCATTTTCTCCTACAGTTTTTCCTAAAGCAAATGCCCCTACTATTATTGTAACCATACATGCCCAAAATATGTCTGGTGCCTGTTTTCTCCATTTATTTTGTTTGTTATCTTTCATCATTTCTCTCTCCTCGTTCTTTTATTACTTTTTCCTCACGCACTTTAAAATCGCCACTATATATTTTATTTATACTTCCTACTTCTCTACCAGACAATTACTGTTTCATAATTGTATTTAGAACTGTAAATATAAAAACGGATTGCTTCCCGATTGCATCAATTGATATACGGAATAAAAGAAAATACACAAAATAACCAATGTACTGATTGGTTTATTTTCTATCCTCTTAAAGCATTTTTGAGGCAATGGGGTTGAAAATAAAACGCAAATCAACAACAAAATCCAATATTGCTTTATATAAAATATAAATTTATCTGGTCCCAAATAAAGCGCAGCTCCTGTCTTTCCAAACATACAGCCTATATACTGCAACAATGCCTGTAAATTGGTATTTGCAAAAAGCATCCAAGATAAGGGCAACAATACAATAACCCATATATGTCCTAACGGTTTGTATTTTTCAAAATATTTTCCAATGACTATTTTTTCCAATCCGATACAAATTCCAAACATTAATCCCCATAAAATAAAATTCCAGCTTGCTCCATGCCAAATTCCAGTTAAACTCCACACAACAAATATATTAAATACAGTACGAAGCTTTCCCTTTCGATTTCCCCCCAACGGAATATAAATATACTTTGTAAACCATTTTCCCAATGTGATATGCCATCTTCTCCAAAAGTCCGATATACTAGAGGCACAATAGGGATGTCGAAAGTTTTCTGGGAAATGAAAACCTAACATTCTTCCTATTCCAATTGCCATCAACGAGTATCCAGCGAAATCAAAGTAAATCTGAAATGAATAGGCAATTGCACCTAACCAGGCAATTGGCGCCCAAATTCCTATTGTTCCTGCCATTTGAACAGAATTCCACAGTGTCTCTATCTTATTAGAGAGTAACACCTTCATTCCTAGCCCCATTGCAAACATACGAAATCCCTGATTCATAGATGCCATAGACAAATTTCTACGCTTTAGTTCCTGACGCATATCCGGGTAAGAAAATATAGGTCCTGACAATATATGTGGAAACATTGTTATAAACGTAGCATATTCCAAAAAGGAAATTTTTTTTCCACCTTCCTCTTTATAGCAATCAATCAATATGGATATATTTTGAAACGTATAAAAACTAATTCCCAACGGTAAGGCTAATTGCAATACTGGCAAAAGATTATGATGTAACATATTATTTATGTTTGTCACTCCAAAATTCCAATATTTAAATACAAATAACATTGCCACATCAAATACAATTGTTACTATCAATGCTTTCTTCGATTTTTCCTTATGTACCAAAATTAATCCCAGATAATTAAATAATAATGATATTATCAATAACCAGAGATATTTCGAATCATTTATCCAATAAAAAAGCAGGCTTCCTGATAAAATGCACAGATTTCTATATTTTTTAGGACAAATGATATAAACCATTAGAAAAATTGCTAAAAATCGAAAAATAAATATATTATCACTAAAACTCACAATTTATACCTTCTCTTTCTTTTTAAGTCAAGTGGATATTCGCAATAGAAGTGGGTGGACTTTCTTGATAGTGTTAAAAGCTACTGCCTTCCACGAATTACACGTTTTTACAAATCTTTTCATTATACTATTGGCATAAAAAAAATTTTCCACTCACTATTTTGACATTTTTTTTGCAAATTGGAAAATAATCAGGAAGATGTGAATATTAAGAGTTTTCTTTCAAAAACACAAAAAAATTTACAGCCTCTTTCAAGAAGATGATGCAGATATTTTATTGCTACAGCACAAAGGAAATGATGCACTTCCTTTGCACTGTAACATCTTGCTTACTTTAATAATGATTCGGTTATTGTTGATGGTATCTCAAATTCTACACTTCCCATGTACATTGGTGCTACATCTCCCTGATTAAAACAAATTACCAATTTTCCTTTATTGTTTATATAGAAAGATGTTGTATCCTTAATGGTATCAAACTCCCACATTGTCGCTTCCGCATCATCTAACCAATACTGTACATTTTTGTCTTCCTTCATCTGTGTTCTCATTTGCTCTTTGATGTTATCACTGATTACTTTTTTATAATCCGCATCCGCCTTAAACAAATCTTTTAACTGCAAACGTTCTCCTGTTTTTAAATCAATTGTATAATAATAGTCTGTTTCAGAACCACTTCCTGCTGCCTGATAACAAATTAGCTTTAAGGTGAAATACTCGTCATTGGATGTTACCACCTCTGTTTTTATTGTCATAGATTGGTAACCCTTCTTCTCCTTTAATTCTTCCTTAAATTCTGCTACCTGTTTTTTTGTAATTTCATCAATTTCTTCGTTAATTTTTTCTGAGGATTTGTCTAATTTTTTATTCTTGCCATCTGTTTTTATTTTTTCTGTCTTTACATCTGCATAATTGCGATCATCCTCATACGAATATGAACGAAATGTTACTGTGTGCACAACATTTCCCACTATAGGGATTTGTTCCATCGCAAATGCTACACGCTGAGAGGTATTTGGCAAGATTACAAATGCTGCCATTGCCGCAGTTACTGCTCCCGCCGTATATTTTACAATATTTTTCCTCCTTTCTTTCAACTTGTCTTTCTTTGCCTGTTCCATTTTTTCTTTCATTACTTCTACTTGTTCCTTGGACATTTTTACCTTCATATATTCTTCCTTTATTTTTTTTATTTCATTACCCATTTTGCTTCCTCCATCCTTTGTCATCCAAAAATTTTGATTTTCTACACTTCTTCCATTTGAACACGTAGTTTTTTTAATCCACGATATAATCTACTTTTTACAGTGCTCAATTTTTCATTTTGAATCTGTGCAATTTCTTCCAATTTCATATCTTCAAAATAGCGTAAACGAATTACTACTTGGTCAGCAAGTTCTAATTGTTCCATCGCCTCTTTCAAATCGAAATTTTCATATACATCCTTTTTTCCGGTCTCAGGCACTTCTTCCATCGATTCAAATTTTACTACTTTGTATTGTTGCTTTATTTCGTTCAACATAATACGATAAATCCATGTTGCTGCAAATTCGGGCTTTTTTAATTGACTACTATTTAAAATTGCTTTATAAGCTCCATTTTGCACAATATCCGCTGCATCCTCCTCATTTTTTACATGGCTATATGCTAAACGGAAATATTTATTATAATTTTCCAGCAATATTTGTTCCACTATCTTTTCATTCTTTTTATCTTTGGACAACAAACCCAACTTTCTCACCTCGTTATACCATTTTTTCTTGCAAGATTAAAAGCTTTCCGGTACCATCTTTGCTTTCATATTATTAGATACCCATATGCCTTAAAAAGTTTCATCTATAAAAAATTTTTTTAGATATTTTTATTAATGAAAAAACAAAGTGTTTCAAATCCATTTATCCATAAAGATTTAAAACACTTTGTTCTGCTTGCCCCCTTCACCTCGTAAGGAAGCCCCCACCGCCTAAAGGCAGTGGGGGCTCTTGAACTTTTATAAATTCTATACATTAAAAATACTTCCACCAATAAATTCTCTTACAATAGAATTTTTAGGAATATCCTCTGTACTAACTCCTATAAAATAATCCAAGAATTTTAGCAATCGTTTTGCTTCTGTATATTCTGGACAATCTTTTGGAATGCCAAACAAAATCGGTTCTGCATACTGTTTTAATACGGCCAATTCATAAATCAATGCCGAGTTAAACATTACATCTGCCTCTTCCTGAAATGGAAAAATATATTGTTCTTCTCCCTTTCTTACAGATGGCCACATGGCAATGGTATCCTTCGCACTGGTTCCTCTTGTTCTTGCATCCCTGACCATTCTTCGAATCAAACGTCCATCTGTGGTAGGGATCCGATTATGCTCATCAATATTAAGCTGTGTCAACGCACTAATATAGATTTTGAATTTATTTTCCTTTGGAAGTGAATAGGATAATTGGTCATTCAAACCATGAATCCCTTCAATGACCAATACATCATCCTTTCCTAACTGTTTATAATTTCCCTTATACTCTCTTTGTCCTGTTATAAAATTATATGTGGGAAGTTCCACCTTTTTTCCCTTTAATAAATCGGTCATATTTTGATTAAACAACTCTACATCCAATGCTTCCAGACATTCATAATTATAATTTCCATCTTCATCTCTCGGTGTCTGTTGACGATTTACAAAGTAATCATCTACCGGAATTGGATGCGGCTTCAAACCATGCGCCCGAAGCTGCACAGATAACCGATGAGAAAATGTTGTTTTTCCGGAGGAGGATGGTCCTGCAATCATTACAATTTTTTTCTCTTTGTTTGCTGCAATCTGTTGTGCAATTTCTCCCATCTTTTTTTCTTGTAATGCTTCCTGCACTAATATAAGATTCTGGATGTCTCCACTGGCAATTACATCATTTAATGCTCCCACCGTATCCACTTCCATCATCTTTCCCCAGTCTTTTGATTCACGTAATGTCTGGAACAGCTTTGGACGGTTTTCCCATTTGGAAACCTTGGTTGGCTCCATACGTTCAGGAAGCTGTAAGATAAAACCTTCGTCACATAATTCCATAGAAAAATAGGATAACATTCCCGTACTTGGAGGCATATAACCATAAAAATAGTCTCGAAATCCATCTAAATCATATATATTAGCTTTGGATACACGACGATATTCAAATAATTTTTTCTTATCCATCATTCCATAGTATTCAAACATATTTTTTGCTTCTTCTGTATTGATGGAATATTTGCGAAATTTAATATCCTGCGCAATTATTTCACGCATTTCTATTTCTATTTTCTCCAACAACTCTTCTGTCAGTTTCACATCTCCTTCAATTTCACAGTATCTTCCATTTCCTACTGAAAATTGAACAGAAACTTTGTCTAGTTTTTCATATGCAATCACACTATAAACCGCCTTGAGCATAACAAAGACTAATCCTCTACAATAAGTACGATAACCATCTGGGTTATTTACCTCTATAAATTCTATATTTGCATCTTTTTCTGCCTTTTCATTTAATTCCTGCAATCTGCCATCCACACTTGCTAATATAATATCACTTGCATACGCATCCTTAAAATCGTTACTAATTTCTAAATAGGTCGTTCCTTTTTTATATTCCCTTTTCTTCTGATTTACCGTAATACATATAGTATCCCCCATACCTCTCTGCCTCACTTTCTTTTCTGTATTAGAACATTGCACAATCTTACTCATCGTACAATCATTTTTTCATATATATAACAAACTTTTAATCTTATATTGTGAAAAATGGTGTTTTTTCCTGCGCTTGGAATATTTCTATCTCTGAAGCATATATCGTCTGCAAATAATCTGAAACATAGGAAACCATGAAGTGTTCTGTGCCAAAATGCCCCGCATCTATAATCTGCAATCCACAAGCCAATGCATCAATTGCTGTATGATGGTCAATATCTCCACTAATTAAAACCTGCGCCTGTTTCTGGAGTGCATACTTTACCATACTTTTTCCTGCACCTGTAGAAATTGCTACTCTTTTTACTCGTTTTCCAACATCTCCAGTAACTCTTACTTCACTCAAATCAAATGCTTCTTTTGTTTGTTCTGCAAGTCGCTGTACGGTTACTTCTTCCTTTAAGGTACCTACTTTTCCAATTCCCATCGGAGTACCTTCCTTCTCAGATACCAATTCCAAAATATCTTCACCTATCAGATGTATTTTTTCTGCCGCTACATCATTCATAACGCAAACATCACAATTTGTATGCATTGCATAATAGGAAATATCATGTTTGACTAAACGCAATATTCTTCTACCAATGAAATCTTCATCTGTCACCCTTTTCATTGCCGAAAATATCATTGGATGATGTGTAATAATCATATCTACTTTTTTCGCAATCGCCTGTTCAATTACCTCATCTGTTGCATCTAATGCCACCATAATTTTTTTTACTTCCCGTTTCCTGCTTCCTACTAAAAGTCCTACATTATCCCAACTTTCAGCATAAGCAACTGGTGCCAGTTGTTCCAACTTGTCAATTATTTGTGCTGCTTTCATAGTATGTAAGCGCCTCCTTACAATATGCAATATCTTTTTCTAAATCTTTCTGTTTTTTTCGACCTTTTTCAGAAGGAGTCTGTTTTAATTTTTCCATTATAGTTTCTATTTGTCGTTTTTCTTTTTCTAAATAACTCTTTAATACCGGATGCCTATTCACCAACAAATATTCTCCATATAAATTATAGACTTCTTTTTTCTGCAAAAGAGGCTCTGCTCTTCTTCTGGCTTTTAACATAACGTAGAATTTGCCATCCTCTATCAGCATATCTTCCTGTATGATCCGAAATCCCAACTGCTCTACAAATACTCTGGTATCCCTTATTTCTGACTGGGGTTGCAACACCAATTCTTCTACCTGGTCAATCACTTCCTTTTTCCCAAGTAGTATTTTCTGCATCAAAGGACCTCCCATACCAGCAATCAACACAGTATCCACTTCTCCAGGATTTAACGCCTTTAACCCATCCGAAAGTCTCGTCTCAATCTGTTCTTTATATCCATATTTTTCGATGTTTGCTGCTGCCCGTTCCAAAGGCCCTTTATTGATATCCATAGCAATGACCCTATTGGCAATTTGCTTTTCCATCATGTAGATAGATATATACGCATGATCACATCCTATATCAGCAACACGCTTTCCTTTTGTAACCAAACCTACAACTGCCTGTAATCTCTTTGAAAGTTGCATATTTTTCTCCATTTTATTATCCTAGCTCTCCAAATAATCTTTTAGTTTTCTACTTCTACTCGGATGTCTTAATTTTCGCAAGGCTTTTGCCTCAATCTGGCGGATTCGCTCTCTTGTAACGTCAAATTCTTTTCCTACTTCCTCCAAGGTACGTGCTTTTCCATCATCCATTCCAAATCGCAAACGAAGCACTCGCTGCTCTCTCTCTGTCAGTGAACTCATCACTTCTGTCAATTGTTCCCGAAGCAAAGTTGCTGCTGCTGCATCCATAGGTACCGGCATATGGTCATCCTGAATAAAATCTCCTAAATGACTGTCATCTTCTTCCCCTATTGGTGTTTCCAATGAAACCGGCTCCTGCGATATTTTCTGTATCTCACGAACACGAGATACCGGAAGCTTCAATTCTTCTGCTAACTCCTCTACGGTTGGTTCTCGCCCTAAGTCCTGTACAAGCTGACGCTGCGTACGCAATAATCGATTGATTGTCTCAACCATATGCACAGGAATACGAATGGTTCTTGCCTGATCTGCAATTGCCCTTGTGATTGCCTGTCTAATCCACCAAGTGGCATAGGTACTGAATTTGTATCCTTTTGTGTAATCAAATTTTTCTACTGCCTTAATCAATCCAAGGTTTCCCTCCTGAATCAAATCCAAGAATTGCATACCTCGACCTACATAACGTTTTGCAATACTGACTACAAGACGGAGATTGGCCTCTGAAAGTTGCTTTTTCGCTTCTTCATCCCCATCTGCAATTCTTTTTGCTAAATCTACTTCTTCTTCTGATGTTAAAAGTGGTACTTTACCAATTTCCTTTAAATACATACGGACAGGATCATCCACACCTACTGAATCAGGAACAGACAGGTCGATATTTTCAATATCTTCCACTTCCTCCTCCTCATCTAAATCAGCATCATCCGGCTCAAGTAAAATTTCATCTACTTCTTTATCTTCTTTTATACGCAATATATCAATGCCCTGTTTCTCCAGAAAATCATAGATTTTTTCCAACTTACTGACATCTAAATCCATGTCCTTAAAATGTTCTACGATTTCCTGACTTTCTAAAACATTTTTTTTCTTCTTTGCGCATACAAGCAATTCTTTTAGTTTTTCTTGAAATTTTGTCGCATCTTTCATGGTATGTCACGTCCTTTCCCTCACTTTGGTGTCTTTCCCATTATTTATTATCATGTACTATCTACAAAGAAATATGCAATTTTTGTAATTCAGCCTGTTCTTTAATGATTTTTTGTAATTCACCGATATCAGTCGCATGGCTTTTTCTGTATTCCAAACTATTGGATTTTATTCGCAGAACTGTTTCATTTAACGCCCTCTCTTTTTCCTGTTTCGTTAATTCCTGACTCAAATCCCTATTAAACATGGATGCCACTTCACTCTGTTCTTCCTTACTTTCAAACTGATTTATAATCTTGGCTGGATTTACCTTTTCTTTTGCTCGAAATTGTTCAAACAGTGCCGCCGCCACTGTATGGTATGGTTCTTCCATAAAATCTTCTTCCGTAAGAAAAGCACTCAATTTATAAAACAATTCCTGTTCCTCTATCATCCAAGTCAAAAATATTTTTTGTGCCTCCCGAAGCCCATCTTCTTTCTTTTGATTACGCTGTTCTCGTTGTACCCTTTTTTCCATATCAGGCACCACAACCATCTGTGCTCCATAATGATTTACCAGTTTTTCCAAGTCTGCATAAGCAATTCGGTATTTTCTTGCAATAGCCTCAATATAGTTATTTCGTTCCAGTTTTTCTGTAAACTGTAATAATTTTTTAGCTGTCTCGTTAAAGAATTTTGTCTTTCCTTCCGGGTCTTGCAAATCAAAGTTTTGTTCTAATACCTCTATTTCAAAGTAAAAACTATTCATTGCTTCATCCAGACGCTTTTGGAAAGCCTCTTTTCCCTGTGCTTTTATAAATTCATCTGGATCTTTATATGGCTTCAAGCTGACAACCTTTGCCGGCAGTCCTGCTTCTTTTAAAATAGGAATAGCACGCAAAGCAGCCTTTATTCCTGCTTCATCACTATCATATAAAAGCAACACTTCATCTGCAAATCGTTTTAATAGGTTTGCCTGTAAACCAGTAAATGCTGTTCCAAGAGAGGCAACTGCATTAGAAAAGCCAGCCTGATGCATGGCAATCACATCCATATACCCTTCACACAATATCATACTTCGGCCTCTTGCTTGTCTTGCCAGATGCAATCCATATAAATTGCGACTTTTATCAAAAGCCTTTGTCTCTGGTGAATTTAAGTATTTTGGCTTTCCATCCCCCATAACTCTTCCTCCGAAACCGATTACCTTGCTGTTCATATCCATGATAGGGAACATAACACGATTCCAGAATTTATCATTGACTCCCCTTTTTTCATCCATGGTAAAAAGTCCCGTTTCTTTTAAAAGACTATCTTCAAATCCTTTCTTTTTCATATATTGATACAAATCATCACTATATTTGTTGGAAAACCCAAGCCCAAATTTTAGAATGGTATCGTCTGACAGTTCTCTTTCTTTTAAATAATCAAGTGCTTTTTGCCCTTGTTTTGTATGAAGCTGGTATACATAATATTTTGCAGCTTCTTTATTTACCTCTAAAATACGATTACGAATATCTGCCTGTCTCTTTGCCTCTGGAGTCATCTCCACTTTAGGTAACTGTACTCCACTCCTGTCTGCAAGATATTGTACCGCCTCCACAAAGGAATAATTCTCATATTCCATCACGAAAGTAAATACATTGCCTCCAACTCCACAACCAAAACAATGATACATCTGTTTGCTGCCACTAACAGAAAAAGATGGAGACTTTTCACTATGAAACGGACACAAGCCCATATAATTGCTTCCCGTTTTTTTCAGTTTTACATAAGAAGAAATAATGTCCACTATATCATTTCGCTGTCTTACTTCTTCAATAATTTCTTCTGGATAAAACATTTCCATTTCCTTTCTACTTCCATTGTTTTGTGAAAAGTCATCGATTTTGTTTGCACATTTATTATTTATATCGGAACTTTTCATTAAATATTTTACTCAATCTCTATTATAACGAAAAAACGCCGCATTTGCGACGTTTTTTCTAAATTATTTTACTACAACTTTTTTCTTTACGATTTTCTTTTGTCCATCACTGGTACGAATGGTAATAGAAATCGTGCACTTGCCTTTCTTTATTCCTTTTACAACACCAGTTGAAGATACCGTTGCAACTTTTTTGTTGGATGTAGCATATGTTACTTTTACACCAACCTGTGCAGACTGCAACTTCTTCATCGAATCCTCATTGAAAGCACTTACTTTCTTCATGGAAACGGATGGTACTGTTACGGAAATACTCATCTTCTTACCAGCTCTTACACTACTAGCTGCTGTAATCTTTATCTGGTCTGGCAGTGTTGTCACAACTGCACTAGATGGCTTCTTCGCTAATAATACATAATCTCCGCCCTGTCCCACATAAAGAGTGACATATCCATCTTTTGTAACTTTCGCAGTGTCGTTTACAATCTGTTGTAATTTTGATCCAGATACACGATATACATATACCTTGCTGCCATATGCAATCTCACTTTGTGCACTTACATCTACTTTTACTTTTGCATTCACTCCCAATGTTCCAGTATGTGCAAGAGAGATCAATGCTCCATCTTTATTTTGGCTATCCTTTTTAAGAATAGCTGCTACCTTTGCATTGCTTGATACATTGCTAACTGTTGCTGTTACATTGATATCTTTTAAAGCAGATGTACTAGCAAGTTTTAAATCATTTGCAGAAAATGTCCAACTAACGTTGTTATCTCCTGTTTTTTCATTTTTACCATTTGCTATGAGAGAAACCCCATTTGTCTTTGCCTTTGTAAGGTTTGCTATTGTAATCTTATCTGTAGCCTTCTGACCTGCTACTACTAAGATTGCAGTTCCTCCATTGCTATTTGCAGGAATGGTAATTTCAACTTTTCCTAGTTTATCTACTGTATACTCTTTTCCAGAATATACGTCTGTAACAACCTGTCCAGCAAACTCTTTTACAGTCATAGTCACTTTTTTGCTGCTATCTGTAATATTTAATGCAACTACTGCACTTTCGCCCTTATAAGAACGCTTAAATGCCATATATTGTTCTTTGTCACTTCCTGCTACATAACTACGACTTCCTTTTGCAAATAACTTGCTATAGTCATTTCTAATCTTTAATAAAGTCTGATAGTGTGTAAGCATTGCCTGTTGTGATGCATCTAAGTTGTCAAATTTCATATCATAACGGTTTGTCTGATATGGATAATTATTTTCACCAGTAAGTCCAATTTCCTCACCATAGTAAATAACTGGCTGTCCTTTTGCTGTAATACTCAAGGATGCTGCTACTTTTGAAAGTGCATCTGCCTGTTCCTCTGAGTAACTCTGTTGTAAATTACTCTTAAATCCATCTTCATCATGAGAATTTAAGAAGCTACCAAAGGTTCCCACATTGTCCATTGCACTATTTCTTGTTTCCATTTGTTCTTCTATAGACTCTAATTTTCCTTTTACGAATAATGCAGCCATATCATTAAAGCTAAAGTCTAATAAAGAATCCATCTTTCCATCATGCAACATACCAAAGTCATCTGTTGCAGAAGCTCCATAGTATTCTCCAATCATCTTAAACTTAGAAGAATAATCTGTCATAGCATTCTTAAATGCAGTCCATGTAGTTTTGTCTACATGTTTTACAGTATCTACACGGAAGTAATCAATTGTATTTCCCTTGCTTGTCATACCAATCTCAGATACCCATGCTTTCTGCCATGAAATTAACTTATTGCGTACTTCTTCTCTCTCTGTTGCAAAATCAGGAAGTCCATCCTGCTCACCTAAAATGTCATTTCCATCTACATTATTCTCACGATACATGCCTGCGAATTGACTAGAATCTTTTGTTCCATATCCAGAATGGTTTAATACTACGTCAACCATGATACGGATTCCTCTTGCATGTGCCTCGTCAATTAACGTATGGAATTCATCTACAGTTCCTAAATGTTTATTTAAGGCTTCAAAGTTACTTGCCCAATATCCATGATAACCATAAGATGGTACATTTTTTCCATCTGCAGTAGCCGTTTGTGCCTCTAATACATTTTCTACGATTGGAGTAATCCAGATTGTGTTCACACCTAAATTCTTTAAATAATCAAGTTTTGAAGTTACACCTGCAAAATCTCCACCATGATAACTACTTGTTCCATTTGGATCGTAGTCTCCTACTCCATATGCATCATTATTTGCCTTGTTTCCATCACAGAAACGGTCTGTTACCATAAAGTAAATGACTGACTCATCCCAGTCAAAATCTTTATCATCTGTTTTAATTCTTTGTTTCACTGTTATCTTTATAGAACCTTTATGTGTTTTTCCATACTGGTCTTTCACATAAACTGGTACTGTTTTTGTTCCTACAGAAACACTATCCTTTACACCAATAGATAAAGTAAGAAGTGTTGGATCAATCTCTGTCTTTGCACTTCCGCCTAATGCAGTAAGGTCCGCATATGCTTCCTGTACTTTTACCTCAGCATTGTCTAATGAAACACCAATCAAAGTGTTGTCATCATATGAAATACTGCTATTTGTACAAGTAACCGCTACCTTTGTAGTTAAGTCTTTGTATACTAAAACAGATTTTGTTCCAGCTTCATTTTTGTTGCTGTTAAATGCATCCAGAACCGTAACTGCTGAACCACTGGCTGGTGTTACATCATAGCAATACTCATAAGTACCATTTACTGCATTCTTTAATGTATACTCATATCTCTGGTTGTCTTTGTTATATGTCATATCTACTGTTTTACCAGCAACTTCAAGTTTTACAGATTTTAAGGTCTCTAATTCATCTTTTAAGTATAAATCATCATCTCTGTAATAGAATTTGATCTGTTTGTTATCAGGGTCTAATTCGTATCCCTTGTTAAACGGAAGATACTCTGCTTCTAATGATCCCTGTTTTAATCTTACTTTAATTACTTTCTGATCCACAGGAGTCTGAATAGAACGGTCACCTTCCATATCCTTTTCAATCCCACTCCATGATGAATCTGTTGGTGTTCCACTACGCAATAAATATCCTACATTTGATGTAAGTTCGTCAATGGTAAAGGTAGTCTGGTATTTACCATTTACCTCTGTAAAGAAGTTAGAAATTTCATTATATGCTTTTGATGCATTCCATGTGTATAAGTTCCAACCTTGGTAGTCTTTTTTTGGTCTATCATATTCTACCACTACATAACGTTTTACACCTGTATCAAATTCGTCTGCATATTCAGAAAATGCCTTGCTTCCTTCCTGTAAAATCCAAAATTCTCCACTTTCCTGACCTTCTGGCAATGTAATTGCTCTTGTGCTTTCCTCGTAGCTCCATTCTCCTTTAGAACGTACAATCACATTGATTGCATTGGTTGGGAAAGAATAGGTTGCTGTTGCCCATGTTCTTCCTTTTGGATCTTTGTAATCGTCTTTATTAAATGTATATCCAGTATTGTATGCTTTTCCTGACTGTTCCCATATCCACAAATCTCTATTTGCGTATGTTGAATTGTCTTCTGCATAATAGTGGATGGTATAAGTATACATTTTGCCTACCGCTTCCACAGTACAAGTAGAAGATACTTTTCCATCTGTTAAAATCAACTGAATGCTGTCTTCCTTATAATCTTCATCCACAGAAAGTACACCGTCTTTTAGAGAAACACCCTTTTGTGTTTCATCTTTTAATTGATAAGTTACTTCTGCTTCTTCTGCCTTTTTAACATTTGCTGTATATTTTAATACAGTCTTTGGCAATGTTAATGTTTTTCCTTTTTGTACCTGTAATGCTGTCTTTGGTGCAAATCCCGGAACAACAAAAGCACTGTTTCCATCACTTGTTCCACTCATTTTTGCAAGTGGATCTGCCATCCAGTTTGAACCATTTTGTACAAACTTATACTGATATATACCAGGTGTGAAACCTTCTTTTTCTATAGACCAAACACCCTTGGCATCCTTGTCCATAGTCATCATGTCCACATCTTTTGTCCAGTTATTAAACTCTCCTGCTACACTCAAAGTGCCTGAGGTAAAGTCTTTATCATAATACATAAATTTAACAGTAGTTCCGTCCTCCATTACAACCGGACTATCAACTGTCAATGCAATTTCGTCAACGTTTGTCTCTTTAAATGTATTTCCATTATAATTACAAACATCTTCTACTACTACACCATCTTTTACTAATACATAACTATATGTATCTTCTTTGTCGTAGAATTTAGCAGAGTACATACCACCGCCACTAAAATCAGAATCTTCTTTCATATCCACGACTGTATATCCATATTCTTCTGCAGTTGTCTTTGTAACCTTATCTCCTGGTTTCAATACTTCTTTATTAGATGAAGATGTAGACTTGTAATAAACCTGTGCATCTTTCCCATCATATGGATAATAAATCGTTACCAATCCAATACTGCTAATAACCGGATTACGAACAAAAGCACCTGTACCAGAATATAATGTAGTGGAATTTGGATCTCCCAATTCTTTTCCTAATTCCCCTTTATCTGTTAATTCATAAAAGTTATAACGATACAATCCTGGCTCTGTAATTGCTGCCGATGTTGCAACATATAAATAACTTCCGTCTTTTAATGTTTCCATCTGCTGTGCTTTAATTACACTCTTTTTCTTTGCTGTCTTTACATTTCCACGAACACCAATGGATGCTCCAGAAGTGTTTGAAACATACTGAAATGTAATCGTTCCATCCCCATTATAAATTGGACTCTTTACATCAGAATTTTCTGCAGCTTCTGTTTTTACAGTAAGCTTATGTGTCGTATCTGCTGGGTCCATTGTGATCGTAACATTACTCTTACTCTTTACGGTAAGTTCGTAATTTCCACCAGAGCCTTCACCGCCCCATGCTTTATCCCATGCAAAATTTTCAGGGTCCTGCAATACTTTAAATGCATAGTTACCTGCTGCAATATCTTTTAAAACTATACTGTAAGTACCATCTGCATTTTTGGTAAGTGGATAGGTTGTATCCGTTGCTTCCCACTTTGCTTTTGCAATGTCACCAACCAGATAGAATACTTCTTTTGCTTCTACATTCAGGTCTGCTTCTTTTGCATCTTTATTTTTCACTGGATTTTCTGTATACCACTTACCATCCATATAGTATAAGTCTCCCTGATATTCCTTCATACCAGGTAAATATACAGTACCATTTGTGTTTTGTTTACCAGTTTCGTCTAAAAATTGGAAGCCCTGTACACTTCCCTGAAGATTTAAGCCGTACCAGTCTTCTCCCTGTGTTGCAGACTCATCTTCTAAAGGATAACGGTCTACATCCCAACTGTCAAAATGTTCTTTCTTTGTCGAAACAGTTGCCGTTCCTTCCTGCCAATACTGCATATACACTTTACCTGCATATGCCTTATCTTTGTCATAGAAATGAATGTTTATATTCATTCCTTCTGCTGCCTTGATAATCTGACCATTTGGCAACAGTGTAATAACCATTGCAATTACCAAAATTGCACTGATTATTGATTTTAGTTTTTTACTTACCTTCATTGCCTTCTCCTTTCCTTTTTTAAAGCATTGTGAAAAACTCCACACTGCTTTCATTATAACATTATCCACAATAAAAGAAAAATCAAATTTCAATTATTTTTTTTGTTTAATTTATACAAGAAAAAAAACGGTTTAGCTCTAAATTGCTAAACCGTGATTTCTTTATCCAAAAAATGCAAAATAAATTTTATTGCTGCTCTTTTTTCTGTTTTTCCTGTTCTCTTTGTTTTTTAGAAAAAATACACCCACAATAATCCTGTCTATACAGATTATATTCACTGGACAAACGTATCGAACATTTGTATCCTTCCTTCTTTTTAAAATCGGAATATAGATAGGAGACAGCCCACTCCTTACTAAGTTCCTCTCCTATTTCATTTAACTTCTGCGCATTCTTCAAAGGGCTAATTGAAAGCGTGGTAGTAAAATAATCAAATCCCTGTTCTTTTGCTATTTTGGCTGCCTCTTTCAATCGCAACTCATAACAACGAAAACACCGTTCTCCTCCCTCTGGTACATCCTCATATCCTTTTGCAATCTCAAAAAAGCATTCAGGCTGATAATCCCCTTCCAAAAACTGCACAGGATATTTGGCAGGATACATAGAAATAAACCGTTTTTGTTCTTCCACTCTTTTTTTATATTCCTCTTTGTCTGTAATATTCGGATTATAATAAAAAATAGTTATATGAAAATAGTTCGACAAATAAGAAATACAATAGCTACTGCAAGGCGCACAACAACTATGTAGTAATAACGTAGGCACCCTATTTTCTTTTTCATTTTCTAAAATAATTTTTTCTAATTCTTTTTGATAATTTCTTTTATTCATGGTCTAATCCTCAAAATTTGTCATAGTAATCCATATCTTCCTCTTCATTTTCGTCTTCCGGAAATACTTCTTCCTCATACATACGTTCCTTCTTTAAACGTATGATACGAATGCCCTGCACAAGTATAATGACCAACATACAAAATACGACAAAATACAATATTCCATTTCCACCAGAAGCTTGCTGTTTGTTTGTACTACTTGTTGTCCCCTCTGTTTCTGTATATCTTTGCAGGGTTTCTCCTACACGATCAAATCGGTAAAATTTAGCTGCTCCCTCCCCAATTCTTCCATAAATTAACACATGATCTACATCTTGTCCATTTTGTTTTGCATACACAGTAATCTGCGTACTATTTATCACAATAGAACTTTCTGTATAGCCCGTAGGTATAACCGAAGAACTGGGGATAGGAACAATTTCAACATCTACGGATGTCTTCATATGTGTAGCATCTCCATTTTTATAAATGGTAAGCGTAGCATCCGACTTGTCTTGTTTTTCATTGTCTGTATTTTCCGCTTCCTTCACCTGTTCCTCTTCCTCTTTTAAATTTTCTTCCTGCTTTGTCGCTTTGTTAATCTGAAGCGTATAAGTTTTATTACTGCCATCTTTCGCAGTAACCGTTATTGTTGCAATATTTTCCCCTTCTTTTAAATTCTCATTACCTGCTATCTTAACCGTATCAGTCTTTAATTTTGCCTTCGCATCAATATATACCATATCTGTAGCAGAGGAAACATCTAACGTGTATTTTGTTATATTCCGGTCAAATTCAGGTGTCAATGTTCCTTCATTCACTTTCAACGAAGTCAAACCAACCTGACTGGTCGCTTTCTGCTTTTTTTCTGCAAGGTGTAATTGCAATGTGTTCTTTGATACAGACATCTGCTCATTTGTAGTAGAAGCATACATATATACCTCATCACTGATATACACTTCGGTATCTCCCGGTTGTAGGGCTTTAAAGGTCACATGATACTCCCGCATCTGCTTGTTTCCCTTTTTCATATCACTGATATAAATCAGTCCATCACTTCCAGTTACATGTTTTCCCGTATCTACCAGTTCTAACATTGACGTATCGTAGGCTACATAAGTCTGAAATCCCCCCACACCCGCGGCAGATTGTGCAGTAATTGTTACAACAAAACTTTCTCCCTCCTCAAATTCATCACCCGCTACAGAAAAAGCAACCGATGCGCTGGCTGCATAGATTGCTTCTCCATGTAGTGATGAGAATAAGAAAAGGAAAAAACTCAATATAATTCCTATTCTATATCTCATAACTGATTCCTCTATCCTTTTTACCGACTACTGAATATACTGTGCCATAACATAGCCACTTAACATTACATTGTCATAAGAAAAGACTACATAACACCAATCTACATTATCATTTGTTAATCTTCCAAAAATGTAGACTAAAGTTCCCTTTTTCAATTGCACATTTTTTCCATCTATCTGTGTACGATCTTGATCTAACCCCGGCAATTGACGTACATTTAATAGTTCCGCCTGCACCGTTCCTGTTTCAATGGTCGCTGCTCCGTCTGTTGCAACCGCTGGAGTAGTAATCGTTCCCTGTATTGGTGCCTTCGTTGGTTTTACTTCAGGTGTAACCGTTGGTTTCGGAGAAGCAGTAACTGTAACCTTCTTTTCTGCTTTAAATAGTACCTGATTTGCTAAAATATAACCGCTCAAAACATTGTCTTTATAAGTAAAGGCTACTTTAAACCATTTCTTTCCGTTGGCATTAGCTTCTTTTTTCACTGTTACATTTTTTCCATTGGCTATTTTTATCTTTGTATTGTTGTAGGTTAAATAATCATCACTGACACCAGGTGTATTACGAACATTTATTTTTGCACTGGCTGTAATCGTTCCCTCTACTGCTGAGGCAAAAGTTAATGCTACATAATCACTGTGTACATATCCCTGTAAGGTTGTGTCTTCATACTTGAAGGTAATATAATACCAAACAACACCCTTTACCAGTTTTTGTTTTGTAATGGTTATTTTTTTATTTTTCTTTATGGTAACATTTTCCCCTTCATAAGTAAGCTGTTCTGAAGTAATACTTGCTTTGGTACGCACACGCAAAGAGTTTGCAGTTACTTTAGCTCCAATCTTTAGCCCTGAAATTGTTTTTGAATTTGTAGCTGCTGCCTCAGCTATACTTCTTCCAATTCCAAATCCTTCTGTAACAACACATGTAGCGGTAAATACGAGCAATAGTAATATCGCTATCATCTTTTTTCCCTTTTTATACATCCTTCTCAGTCCTTTCATCCCAAAATAGGGCATCTTCTGTTATTCTGGTTCTACAATTTTTCCTGCCACAGCACAAGTTGCAGCCGTTTTTGGAGATGCGAGATAAATTCCCACTTTAGAAGTTCCCATTCTTCCCAAAAAGTTTCTATTGTTGGTTGCTACAACCGTTTCACCATCTGTCAAAATACCACCAGTTCTTCCACAGCAAAGTCCACAACTTGGATGTGTGATAATCGCTCCCGCCTTGGCTAAAATTGCCATGGTACCATTTTCCATTGCCTGCTTATAGATTTTTCGACTGGCTGGTGTCACGATTAGTTTTACAAACGGTGCCACTTTCTTGTCTTTTAAGACTTCGGCTGCTGCCATCAAATCCTCTAAACGGCCATTTGTACAAGAACCGATAAATACCTGGTCAATTTCTTTTCCTACAAGCTGGGATACTGGTTTTACGTTATCCACATTGGATGGACATGCCATAACTGGAACAAAATCCTTTGCATCGTAAACAATTTCTCTGCAATATACCGCATCACTGTCACCGATTAAATCCTTTTCCTTGTCTGTAAGCTCCATCTCACAATATTCTGCTGTTTTTTCATCTGGGGTAAATAATGCACACTTTGCACCCGCTTCAATTGCCATATTTGACATAGACATACGTGAGGCAACAGACATATTTTCTACGGTATCACCTGCAAATTCTAATGCTTTATATGTTGCACCATCTGCACCTAAATCTCCAATCAATTTCAATATGATGTCCTTTGCCATAACATTTTCTGGTAATGTTCCATTGATTGTCACTTTAATAGTTTCCGGTACACGTACCCACATAGTTCCTGTTCCCAGAATACTTGCCATCTCGGTGTAACCAATACCAGAAGAAAAGGCACCCACGCATCCATATGTAGTTGTATGGCTATCTGTACCGAATACGATATTTCCAGGCTTAACATATCCTGCTTCTGTCATAAGCTGATGACAAATACCATCGGAACGATGAATATTCTTCATGCCATATTTTTTTACAAATTCATTTCCCACACGAAAATGTCTCGTATCATCTACCTGACTGGCTGGTACTAAATGATCATAAATCAATACTACCTTGTCTGGGTCCCATAATTTCTTAAATCCCATTTCCTCAAATTTAGATGCTACAAATGGAATGAAAATATCATGTATCATAACACGATCTACATTTACAGTAACAATCTCTCCGGGTTTTACTTCTTTACCTACATTATTACGAATAATTTTTTCAATAATTGTTGCTCCCATAGTAACCTCCTAATCCAAACCGTTTAATTTACGCATTGCCTTTACAAGACCGCCTGCATTAATAATATCCATTAGGTTGTCAGGAAGGGAAGCAATCGGAAAATTCTGTCCCTTATATTCAATACTTTCATTGAGTGTTACGGTCACTTCGTCGCCTTCTTTTACCACATCTCTTAATTGTTCATTTTCAATCAAAAGCAATCCATTGTTAATCGAATTGCGGAAAAAAATTCTCGCAAAAGACTTGGCAATGACACATTTTATTCCCAACGCTTTAATAATCTCTGGTGCCTGCTCACGAGAAGAACCACACCCAAAGTTCTTTCCTGCTACAATAATGTCTCCTTCTTTGATCTGACCTGCCAATTCAGGACGCAATGGTGAAAATGCGTATGGCGCCATATCATTTACAGTTTCTAATGCCAGATACTCTGTTGGAATAATGATATCGGTATCAATATCATCCCCAAGTACCCAAATTTTTCCACTAAATTTATCCATGGTTTTACCTCTTTCTCACGTTATGTTTATGATTTACAAAAGAATATTAGTTCGTCTGTTTCCTTTCTGTTAAACCATATCTGCAGTTGCAATCTCACCTTTAATCGCTGAAGCTGTAACCGTTGCTGCGCTTGCTAAGTATACGAAGGAATCTTTATGTCCTGCACGTCCCTTAAAGTTTCTGGTACCTGTACTGATCAGCACTTCATTTTCGCCTATGACACCCTGACAGCTTCCCCAGCAAACACTACAGTTTGGATTCATAACAATTGCACCTGCATCCATAAAGATCTTTAACAATCCCTCTTCCAATGCCTGTTCATACACAGCGGCACTGGCAGGAACTACCAAGAAACGTACCAATGGATGCACTTTTTTATTTTTAAGGATTTCAGCTCCTACTCTTAAATCCTCAATACGACCATTGTTGCAAGAACCTAAAAATGCTTCATCAATATGTGTTCCTACACACTCTTTTGCATCAACCACGCTATCTACAAAATGAGGCTTAGCAACGATTGGCTTAATCTTTGACAAGTCAATGTCATACACTTTCGCAAATTTTGCATCCGCATCACTTGTAAACTCATGTTTTGGCTTTCTTCCATGTTCTTTTAAGTATGCACGAGTTATATCGTCCACTTCCATCAATGCCGTCTTTGCACCTGCTTCTACACACAGATTACAAATAGCAATACGTGCACTCATATCTAATGTCTTTAGACCTTCTCCACCAAATTCCATTGCCATATAATTTGCACCATTGGCACCAATCTGTCCAATAATCGTAAGGATTAAATCTCTGGCATATACGCCCTCTGGCAATTTTCCTGTCAAATTAAAGCGTAATGTTTCCGGAACCAATAACCATGACTTTCCAGTTACCATGGCATATAAATAATCCGTACATCCAACACCTGTACCAAAGGCACCTACTGCACCATATGCACAAGTATGGCTATCTGCACCAAAAATCAATTCTCCAGAAGTTACATGGTTTTCCATCATTACCTGATGACAGACACCTGCACCCTCATAAAATGTAATTCCATGCTCTTTTGCAAAATCACGCATCTTTTTATGCGATGCGGCTGTCTTTACACTATCACAAGGAACATTGTGGTCTACAATCCAAACAAGCTTATTCACGTCTGCAATACGTGGATGCTTTAATTTATGATACATATCAATGGTAAGATGCGTCGTTCCATCATTACTCATCAGACGGTCTAATTCTACCGTATGAATATCTCCCGGCTTTACTTCTTCCACACCAGCCGCTGCTGCAATGATCTTTTCTGCTATTGTCATTCCCATCTTTTAATCCTCCTTATTTAATGATGCAATCAGACCACCCTGGTCCAAAATTCCCTGCATATATTCTGGAAGCTTTGTACATTCGTATTCTTTGCCATTTACACGTACAACACCTTCCTGCATAGATAATTCCATCTCATCTCCAGGGTTTACATTTTCATGTAAATCTTTGCATACAATAACCGGCAATCCAATATTAATTGCATTTCTATAGAAAATTCTAGCAAAGGACTTTGCAATCACAGCTTTTACACCTAATGCCTTTAATACACTTGGAGCCTGCTCTCTGGAAGAACCGCATCCAAAGTTTTCAGATGCTACAACATAATCCCCCGGCTTTACCTTACTTGCAAATTCCGGATCTAATGACTCAAATGTATACGCTTTCATCTCATCAATCGTT
This sequence comes from Lachnospiraceae bacterium, assembly GCA_050875145.1. Taxonomy (GTDB): domain Bacteria; phylum Bacillota; class Clostridia; order Lachnospirales; family Lachnospiraceae; genus CAG-411. The sequence continues at coordinate 23,475 of JBNMLH010000001.1, forward strand.
GAAAATAAAAGATATTGTGATGCGATAATCTGATCCGTATCCACATCCTGCTGGAACTTAAAAACCTTACCCATTTCTCTTCCTCCAAACTAATTCATAAATCTTTATCTACAAAACTCAACATTTATTTTACCATACTTAAAGACTGCTTTTCAATAGGCAAAGAAAGCAGAAAGGGACTACTACATCCCCCTCTGCTTTCCTTTATTTACACCGGCAACGTGTCAAAATTTCTACCGATGTATAAGCCTTATGACTGACACAGCAGCAAAAATTTGCAAGGCTTATCTCATTATTTCTATTTTCACTCCTATGCCTCATCAATTGCTTTACCAATGTCATTTCTCATATATTTATTTTCAAAGGAAATCCACTCGGTTGCCTTATAAGCATTTGCTCTGGCTTCTTTGAGGTTTGCGCCCTTTGCTGTTACACCAAGTACACGTCCTCCATTTGTAACAATTCCTTCCGCTGTTCTTTTTGTTCCCGCATGGAATACATAGTATCCTTCTTTGTCCTTAAAGGTATCAAGTCCGGAAATAAGTTTTCCTTTTTCGTATTTTTCAGGATATCCGTCCGATGCAAGTACCACGCAAACTGCTGCATTATCTTCAAACTGTAAATCAATCTGATCTAATTTTCCATCAATACAAGCTTCCATTACTTCAATAATATCATTCTTCATGCGAGGAAGTACCACCTGTGCTTCTGGATCACCAAAACGAGCATTATATTCTAATACCTTTGGTCCCTTTTCTGTAAGCATCAGACCAAAGAACATGATACCTGTAAAGTCTCTTCCTTCTGCCTTCATAGCATCCATAGATGCCTGATAAATATATTTATGGCAAAATGCATCCACTTCGTCGGTATAGAATGGACTTGGTGAGAAAGTTCCCATACCACCAGTATTCAATCCCTTGTCACCATCTTTGGCTCTCTTATGATCCTGTGCGCTTGTCATTGGAGCAATATGTGTACCATCACAATAACAAAGCACAGATACTTCTCTACCTGTCATAAATTCTTCAATTACAATCTTATCTCCAGCAGAACCAAACTGCTTATCCAACATCAATGTCTTAACGCCTTCCTTTGCTTCTTCCTTTGTATTACAAATCAATACACCTTTTCCTAAAGCAAGACCATCTGCCTTTAACACAATTGGATATTCACTGTTTTCCAAATACGCAAGTGCATCCTCTGATGAGGTAAATGTCTCATATGAGGCAGTTGGGATGTTGTATTTCTTCATTAAATCTTTTGAAAATGCCTTTGACCCTTCTAGAATAGCAGCATTCTTTCTAGGTCCAAACACACGAAGTCCTCTCTCTTCAAATACATCTACCACACCTGCTACCAATGGATCATCCATGCCAATAATAGTAAGGTCAATTGCCTTTTCCTGTGCAAAATCAGCCAGTTTTTCAAGTTCCATTGCACCAATATCTACACATTCTGCTAATTCTGCAATACCAGCATTTCCAGGTGCACAATAAATCTTATCTACCTTACTGCTTTTTGCCACACTTGCTGCAATCGCATGTTCTCTTCCGCCGCTTCCTACGATTAAAACTTTCATCTTTTTTCTCCTTTTCTACTTTCTATGTACTAAATTATCTATAACCTCGATTTTTTCATTTGCAATTAAGTTAATGGCCTCCGGTAAAATATTCCATTCCGCTTCTTCCATCACACGCTTTTGCAAAATTTCGGGAGTGTCTCCCTCTTGCACATACACTGCCTTCTGTAAAATAATCGGTCCGGTATCTGTACCATCATCTACAAAATGTACTGTAGCTCCCGTTACCTTCACACCTCTTGCCAAAACTGCATCATGCACATGTAACCCATAAAATCCGTCTCCGCAAAAGGACGGAATCAAGGACGGATGGATATTGATAATACGGTTCTTAAATGCAGCTACTACATTTTTCGGAATAATCACTAAATATCCCGCAAGAACTACTAAATCAATATTATGCTGTTGCAATGCTTCCAGCAACGCTTGGTTAAACGCTTCCCTGCTATCATAACTTTTTGGAGAAATACACTCTCCTTTAATTCCATGCTTTTTAGCACGTTCCAATGCGTATGCATCCTGCTTGTTACTGATTACCACTTCTATCTTTGCATTTTGAATGGCTCCATCTTCTATTTTGTCAATAATGGCCTGCAAATTCGTTCCACCACCAGAAACTAATACCGCTACCTTTAACATAAAGACCTCCTGTTCTCTTAGCAGAAGAAGGTGCCACAAAACCATCTCTTCTCATTTGATTGTTTTACGACACCCTCTCTATCTATCTCTATAAAGTACCTTCTGTACTTCTTTTTATACTAATGTAACACCCTTATCGCCAGCTTTGATTTCTCCGACTACATAGCCTGTCTCTCCAGCAGCCTTGATCAATGTCAATGTCTTATCTACATCGGCAGGATCTACTGCAATCATCATACCAATACCCATATTATATGTATTGTACATCATCTCTTCTTCAATATTTCCATCTTTTTGTAACATACCAAAAATTGGAGGAATATCATAACTTCCCTTATTTACTACAGCATGCATACCTTCTGGCAACATTCTTGGAATATTTTCATAGAAGCCACCACCTGTGATATGGCTACAAGCCTTAACAGTTACGCCGCCTGCTTTGATTTCTTTCAATGCCTTTACATAAATCTTTGTTGGTGTAAGTAATGCTTCTCCAAGTGTTCCACCTAATGATTCAAATGGCAAATTCAAATACTGTGACTTAATGGTAAACACCTTACGAACCAAAGAGTATCCATTACTATGAATACCAGAAGATGCAATACCGATCAATACATCTCCTTCTTTTACATCCTTACCTGTAATCAAATCTTTTTGATCAACCACACCTACAGCAAAGCCTGCCAAATCATACTCATCGATTGGATAGAAACCTGGCATTTCCGCAGTCTCTCCACCAATCAAAGCTGCTCCGGACTGTATACAACCTTCCGCAACACCACTGACAATGGTAGCAATCTTTTCTGGTTCATTCTTTCCACATGCAATGTAATCTAAGAAGAATAATGGCTCTCCACCTGCACATGCAATATCGTTTACACACATTGCAACACAGTCAATACCAATGGTATCATGCTTATCCATCTCAAATGCAATCTTAAGCTTTGTACCAACGCCATCTGTTCCTGACACTAATGTGGGATGTTCCATGTTCTTAAAAGCATCCATAGAAAATGCTCCTGAAAATCCTCCAAGATTTGTCATAACTTCCTTGCGCATTGTCTGCTGTACATGTTTCTTCATCAATTCCACTGACTTGTAACCAGCTTCAATGTCCACGCCTGCTTTCTTGTAATCCATCTTTTATCCTCCTAATCAAATCACGCCGAATGACCTGCATTCTGACAGGTGTTCTATTTCTTACTGTTCCCTAAACAGATACATTATATTATAGCATAGCTTTCCTAATAAAGAAAGTATTTTTTACGGCTCTGCCATCAATGAATCCAACGGTACATTTAATTCTTCTGTTCCCGGAAGCACAAAACGACCATCCTGAATCAAGGTAGTTTTTTCTCCCATTTTTGTATATACGCTAATCTCCTGCAATTCATCATAAGGAATTGTAATATCTGTATGACAATTAAAATATGCCTTGGTAATATCCGTTTTCCGAAGCAGTGAACAGCTATTATCCTTTGCAATAATCTCTTTTCCATCCGGATTATAGAGTCTATTTTCCTCACTCATACTATAACAAGTATCTCCTACTGCAAAATGAGGCCCTGTTTTTTCTGCAATCAGTATTGGCAACTTATCTGAAATATTATATTTTTTTCCCATCACATATGCCATTGTATTGGTTCCAATTGCAAATTCTCCGATTGGAAGTGTCTCATGCTGATACAATATATTTTCTTTTATAATTGCCGCATTCTGCTCTGCAATTTCCGAGGTATCCGCCTGCCCATCCTTCGAAAAATTCTTGCAGGTATATCGTTTTATTTTTCCATCCTCAAATGCTAATTCCAAGTCTTCATATCGCATTCCATTTAAATAAACTTCTGAAACATGCAACAGACCATAGGTTCCTTCCAATTTAGGGGAGGTAAATACTTCACCTACTGGAATATTAACATCTGCCAGACAGTTTTCAAACAAGGTTTCCTTTTCTGGATTGTTAAGATGCGTAAGTTGTACAGTTATATCTGTTTTGTTTTTTCCTTTTCCGATTACTTTAACATAATCCCCTTTGTCCAATACATCAATCATTGTCTGTTGTATTTTTTTGTATTGCTCCATATCCAACGTATTTACTTTTACCGTTTCTGCAAAAATTTCTTCAAATTGTTCCCCGATTTCCGGTATTGGATAGGCTATAATTGTAAAACTGTACTGGTCGCTTGGAATAAATTCATTTACAAGTAAACCAGAATCTCGCTGATATTCCACAGATACTTTTTGCTGTTTTTCCGATAATTTGGGTGCACTTTCTTTATTGACAGGCTCAAACTTTTTCTCTCCAAAGGTTTCTATTACCGCTGGTCCTGCATATACACTAGCAAGTTTCTCCATCTGCTCATAAGCAAGTCGAAGATTTACAAGTTTTCGCTCTGCTAAAGGTCTATCCAGATAAATTGCTTGATCAAAACGATGGTCATAGTCGTACTGTCGATTGACACTGGTTCCATAAAAACCATTTTTGTTTATCTTTTTATGAATACTACTTACCCCAGTACGGTAAAACGTTGGTTCTAAGCCCATTTCACGAAATTGTAATACAGCTTCTCTCACAATTCGTTCAAATCCAATCTGATAACGAATATTTACCGTTTTCTTTTTCTTTAAATCAATTCTTGCTGCTTCAAATCCCTTGCGAAATCCTTCTGTATAAGTACGTGCCATTTTCTGTATTTTATCAGGAGAAAGTGAATTCAAATACTGTGCCAATTTTATTTCATTGTCACTGATATATTCTCCATATAAGTACAAATATCTTAAATCCGTCAAATCCTGTTTCATAATAATATCTGTTGCAAAGGAAAATTCTGGATCCAGCATTTCCCTTACACGAGTAGGAATCGTCACATCACAATAATCACTGACATAGTAATAAATTGCCTGTTTCATTTCCTTGCAGGTATTTTCATCTGTATCCTCCAACAAATTAAAAATCTGAATAAACAATTCCAGAACAATCGTAATATCAAATAACCGTTGCTCAAACGCGTAGGCTACACAGCCCCGTAATTCTGTATATAAAAAGCATAACAAAGGACCATAATTTTCTCCCAGTTTTTCATTTGCATATACAGGATTGGCGTAACTATTTTCATAGCAGGTACAGTTTTCCTGATTTGAACGTTTTTTCGGAAATAAATCTTCATACAAATCAAAATTTATTTGTTTCCATTCATCTAAACCAACATCCTGCCATTCTCCTGCTTCCATCATGGTTATAATATCCCGCACCTGCATCAAAAACTCTGCCGTCTTTTTAAAATACATTCTAAATTGTGCTGGTATTGTATCTTGCTCATACAAAATTCCCTCAATTCGCTCCATTGCCAATTCATAACGTTCTTGCACCTGGCTATTCTTTTCTTTTACTATATCCATATAAGACATGGATTCACCTCCTACCTTTATTGTTCTTTTTTTCTTCTATCTAATGCTTCTCTATCCTGCTCCGCTGCACTTTTAAATTTTTCGTAAATCTGCGGATATTCTTTCCGCAATCGTATTGGAGACAAGTTTTTATCTACAAAACAGTGTTTGCTGGTAGCTGTCGCATGAAGTTCTCCTGTTTCTTTGTTTCGTATTTCATAACACATAGAAAATTTTACTGGCGAAAAGCTATCAATCCATTGCTGTATCACAATCGTATCTCCATAAACAATTGATTTTTTATATTCTACAGACACCCCTAATACAGGAATTAAAATTCCCTGTTCTTCCACATATCGATAGGGTAAACCGAATTGTTCCATATAATAAAGTCTTGCTTCTTCTAAATAACGAACATAGTTTGAATGATGTATAATTGCCATCTGATCTGTTTCATAATAATTCGTTTTTCTTTCATATGGTTCTATCACGTTCCCACATCTCCTTTATTCAACCACTACTTAGCCATTAACATCTTCCTGTAGAACCAAATCCAGCTTCTCCACGAGCTGTATCATTTAGTTCCTCCACAGTAGTATACTGTGCTGTCAAATATGGTGTTAATATCAATTGTGCCACACGTTCTTTTGGTTCAATGGTAGCAGCTTCTTTGCTATGGTTATGCAATGGAACCATGATTTCTCCTCTATAATCAGCATCAATCACGCCTACCTTGTTGGCAGGTGCCAATCCTTTCTTTGTAGCAAGTCCACTTCTGGCATAGACAAGTCCTGCATATCCTACTGGAATTTCCATGGCAATCCCTGTTTTTACAAGATAGGTTTCTCCAGGATTTATCGTTACCGCCTCTTCTAAGCACGCGTATAAGTCTGCACCTGCTGCATAATCACTTCCATAGGTTGGAACAATCGCCTCCTCATGTAATTTTTTTACATTTACAATCTGTTTTTCCATATTTTGTTATCTCCTTTTCTTGGCTCATTTAAAATACGCCATCTCTTACTTTTATCTGTATAAATTTCAAATATAAACAAGCTGCTTTTTATAATGTATCTTTTGTTAAATCATACTCTATAATTCTATTTTCCTTCAAAGACTCCTGTACAAGAATCGTACGTTGATTGGCAGAACCTTTAAATCGCAGTCCCAAGTCCTTTTGTTCCTCAATATATTCTCCATCTACCAATACATCAATGTAACTCATAAATTCCTTTGTATGTGGACATTCTTCCCACATCTTTTGTAAAATATCTTCATCAAACAAATATCCGGTAAAACACCAAATTGTTTTTTCAGGAAACCATTCTTTTATCTTTCGCAACAAGGGCAATAAACCCTCCTGATTTTCCGGTTCCAATGGGTCTCCTCCAAGAAGCGTAATTCCCTTAATATAATCCGGCTTTAAATATCCTAATATTTCCTCCTCTGTGTGAACAGTAAAAGGACTTCCATAATTAAAATTCCAAGTTTCCGGATTAAAACAATTTTTACATCTGTGGGTGCATCCGCTCACAAACAAAGAAACTCGAACTCCTGGTCCATTTGCCACATCTACGCGCTTAATCTCTGCATAATTCATAGCTACCTGCCTCCATATTATTTCGCACCCTTTTCGCTCTGTCTGCACAAAGCAAACATACAATAAAAGATACCACTATATACGTTTTTCGTATTTTCTATGAACAAGTTTAACACACCACATTTTACTTATCAACTCGAAAGCCAAAAGAGGCTCGTGTCAAGTTAGAAAGGCTGCCTAACAAAGACAGCCTTTCTCTCTAACCCTTTTTCTTTTTTCCAGATCTCTTTTTTATTCCAGCATATATCAAATATGTAAGAGAACAACACATCATTGCTATGTAACGCTCCACCGGACTGAAGTCTTTCGTCCTAGGACTTTCTACCTCATCTCCATTCTTTTTCTTTTCCTGATCCTTCGTTTTATTTTCGGATATTATACACTTTTTAAATCGTTTATCCTGTTCTTTCTTTTTTACATTATCCTGTGTTTCTGGTATACGTGATGGTTGTATTTTAGGCGTTTTAGCAGGTGCAACGGTTTCTTGCACTGGTGTTGGGGTAACATTCACCTCTGGCGTCTCAAAGGTTGCCTGCGGTGAACTGGTAGGTGCCGCTGAGCTTTCTGGTGGATTGCTCTCACTAATCGAAGGAGTTACCTCTATATCTGGAACCATTGTTTCTTTGGGTTGTTCTGTTAGCTTTGGTAAGAACGGAGTAGCTGTTGCCAACTCTGGTTTCTTTGTTGCTGCTGGCAAGATTGGAGTAGCTGTTGCTACTTCTGGTTGTTCTATAGGAGAAATATTAATTTGTTCTTCCTCCCATACACCTTCTAGGACAATGCTGTCCACAACAGTATACACACTTCCTTCCAACAAAGTTGCCCCTTGTTCTCCTTTTATTTTCCAACCTTTGATCCTATGCTGCTGCCAGATAAAGTTTTTCTGATTTTTGGATATCAAGGTAATAGCGGTTCCTGATGCCACCACATAATCCTCTGGTTCACTTTGTATCTTAGCATTTTCTTCTCCCTTTTCATAACGAACAGAAAAGAAATCCAACTGTTTCTTATTCATCTGATTTGCATTCACCTCCACAACACCACCTTGATAAATGCCACTAACACCACCTACGACTACTGTATACAAACCTACTGGAACTTGTCCTTTATAGATATCTGTTGGATTTCCATTCTCATCCATCTGTTCTTCCATAACAAAAGAAGCTCCATTCTTTTTCAGCGAAATGGCTGCACCGGTTAATGCACATCTATCCTTTTGAATTTGCAGAGTCACTTCTTCTGTTTTTGTCTCTAAATTTACTTTTGCAACACTGCTTTTTGCCAATATATCATTTGTTATCTGTTCTTCTTGTAATGCTAATTCGTCTATTGTCATAATCGCATTGGCATTTACATTTAGTAAACTGGAGTTCTTCACACAAACAGCATAGATGCCACTATCCTTTGGTTTTATTACCAATTCCTCAATTGACCGATTTTCCCTAAGCAACCTTACCCTTCTTTCCATGTTAAGAACGGTGATTTGATTAAATGTTACACTATTTGCAGATGCCTGATCCACTGTAATAGCAAAGGATTGATTCGCATCTACGGAAGACAATTGGTTTTCCTCTACGACCTTTGGTTCATAGCCATCCACTCCTTGAACAGACAAGCCTTTCATATTCACTTTTACTTCTTCTTCATATCCATTCCAAATATGTAAAAAGATTTTATGGATTGCTACTTCCTGTTCCTTGTCTGCAAAAATAGTTAGTTGTTCTACTGGTTGTTTTTCACTATTTTCCCATTGATAACAAGAAACCGTAAATGTCGTATCTGTTTGCCTTCCATCTAATACTAGACTAAACCGATAACTTCCCATGGTTTCTTTGCTGACTGGAATCGTAATTTTGTACTGTATCTGATTGTTCAAACTACGTGGTTTTCCAATCACTAAATCAGGGATATACACCTCATCCTCTTTCTTGGTTTTCTCATTTACCACACGTTTCTCTGCAAGAAATAATTGTGGCTCTATTTCATTTTTGTTCTCTGTTCCATCTGTATAAATGCTAAAAGTAACCGTTCTTCCAATTTCCGCCAGAATATCTTGGCTTTGGTCTGCAATTTTCACCTTCTTTCGCAACCATAAGATACTTTTCTCTTTTTCGTTTCTTGCCACATAATATTCCTCTTTTTTATCTGACATTACTTCAAACTTCGTTGCTATTTCGTCAGACAATTCTCCGCTATTTGACTTTAAAATGATTCTATTATTTTTCCAGTCTGCCACTTGCAAATAAACGGTTTGTGTTAAATTAGTAGTTGCTAATTGCAATATTTTGTTTTCTGCTAAGTAAACTTGCTCTCCATTCCACTCAGGTTCTGTCAAAAGCTCCATATCGCCATCTTGATAAATGGCAATTTGCTCTTTTGTACCATCGGATTGTTTTTGCTCATTTCCCAAAAAGTATCCACCCTCTACTTTCAGGCTTCCCTTATTCCAAATAGCTGCACCGACACAAGTCTCATTATTTGAAGATTGCTCTACCACACAATTATTAAGCATCTGCGTGCCTTTCTTCACCGTAAGTTCTGCACTTTCCTCTACTTTTATCATTGGTGCATTTGCGTCTATACCATCAAACACCTTTCCTTCCCCATTTACTTGCACTTTGCGACCATTCAATGTAATATATTCCAGCGTTAGCGTTCCTCCTGTCACACAAATGAGTTCTTCTTTATTGCTGGATGTGTCTCCACTTCCATCGGCAATATATCTTACCAGACTCACTTTTCCGCTTGAAAGATTAATGACTGTTCCATTTTCCTGATAATAAGACTCGCTAATCGTAATATCACTGTCCATTGTTATCGGATTCATAATGTAAATGACACTGTCACCATTTTTCGTAGCCGCAATCTGGTATGCTTTTTTCAAGGTCGCTACGGCACGCTGTGGAGCATCTCCTGTGTTATTATCAGAACCTCCTTCACTCGTTGTATTCAAATAAATAGCCTGCTTTTCCTTTAATAGAATATCATATTCATTACTCTCGGATACTTGCATTTGATAATTGGCAATATTACTTCCAGCTAAGGTGTACTGCTCCAATTCCTGTGTTGCCCTATTGTTTTCTGTTATCTTATCATAAGAAATCAGCACTCGATCTAACGCTGGGCTTTCCACATATAACACAGTTGTATTAACAAATTCTCCCTCCTTTGCTACTTCAATCTTTCCACCACTTCCAATCAGTTCTATTCCACCTTCCAGTGCAACCTTTCCTTCTACTCTACATATCGAAGAAGCACAAATGGCTTTTTCACATGGATTCTCCATTATTTTGCTACTGCCTGCAAAGGTCAGAAAACCATTTTTCCCTATCTGAATAACAGGTTTCTGTGTATTTACTGCCTCCTGCAACTGTTGATTTTGCATCTTATCCCACTCGACTTTACTATGTCCACTTATTGTCAAACTATCTAGTGTAACATTTCCTTCTATCTGCAAAACCGTATTCTGGTTCGAAGGTGTGTCCGCATCTAACATTTCGTTTTTTCCATACCGTTTCAATACGATTCTTCCAGTATTTACAACTGTCATGCGATTCTTTGTTTCACCATAACCATAAGGAGAATAATATCCTTTGGTCAAAGATATCGTACCAACCACATAAACCTGATATTCTTCTGCAGTCTCTCCCTGCTCATGTACCCAGTCATAAACCTGTTCTAAGGTACGGAATGCAGTCTTTGGAGACATTCCTGTACATTGTCCATCTTCCTTTACGCTTCGGGTTCCATCTACATACAAACTACTTTTTCCTGCAACTACCAGTTCTGCCGTCTGCGTTCCATCTTTGTTTTGCTCTTTCTTTAACACCAAAGAAATGCTATCATCCACCAAACTATATTTTGTATTAATTGTATTGGCCTCCTTTAAAGAAACATTTTCCGGGTCCAAATAGGAAACACAAGAAACACCAGGCTGCACATCTTCTGGTATTGCCAATACTAATTTTCCTTTAAATGAAGTATCCACACAAAGAGAAGAAAGTTCCATTGTTCCATCTTCTTTTTCATATGAATTAAGCTTGATTGGACCTTGGATAATTGCAGTTCCCTTAATATGTACCGTACCTCCATTTTGGATTAAGGAATAATCATATCCTCGGTAATTTTCTTCTCCCTTATTTCCAATTACCGCACCATTTCCTAACACCAACTTTGCTCCCTTTTCTACTTCAATTAAAGACGCATTGGTATTACAAATCTGGTCCGTAAATTTGTTACCATCCAATGCCATATTTTCAATTGTCAGGTTATCTCCTGCAGACACACGAACTAACGGTCCATCTGTAAATGCATAGTCGCTATAATCTACATCTGCAATTTGATTTCCCACATAGCGATACATCACCTGTCCATCTGCAAGTGACCAATTTTCTCCTGCCTGTTTTCCTCCTTCAATGGTTCCACATACATAAATCGTAGCAGGCTTGTCTCCAATTGCATCCTTTAATTGTTTCCAGGAAGTGTAAGGATTTCTAGGGGTTGCTCCTAAAGTATCACTCGTTACCACAGCTTTTCCTGTTGTACCAATAAAATACACACGACTTAATACTAAGTTTCCTTCCATTGGTTCTAAAGCAAATCCATTGTTATCTATCCTAAAGGCTTTTTGATACAATCCCACATCTTTCACTTCATTACTCTTTTTAATAACCGACACTCCTGTAGCAAACGTACTTGTTCCCAGTTTTTCTAACAATATATGATAGGTTGCATCCGAAAAATTGTTATATTGATTAAGGGTAAAGGAAATTTTATCATTTTTTAAATAGATTCTATCCTCTATCTTCATATCACATGCATTTAATGAAAGCGCCCCTTGTTGACAATACACACCATATTCGCTATTATTTTCAATTAGACCTCCGTTTAAAATTAGCTTTGGAGCAGTCAACCTTGAATCATTGACATTCGTGATGCGTGAGCAGATACCATATCCCTGATTTTCACTTATCACACTACCCTCGGAAAGTTGTAAACAAGCACCGTCCTCAACATAACTTCCATTCCCATTATTTTTCATACACTGAGAATTTTTCATTACAAATGTCTTGTCTTTTCCAGTTACCATAATATTTGCTGCATTTGGATTGTCTGGATTACTAACATTAGCATTACATTGCGAAGCTTCCATGACAAGATTTCCACTGCTATAGATTCCACCACTATACGCCCTTACATTACTTTGTACAAAATTCTCATCACTTGTACTATTTTTCATAGTAACGGAACCACCTTTATTACAAATTCCTCCACCACAGGCATACGTGGTATTATTTCCATTTTCACGAATGACACGATTCTTATCAATGTGACAATTTAGTAAAGACAAAGAAGCAGAACTACTAATCCCACCTCCATAGCAAGGTTGATTCGCTACTGTTCCATCTGTAAGACAAACCAGATTCTCTGTTATATTACAGGTGTCAAATTTACAACTTCCAGCAACACTTACACCGCCTCCCGCATACAAGGCTTTATTCTTGATAATATTTGTGTTTTCAACAGTTACCGATCCACTTATAGAAATTCCTCCACCATATTTGGCCGTATTTTCCGTAACCTCACAATCCTTTATTTCTATATTGGATGTTGCAACCTGCAATGCACCTCCACTGCCTTTTGCTATATTTTTATGAAATCTGCAATTGTCTATCGTCGTATCATCATTGATTATTACAGCGCCTCCATTTCCGCTGGTTGCCGTATTTTCTATAAATACTGAATTTTCAATCGACATTTTTCCATTTTGATTTTCGCTATATCGTGCAATGGCACCTGCACTCGGCGCACAATTCTTTTGAAAGCTTGAATTTTTAATCTCAATCGTACCATTCCAATTATTCTGATATTTATAAATAGCCCCTCCTGCTACCGCAGATTTATTTTGCAAAAACTGACAGGAAGCCACACTAAGAGAACCATTCCTTACATGAACTGCACCTCCTCCTACATCACAGGAATTCTGTTTCAGTATACAATTGGTCATCTGCACTTTTCCCCATATTTCTATAGCGCCTCCAACAGGTCCACCTTTCGCATAATTATTGGATAACATTACATAATCTAAGATCAGAGTATTACCATTTGATGCATAAGTCTTAATTGCTCCACCTCCAAAATTATAACTATTTCCATTATAATTTCCTTCTACCAAATTATCTTCAAAAAGAATAGTAGGTTGTCCTTCTTCATCCAAAGTGCCTAAAATAGAACATTTGCCTAAATTATATAGGGCCCCTCCTCCAGTATTAGACTTCTTTTCCTGCAATAAAACACTATTCTTTTGAAAAATCACCTTACTTGTTGGTTCCTTTGCTTCAATCGTACAGGTGCCTGTATTATAGATACCACCACCTCCTGAACCTCCAGCTCCAAGACGATGGTTATCATATATGACAAAAGTTTCATTCGCCATCGGTGTGATTGTTAAAGTACCAGTATTACTAATACCACCACATTGGCACCCTGACACTTCTCCGCTTTGCATTGCTATAATTCCTCTATTATCAATACCTATTTTTTCGCATTGTGTTACTTGGCAATTGCTTATGGTTATTTTTCCTGCTCGATTTCCACTTATATTTTGTATTCCGTAAGACGTACACCTTTTAATCTTTAAATCTTTCAAATACAAAGTTGCAGCAGCGTTATAAACTCCTCCTTCCCCACAATCTGTTATCTCAATTGCGGCACCTGTTACAACGCCTCCATCATTATAGATGCCCTTTTTGTTGCATTCCCTTATTTTTGCATTTGTTGCATTTACAGTCCCATTACTATAAATCCCTGCACTTTGACATTCCTTTATTTCTCCGTCTAAAATATTACAGGTTCCACCACTTTTCACATAAATCCCATATTGACCAGCATTTTTAATAAGAGAATCCTTGTCCATAGTAAGAACAGCTCCCCACTGAATATAAACACATCCAGAAACATTTGCTTCATTTCCATTTATCACTATATTGGATAACGTCAGTTGAGCCGATTTTCCAGACAAACAAATAGTTCTGGTTCCTGTACATTCTTCCGCAATTCTTATTTCAGGATTCCACGAAATTCCATGTTCCTCAAAATTCCATTCTTCCTTTCCACCTATTAAAATCTGACCACAAATTACAATATTTCCTTTTCCTAATTTCTTTAATTTCTCACATGCCTCTGAGAAACTTTTTGCAATCATGCGTCCACTATTTTCTGCTTCTGTTTTTTCTTCCTCTGTCCATGTTGTCTTTAAATATACATTATAGCTATTTGTTATAATGGTATCTTCAGAAACAACTAAGTTTGGCCTTGCAGCTTCATCCGTTTTATCCTGATAATCTTTCTCTATTATCTTACTAAATCCACGTCCTGCTGCTGATGGACTATCATAACATATGATTGCCTTTCCTTCTAATAGTGGAGTATAGCCAATGACATAGCTTCTCTCTAAAGCTGCTTCTCCTGTAATGCGCATAGGGTGGTTTTCATTTGCAAGATAAATAACATCCCCAATCCATGCATCTTTGTCACACACCAGTTCCCCCTCTACATAAATATCTCGACTTGTCTTTTTTCTTTTTCCTTCTTCTATAGTAACAGCATCCTCTCCATTCTCTTTAATCGTTCCACCAGAAATTGTAATCCGACTGTTTTCATCCACATACAAAGCTGCTCCATTTTGTGTTGCCTGATTTCCTGTAATTTCACTATCCAAAGTTAAACTGGCATCTTCTACATAAATAGCACCACCTTTTTTTGCTGCGTTATTCTTATAACTGCCCTGCATATGAGCAGCTTCCCCTTGCACATTTGCAATCGCAACTGCACCACCTGCTTTTGTCGCCTGATTTTCCTCAAAGACTGCTCCCTCTTCTATTGCAAGCTTGCCATCTGCACAATAAATTGCTCCTCCATTTTCTTTTGACGTATTATTTTTTATCTGTGCTTTTCCAACTGTTAAATTACCGCCATCTTGGAAAATGGCCCCTCCATTTGTATTACTTGCATTATCTCTTAAAATAACTCCCCCAGATAAAGTTACCGTTCCTGCATGAAGCTCTAGTATCGGTCCGCTTCTTTGCTGCGTAATACCTGCAATCTTTTGCCCCCGTCCATTTATATCTATATTTTTTATGGTTAGATTACTATCCGATTCCTGACAGACCAAAAATGGACCAGTTACATTTTTATGCGCAACCAACGTAACACTACCAGTACCTGTATAATCATAAGCTACCGTTCCCGTTACCTCTACACTTTCCATTAGATAAATGTATACCTTCTCATTCTGTGGTATCTGCGACAATGCAAATTCCAAATTTCTCCATGCACAGTCAGGAGTTTGTCCATCGTTTCCATCCTGTCCATTTATTGGATCTACATAATACGTCATTGGATTATAAAGACAAATTGCATTTTTTTCTTCTGAATAGGCATAGTGATATCCTGCTGCCTGTACGTCAAATTTTTCCGCCTCTGTCTGCGTATGCACATTATCGATTAATACACTCTCTACACTAAATTTACTATCCTTTGTTTTCATCTTATAAAAATGCGTAATAGAATCTCCAGACATCGTAATTGTTGTTGCTGTCTCTATCCAACCAGTGATTGCTACATTTGCTCCATTGATTTCCACATTTCCAGCAGTAATCTGTAATCCGTTTTCTGCAGCAATAGTTCCACTTTCTACTTTTACAGTTCCATTGCTAGAAATCATTGCAAAGGCGGTATCTTGACCTTGGCTTTGTTTTATCTCTGCATTTGCCCAATTTAAGCTTCCATTATTACTGACCAAATTACCTACACCCGAAAAAGTACCACCACTTACATGCATTGTTCCTTGATTAATAAGCAAAGTATTCTTTGTATTTTTTTCAAATTTTCCTCCTGATACATCCATACTTCCACTCTTGTTTTCCACATAATGGACAGTTCCGTCTTTCAATTTTACTTCTCCAGCCTCATTGCTAATGCGATTATATTCCCCAGATTCTATTGTCAGCCTTCCTTTTTTATTATCTACCAATCCTATAGATCCGCTTTTTATAACACAGGTACCCTGATTTTTCAATGTGCTTATACATATATTAGCGGCAGTAGCAATCGTCAATTTTCCCTGATTTTCAATTACACCATTTTCATTACTCTTATCTCCAACATACACATTCTTCATTGCTACTGTTGCATTTTCCGCAATCAAAATCATCGTATCCGTCATATTGCTCAATGGGATAAGGTGAATATCCTGCCCAAAATCCCACACTGTATCTTTTGCTATAGTAATCGTATCGCAAATACAAATGGTTCCTTTTCCATTCCACTGTTTCTGGATAATCTGGATTGCTCTATCTATCGTTTTTACTGCTTTTTCTTTACTATTTCCACTAAAGAGATCAGAACCACTACTTGCCACATATACGGTACTATCCTGATACACTACCTGCTCACTAAAACATAATCCGCTATCTTCTCTTTGCTCTACTTTCCATATTTCTCCGCCTTCTTTTTGAAATACTACAGAAAAACATGTTTCTCCATTTTCCACATCTGCGTTTTCTCCGTAACCTACTGCAATATCTCCGTCTGATTGAGGAAGTTCTCTATATACAATATTATATTGTTTTCCCTCCATATCCTGTGCCGTAACAGACAAACGTTCTTTTGTAATTCCAAATATATCTATTTTTCCACTCTTTTTTACCCATACTTCATCTCCAATTTCCATCGTTGCAGTATCCTTTAATTGCACTACATTTTCTCCATTGTTTGCTGGAATCAAAGTAAGGCCTGTCAATTGCAATTTTGCATTTCCACAAACCTGAAAAATCTCATCTTCTCCGCCCGTATAAGTAGACTTATCCCGTTCTATATTTACTTCCTTTTCGTTATTTCCTCTTAGTATGGTAGCACTATCCGTATCTTGGATTTGTTCCGGTGACATTACAACAATTGTTCCGCCATCCTCTACCATACTAAATGCCTTTTCCCAACTTCGCACTGGTTTCGTACTTGTCACTCCAGAATTCGAATCCGAACCTTTATGACGCAAAATGGTACCATCCACTTGTTTCAAATCATCATCCGTAGGATTCCAATAAACCTTGCTTAGGGTAACTGTAGCTCCATATATCGTGACACTATAATCACATAATGTACCAAAAAAAGAGACCCCTAAAAGCAACATGATTAAAGTATAAGAAACTACCTTTTTCATAGCTCTTCCCCCTTCGTATTAAGTATCTCTTCTAGTATTCATCTATTTTACTTTATTATATCATTTCTTTTTCTTTTGTGGGATATGTTTCATTTATTTTATAATTTTTAATTTTTTTGTAATAATTGCACAAAAATCACAACAAAATTATCTAAAAATGAACGGCAATATTTTCATTTTAATAAATAAGATTATTAAAGTAACATTTGCAATTATGATACCCTCTAAATTAAACAAAAAAGGAAGACACTTCAACCATTGAAATGTCTTCCTTCTTGTTTATTATTTCTTCTTTATTCTACTTTACAATCACTTTTTTCACTGTTTTTGCTATGGTTGTTCCAGTAGCATCTTTTACCGTTACTACAATCTTATATTTTCCAACTTTCGTTGCTTTCCAATTCCATGTAGTAGTTGTTTTATAACCAGTATATGCGACTCTTTTGCCTGCATATGTATAAACTGTAAATTTGTATTTGTATGCCTTCTTTCCTCCAGAAGCCTTTACCTTGACAGTCGCTGTCTTTCCTTTTTTCAGTTTAACTGTTGTATTCTTGGTCGTGGCAACGGACAATTTCTTGGAAACAATAGTAATTGTCTTTGTTTTTGTTACAACCACTCCATCTTCATCTTTTGCATATACTTTTATTTTATATGTGCCAGCTTTCGTTGCTTTCCAATTGTAAGAGGTGATACCTTCTGCATATTTTCTGGAGGCTACCATTTGATTCTTGCTATTATAAACTTCATATTTATAATAATATACTCCTACTCCATCAGCAGCATGTACCGTAATCTTAACTGTTTTGTTTTTTACTTGTGATAAAGCTGGTGCTACACGGAATGATGAAATACGGAATGTAGAATCATCATTTGTACTTCCCGGAGTAGCTGTTGGCTTTGGTGATGCGGTACTTGATGCAGTTGGTGTCGGTACACCTGTTCCATCGTCCAAACCTGTATTATTTGTTGCGGTTGGTGTCGGTACACCTGGTGTCTTATCAGGTGCAGTTGTTCTTTCTGGACTTTGTGTTGCCTGTACTACATTTCCATTTCCCGTAATTGTTACTCCATCCATCAGTACAACATTCTCAATACTTCCATTATTTTGTGTATCGATTCCCAATACACCACCTTGCAATACACCATTCTTTGTGACAGTCAATTTTCCTGTGTCATTATATGCTTTTAAAGTAATCTTTGCTGTCAATGTCACTTTTTTATCAATTGATGTATCTCCTGCTATCTGAATTGTTACTTCTTCTTTGCAATTTGTTGCATACTCTACTGCTTTATCAAAATCCACAAAATATTTTTTCTGTCCATTTACTTGTATGTAATACGCTGCAACTACTACAATTCCACTGGCCGATTTTTTTGATCCATCAGGAAAGGTTGCTGTGACTTCTAACTTATATTCACCAATTTCTGTAAAGGAAGGTTTCTTTGTTTCCTGTCCATCCACTTTATATTGGACATCAGTTGCTTCATCCGCCTTACATTCATACGGTTCATGATCCTTTCCATCATACATTATCGTTTCGGTTGAAAGAGATAGACTATATTCTGATGGTGTAATAGATGCAGTTGGTGTCACATCCACTATATCCTCTGTTGTATAAACATAAGTACGTTTCACTTCTTTGGTACCATTTGTTGCAGTAATAATTATTGTATCTTTTTCCTGTTCTCCAACAGTAACCGTTATACTTTCCTCAAAACTCTTTGCCTCACCACCATTTACAGAAATCGTAGCTTTTTCGGCATCTGTAACCGTGTATGTTACTTTCGTACCTGCTGCCACTTTTCCCGATGGCTGTGAAGATGTAATTTTAGGTTTTTTTGCCTCATAAGCAGACCAGCTATTTGTACTGTAATCATACATCTGTCCTAATCCTGCCAATGTTAAATCATCTGTTTGTGCATCTCCATTATTAAAAATTATCTTTTTGTAATTTGCATTTCCCAGATCAACTGCATAAATCTTGTTATCTTTATCAAAAAGTGTCATCTCTACGCCTGGCCATTTTCCATTTTCACCGCTTCCATCTGTCCATGCATAAGCATACACTTTTTCCCAATCCTTTGTATTTTTAAAGTAAACATAGGTACTTGTATCTGCTTCCTCTTTTGTATATGTTGCAGTTATCGTGTCTTCTTTTCCATTGCTGCTTTGTCCATATACAGTAATCGTAACAGAATCTCCATCCTGCATATCCTCTCCAATGGTAACAGTCTTTGTATCTTTGAATGCAACCGCTTCTGACTGTCCTATTTGGTAAGTAGCTTTTTCTACATTGTCAGCCGTCACTGTAACATCCACTGTATCTGAAAATGTAGTACCATCTTCTGGCGAAATACTAAGTTGTGGTTTATTCACTCCTATTGTATAAGTATAACTTTGTGTTGTACTTTTTCCTTCCTTTGAAGCCGTAATCTTTACTGTGCAGGTATCTCCCTCTTTTAATCCACTACCAATTGTAAGGGTAACTGAATCCGTAAAGCTTGTCTCTTTTCCTCCATCAATACTATAGGAAGCTTGATCTGCATTTTTTACTGTATATGTAATCGCCTTTTCTCCAAGAATCGTTCCTGTTCCATATGTAGTTTGAATCACAGGTTTGTCTACTGTAATTGGATAAGAAGTGGTTGGATTAGACATTACATTCTGATAAACAACTGCTACTCCATATTCACTTGTAATATTTCCAGAAATCGTTCCACCGGAAACCTTGAATGTATTTCCAGAAACCTCATCTACATAAGAACCATCTGCCAATCCATGTGCCGATGTACTAACCTGTCCAGCTCCACCAAAATTCACAAGAATAATACCATTTCCACGTTTACAGTAAGCAATATTTCCATCTGCCCCCGAATTGTCAGCATCTCCTGAAAAACGATTGTTAAAATGGTTAATCGCTGCTACTTCTTTGGAAGCCCATACATAAGTAGAACACTCTCCCATCAAAGCAGGTTCTACTGTCTTACTCATATTGTCGTTAAAACTTCCATCCTGATCACCTAGCAGAGTATCCTTTGAATAATATGGTCTTACAAAAAACAATGATGCCGCATCTTTTTTATTCCCGACAATTGCCCAGGTACGAACAATAGAACGGTCTGATGCATATCTAGAACTCTCATTCATATAGGTATCATGTGATTCAGCCCAAAGTACAGACTTATCCGAAGCATAATCCATACCAAGGGAACCTGGATTATTATTTCTGAAAGCCTCCAGCAAATGATTTCCTGCTGAATTATCTGTTACTGACATGTATTTTGTATATGAATCAATACTGAAATTATCTCCTACTGTATTTAAAATTTCTCCATATACATATAAATCTCCACCTGTTTTTGATTTATAATGACTCTTTGCTTCATTCAAAACCGTAGGCCAAAAATCACTAGCAAAGGATGCATCATCATCCGGTGTCTCAATATGCTTTGCCGCATCAAAACGAAATCCATCTACACCACAATCAATCAGCTCATCCAAATAATCATACACATATTTTTGAACGGTCTTGTTTGCTGTATTCAGATCTGGCATTCCCATCGTACCCTGTGTAAAATGCTCTCGTCCATCACTCATCCATATCTGTAAATCATTAATATGCCAATAGGATTCGTCTGTAAGCATATCCTTATTCCAAAACTCTCCTACCTGTGGAGAAACATCCGATAATGCATTTTTCCAGCCTTTAATATTTCCCATATGGTTCGCTACAATATCCACGATTACCTTAATTCCATATTTTTCTGCAGTAGCACACATGGATTCTAACTCTGCTTTTGTTCCAAGCCAAGTATTTCCATTGTTACATACATCAAATGTTACTGGCTGATAAAGTTTCCACCAGTTACCTGTACCACCTCGACCAGGCCAACCAACTTCTTTACCACCTTCTTCATCTCCACCTACCGTAACCGTTTGTCCTGTCTTTTCATCTTCATAAGTATAGTTATAGTCTTTCGGCTGCTGTGCTGGTGAAGTCTGTATTGCCGTATAACCGCATTCCGCAATTAATTGCATATGTGCTTCTATCGTACTGTAAGACCAGTTCCAGCAATGAAGAATATTACTTCCCTGTACCTTATTCTGTAATTCATAACTATTTTGTGCATCCACTTGCTTGTTTTCTACTGTCACCTGCTTGCTATCGTTCATAGCGGTGGCTGCCATAAGTTTCAAACTTCCGGCAGGTAATGTAGTCATAGAAAGCGCAACAGATAAACCAATTGCT
This sequence comes from Lachnospiraceae bacterium, assembly GCA_050875145.1. Classification (GTDB taxonomy): domain Bacteria; phylum Bacillota; class Clostridia; order Lachnospirales; family Lachnospiraceae; genus CAG-411. The sequence continues at coordinate 45,158 of JBNMLH010000001.1, forward strand.
AATGCACGATGAAATCTCCGATTCTGTTTTATTCCGCTTCTCATATCGTCCCTATTCCTTTCTCTTTTATGCTTTTCTCTAATCACTCTATTTGTTCATTTTTTAGAGACACGCACCTTTTTCTTCTTTTTTCCAAAATTAATCATAGCATATTATCCAATTTTTTTCAATATATTTTAATATTTTTGTAAATTTTATGTAATATCATTGAATAATTTCCATCTATCATATATCCAAAATTTATTAAAGAAAAAGCGTATATACCTATACAGGCATATACGCTTTTTCTTTGATAAATCCGATTACTCTACAACACTTTAAAGTTAAACTTCGCTTTCGTACTCTGAATTGCTTTTCTTACAGAACATTTCTGAAAATCGCCTTTTTCATACTGTTCCATCATCCATTGTACATCATATTGTGTTGCCAGTTCACTGCCATCTATCCCATCCAAGAATTTCCATTGCATAAGCACATATCCCAACCAATAGGATACTTCCGCCAACTCTGTCTGCTCCTGTTCTAGATGCTGCATCCGCTTTCCCTGCCCTATCATTTCGTTGTCAAAGGCAGCTAAAATATGGTACGGTGACCGACTATAGGCGGAAAGCATTTGCTCAAAATATACAAAAATGTCACTACCAAGAAATGCATTGACAAAAGGAACAAAGTCATAACGGCACTCTACTGCATATTGAAATGTTTTTCCTATAATATCTGCATAACCATTATATAAAAACTCCTTCTCATCTTGGGAATAATCATACTCATAACGCATAATATGCATCCACTGTTGAAATGGAATATCTATACTTTTCCCTTTCATTTTTCATCACTTCTTTCAATGTAAATTAACATGGGCATAACCTAAATTTTATGAATAAAATACGAAAAATACTTTTCTTTCTTTTACAAATGCAAGGTTCTTTCCGAAATTTCCTTTGTCTTACCTACATTCCAGAAATTTTCTCCCAAATATCCACAAGTTCTTCTGGTTACATTCATCTTATTCTGATCCTTGTTCCCACACTGTGGACACTCCCATTCTAAATTATCATTAATAATGATTTCTCCATCAAAACCACATACATGACAATAGTCTGATTTTGTATTAAACTCTGCATATTGAATATTATCATAAATAAATTTCACAACATCTTCTAACGCTTCTAGATTATTACGCATATTAGGGATTTCCACATATGAAATTGCTCCACCAGAAGAAATCACTTGGAACTGACTTTCAAATGAAAACTTGCTAAAAGCATCTATCTTCTCGCGCACATCCACATGATATGAGTTTGTATAATATCCTTTATCTGTAATATCAGGAATAATTCCAAACTTTTCTGCATCAATACGTGCAAAGCGATAACACAAGGATTCTGCAGGTGTTCCATATAATGCAAACGCAATTCCTGTGGATTCTTTCCAATCATCTGTAGCACGACGTAATCGCTCCATCACACGTCTGGCAAATTCAATTCCGCCCGGCTCTGTATGACTATGACCAGTCATAATCTTTGTCACCTCGTAAAGGCCGATATATCCCAAAGATAAGGTAGAATAGCCACCATGTAACAGTTTATCAATTGTCTCGCCTTTTTTCAGTCGCGCAATCGCACCATACTGCCAATGAATTGGGCTTACATCTGACAAAGTACCTTCCAACGCTTTATGTCTGCACAATAATGCTTCAAAACATAACGATAAACGAACCTCTAATAATCTCCAAAATTCTTCTTCATTTCCAGCCGCAAGAATACCAATCTGTGGAAGATTGATGCTGACAACTCCCTGATTGAAACGACCCTCGAATTTATAATTTCCATGTTCATCCTTCCATGGAGACAAGAAGCTTCGACATCCCATTGGTCCAAATACATTTCCTTCATAATTTTCACGCATTTTTTTAGCAGAAATATAATCCGGATACATACGTTTTGCAGAACATTTTACTGCAAGTTTGGTGATATAATCATATTTGCCACCTTTCAGGCAATTATGTTCATCCAAAACATATACTAGTTTTGGGAATGCCGGGGTAACATATACTCCCTTTTCGTTCTTGATACCTTCCAAACGTTGTCGAAGAATTTCCTCAATAATCATCGCATTTTCTTCAATATATGGATCATCTTCTTCCAAATTTAAGAACAACGTAACAAATGGTGACTGTCCGTTTGTAGTCATCAATGTATTAATCTGATACTGAATTGTCTGTACACCAGATTTTAACTCATCTTGCAATCTGTCTTCCACAAATTGTCCAATTAGTTCATCTGAAATTTTTCCTTTATATTTTTCAGTGTAATGTTTTAAGTATTTATCATGACTCTTTCTTAAATATTTTCCTAAATGTTTAATATCTACAGTTTGTCCACCATACTGACTACTTGCAACTGCAGATATAATTTGTGTCATAACTGTACAAGCAACTTGAAAACTCTTAGGTGACTCTATCAGTTTTCCATTCATAACCGTTCCATTTTCCAACATATCTCCAAGATTAATTAGGCAACAGTTAAAAATAGATTGTAAAAAATAATCTGAATCATGAAAATGTAATACACCTTCTTCATGAGCCTTGGCAATCTTCTCTGGCAAAAGCATACGCTTTGTCAAGTCTTTTGAAACCTCTCCTGCTATTAAATCTCTTTGTGTAGAAGCAATTACTGCATTTTTATTTGAATTTTCTTCCATTACATCTTTATTATTATTTCGGATCAAGCTCATAATGGAATTATCTGTAGTATTCGATTTTCTAACCAGTTCTCTGGAATAACGATATACAATATATGTTTTTGCAAGTACAAACTTTCCTGCTGCCATAAGCTTCTGCTCAATGATATCCTGTATTTCTTCTACTTGGATTGTCTCATCTTTCATTCTGCTCTCAATGGCAGCCACAATCCCCTCAATATCCCCCATGGAGATTCTCTCTGCATCATCTACCTCTATATTTGCTTTACGAATTGCAACAATAATCTTATTTCTGTCATAATTCACTAAATTCCCATCTCGTTTGACTACCTGCATTTGTTCTCATCCTTTCCCACTAATCTAAAAACTTTCCCCATTATAGCACACCACACATACATTGTCTACAATATCTTGTGTTGCCTTTTTTATCCAAAACAATATCTTGTATTTGTGCTTGCAATTTTTTTTTTCGTTGTTCCAATGCTATTTTCTGCTAATTTCAGCAGATTTGGCTGTTGCTCTTTTGGAAAATATTACCTTTCTTTTTTTTAGAAATTCGTTCTTTTTCACAATTGCGTTTGGGATTGCTTGTCCCAACTTTGTAAATTATTTTGAGTTATTTTTTCAGATTTTTTTCATAAATTATATAAAGCATTTTTTTATTCTTCATACGGTACAAACGTATTTTACATCATAGCTGCACACACTATTATTCATAATAAAGAAAGGAGGTTGCTTCCCATTGTCAAAAACAAAAATTGTTGTACTCCAAAGAAAGGAATTGATCTATACTGGCATTCTAATCGGTCTTGGATTTCTTTTTATTCTTTTATTTGTATTCATGTTCCATGGAAAAGAAGAAAAGAAAGGAAAGGATACTGCCCAATATACTCCTGGTGTATATACGACCGAACTTTCTTTAAATGATACCCTTCTCAATGTTCAGGTTGTCGTAGATGAAAGTCATGTAAATTCTGTTTCTTTTGAAAACATTGACGAAAGTGTATCTGCCATGTACCCATTATTGGAGCCTACCTTAACAGATATTGAAAAGCAACTGTGCAATAATGTTGCCATTGAAAATATCTCAACGACAGAGGACAATAAATACACGCAAACACTTTTGTTAGATGCAGTAAAAAAAGCTTTGTCAAAAGCGGAAAAATAATCTTCTTTTCCTTGTTTTCATTTTTGACATCTCTGTCTATCCATGATACTATAAAGAAGGTTCTTTTGATTCTGGTACCTATTTTTAATAGGTACCTTTTTATCTATTATCAAACAAAAATACTTAATGGAGGAAAATTCTATGCTAATTAACGTAATATCATCTGTCATAATCTGGGGATTATTTCTTGTATGTGGTATTCAAATTTTAGTTGAAAGTGGCCTCTTGCCAACCCTTTCATCTAAACTTTCTTTTCTTGGTAGAAAACAAGTCACTTATCCAACCTATCAGCCAACCAAACTTGATTTTGTAAAGATTTTCTTCTTTGCGGCAGGATTTCGTATACTGATCCTTCTATTTAGTTATCTTATGCTTTTTTTCTTCAATGCAAATGAGAATGGCTATGCATTTGGAAATGTAGTCGATCAGTGGCTTAAATGGGATGCAAATAACTATATCCGTATTGCCACCGTAGGCTATGAAGGCTATCAAACAGAAGGCATGTATTCAACTCTCGTATTTTTTCCTTTATATGCTTGGCTTATTCGCTTTTTCCTACTCTTTATTGCAAATGAAGGAATTGCGGCATTAGCAGCTTCTTATCTTTGTTTTATTGCAGGTTGTATTTACTTGTTCGGTTTTGTATCACTGGAATACGGAAAAACCATTGCTTGGAAAACGATCATTCTGATTTCCATTTTTCCATTTTCCTTCTTTCTTGGTGGTATGATGCCTGAAAGTACCTTCTTCTTTATGAGTGCTGCTTGCTTTTACTATATTAAGAAGCATAAATGGCCTCTCGCTGCACTTTTTGGTTTCCTTACAACACTTTCACGTATGCAGGGAATCCTTTTAATCGTACCTGCAACAATCGAGTGGCTTGCATATTATAAACCACTTGTTCTTTTAAAAGAGAAAAAGGTAGTATCCTTTATCAAATTGTTTGCAACAAAGCTTTTGTGGATGTGTCTTATGGTTTTTGGTCCACTTATCTATTTATGGGAAAATTACCGAGTAACGGGAGATCCTTTTAAGTTTTTAGAATATCAACAGGCAATCTGGGGTCAACATGCACAATATTTTGGAACTACAATAAAAAATATCTGGAATTTAGCTATGACAAATTCCTGCGTCGATTTTACAAAAATTGCAATTTGGATTCCGGAATTAGTTTTATTCTTTTTCACCTGTATCATTTTGATTTATGGTGTTCGTAAACACAAGCCGCAATACACCTGCTTTTTACTATTGTATTTGGTTATGAATTATATGCCAAGCTGGCTTTTAAGTGCAGGCAGATATATGACTGTTGCTTTGCCACTTTACTTTATCCTAGCAGAATTTTTAGACAAAAAACCAAAACTTTGGACTGGTGTGGTTATCATTTTTTCCATGCTTTTCACATGTTACATGTGGGCATTTTTGTGCTGGAAACAAGTATTCTAACCACCCCGCCTAATAGTTTGACATTTTTACAAATTAGAGAGGAGCATTAATCATGAAATATCAACAAAAACGAATCCAGCAAACGATGGATCTTCTAGGAGTTCTACTCATTATCCTGGCAGTGCATTTTGTTGTCGGTGCTTTTAATGGAAAATGGCCCTGGTCAGGAAATGCCTACAATTCCTATCTGCTTCAAGCAGAATCATGGCTACAGGGCAGACTGGATTTAGGACAAAATTACGAATATTTGGAATTAGCCATTTTTAACAATAAATTCTATGTAAGTTTTCCTCCCTTCCCTTCTTATGTCTTACTTCCCTTTGCTGCAATCATGGGGAGACAAACACCAGAAGGATGGATTGCATTCTTTTCCATGCTTTTAGGTGCTTTTTATGCCTTACGCATCGCTTGGAAGTATTTAGGTTGTGGTGCCAAGGCTGTCTTTTGGACAAGCTTTTTATACATAGGAACAAATATATTATATATTACACTGGATGCCGGTGTTTGGTTCATTGCACAAAATTTTGCACTCACGTTATCTCTTATGGCAATCTTTTATGCGCTTGAAAATAAAGGTGGGTTCAGTCTGTTCTTTTGGGGATGTTCCGTTGGATGTCGCCCACTCCAGATTGTATATTTCCCAATTTTATTCTATATCTTATATAAAAATTTAAAAAAAGAAAAACCAGAACGCACTTTATTATCCATGATAAAGGAAAAATATTATTGGGCAATTCCTGTACTGCTAATTGCCTTATCCTACATGCTTTTGAACTATGCCCGTTTTGGCAATCCGATAGAGTTTGGACATAATTATCTTCCAGAATTTACCCGCGAAAAGAACGGACAATTCCACACAAGCTATATTGCCAATAACTTAAAAAGCCTGTTCCGCCTTCCAACAAAGGGCGAAAATGGATTACTCAATTTTTACAAATTTGATGGAAATTGTATCTTTTTGGTAATTCCATTATTTGTATCGTATCTGATTTATTGGATCAGAAGTTGGATACAAAAGCAACAGATTAGTTTTATTTTTACCTTTGTTCTTCCAGCAATCATCATCCTTCATATCGTAGGATTATGTGCGCACAGAACTATGGGAGGATTTCATTTCGGACATCGCTATATCAATGATGTATTGCCTTATTTATACTGGAGTATTCTTGTATTTGCAGGCAGCAAGAAAAAGAAACCAATACCAGTACCAAAAGAGGATACGATGCTAAATCTGGAAGAAAGTGATGAAACCATAGAACCAATCGTTACAGAAAACAATATAGATACCCCATCTAATGTTAGTTCTGCGGATGAGCCAGAAATTGATGCACCACTAGCAGACTACACTTATCCACTACATATGGCATTGTGTGCATTGGGACTTGCCCTCAATGTAGTTGGTACTATTGCCGTAAATATGGGTTGGGTATAAACTACAATAACATTTAACATATGAAAAAAGGATTGCCAATTTTGTGTTTTCGTTATCACTAACTATACACAATTTGGCAATCCTTTTTCGATTGTTATACACATTACATGTGCTTATATCCTACTATTTTCATTTTCTATTTTTTCTTATTTAATCTTATATAGCTGCACATCATTCTGACTAAATACACACTCACCCATAGATTGGATAGAAGCCTCATCTACGCTAAAAGAACTTCTCTCATCTGGTCCAATTAAAACATAAGAAACATTATATTCATCAAATAAATTCTGGCACTGAAGCGGTGTTGTGTACATTTGTCCAACCTGTGCTTCTCTTTCCTGATAATTCAATCCATGATAATACAAAAAGGTTCCTGCACCACACACAATATTTCTTCCTGTTAAGGATGCTACTGCGTTGTTATGTCTGCAATTCGTCAAAATAACCGCGTCTTCTTTTACATTTTTCTCAATATAGTCACATAAAGAAACTTGATCTGCACTATACAGTTCATATTCTTCTCCAGAAACATACTCTCTTCCCATAGTCAGGATACCAGATGTTGTACAAACTGCAATTACAACAATTGCACAGCAAATTGCTCCGAGCTTTTTATAGCTATAAATATGCTTAAAAATGTCTACAAGGAAATCTGCACATAAGAACAGAAGTAACATATATCCTACATAAAGAAGCTTATTGTTGTCGTATACATTTGGCTGAAATACCATAAATTCAGCAATCGACCAGATAAGCAACGCTGGTGCTGCCATAAAGAATTTACGCTTTTTCGCATAAATTAACGCTGGTATAGCAACCAAAGCAGTTAAACCGATATTTTTAATATAAAACCAAATATATTGATCCTGCTCATTTGCCCAGTTAAACGATCCGCGAAGGGATTCTCCACTTCCTACCTGTTGGAATGTCCAATTAAAGAGCTGTGGCAATGCAAGAACAAGTACAATACACAACAACACTCCCCAAGTTTGAAATAATTCTTTCCATTTTCCCTGTTTGCAAACTTTGTAGAGATAATACACAATCACAACTACTGCAACCAGTACAATCAAACCAACCATAGCAAAACCAGTCTTTTTTATATGATTCTTAAATGGTGTACATATTTGAAGCAAACTCATCAACACAAGACCACCAGGGACTAAATACTTGGCAATTCGATTCTGTGGCTCCATATTTCCGCCTGCCATCTCATACATATAACCAGTAACCCATACAACACAAACCATAGCTAATGCTAGGAAGGAGTGGGTATGTATAAGTGGAAGTGCGCCTCCAAATACAGCAACTAATACAAAATATCTTACCTTCTTCTCTTCCATCGCCCTATACAATAACGCTAATGTTCCAAATAAAACTGCCCAACCAAACAAGGTAGCTCTTTGTGGCAGTAACATATCCACAATCACATTGGACCAACGTACGTTATTATCCACCAAGTTCGTTGGTGTTGTATAGAAGCCTGAAAAAATACGAGTAAAATTTTCTTTGTTATTCATAACCATATCAAAAAAGTAGATAAATCCAAAACCACCATTAAAAAAGAAGCAAACCCAAGCTACCAATGATTTTATTTTATCTTTTAAAACAATTTTTCCTAAACAATAAAATCCCAAAAATACTTGCAAAATTGCAATTAACATTGGAAGTATATATGCAATTCGTAAAGAACTTCCAAACACATATACACTGGAAGAAATACTATCACACAAAAATGGATATGCAAGCTTTACTCCCGGCAAAATAGAATAATCCGGTGGAAAATTTTTCTGATTTGCAATACTTGTTATAAATCCAAGATGCATATTCATATCACCGTATGTACATTGTCCTGTTCGGATTTCTCCATTACTACCCGATACAATTGTATGGGACATTAAAAGCAAAATAAAAAACAAAAAGGTTACTCCCATCAAAATCCAATACACAGGAGCTTCTTTTATTTCAAGAACAAAGGCTTTAATACTAGCAGAAACACCGTCACCCTTTTGATTCTCTCCAAAAACAACCTGCTTTGGTTTCTTTAAAAACATAACAACCACAAACAGCAAAATAAAAATTCCAAGTCCTACACAATGACTCAACACTGTGAAGCCCATAACAAGAGATGTCAGTGTTGGTAACCAATGTAATGCTACACTTCCTGTAATACTTCCTATCAGTAATTGAAACTCTTTTCGCTCCTTTTTCAGGAATAATCCTGCAAATAAAACACCTAAAATCTGATACAGGAAAAAGTAGCTAATCCCGACCACATTTCCTATCATCGAACCTTCCATTTTACATCCTCCATTCTTTTTCTGTTACGCTTTTATGTATCAAATTTTTATTTAATCGCATATCATATGTACCTGTTTCTACGAAACTTTCACCGCAAAACTACATATTTATGCATTGTAACTATAGTATACACAAGTATGCTGAATTTTTCTACAAAATGGAAGTATTTTGTTTACCTATTTTATTTTTTATGATAAAATAGAAAAAGTCATATGGAAAATTATGTATTTTATTGCGCATATTCACAATAATGCAAATAGAGGGGGTTTCGGTTTATGGCATACAATGTCTATATCCAGCAGATGATAGAAAACTTTATAAAAACGCTGTCAAAGCCAGTTTTAGTGATTAAACATTATAATGTTCAACAACCGAGTAAATCCGATTTTTTGAAATTGCTTCCTGATGATACGGATGCATCCTGCGTCTATCACGAATACCAGTCTGATTCTTTATACGAAGCTTATGAACCATTTTTAGACTGGATTCGTCTTTTTTATGTTAATTTTTATCAGGACCATATGTCTCTGGAACATTTTCTAAAAGCATGCCACATTTATTCGCTGCATAGAGAAATTTTTTCCAGCTACATTAAAACCGGTACTTGTACACGTACCGAAGAAATCATGTATACAGAATTGAATTTTGAACAATGTAATTTCTTTACCGATATTATTCGTATATTTGAATATATTGCTTCTGAACATAAGCTTGTTCTGATTCTATCTGCTTTTCACTTAGCACCACTTTCTAGTGTTGCAATTTTATTGTCCATTTTAAAAGAGAAGATTCCTAATCTGCATTTTATACTTATTTATAATGATGCGTATTATCCAAAACCATATATTGAAGCAGAGTGGAATCGTTTACTTTCTTATATCAAAGAAACTACAATTCCTCTGGAACTTGATACTTTCAAAAGTGACACAATCATGCATTCTTCAGAAGATTATGTCTTTGATACCACGCATACTTCCCAAAATATAACGCATTTATACAATATGTACCATACTCTTGCGTTGGAGGATTTGAAATATTATATCGTTGATATTTATAACAAAATAGAACATAATCCAAGTATTCTTCCAGAAGAAGATGCCTATAAGATTTTAAAACTCTACACTTTATTAAGCCTTTGCCAGGATGATACAGAAGCAGCCATTTTGTCATGTAAATTAATTACGAATTTAAGTATTTATGTCACTTCCCCTCAGGTAGCCTACGACTACAATTACCTTTCCATTAAAACACAGTTTTCTTCTGGTCATATGGAAATTATTCGCAATTCCTATCTCAATTGTATTTCAATTGCAGAACAATACGGAGATGACTTCTCTGTTTTTCGTGCAAACTTAATTTATTGCATGGCGCAATTTGGAGGCTGGAAAGATTTATTTTTATGTGATTTTCGTATTCCAATCCCTTATGAATTGGTAGAACAGTGTAAAACTTATAAATTTTTTAATCATCTGGCATATTTATACACCATGGGATTTGAAAATGACAAGGATACCATTCGAGCGATTGCAGAAGGTAGAGAAAACTCTGTTTATTTTACAAAAGGTGTACAACTGGCAAAAGCAATTGGCAATACCGACTTTTTAATGCTGGCATACATGAAAAACATCATCCTGTACTCCGATGCAGGCTTTCATGAATATGTATATCAAATGCATAAAAAACGGATTGATACGGTCAACAGCTCTGATAAAGTCTTACAGGCACATATGTTTCTAGGCATTGGCTATAATTGTATTATTCTTGAGAAATATACAAAAGCCGATTATTATTTTCGAAACGCACTTCATAATCTTGCCAATGAATGTAAAGCCGATGATTGTATGGATGCGCTGTATAATATCAGTATGAACTATTTTGTAGTGGAAGATTATGAAGCTGTCATTCCTTGTATTGATATTTTACTAAAAATGCTCTCTTCTTTAGGCTATCAACACCTTATGGTATGTAGTTCTGCAAAGCTTTATGGTATGCTTGCACTATCCTATTTCCATTTGCAGGATTACTATAATACCCATCATTTTCTTGGTATTATGGAACTTACTATGAGCCAATTTTTAGAAAATGATAAAGATATGGATTACACCTATTGGGAAGAAGAATTATTTCTGTATCACTATATAAAAGCACTCTTATATAAACATGAAAATAATTTTGACGCTTGCCAAAAAGAACTTACTCTTTCCCACAAATTTTTATGGATGTTGCCCGGAACTATTTTTTATACCTATTCCCTGTATACTATTGCGCAGGCAAACTTATACGAAAAATGCGGTAAATTAGAAGAACGTGCTGCCTTGTTTGAAACTGCCATTACTTATTATAAAAAGGAAGGCTTCTTTCAATGTGCAAAAAAACTGATAGCAATTCAAAATGGCAGTATTCCAAGTAAAGTGGTAATTCCGTTCAATGAACCTGATTTATGGTTTGATAAATTATTAACACTTGCAAATTATGAGGGAACACGAAACAAACTAAAATACCGCGAAAAAGATATTGCCTTTCTAACAATTTGGCAGGAAAATTTGAATCGTGCGGAAAGCGACATTAATGCATTAGTTGAAAATGCCATTACAATCATGCAAAAAAGCTACAGTCTCAGCGACGCTATTATGCTAAAACAGGACAAGAATACTTCCTGTATTTTATTTAACAACAGTGATATTAGTCTATCCGAACACCAAATACATAATATTTTTCGCTTTTTCCGACAGTATAAACGTGGATTTTTAACAAATCGTACCGATAAAAACTTTTTACAATTTATGCCAATCATTGAACTTTTCGGAAAAAATCGTGTGGTAACAATGTTAGGAATCCCAATTTCAAATGGGGATGGAGAATATGTCTTACTTTCTCACGTAAATGCACAACGAAATTTTAAAAACAATCGTACCCCACTTACAGATGAAAACCTAGTAACCCTAAAATTTGCATACAGCCAACTTATTGATGCCATTAAACAGATAAAGTCAAATATTATGATTCGCAAAATGAATGAAACTTTAGAACAGGTTTCCATGACAGATTATTTAACTGGCCTATATAACAGACACGGTCTTAGTGATATTATTGCTAACAAACTTAGCCAGATGCAAGGTAGAACCATTCTAATCCTTTATATCGATTTGGATAACTTTAAATATTATAATGATACCTTTGGACATGATCTTGGCGATTTTCTTCTGGTACACTTTTCTAAGCTTTTTACCTCTCTCGTTGGTAAAGATGGTTATACAATCCGCTATGGCGGTGACGAATTTGTCATGGTTCTCCCTGACAAAACAGAAGCTTATGGACTGAACCTGTCAAATCAGATTTTTGCTCAAATACAAGATGGTTGTAAAGCTGCCATTTCTGCGCAATTACAAAAAGAAATTCAAATACCGGAAAACAAACGTCTTTCCTGCTCGATTGGTATTACGGAATACATTGGAACTACCCAGGCAGACATCGAACATGCTCTGACACACGCAGATGAAGCCTTATACTTTATCAAACATAATTCCAAAGGGCATGCTATCACCTGGTCGAAATTGCAGGATTTACCACTGTAATCTCATTTAGTGCCGAGGTTTTTTCAGACATATTTGCAGTCCAACCTCATATTTAGGTTTTTAGCTTACATAAATACCATTGGTTCAGCAGGGCAGATGCCCTATATGAATATAGTAACCTGTGTTACTATGTTCCAAACAAAAACAGGCTATGCATCTTGCAATATTTTGCTAAAATGCATAGCCTTTTTAAATCACTCCAAAACTAACTGGTCTTAGTACAATTTTGAAGCTGTTCAATTGCTATTTTATATTCCTCGTACTTTTTCGCTTTTCTTATTTTTTTTACACTTTTATCCACCGTAGGAAAAGAGTTTCCCATATATATCCACAATTCTTTCATCTTATACAGTGCATTATTTCCAATTTCCTCATAATAAGCTTCAAACAACTCATCATGAAATTGCCAAAAACGCTTTTTTTGTTCTTGTGTCCAAATGAGTGTCTCCTGCTCCAGTAAAAATGGATTTGTAAGAAGTCCACGACCAATCATAACATTTTGAACCGATGAACAAGCCTCTTTACAAGCCTTAATTTCTTCTTTTGTATGAAGTTCTCCATTATAACATAATGGACTTTTTATATTTTTAGCACTTTGCAAAAAGCAGTTCCAATGAATCGGCTTTTTATAAAAATCCTGTTGTACTCTCGGATGTACAATTAACTCCTTGATTGGATACCGATTGTATAATTCCAACAGTTCTTCCCACTCTCCTTCTTCATAACGTCCAATTCGCGTTTTTATAGAAATGGGAAGGGGCGAGTTTTCAAAAATAGCATCCAAAAAAGTTTCCAACCGATAAGTTTCACTTAAGAAACCTGCGCCTTTACATTTCTTTGCTACCGTATTGGAAGGACAACCAAGATTTAGATTAATTTCTTTATAGCCATATTCCTTTAACTCTTTTGCTACCTGATAAAAATATTCTGCATTATTTGTTAGAATCTGTGGCACAGTGGGAATGCCTTTATTATTTTCCGGCAATATATCCTTTCGCTCTTTTGGAGTAAACGGTCCATGCATGGTAGGCGAAAGAAAGGGTGTAAAATATACATCTACACCCTTAAAATATTTCCAATGTAATTGTCGATACAAATACGTGGTAATCCCCTCCATAGGGGCAAAATAATATTTCATCTTACTGACGCACCTTAATGTGTACTTCTCTAAGCTGCTGTTCTGACACTTCGTTTGGTGCTCCACACATCAAATCCTGTGCATTACCATTCATTGGGAATGGAATAATCTCACGAATATTTTCCTCTTCGCGAAGAAGCATAATCATACGGTCGATACCAGGTGCCATACCTGCATGTGGTGGTGCACCAAACTGGAATGCATTGTATAATGCTCCAAATTTCTCTTTTAAGTCTTCTTCTGTATAACCAGCAATTTCAAAAGCTTTTACCATGATTGCAAGGTCATGATTACGCACAGCTCCAGAAGATAATTCCACACCATTACATACAATATCATACTGGTATGCCAAAATCTCTTCAGGGTCTTTGTTTTCCAAAGCTTCTAATCCACCCTGTGGCATAGAGAATGGATTGTGTGTAAAGATAATCTTCTTTTCCTCTTCGTCATATTCGTACATTGGGAAATCGTTTACAAAACAGAAACGATATGCATTTTTCTCTAATAAATCCAAACGTGCTCCCAATTCGTTTCGAAGCTGTCCTGCATAATTGGCTGCTTTCTTCTCTGTATCTGCAATAAAGAAAATCGTATCTCCAACTTCCAATCCTGCAAGCTCTCTCATTTCTACTTTCATGTCATCTGGAATAAACTTGTCGATTGGTCCTTTGTAAGATAAATCTTCTTTTACCTCTAAATATCCTAAACCGCCCATTCCAATTGACTGTGCAAATTTAAGAAGTTTCTCATGGAAACCTTTTGACATATCCGCATGTACCTTAATGGCACGAACCGTTTTCTTATGGAATGGTTTAAAGGTACATCTCTGGAAAAATTCTGTTACATCAATAATACGCAACGGATTTCTAAGGTCTGGCTTATCAGAACCAAACTCTAACATAGCCTGCTTATAACTGATAACAGGATATGGTGCCTGTGTAACAGTCGCACCCTCTGGTGCAAATTTTTCAAATGTTGCAGTGAGAACGGCTTCTCCCACGCGGAATACATCTTCCTGTGTTGCAAAACTCATCTCAAAATCCAACTGATAAAATTCACCTGGTGAACGGTCTGCTCTGGCATCCTCATCACGGAAACATGGTGCAATCTGGAAATACTTATCAAAACCAGATACCATTAATAACTGTTTATACTGCTGTGGTGCCTGTGGCAACGCATAAAACTTTCCTTTGTATTTTCTGGATGGGACAATATAATCTCTTGCACCCTCTGGAGATGATGCACAAAGAATTGGAGTCTGTATCTCCAAAAATCCCATTTCAGACATTTTCTGACGTAAGAAACTAATGACATTCGAACGGAAAATCATGTTGTCTTTTACTTTTTTGTTTCTCAAATCTAGGTAACGATATTTCAAACGCAAATCCTCACGAATTTCCTTTGAGGTCATGATTTCAAATGGAAGCTGTGTATATACTTTTCCCAATACGTCAATGGTCTTTGCATCTAACTCAATTGTTCCTGTTGGAATCTTTGGGTTGTATGTCTCTTCATCACGATGCTCAATCAAACCTTCTACTGAAATACAGTCTTCTTTGTTGATTCCCTCTAATAAAGCTGCATCACGAATAACAACCTGCAATACTCCATACATATCTCTTAAATCAATAAAAGATACTCCACCATGGTCACGGATATTTTCTACCCATCCACAGACACGAAGTGTCTGGTCAACGTCTTTTTCTGTAATTTCATTCAACATACGATTACGATACTGATTGTTCGTATTTGTTTCCATTTTATAACTCCTTTCTTTGGAAAAAAGTGGACAAGTCCACGTCAACTCTCTATATCCCTATAGAGTAAAAAAACGCCCTGAATACTTAAATGTATTCAGGGCGAACTTATCTATGTCCGCGGTACCACCCGATTTACTGTTTCACAGTCACTCATTGGTCTTAAACCTGTTGCTTAACGCGCAACTACGTCGCACCTACTAAAAAAATTGTTCGGATTGCAGCTCGAAAGTGTTATTCATACAAATTCACTTTACAAAGTTCTCACTATCCTTTGCTCACTGGAAACGATAATTTGTACTACTTCTCTTTGTCATAGCCATTTTTACTAAAAAATTATATGCTATTTCCCAGCAAATGTCAACCAGCGAAAAACAAACTTTCTTATTTTACCTTAAATGTTTTCTTTAAGGTCTTATATCCGCTCTTTGTGACAGTAACAACAATCTTGTTTCCCTTTTTCAGTTTCTTCTTTAATGAAACGTTGAATACACCATTCTTTCCAGCCTTAACTGTATAAGTTTTAGAACCAACTTTTACTTTTACAGTAGCTGTCTTTTCTGTTTTACCCTTTATTTTCTTTGCATTCTTTTTATAACTTGTAAGCTTTAAAGTCTTGATTGTCTTTTTGCTAACAGGTTTCTTAGTCGGTGCAATGGATGGTGACACTGTTGGTACTACTGTAGCTGGTGCTTCTGTGGCAGGTGTTGTTGGTTCTGCTGTAGCTGGTGCTTCTGTAACAGGCGCTGTTGGTACAACTACGTCTGCAACCACTACGGTTGCTGTTACAACATCATAGTTTGTTGTTTTGATTGATATTGTGTAAGTACCTGGGTCAAAAACATTTCCTTTTCCTACGGAAACTGCCTTTGCATCTCTTCCGGAACCTGTAATGGTAAATGCTTCATACTCTGCTGCAGTATTTAACGTTCCATCTGCATTGAAAAGAGTTGCTTTTTTAAATTCCTTATTTTGATTTGCTGTATAATATGTCGTAGTCTCCCCTGCTGCATTTGTAACGTCTACGGAAGAAATTTCAGCTATATAATTTGCAAGACTGTCTTGTCCCTTTGCATCCATCTTTAATGCACCATCAAAAGTAACTGCAGAACCCTTTACGGAAAGGCTTGCAGAAATATCTGCATATTTTCCCTTTGCATCTGCAACAGTCAACTTATAACTTCCAGGTACTAAATCAGCAACCGTAATTGCTGCACCCGTAGAAACGATAGCATCTACTGGTGTTGTCTTTCTTCCTTCTGCTTTTGCAAGGCTGTAAGCTGGTACAAAATCCTCTGGAAGATTTGTAAATTCTGGTGTTAATGCAATTTTACTATCAACCGTAACATCTGCAACTTTTACAGAGGCATTGGTTTTTACTGGTAAATAGGTGTCTGCAATATCCACATTGTAAAGACCTGCACTTGTAATAAATGTAAAGTCTGTTACGGTCTGTCCATTAGAAGCTGCATATGCCTCCGAACGAAGTGGGCAACCCTTTGCTTCTGTCTTTCCTCCAACAGACCAAGCTACTTCAAAGTTTCTCCAAATATTCTCCTGTGTATACATGGCATACTGACCACCCTCTTTTGTGTTTACAATAACACCATAGATTGCGTTATTTGCCATGCTTAATGTAGTATCAAATAAGTCACCTGAGAAATCAAATTCGTAATCTCCCCAGTTGGTATTTGTGTTTAACTTAGCGTTTGCATCTGTTACCGTAGTTGCAGCTTTCGTAGTTGCAGAAAGTTTTACTCCCTGTACATTCACTGCGGCTGAGGAAACCACCTTGCTTGCATCTACAACGGAACCCTGCACAATGGCTGCTTCCGTTGTTGTTGTAACCTTTCCATCTGTATCCGTTGTTGTCTTTGTAATTACATTATCTTTTACTGGGGAAAAATCTGCATCCACATAAGTACCAGCAGCTACTAACGCTGCTTTATCTGCTGCAGAAACTACAACAGGAATATTAACGCCTTCAATATATTGTAATGTGTTATCCTCATTTGTCGTATAGTAAGAACCTTGATTTAATTCCCCTTTTCCGTTTTTAGCCGGTTTTCCCATAGTTGCAGAAGTTACTGCATCTACATAATTGGCAGAAGTTACTCCCTTCTTTGTGTCTACGCCATACAACTGAAAGAAATCATTGTAAGAAATCTTCATATTTACTGCATAGTAATCTGAAGTTTCTGCTGCGGCTGCTACGGTTTTCTCTGCTGCACTTACTGGAACAGATGTTGCTGCAATAACGGCTGCCATTAAAAATGGCATAATTTTGTTCATAGGTTTTTTCATAATAAAATCTCCTTCTTTTTGTCCATCTCTAGGATGGGTAGTTATTAGTTTCTCTATGTAAAATGACAATCTTTCGAGGATACGCATATATTAGTTATGCCTAACAACAGTTTTAAAAAATAACGGTCCTTTTGAACCAAACATCACAAACCGTTATACGGATAGGAGTCTTTTCTTCTCTCTTAATCCCGACTGTTTTTTCGTTCTCCTCTTTTTGGGGAGAATTGTCATATTTACAATCCTACTATGCAATAGTTTTCTTTGATTTTTCGTAACTGTCCAGAAGGTGCGAACTCATATGTGCAAATTGTACGTGAGAGCTTGCTCATGAAGTGCAATTTGCACATATGAGTTCATAGCTGGTAACAGCGTCATTCACAAAATGACCAGCCAAAGTTTATATTTTTAGCCATTATGTATATTCTGGCATTTTGTGAATGGCACCTTCTGAATAGTTACAATTTTGTTTTTTCTTCCTTCGTATTCCGAAGCGAAATATTACCTTTCGGACAGACAAGTCTACATCTGCCACACTGGATACATTCATTGGAACGCACACTAATTCCATCCAGTTTATGATGTACCGGACATTGCTTTTGACAAGCATTACATCCCTTAATGCACTGTCCTTCCTTCCTCTTTAAGTTTGCCCATGGCATGATAGGAAGCAAAGAAAAAATAGCTCCCAAAGGACATAAAAATTGACAGAAAAATCGTTCCTCAAAAAACATCCCCACAATAATAAGCATGAAACACACAAATCCAATCCAATATCCTGCTATTTTAAAATCGAGCATTCGGATACGTGAAAACGCCTGCCATGGACTATTTGATTCAATCACTTGAGAAACTCCCAAAACACAGGTAATCAATATTACCAGCAAATTAACATACTTTATGATTTGCAAATGAATACAAACCTTCTCCGGTATTTTAGGGAAACGTACTTTCCCTTTCTTCTGTATCCACTTGGCAACCCCATGTACCGCATCGCCTAAGGTTCCAAAGGCACACGCGTAACCACAAAAATATCTACCACATACTAACGTAATGATACAAATGATAATAAATGTCCTTACAAAATCATTGACTACAAGCACTTCTCCCTGTCCTACCGCACGAAAAATTCCCTTTACTCCATTAAATGCTTCACTAAATAAAGATGGTAGAAACAGAAAGAATGCCAACTGGATTCCTCTCCGCACCAGATTTTGTATTTTTCTTTTCCGCTGCTTTTTCTGTGCAACGGTAAGTTGTTTTTTCTCTGCCATGTATGTATCCTTTCTACTTATTCAACTTCGCCTGTTCTAATGCCGCCTTTACTGCATTTTTAATACCAGTAGAACTGTAGGTTGCTCCCGTAACGGTATCTACTTCATAAGACTGTGCATTAATAATTCGCTCCGGCATTTCCATTGCCATGGACAGATATGCAGAATCTTCTTTTTTGGCACTGACAACCTCTACCGCTGTAATGGTATCCGACTGGATCGTAACTGACACAACAATATCACCACCAAATCCCTTTGCAGTTCCTTCATAGCTTCCATCTTTATACAAAGCTTCTTCTTTTTTTGCTCTTTGCTCTTTTTCAATCTGTCTATTATAATTTTCTACTTCAGCCACTTGCTTTTGATTTTCTTCCTTTGCCTTCTGCCACTCCTGTGCCTTTCCCTGGTAGACAAACAATCCAGACAATACAAGAATACAACCTAATATTCTGGCTATAAAATATCGATTCATATATTTCTCCAATTCTTACGTTTCTGACATAGCATACTATTTTTCTAATTGCTCTATTGCATTTTTATATGCATCTAAAATAGCAACAGAAGAACAGGTTGCAGAACTTACCACATCTACCTGCTCTACTTCTTTTGGAAGCAATAGCTGTCCAAATACCCCTTTAAAGCTTCCAAATCCATCTGCTGCACGTTTCAAATAAAACCAATTGCCTTCCCTGGCAGCCAACGTTTTTGTTTCTTCTGTAAATGCAATATTATCCACTTTATAGGTATTTGTTTCTTCTACAGTATCCTGTCCATCTTTCGTAGTAATGCGAGTCAGTTTTTGTCCTGTTATATTGACCAAAAGGCTAATCGGATAAGACGCAAAATCTTCATCCTCATCTGGATAACAGGTAGCATTTCCTGTTACCTGCTTTTCATAGTTCGTAACCTTCTCCACTACCTTTGTTCCATCTTCTGTCGTATTTTCCGTAGTAGAACTGGTAGGTTGTGGTTTTTTGGTTGGTGCCACAGTAGGCTTTGGTTTTGGTGTAGCCTTGTGCTTGCCTGTCTTTTCTTTCTGCTTCTCAATCGAATGATTTAAGGCTTCTCTTACAGCATCGATAATACCATTCGAAGAATAGGTTGCTCCACTTACTACATCAACTTCTGCTGTCTGTTTTTTCTTCATCACAGTTAAGATTGCCTTTGCCCTTGCAAAATACTCTGGTGTTTCATAGGCAGAAGAAACAATTGTAATTTCTTTTATCTTTTCCTTTTTAATTACAACCTTTACCTTAATGCTTCCACCATAGCCCTCACCACTACCATAAAACGTTCCATCTGCGTAGGTCGCATTCTTTGGAACAGTCTTTTTATTGGAAGGCTTTTGGGTTGGTCCCGGATTTCTGGTTACAGCCGGTTTACTTATCTTCGTAGCACTCTTATTTGCCAAACCTGTGGCTCCTGCCTGTTTCAATGCATTAATAACTGCATTGATAATTCCATTAGAAGAATACGTTGCTCCACTCACTACATCAACGTTCGGACTTTGTGCAAAAACAATCCGATCTGCTACAACTTTTGCCCTTGCAAAAAATTCTGGTGTCTCACTAGCTGCCGATACAATTTTTACGGCTGTCAATTTTCCATTCTGAATGGTAACTGCTACCTGAATCGTGCCACCATAGCCAGTGGCACTTCCATAATACGTTCCATCTTTATATCCATTTTCAGGTCCATTATAAGAAAGTTTTTCTGCCTTCTTTTTTTCTTTCTTTTCCTTTTGGGCATTTTCTACTTCTGGCTTCTTTGATGTGACTGGCACATCAACTTTTTCTGTATTTTCATTTTGAACTAACAGACGGTCAGGTATCTCCTGTAAATCCGGTCCTGCTCCAAGCACTTGTGTTACAACAAGCCCCGTCAGGATAAGCCCTGGTATAATCAGTTTTAACCATTCTAATTTTTCTCTCATTGTGCATCTCCTCGTACAATTTCAAACTTATAATCGGAAGAAAAACATTCCTCCAACCCTTCGGTTACATAAATACTGCCATTGTTCTCTACCAAAATAGTATCAAATTCATCTTTATGCTCTCTCCAATAGGCAATCGCCTTATCTTTCCCCATAACAAAAAGAGAGGTCGATAACCCATCTGCCAAGGTACCATCTTCGCTTACAATACTGACAGAAGTAAGTCCGCTGTCAGCAGGATACCCATTCTTTGTATCCAAGATGTGATGATACTTTTTTCCATTTTCCTCAAAATATCTTTCATATCCTCCAGACGTTATAACTGCTTTATTTTTTACAGTTACAACACCTATCATTTCTCCATCCTGATTATCTGGATTTTGAATGCCTATCTTCCATGCACTACCATCCGTTTTGCTTCCCAGCACTTGTACATTTCCCCCAAGAGAAACCTTTCCAGAAGTAATTCCCTGCTCTTTCCAAATCTCCATAATACGATTGGAGGTAAATCCTTTTGCAATTCCTCCAAAATCCACCTTCTGCCCTTTTCCAAGTGTAATCGCACCATCTTCTTTAGAAAACTTTATCTCGCTCTGATTGACATATTTCAAAGTTTCTGTCAGTTGCTCTTTCGATGGCACATGATACTTTCCAGTCGTGAACCCCCACAAATCCATCAATGGATATACGGTAATGTCAAACGCACCCTTTGTACTTTTATATAAATCTAAAGAACGACAAAACAACTCTTTTGTATCCTTTGAAAGCGTACCACTACCTTCTTTATTCAGCGTAGCAACTTCTCCGTCCTGATTCCCCACCGACCATAATTTGTCCAAACGATTGATTTCTGTCACTGCATCCTCAACCGATTTTTTTGCACCTGATCCATATGCGGTCAAACTCATATAAGTATCCATCGCAAATATATCTTGTGTATACTCGGCATTCGTGTTATCCGCTGTTTTACGGTCCCCGACTTTGCTATTTGAACTGTTGCATCCTGTCAAACACAGCATTACAATCAAAACACTACACACAATATATTTTTTCTTTTTTATTTTCATATTGCTTCTCATCCTATCCTTCTTCTAATCTAGCATTTCCTTAGGAAGTTTCTGTAAAATAATGCTCGTCACTATTCCAATCAACACCCCCGTCACAACACCGGTAATACACAATATTCCAAAATACCATATTACATTACTGGTATGTAACACAAACATAGCAACCAGAATCTGTCCCGCATTATGGCACACACTTCCTGTCACACTTACTGTAACCAGTTCAAAATATTTCATTTTTTTCATTAGCCACATAACCAGAAAAGAAAGCATCCCACCTGCTATCGAAAACAGAAAACTCAACCCGGTCCCAAAGGTAGCTGCCACCAAAATAATTCGTACAACATTGATGGAAAAGGCCGCTTTCGCATCCATATAATAAAGGGCTACTACTACAACTATATTTGTCAATCCCAGTTTCATCCCTGGTATACCAACAACAGGAAACAGCGATTCTATATAACTAAAAACAAAGGCAAGTGCTATACAAAGCCCATAC
Organism: Lachnospiraceae bacterium; assembly: GCA_050875145.1. GTDB lineage: Bacteria > Bacillota > Clostridia > Lachnospirales > Lachnospiraceae > CAG-411. Next base: position 67,752 of record JBNMLH010000001.1, read on the forward strand.
AGTGCTATCTTTTTTGTCTTACTTTGCATCAGCATCCTCCTTTATTTCAATTACTACTTTATGAGGAAGACAAATAATACTCTGTCCAGGATACTTTATTTTTCCTGTATTCACACACACACGATCCGGACAATCTGCATCTTCCAGCCAGACCTTTCCTTCTGAAATGCGCAAAATATTATTTCCCTTTTCACTGGTAATTTTATAGGTAACTGTATCCTTTATAGAAAATGTCTTAACGCATTTTCCATCCACTCTCACCAAAATATTTTTTTCTTCCGAAGTATGCAGATAGGTATAAGCCAAAAAAATAATTCCAATGAAAAGGAAACAACCAATTAAAATACCATCCCGTTTTTTAAATTTTATCCCTTGCTTTGAGGTTTTCATCCTTTTTCCTCCTGTTAGTTTAATATAACAAGATTTTTTGTAAACGGTAAGTGCCTTATTGCGTTTTTTTTTCATTTACATCTTGTTGATATTTTTTTTCATTTGTATTCTATTATACTCCCTTTTTTATCGGCTTCCAATATCCTTATTTTCCCAAAACAGGCAAAAACAGCCGCTTTCTCTTATTGGATAAGAAAGCGACTGCTTTGATAATCACTATAAACCCATTATTACTAATTTTATTATAAGGGTTGTTTTATATAGGATATATAATTGTACCACTTACAGTTTTACAAATACCGAAGTCTCTTGGCTTAAGTCCTCTGAAATCTTCTGGTTTTCATCCATTCGTTTTACGATATTATCCATATCTCCTACTAATACCTGCGTACTATTCGCAACTCCACTAACTCCTTCCACACCATCATTTAATGCCTGTGAAATAGTATCCAGTGAATTCGCAATCTCAGATATAGATTCTCTTAAATTTCCTGTCTTGCCAGCAAATTCATTCATAACATTTTCAATATAGGAAGCATTTTCTTCATATTTCACTCCAGTTTTTACGAATTCCTCAAATTCTGGAAGAATTGCCTCATTCATATAAGTAACTAAGTTATTTGCATTATCAGCAAGATTACGAACAGCTTGAATTACATTGCTATTGATATGCTGAATACGATTTGCATTCTCTGTACTTGATTCTGCCAACTGTCGAATTTCTTCTGCAACAACAGCAAAACCTTTGCCGGCATCACCAGCTCTTGCTGCCTCAATCGAAGCATTTAATGCAAGAAGGTTCGTCTGACTGGCAATATTTAAAATATCATCTGTAAGAGAATTAACCTGTTCTACACTCTTACTTTCTTCAATTGCCTTATTCAGTACACCTAAAATTTCACTTAATTTCTGTTCTGTCGTAGCAAGATTATTTCTTGCTGATTTTTCAACAGCATCTGCCTGTTGTTTCATTTCAACAGAGTAATCTTTTAATTCTCCAGAACGTTCCGCAATTGCACGAACCTCTGTATTAACGGTATCTGCATTTTGATTGATACGCTCAACGTTAGAAGATACATCCACCATCGTAGCGGATAATTCTTCTGTCAATGCAGATAAGTCACTTACACTGTCTCCAGATGTAACAACGCTTTGTGTTACATCTTTTACGACTACATCAATCTTTTGAGAGTTATCCACAATCGTATGGAAAATGCTCTGTAATTTTATAATAAAGTCATTTACACCTGTAGCAAGTAAATATAATTCTTCTACTGGAACTACATCCAAACGTTTTGTCAAATCTCCCTGACGATTCTCAATGTCTTTTAAAATTTCACTCAACTGTTTTTGCATCTTATGAATTGGCTTAATAACCACCTTTATTACTACAATTACTACAATAATGATAAGCAATACACTGATAATAATTGTAGTAACGCTGATAAACAACGCTTGTGCTGCCGCATCTTCCAATTCTGCTTTTGCACTTTCTGACTGGCTATGTGCACTTTCATTCAATGTATCAATACTCTTTAAAATAGCATTTCCATATTCTTCAAACTCATTATTTGCACATTGATAAGCCTTAGTTGTTTTGCTATTCGCACTATATGCCAACAAATCTGCCAATGTATCTTTATAAAGTTTATAGTTTTTTATAATTTTGTTATATTCATCTGCTGTATCTTCTGTCACATACTTCTGATAGTCTGTCAGCTCTTTCTCCAGGTCTATCTGCAAGTCATCAATTTCATTTACAATCGTTACCATTGTATCATATTTCGTTGCGATAATATGAGACAATGCTTTTTTATGTATAGACTGTACATTTTCCTGAATCTTACTCATCTCTGAAATACTCTCTAAATAAGTATTTGCAATTTCACTTCCGCTTCGATTTACACTCTGAATACTAGAAAATGAAATTACATTGGAAATAATAGAAAAGATACCTAATACCAAAACCGGAACCATAACAATAAATCGAATTCCTAAACGTTTCTTTTCTCTCTTGTTATCGCTATTTTTCTTCATATGACTGTCCCCCCTCTATTCTGTCGCTGTAATATTCTTAACAAGTTCATCCATAATTTTCTGCACTGATGAGCCTTCTGTACTTCCCTTTGCCATCTTAGCACCGAACTCTGCTACAGGTTCCCAGTATTTTCCTCCAATACGCTGTAGACTACCATAATCAGACTGCTCTAACAGTGCCTTGATTGCCACATTTTGTTTTACTGCATCTGTTTCAGACGCTTTAGCATTCGCTGGACCCTGTCCACGCTTTTCAAAACGAAGTTCCTGATTTTCCTGACTTGTAATCCACTCCGCTAATTTTGTAGCCCAACTTACTTGTTTAGAATTTGAATTTACACCAACCATCTTATATCCTACATAAGATCCTAACTGTACCTGCTTATCTCCCACTGTATAAGTTGGAAGTTTTGTAGCTGCATAATTACTTCCCCAAGCTTCTTTCAAACGATCCGCAAGCCATACACCACTAACACCTGCAATTACACTTCCATCTTTTGCACCATTGGCTAATACGTCATCATTTCCCTCTTTAAAACCTTTTGACTTAGCAATTCGCATCATGCTCTCGGCAACATCTACACCTTTAATATCACCTTTTTTGCTATTCCATGTACAATAATTTGTAATTCCGTCATCGTTTAATCCCACTTTTAAACCAGTATTTGCAAAGAACGAATATAAATACCAGCCAGAATTCCAATCCATCGTTACTTTCTTTCCTTTTGCAGCCGCCTTTTCAAGCATTTTATCTAAACTCTGCAAATCACTATCGGAAAAATAACTCTTATTGTAATACATAAAGTATCCATTATCCGCAGTCAACGGATATGCATACAATGTATCGTTAATGGAAGCCGCCTGCACAGCTCCATCTAAAGAAGCTTCTTTAATCTTTTCTGCATCCTCAACCGGCTTTAAAACTCCAGCTGCCGCTAATGCTGTCAACTGATCGTCTACAAATGTAAATACATCTGCACATTCGGAAACATCTCCAAGTGCCGAATCTTTACAATCCGCTTCACTTTGAGCAGAAATGGTAATATTAAACTTTGCTTCACCTTTGTATTTTTCCTGAAAGCTGTCTACAATTTCCTTTAATAGTTCCTGATCTTCTTTCGCTCCCCAGACAGTCAATTCTACATTTTTGTCATCGCCTTTTTTTTCATCTAAACTTGACAATTTCAAGTCTTTCTTTTCCGTACTCTGACCACAACCGGCACACATCATACCTGCCAAACTGACCGCCAAAAAGCTACAAATCATCTGTTTCTTCATATCCGATCCCCCTTGAAAAAGTTTGCCCCCTAATCCCTTTTCTTTTTTTGGACAAGGCTCTTTTATTATTAGTAATTTTTACTATATTTTATCCCTGTTTAGCATTAATTTCAACTATATTTTGTTAATAATAACCATAAAAATATTACTTTTTCTTTAAAACTTTTTTAATTTTCAAAAAACTTTATTTATTTCACATTTACTCGGCTTTTTCCTTTCTTCCTATCCTTTCTTTGTTATTATGGAAGAAGAAAATGCAAATCAACAGGATAAGAACTACAATCCCTATACTCAAATAAATACAAATATCCGTCTTTTGAATCACCTTTAATGCTTTCGATTTCTGGCTTTCCTTTACCAAAACCACAGTAGAAATTTTATCTACATGCACACTTCCTGTAACCTCTTCGATTGGTTCTGTCCCAGCTTTTTCGCCATTGATATATATACTCCATGTATCTTTATCTGGTAATGCAATCTCTACATCTTCTGCATTTCCATTGTGTACTACCATAATTTCTTCTGCTACTTCTCCGTTCGGACTATTTTCAATCGTATACGCAATGACATTTCCTTTTCCAGATGTATCCTGAAAAACCAGATTATCTTGTACATCTTCCGCCTCTGTCATCCGCAATCCCTTATGTTCCTTTCGAAAAGCAATCAGTCCCTTATAGTATTCATACACATCCTTATGTTCTGAAAGAGTATCCCATTTCAAGCTATTTACAGAGTCTGGCAGGTTGTAGCTGTTCGCCGAATATTTTTCCTCTTTATTTTTGACAGGCTTAGAACGAAGAAATTCTTCCCCCGCCTGCAAGAATGGCGTTCCCTGAGAAGTAAACGTAATCGCCGCAGCTAATTTATTCATCGCTATTTTATCCTTCTTTGATGCATTCGGAACCGATACCTGCAATTTATCCCACAAGGTAAGATTATCATGGCATGATACATAATTAATACACTGTGTCGGATTATTCGCCCATGCTTTTTCTGATTTTGTTAGTTTTTCCGTAGCAATCTGCGGATGTGTAACTGCTCCTACAATTCCAAGCTTTACATCCTCTATGTACGCGTTGTTTCCAGAAATAAAACCAGTATCTTTTTCATCAAATACATTTCCCTTTAGACCATCACGAAAATCATCACTAAATGCAGCAATGCCATCCAATTCTGTCATATTTGCCTTTACTGCTCGAAGCGATTCATCATAGGATGATTCTCCTCCAGTCCAGCCTTCTCCATAAATTACAATGTTAGAATCAATCTCGTCTAATGCCTGTCTGACCATCTGCATGGTTTCAATATCATGTACCCCCATCAAATCAAATCGAAAACCATCTACATGATACTCCGTAGCCCAATACACAACTGAATCTACAATGTATTTTCGCATCATAGCTCGTTCAGATGCCGTTTCATTTCCACAACCAGAACCATTTGAATACGAAGTTCCATTTTTCCTATAATAATAATCCGGAACAATCTTCTGAAAATTAGAATCATCAATATTAAATGTATGATTATATACTACATCCATAACGACTCGAATCCCATTCTTATGGAGACTCTGTACCATCTGCTTATACTCATTTACACGTACATTTCCGTCTGTGGGATCTGTAGAATACGAACCTTCTGGCACATTGTAATTTTGTGGATCATATCCCCAGTTGTATTGTGCCTTGTCTAATTTTGACTCATCAATAGATGCAAAATCAAATGAGGGCAATATATGTAAATGTGTAATACCTAAATCTACAAGATGATCTAGTCCAGTAGAAACACCTTCTGAATTTTTTGTTCCTTTCTCTGTCAATGCCAAATATTTTCCTTTATTTTCTATTCCCGAACTATCGTCCACTGATAAATCGCGAAGCTGTAGTTCGTAGATAACAGAATCTGTCATTCCAATCGATTTTGGACGTTTTTCTTTGTCAAATCCTTCTGGATCGGTAGATTGTAAGTCAACAACCATACCACGTTCTCCATTAACACCTGTCGCTCTCGCATATGGGTCCACAGCCTCTCTTGTAATGCCGTCTACAGTCACACTATATGTATAATAAGTATTTTTATAATCTCCTACTGCTTCATAGGTCCATGTTCCTTTTTCTGACTGAAGCATAGACTGAGAATCAATATGATTTTTTCCTGTTCCTTCACTATAAAAATTAATAGTCACCTGAGATGCCGTTGGTGCCCACACTCGGAAATTTGTTTTTTCTTTCGTATAAACTGCCCCTAAATCATCTCCATTATAATAATAAGCTTTTTCAAACGCCTCTGTAGAAAATGCTTCGCTTACGGATACTGAACTGCTAATATGATTTTTCATATATATTGTATAATGCTTGCCCAAATCCAACTCATTTTGTAAAATCAGTGATGCACTATTTTCGTTGCTTGGATTTTTTGACCAAACTTTTGTTAATGGATATGTCTTTCCATTTTCATCCTTTAATTGAAACTGGTCCACAAGCTTTTCATCAGATGTATCCATAGTATCTGCAATTGAGAATTTAATTTCTTTTGCACTGACAAAATATGCTTCAGAAATAACTGGTGCCTTTGTTGCATCCTTTCTATTATAATAAACTTCCTTATTTCCCTGTACAATATAAACGTCTAATTTATTCTTTTTTGCCTGTGTTAAATCAATGATACGATCAGATTCACAATCTTTTGAACCATCTGCCAGCGTAATCTGCAATCCCGCTGTCTTTGCCTTTTTTTTATTTAAAAAACCAATTTGAAACACAGCACCAAACTTATCCTTCTTTTGCACATCATATGTCCCGCCGTCTTCTTTTTCCAACCATGCATATGCCTGTACCTTTTTATATTTTTTTTGAAACGCATAATAATGCACATTAAGTTTTAACGCTTTTTTCTTGTTATATACATCTTGTCGTGCCTTATTTTCCCCATCTAAATTATATTTCGATGCCCCCTCTGGTACTTTTGTAGAAATCTTTTTTTCACCACTGGTCAACCAGATTTCAGTCACTCCATTTTTCGTATCTACAAAACGATCTTCCTCTACATCCTTCTTTTCCCAGTCATTCAAACGAACAATAAAACCAACCTTTCCAGACTGTGTCAACTTGCAAACCGCAACTTTTCCATAGCTGTCCTCAGCAGAAAAATCCACCTGCTTTCCTTCTTTTCCATCTTCCCATACCCATACATTCCATCCATTATAGTCACCATCTTCACGTCCCCCATAATGAATTATCAAGGTATTTTCTGCTGCCTTAATCGTAGTTACCGGTACGGTTTTTCCAAACACAAATGAAATTGTCAATAACATAGCAAGCAGCATAGCTACTCTCTTTTTTCCCATTTTTATATTCTCCTTTATATTCCCATTTTCAGTCACTTTATCGGTTACTTTCTCAAATTGAACAAGGTTCAAAGTCAAATGCAGGCACAAACGAATTTTTCGCTTTTTTAATCAACATATACCTTTCACCATTCTACTTATTTTACCATATTTTATATTAAATGTAACCTGTTGTTTCAGAAGATTAGCAACAAGAAATGAGAATCCAAAAAAGAGGTACCGCAAATGCGATACCTCTATCATCTCTTATAAGGATTTCATTATTTTAATGTAACCTTAGCGCCTTCAGCTTCAAGCTTAGTCTTGATTTCTTCAGCTTCTGCCTTTTCAGCACCTTCCTTAAGAACCTTAGGAGCTCCGTCTACTACTTCCTTAGCTTCCTTTAATCCTAATCCTGTTACTTCACGAACAACCTTGATAACCTTAACCTTGTTTGGTCCAACTTCTGTTAATTCAACGTTGAATTCAGATTTTTCTTCTCCAGCACCTGCTCCGTCAGCACCTGCTGCTACTACAACACCTGCTGCTGCAGATACACCAAATTCTTCTTCACAAGCTTTTACTAAATCATTTAATTCTAAAACAGTCATGCCCTTAATAGCATCGATAAATTCCTGAGTTGTCATAATTAATTACCTCCACTAATTTTATTTAATCTTTTTAATATGTTTCTTACTGAGAAAGAAATGTAATTCATTTCTTAAATTCTACCGTGATGCTCTTCAAATACCTATATAAGATACTCTCGTCGCACTTCACATAAATTACTCAGCAGCTTCACCCTTTTCAGCAACCTGCTTGATAACACGAGCAAAGTTTGTAATAGGTGACTGTAAGCTTCCAAGTAACTTGGAAATAAGATCCTCTCTTGAAGGAATGTTTGCAAGTGTTTTAACACCATCCACATCATAAAATGTACCTTCAACAACAGCTCCCTTGAACTGTAATGCTTCAGCTTCCTTAGCAAACTTGTTTAACTCTCTTGCTGGTGCTGTAGCATCTTCGATACCAAATGCAATTGCAGTAGGACCTTCTAACAAATCATCTAACTGTGCATAGTCAGTACCTTCAAAAGCACGCTTTAATAATGTGTTCTTGTATACTTTGTATACAACGCCTGCTTCTCTCAACTGTTTACGAAGCTTAGTATCCTGCTCAACAGTTAAACCACAGTAATTTACGATTACAGCAGATTTAGCCTGTTCAACATGACCCTTAATTTCGTCAACAACTGGTTGTTTTAATTCTACTTTTGCCATTCTGGTTTACCTCCTTATAAGATTAACCGCCGATCTGATAAAAAAAACCCTTCTATCCAAAGACAGAAGGGTATAAATAATCAAATTTATATTCCTCGGTAGGCGACACGCTTACACCACTAGGGTACCTACTGTCTTCGGCAGTATTCTGTTACACAGAACAGTAACAAGAATAACATACCTATTACAGTTTGTCAACCCCTCGCAAGCAATATTTTGTCACCCACTTCTATTTTTTTATCTCCAAGATGATTCAATTCACGAATTGCCTCCTCCGTTGTACAAAATTTTTTTGCCACATCCCACAAATCTTCCTGCTGCTGTACACGATAACCTACCATATCTGGTAACTGTTCTATGTATTTTTCATCATAAGTTTCTTCTTCTACGCTGTCCAACATGTCATATTCAATCATTTCAAATACCACAGTTTCCAACGACAAAGTCAGTTTTACTTCTGCCTTATCCTTTCCCGATAACATAACTGATAACTGATCTAATTGCGGATGCACTTCAAATATCCTATTTTCCTTTTCTCCTACACTCTCTATGATATGAGAAAAAGGAACACTCACTTTTATTTCTCCTACCGGCCATTCATCCTGTTCTCCTACATAAATAATTTTTATTTCCACACTGCCTTCTACCGAAATACCATTATCCTTCCATTCTACTTCGTCTAACTGTATCGTTCCACGACTATGACAAATCTGCAAAATAGGGTTTTTTGGTGTTTCTAATAATAATTGCTCATTAATTCTCTTTTGAGAGGTATTTTTCATGACCAGATGACGAAATGGTATTTTGATCCGTTTTAATTGCAATTGTTTTTCCAAAGAATACATATCCTGCAAGTAACGCATTTGTTTTTCTTCATATAAGCAAAAATCTAAATTCATGGCAAATTCAGCCTCAATACCACGTTCCTCTCCATCCTCATCCTGTTTCACCTGCACATCCTTTGATTGTAATTCTGTATCAATCTGCAATACCATATTTTCTTTGCAGCTTTCACAAGGAATATCACTATAAAAGGACTGTTCGCCCTCATAATACGCAATTTGATTTTCTTCCTCCTGCGTACTATACATAACAAATAAAAGCATTTCTCCACGAACTAAGATTTTTCCTTCCTGTGCACGCATTTCAACCCCATGCAAAGAAATATCATAATATAAAATCTGGTTAATATTAGGCTTACCCGCAGGCAGATGAAAATTCTCCTTTAAGCGTAAAATATCTTTTTTCGCTAAGACCAATTCTGTTACATCCATATCCAGATAACGGCAAGGTGCATTTTCTCCATCTTCCTTATCTACCGCAACCGGTTCTTCATATTCTTCCCAAGCACAGGCTTCAATTGTAACTAAGGATTTTACACTAATCTTTCTAGAATTAATAAGACTAATATTAATATCCTCTAACTCCCACTTTACCTTACAATCATTTTCTTCCTGCAGGTTATCCATGTTTATCATTTCATCAAATTCAATTTTCCCCTGTATGCTATGTACCGGAATCTGACTCTCATGGCTAATATAAAGCATATCAAAATGTAAAATTCCCTTTACTAACAGTTTTCCATTTAACAAATTAGTTTCTGCGATTTCTACCCTACCCTCTCCTGTAACAATACGCTCTACGTCAGGCTTTGTGTCAGGCACATTAAAATCATCTTCCAAGGTAACCTGAAGCTTACTTTTGCAACTTCTCCTTCGCATGCGAATATTTTGCTTTTTTAAATCCATCCCTTGTCCTCCTAGTTCAACACCGAATACTTTAACTGTTCCAAACCTGTAACCTACTTTCTAAACAGGTTTCAAAATGTTATATATTATTAGTATATGAAATAGGTAATAAAATAGACCAAAAACTGATTATTGATTTAAAAAAGGCAAAGATACTGTTCTCATTACAATACCTCTGCCTTCTCTTATCATTCCATCATGATACCATATATAATGCTTTCCACTAACTGCAAAGCGATAACTCAATCTCCTTTGTAAGAATGTCACAATAACTAAAGGACACCTTTTTCTTACAAAGACTTTCTGCCTTTTCACTGGTTATTACAAATACACTTGGATATGTCTCTGCAATCACGCCATGGGCAATCTCTACTTTTTCTTCCCCACACAATGCACGTACACGGACCTCACTTCCTGTATGTGCTCTTACACTTTTTCTAATCTTTGGAATACTAATCTCCATTTTAAAACCCCTCCATGTTTTTTCTTTGCGCTTCCGTACGCTTTTCCCCTTGTTTCTTAAATGGTACCTTCCTATATCTGCGAAAGCACCTTTTGTTTCGCTTACTGCGATTTCACATATCTATTATACCTTTTTTTACATTAATTGCAAGTATTTTTTAGTATTTTTGCACATTTTATTTTTATTATTCTTTATTTTTTTAATACTTTATACCAAACAACACACAAAACGATACTTTTATTCGCATTTTTCACTTTTTAGCAATAGTATAGTCAAGTGGATATTCGCAATCCACTCTGCTACTTGCTCATAACACTATTAGCTGCTATCGCAGCATATCAGAAGGGGCTTGTACCGTAGGGGACTTTCTTGATAGTGTTAATATAGAAACGAACTTTTCCATAAAGCAAAAAAGCGATGACGTATCAAAATACGCCACCGCCCATTATTTTCTTAAATTCATGTCTATGCCGCATGAAATACAAATTTTTCTAACACATGTGCTACACCATCTTCATCATTAGATAAAGTAATAAAATCGGCTGCCTTACGAATGTCTATATGCGCATTGCTCATTGCAACCCCTAAACCTGCATACTGTATCATAGATAAATCATTAAATCCATCCCCACAGGCAATCAAATCTGTGCTGTCTAAATGTAGCTTTTCTAGTAAACTATCTAAGGATGCCGCTTTATCTACATTCTGTGGCACTAATTCAAGGAAAAAGTCCTGTGAACGATATAAATTAATTTCATTTCCCATAGCCTTTCTCACTTGTTCTTCCACATATGCAATCTTTTTAGGATCTCCTGTCATAAGACACTTGTTTACAGGTGTGGAAACTGCCTTTGAAATGTCTGCTACTTTAACCATTGGCATTTTAGTAATCTTTTGTTCAATTCTTCCATAAGGTTCCTGATCATCCTCGGTATAAATCGTATCTCCTTCATATGTCAGGATATTGATATCATATTTTTGAGCCAATGTATGTAACTTGGCTGTCTGTTCCATTTTTAAAGTCTGATTAAACAACACCTCTCCGGTTTTACAATCCATAATACGACTTCCATTGAAGGCTAAAATATATCCGCCATACTTTGCAAGTTCCAATTCTTCTGCAAGTGGTACAATTCCCTGAGTAGGACGCCCAGATGCCAATACAATCCTTCCACCATGTTTTTGAAATGTAAACAATGCCTCTTTTGTATCTGGCGTAATAATTTTGTCTGAGTTTGTCAATGTTCCATCCAAGTCAAGAGCTATCATCTTATAGTTCATTCCCGCACATTCCTTTCTCATATATGCAAAATCTCCTCTGTTACCAATTTTCTGTAAAGGATTACTTGTTTTCCTCTGCATTATAAATCCTTTTTTTTAATCTGTAAAGACCTTGCTTTTACGAAATAAAAGAAATTTCTTTTTCTACATATTCCATTTTTACTACTATGTATGGATAACTTTCTCCCGAACCCTGTCCTTCCTCTTTTGGTCCGCTAAGTGTAGTCTTCATGCAAATCTCATTTTGAGTTTCATATAATTCCTGCACAGAAATACTATACCCACCGCCAATCTGTTTTCCATATCCTTGTATAATATATAAATATCCTTCTTCTGCATAAGAAAGTTTAAATGGCTCCTTTTTTCTCTCCTCAATAAGAGTATTCAGCTCTTTTGGGACTTCCCCTTCCTCTAACACTGTAAAATCACAATCTTTTAACTTTTCTTCACCTGTTGTTTTCACTCCGCAACCACCCAAACATAACAACACGCTTAACAATAAAATCAGAATTCCCTGTCTGCTCAATTCTTGTTCTCCTCTCATCCTTTGTGTCACTATATGCTACAAACGACAAAAAAATACCAACAAATCACATTTATGCCCTGTAAATCTACCATTTCAACCGAACTATTACAATTTTATTAAAATTTATTTAAAAAATCATTGACATAATGTTCTCTTTCTGTTATTATAATTACAGAAAGATTGTTATGCACAAAACCAAATATCTATTTCCCCTCTCAGATGTTTGGTTGACATATATATCCCGTATATATATACTCTCCCCCTCGAGAACCAGCTCCCCCGCTGGTTCTTTTTTTATTCTATAAAAAAAAGACTTCTCAAATCTTATCAAAACTTTTTCCTATAACCAACCTTTTTTCTTTGCTTAAACACAAAATACCTCCTAAGTAAACTTTGGTTCTTCACCTTGTCTACTCAGGAGGTATAGAATGCATTTTCTACTATGCTACAACGCAACTTGTTTTTCTTTTTTTTCATTTAGTATATTTTCTTCCAGCAAATGTAGTAACTCTAATTCACTTTTATACTTATATACAATTCCTGAACTAAGGCACACAAAGTGTCCCTGTAATCCTGCATATTTTCTACCCGTTACATAAAATTGTAATGTCTCACACTTTCCATATTCCTGTTCAATTTCCTCCATAGAACGTACAATTTTTCCCACTTCTTTTTTAGAGGTATCCTTTTTGATATTAGAAAAACTTCGGTGTTTAAAGACGGGTTCTGGAAATCCGCGTTCTTCTACTATTTGTTCTAATCCAATAAAAAAAGTTACTACATCCTGAAACAAAATAGGATTTTTACAAAAAGGCGAATGGATACTGCCTGAAATTGTATTATTACTTTTTCTATCTAAACAAATACGAATTGCCGTATGCTCATAGGAATATTTTTCTTTTTTCATTCATTTTACACCTCTTCACTCACAAAGATTTCATATAACACTTTCACTTACTTCTTTTCATTTTCCTTCCTTCGTTCCACGATATATGCAATTCCAGCAATAGAAACAATCGGCAATAATAATATCCAAATTGTAGCAGACTTATGCTCCTGCATAAGTTTTCCAATACCACCAGTCTGTGGTAACTGAGATGGCACTTTATCTACAACTATAGTTTCATCTTTATCTGGAGTATCCTGATTTCCATTTGGAGTAATCGGTTTCTTCGTTGGCTCAACTGTAGATGTGTGAACCAGGTTTGCAGGTACATCCTCATCTGGAATATTATCCTCAGGTGGCTCTGTTTCTTCTACAATTGTTGCTTGTGGCAATGGAGGAGCACCAGGAACCTTTGTTTCCTCTGGAATATCAATTTCTGGAGCTTCTGTTGGTGCATCGGAGACGCTCGGTGTCTCTGTTACATCTGGTGTATTATCAGGAGTTTCCGTATCAACAGGTGTAGCAGTTACAATCGGTTCCTTTGTTGGTTCTTCTGTGACAGTCGGCGTTTCGGTTACTTTCGGTGTTTGAGTTGGTGCCTCTGTAACAACAGGTGTGTTGGTTGGTTTTGGTGTTTCTGTCGGTGCATTTGTAACAATGCTATTTGGTGTATTGCTTGGCTTTGTATCTGGTGTCGCTGTAACATTCGGAGTCGCAGTTGCCTTTTCTCCATGATTCGTATACACAACTGTAGTAACAAATCCTTCCTCCATATCCTCTTTCATTACACCTGAAATCGCATACCCAGAAACAGTTTCCTTCTTCACATCTACACGCTGTCCGTCTACCTGTGCATCTGGTGTCGTATAAATTGCTCCCGGTGTCAAAACTTCCACAATCTTGTAAGTGGTTCCTCGTGGAATATGATTAAAGATTCGCTCTTCCCCATCCTTCAATGTAACATCATATGTTTCATCTCCGATTGTAACAATAAACGAAAATGCTTCACCATCATATCCAACTGCATCCACAAGCTTTTTCAACGAAAGACTGGTAAATGTACGATACGTATTTGTAAATTCGATATGACTTCCTTTTGGATGCTCTTGATCTCTTACAAGTACATCTGTCTGTGTTCCCATACCAGATGCAGCATTGCTATCATCCCCAGTTGAAAACCATGATGTAATATAACGGTCTGCATCTGCATTTTCTTTGACCATATAATATTGACCTAACGCCACATTCGTTCTTTTTATTACTGCGGTTTCATCTGCCTTTAAGGTAATCACACCAGATGTAGCCTTACGCTCTTCTAAGAATACGTTTTCCTTATCATATACTTTGTATTTTCCTTTATATACATCTGTCAGATTGTCTTTATCCTGTCCTGTATATAATGTAAAATCATAGGTATCATTATTGTCTTCTGGTGCATCTGCCACTTTTTTTGTAATGCTAATATCATCATTATTTAAAATAGTAGGAATATTAAATGTAATTTTGCAATTTGAATCATACTCTCCACGCTCCAGATAAAACATAGTTAATTTATGCTCTGAAAACGTATCCTTTTTTATTTCAGGATATGCATCATAAATATTTTTTACATCTGTTTTTATACCACCTGTGGCTACCTTTTCGTAAGTGACATCCCCTGTAGCAAAATTAATTTCACCACCTACTGTATCATGAATACCACCTAAGTCTAAAGCTAAATTTCCATCAATAAATACCCATACATCATCATCGCCACAGAATTTGAACACCATATCTTCTTCTTTTGTTTCATCTTCTGTCACAATACGACCATCTTCCGGCATATAAAAATCTAACTCCATCTTCATACCAAACATATGATGGCGTGCTTCTTCTGCATTTACAGTTCCCTCTTTTACTGTATTAAAAGGGAAAAAACCATAATGATTTTGAAATGTACCTGTTCCACTAGAAAAATATGGACCTGCCTTTGTAGTATCAATTGTCAATGATGATTCTTTTTCATTTACTTTTTTTAAATTATACGCTGCAAACTTTGAACTATCATAAATATATGTTCCGTTATCATCTAAAAACTGAAAATTTGCATTATAATAAGAGTCTACAACTGAATCTAAAGAATGGTCTCCCTGTGCTGGAAACATATTTACTCCATAAATTCCCGCATCATCATTAAATTGAAGATTTCCATTTGCATCCAACTGTTTCTTCACAATTCCCTGATATTGAGATTTTCCATATCCTGTCCATACATTTTGAACACCGGTTTCTCCTTTTCTACGGTCACCACCAAATAGAAATACCTGATCAGCAGTTATACTCGTTCCAGAAGTAATTTTTTCTAAAGCATAGGCATTCAATGCTATTTTTGTCTTTTTATCTACCTCTTCACCCTTATAGGTCTTGATATTATAATCATAAAAATCTACCGACACATTTAATGCCGATGCTGCTACATTTCCGCTATAGCTCTTTTCTTCTTTATGTGTAGATACACTTTCTTTCCTTGTTAGGCTTTTTCCTGAAATAACAAAAAGCATAACTACAACGACTGTTAAACATGCTGCCATAGCTTGTTTCCACATAGAATTTTTCATTATTGTTTTACATCCTTTCTTTTCTTCCCTTATATACCTATGAAAAATATAACCATTTAGGAACCACATTTTACCTCTTAACATCTGAATTTTTGAACAGTTATTTTTTCTTTTCCTGAATAACTTCTTCCATCATATGCAGAAGTTCCAACGCACTTCTAAAATACTTTGTTTCGTTTGTCTCTGCCAAAGTGACACTTCCCTGCCAACTTTCGTTTTGCTCACTTAAAACCTTGACAATAAATGTAGAACTCTTTTTTCCCTTCATAGCTCCTCCATTCTAATAGTTTTTAATGCCTTCTCATCCTTTAGATTATTGTAGATTTTTTTTGCTATATATTGTAAAATAAACGAGATGAAACAGAATTTTTCATCTCTTTTATGTACTTTATAATACTATAAACAGGTTACATGCAGGTTACATAAATGATATTTTCGTATTATTTATAACCCAATACCCCATTTAAAACGTTATCAAAGGATTTTACTTGGAATTTTTATAAGGTATATTTCCTAATATAATTATAAATTAATTTTAGAGGAGGCTCACAATGGATTTTAGCCCAAATAAGCAACCACCAATTCAAATTTCCATGCTAGGAAATTTTGAGATTTATAATGACGGTATAAAAATTGAAGAAACAGTAAATCGTTCCAAAAAGATGTGGAATTTACTTGGATACATTATTACTTATCGAAATAAACATCTTTCCCAAACAGACTATATTGATATGCTTTGGCCTGACGAAGATAGTGCAAATCCTGTAAACGCTTTAAAAACATTACTTTCTCGTTTACGACATTTACTATCCCCTGTTGCCGTTCATAATGAAAACTTTATTATATCCTCTCAAGGGTCTTATCAATGGAACAATCATCTTATCTGTATGATTGATACTGAAGAATTTGAAAAGCTCTGTCAAAAAGCAAATGATACAACGTTTTCCGAGGAAGAACGTATTCTTTTTTACAAAAAGGCATTAGACCTGTACAAGGGTGACTTTATGACAAAACATGCCACAGAATTGTGGGTTATTCCACTGGCTACCTATTATCACAATCTATATATAGATACGGCTAAAAACTTCTTTTCTTTATTAAGGAAGTTTAATGATTATGAAACTATCGAATATTATTGTTCAAAAGCACTACAAATTGAACGCTTTGATGAAACTTTGCATTGCATTTTTATCCAGAATATGATTGATCAGGGAAATTCTTTTGCAGCACTTAATCATTATGAACAAACTACAGATTTACTTTATATCAATTTAGGAGTAAAGCCTTCCAAAGAATTGCGGAGTCTCTATCTGAATATTATACGAACACAAAAGACATTAGAAACAGACTTAAATATTATTCAAAATGATTTAAAGGAAGCAGAATTCAAAATGGGACCATTTTTCTGTGAATACTGTATTTTTCAGGAAACCTATCGCCTAATTGCCCGTCAAGCTTCCAGAGAAGGACGTTCTGTTTATCTATGTTTATTGACTGTATACGATGCAAATGACGAAATTCCTTCTTTAAATAAATTAGATGCTGCCATGAAACGACTTGAAAATGCAATTAATTCCAGTTTAAGACGAGGAGATGTGGTATCACGCTACAGCGGTGCTCAATATGTCATACTACTTCCAAACATTACTTATGAAGATGGCGGTATGGTTATGGAGCGTATTATCAAACAATACTATCAAGCAAATCGTCGAAGCATCCTGCGATTGAAATATAAATTAGAACAAATTGTGATTGATGAATAAAAGGAAATGGGGGATACTCCTATGAAACGTTTTTTTCTATGTATAATAGCAATTTTGCTGATAAGTGCAACATTGGTTTTATTACCTCAAAACACAAAAAATACAACAAAAGAAACAACAACAAATTATGTAGCAGCTACCCCAAAACCCACATCGACTTCCAGCAAGGATACTGTCACACAAAAACCGGGACCTACTCTAGATTTGTATTCCCGAGATAAAGACCTTCCCTACGATAAGCTTTTTATCACAAAAGAGCGACAGCATTACAAAAGTGGTAATCTGACACTGCATATTCCAAAACTTGCACTGACAGAACCTGTGCAGGACGGAACAGGAAAGGCTGCTTTAAATAAAGGACCAGGGCTTTATGAATACTCGCAACTTCCCGGAGAGGGAGACCGAAATGTCAGTATTGCTGCACATCGAAATAAAAGCCGTAACGGAGTAATTAGCGAATGGTTCTTCTATTATATTGATACACTATGTGAAGGGGATTATATTTATCTTACAGACAAAAAGCATATTTACCGTTACAAATATGACAAAACTACTGTTGTAGAAGAAACGGATTGGTCACCAATTTACAGTCAAGGTGTCAGTTGTATTACTCTTACCTCCTGTGAACCCATCGGGGTAGCAGACCATCGCATTGTTGTTCGAGCTATCTTAGATTCGATTGACAAATATTCAAAAGATTATATTTACGAATAAATAGCCGCTCACAAAAAACTCTCATGTAAGCGGCTCTAAACATATACCTTATAACCTTTTTCTGTAAACACTAATCCTCTTAGTTATCATTCTCATAATTAATTGTATTGATTACTCTAACTACATTTTCTTCTGCCTTCAGACTTGTCTGACTAATCAATTCCCAATTAATTAAAATTCCCATAAGCGCAAATACAAAGTTTAATCCAGCATGTTTCGTAATCATCCACCAAATACCATCATACATCATCAACTTTTGCAATACGTGTGTAATATAATACCACTCAAATGGAAGATTCTGTTGTACTAGATTGTATTGCACACGAACTGCAAGTTCAATGACATAAACACTCATAAAAGAAAGGAATACAGACATCCAAAATACAAAATGATTCATTTTTCCCTTCAGTAATTTACAGCCATAATAAATACAAGGAGGTATAAACAAAAATAGTACACAAAAGGTTTTTCCTACCATATTTAAAGAAAGAATACAGGGAATGCAGCCCACCAAACATCCTAATATACTGCCAAGTATTCCAAACAAATAACTACCACTGGAAACTCTCTGTCTTGTAACATTTAACTGCTTTTGTAAACATTCTCTATGTATCGGATGATTTCCTCCATCTATTACAGCAAAAGAATCCGCATGCTTTTCTCCACAAATCACACATTCCCCAGGTGGTTCAATTCCCGTTGCCCTAAATATACGAATAATTCCTTGTATCATTTCCTGAAATCTGGTATATTCTCTCTTTCCTAAACGTGTATTCCATACTACATGCTGATTTTCAAAATAGACAGAAGATTTAAACAATTTTGCATATTCCAACAGCTTTTCCCTCATCTGTTTCCAGGGTTCTCCTTCTAAATAGAATGTAATCTCTACCTTGCTTCCTAATTTTTTTCTCATAAGAAGCGGATATCCATCCATACTCCCATATGCCAATTTGCCTTCTACCTTAAATTCATTCTTTTCCATAAATTCCATATAGTCCATTTTATCCATACTATCCCCCTCCTCCCCTTTTTCTTTTTAAAAAACAAAATATGTAAGTCTTCCTCTCTTAAAAAAACTATTTCACTTCGTATACCTAATATAGTATGTACATACCTTCAAAACAACATGCTTGCACATCTGCACAGATTCTCACAAAACATTTTTACTCTATAAGAGAATTTTCTCCCTTAAAGTAGAAAAGCTGCCTCACAGTATCCCATGAGACAGCAGACTCTATTCTATCAAGCAAGAAATTTAAGCCTTTCCAACTGATCCGAATAATTCCATCTTTTCTTTTACAGTAGCCTTAATTGCTTCTGCACCTGGAGCTAAAAGCTTACGAGGGTCAAATCCCTTACCCTGAAGGTCTTTTCCTTCTTCGATATACTTACGAGTAGCTTCCTGGAATGCTAACTGGCACTCTGTATTAACATTAATCTTAGCAACACCTAAAGAAATTGCTTTCTTAATCATGTCTGCTGGGATACCTGTACCACCATGAAGAACTAAAGGCATATCTCCAGTCTTAGCCTGGATTGCATCTAATGTCTCGAAGCTTAATCCTGCCCAATTTTCTGGATATTTACCATGAATGTTACCAATACCTGCTGCAAGCATTGTTACACCTAAATCTGCAACCATCTTACACTCTTCTGGATCTGCACACTCACCAGCACCGATAACACCATCTTCTTCTCCACCGATAGAACCAACTTCTGCTTCGATAGAAAGTCCCTTAGCCTTGCACTCTGCAACTAACTCTTTTGTCTTTTCAACGTTCTCTTCGATTGGATAGTGTGAACCATCAAACATTACAGAAGAAAATCCTGCTGCGATACAAGCCTTTGCACCTTCATAACTACCATGATCTAAGTGAAGTGCAACTGGTACAGTGATGTTTAATTCTTCTAACATACCGTTTACCATACCAACGATTGTCTTATAACCACACATATACTTTCCAGCACCCTCTGATACACCAAGGATAACTGGACTCTTTAATTCTTCTGCTGTTAAAAGAATAGATTTTGTCCACTCTAAGTTGTTGATATTAAACTGTCCTACTGCATATTTTCCTGCTTTTGCTTTTGTAAGCATTTCTGCTGCTGATACTAATGCCATCTTAAAATCCTCCATTTGTATAATTTATTTCGACAGGTTGCTTTTATCCAGCCCATCTATAGTCAACTTCATTATACCCCAATCCTTTTAAATTGTAAAGCTTTCCTTCCATGCAAAAAGCTTTCTATTGTGCAAGAAAATCCTCTACTGCCTTTTTTGCATTTCCCTGTTGCCCCGGTACAACCATAATGTTTTTTGCCATCAATGCCTGTATTGCTCCAAAGCCGATACCACCACAAATCAATACATTAACACCTGAATCTGTCAAAAACGTTTCTACTGCTTCCTGATTATTTTCTGCAATACTACATTCCTTTTCCGATGTAATGGTATCTTCCCCTATTTCGTAAATCATAAAGGTATTGCATGCATTAAAATGTGCAAATACTTCGCCCTCTGTTCCTACAGCTACTGCAATTTTTTTCCATTTATCTTCTTTTACACAAGGACAGACTTGTTCTATAAAAGTAGATGCTTCTTCTAAATAATCTGCATCTAAATCTTCAATCTTTCCAGCATCCACTTGCTTTGCAATCGCAGAATCTAACGGAAGTTTTGCTAATACTTTCAATTCACACTCCTGTGCCACTTCATCCACATGACTTTCCCCAAAAACAGACATCTTTTTTCCACAACAATCACATTGTATATAACTATAATTTTCAACAATTCCCAAAATTGGAATATCCATAGCATTTGCCATGTTCACTGCTTTCTTTACAATCATAGACACTAACTCTTGTGGTGATGTAACAATAATAATCCCATCTAACGGTAATGACTGAAATACGGTCAATGGCACATCTCCAGTTCCCGGAGGCATATCAACAAACATATAATCTACATCTCCCCATGCCACCTCTGTCCAAAACTGTTTTACTGCTCCAGCAATTACAGGCCCTCTCCATATAACAGGTGCATCCTCCTTGTCCATCAAAAGGTTAATGGACATTATTTTTGTTCCATTTTCACTTTCTGCAGGTACAATTCCCTGTGGGCCGTTGCTTACTTTTCCTTTTATACCAAATGATTTTGGAATAGATGGTCCTGTAATATCTGCATCCAAAATAGCAGTCTGGTACCCCTTTTTCTGCATACACACAGATAAATAGGAAGTAACAAAAGATTTTCCTACTCCACCCTTTCCGCTTACTACTCCTATCACTCTTTTAATCTTACTATATTTATTTGCTGGTTCTAATAAATCTTCTTTACTTGGTTGGCGGGAAGCACAATCCGCTTTACAACTTCCGCAACTTCCAGTACAATTCTCTTCGCTCATTATTCTACAATCTCCTTTCTACACTTGCCCTGATATAGATAATGGCAAGACTAATGGTACATATATTATAGTTTGTATTTGTTCAGAAGATACCATTTAAAAATACCAGATATGCAAACGCTTTTTCTGAACTATTACCATAGTATAGCAAAGTTTTTCACTTTTTTCTAGCTTTTTGATTATTATTATGATATAATAGCAGGTAGCGAATCTTTTTACGTAGGTATCTTATGTACATGGAGGATGAGAATGAACGAAACAATCACCGCTTTTGAAGAAAAGCTGAAAGAGCTTCTTGCTCTTGCAAAGAAAAACAAAGATGTAATCGAAGTTGAAAAGGTAAATGATGTATTCAAGGAATTAAATTTGGATGTACATCAGATTGATAAAATCTATGAATACCTGGAAAGCCATAATATTGCAATATTGAACTTATCAAATGACGATGAACCAGATGATTCTGCCATTTTAGAGATTGAGCAGGAAGAAGATGCTTCTACAGAAGACTTAGCTGCCAGTGCGGCTGTTATGTCCGATGATCCTGTAAAATTATATTTAAAAGAAATCGGCAGTTATCCGCTTCTTACAATCGAACAGGAAATTGAATTAGCAAAACGAATCGAGTCAGGCGATGAAGCAGCGAAAAAAAGTCTTGCTGAGTCTAACCTCCGTCTCGTTGTCAGCATTGCAAAACGATATGTGGGACGTGGCTTATCTTTCCTTGATTTAATTCAGGAAGGTAATCTGGGATTAATTAAAGCTGTAGATAAATTTGACTACACAAAAGGTTATAAGTTTAGTACCTATGCTACCTGGTGGATCAGACAGGCAATCACTCGTTCCATTGCGGATCAATCACGTACAATTCGTATTCCTGTCCACATGTCAGAAGTTATCAACAAAACCTATCGTGTATCCAGAACTTTATTACAAGAACTTGGTCGCGAACCTACCGAACAGGAACTTGCAAAAGCAATGAATCTTCCTATTGAAAAGGTACGTGAAATCTTGAAAGTATCTGCAGATCCAATTTCACTGGATACACCTATTGGTGAAGAAGATGATAGTCACTTGGGTGATTTCATTAAAGATGAACGAATTGTTGGTCCAGAAGATGCTGCTGCATATTCTGTACTACAGGATCAGATTTCAAAATTATTAGAAACATTGACAGAGCGCGAACAGCGTGTACTAATTCTTCGTTTTGGTTTACAAGACGGAAGAACTCGCACTCTAGAAGAAGTTGGAAAAGAATTTAACGTTACACGAGAGCGTATTCGTCAGATTGAAGCAAAAGCACTTAGAAAATTAAGACACCCTAGTCGTGCTCGTATGCTAAAGGGCTATGATATTATGTAATTCATACTTTTTAGCTACATAAAAACTATGAGAAACACTTTTTATGTTTTTTCAAATGTCACAAGCATCGCTAAAGTTTCCTACTGACACAAATAGAAAAAGAAGAGATATTCAATTCGATTGAATATCTCTTCTTTTTTCGTACTATGTGTAAAGTAAATCAAACTACTCCTCATCTACTTACAACACAATTTAATAGCAAAGTCAAGGATATTCGTAATCCGCTTCGCTACTTTGTGTAACAGTTCAGCCGGGCAGAAATGATTGTACAATTTGCACATGACTGCTAGCAGGCTAAGTACAATTTGCACAATCATTTCTAT
Organism: Lachnospiraceae bacterium; assembly: GCA_050875145.1. Classification (GTDB taxonomy): domain Bacteria; phylum Bacillota; class Clostridia; order Lachnospirales; family Lachnospiraceae; genus CAG-411. Next base: position 91,129 of record JBNMLH010000001.1, read on the forward strand.
CGGGCAGACGCCCGACATGAATAAAGTGTCCAGCCAAAAAAATATTTTTAGCCAATTTGTATATTATGGCACTTTATGAATGACCCCGGCTGAACTGTTACCTACTTATTCATACAAAAGCGTCACTGCGTGCCTTACAAGGTACGGGGCCCACACCCCGCACCCTATTTAAGAAACCCCACCATCAAAAGACAGTGGGGTTTCTTAAACTTTTATAAAATATTTTATTTAATCTCTCTTAACCATCCTTCAGGTGCTTCAATATGTCCCATCTGGATACCTGTTAATGTATCATATAACTTCTTAGTAATAGGTCCCATCTCTTTGTTACCATTCTTCATAACGATTTCTTTTCCATGGTCATTGATAATACCAACTGGTGAAATAACAGCGGCTGTACCACAAAGTCCACATTCTACAAAATCTTTTACTTCGTCAAAGTATACTTCTCTTTCTTCTACTTCTAATCCTAAGTATTCTTTTGCAACATACATCAAAGAACGACGTGTAATAGATGGTAAGATACTATTTGACTTAGGAGTTACAACCTTATTATCCGCAGTTACAAAAATAAAGTTTGCTCCACCTGTCTCTTCTACCTTTGTTCTTGTAGCAGCATCCAAATACATATTTTCATCAAATCCCTGTTCGTGTGCTTCTACAATCGCATGTAAACTCATAGCATAGTTAAGACCTGCTTTAATATGTCCTGTTCCATTAGGTGCTGCACGGTCATAATCACTTACGCGGATTGTAATTGGCTTTGCACCGCCCTTAAAGTAAGGACCAACTGGTGTACAAAATGTTCTAAACTGATACTCTTCTGCTGGTTTTACACCAATTACAGCGCTACTTCCAAACATATAAGGTCTGATATATAAAGTTGCTCCTGATCCATATGGAGGTACAAATTCCTTATTTGCAGCAACTACTTTATCAATCGCATCAAGAAAACGATCCTCTGGGAACGCTGGCATCTCCAATCTTCTTGCAGAATCTGCCATTCTCTTTGCATTTAAATCCGGGCGAAATGTTACAATACGTCCATCCTCTGTACGATATGCCTTCATTCCTTCAAAACAAGCCTGACAATACTGTAACACGCCTGCACATTCACTAATTGTGACTGTATCATCTGCGGTCATCACACCATCATCCCACGCTCCATTTTTAAAGTTTGATACATATCTCTTATTTGTCTGACGATATCCAAATCCTAATTTTCCCCAGTCTAAATTACTGTCCATATTAACGCTTCCTTTCTTTTCGCTTAATGCTTCTTCTGACGTCTATACATAGTTTACTACTTGACATTTCCTACGTCAAGTTTTGTATGAAATATATTTTCAATAATCATAGCCGGAAAAATGAAAACTAATGCGCAACAGGCTTGTACTATGCCTTGTTATACAACAAATTTCTGTCACTTTTTACTCATCCTTTTCAATCCATTGAACCACACATGCCTTTTCAGGATTCAACAAATCTGCACTATTGGATGAATAAAATGATTTTCCTACTTCTTCAAACGTAATATTCTCATCATTTGTCAATACAATGTACGTTGTCATCCCCTCTGCACTAGGTAATTTCCCTGTCAACATAACTTTGTGTTGATATATTCTACCATCTGCTGACCATGTTCCATCACTGTTTTCTCTATAATCACACAGCACCCCCTTGGGTTCTAAAATTTGTTTATCCAATAGTACACTCTGTTTTTTCGACTTGGTTTCCATTTGACTTTTCTTTCCTTTATTTTGATAGAAAAATACCGCCATAGCACAAATCACTAATAACAATCCTACTCCTGCAATCCATAACGTCTTCTTTTTTACCATTATCCTTCCCTCTTATCGCACATTTCCATCTACAATTTTTAGCATTCGTTCACATTCTTTTGCTAATTCCAAATCGTGTGTAACCATCACTATCGTTTTCCCCATTCGATGTAATTTATGTAACTGTTCCATAAACATTTTTGCATTTTCTGTATCCAAGGCGCCCGTTGGTTCATCCGCCAGTATATAATCAGGATCTTTTACCAATGCTCGTGCAATTGCCACTCTCTGTTTTTCTCCACCGGATAACGTAGCTACCTTTTGATGCAACTGTTTTTCCATGCCCACTAACTTCAATTTTTCTACCGCTTTTTCTTTTACTTTTGCTAAACTGGTTCTATCAAACATCATCGGTAATATTACATTTTCCAGAACTGTATCATCGGATAGTAAACCAAAATCCTGCAGAATAAATCCAATTTTACTACTACGCAGTTCTGCCTGCTTTTTGTTACTCAACGAGTCTACTTGTATCCCATCTAAATAATACGTTCCACTTGAAATCGTATCCATGCATCCAAGGATATGCAATAATGTAGATTTTCCTGAACCCGATTTACCAATCACCGCAACCATTTCCCCTTTTTTTATTTCAAAGGATACATCATTCAATACACACTTCTCATTTTTTTGATTTTTGTCATATATCTTTTTTACGTTTTTTATTTGCATACCATCCATTTTTCTTTTTGTCCTCCTAATTCTGCACTTGTCTATTTGGTAATCTAACAAAGTTGTAAAACAGTTTGCATTAACTTTTCAATTTGTATGCATTGATCCAATTCGTATGTGCCAACCGTCTTATATACCACAACGACGTAATGGTGCAAATAAAGGTAATCATTAAAAACACAATAGCGATTGTCTGCCAGGAGATACGATTTAACTGGTTTGCAGAATATGTAAATAATCCCATCTTTTTATAACTAAGTGCAAATACTCCAAAGCTCATAATCACTACCAAACTATTTTTCAATATTTCTATCAGGATAAAATCTCTATTTTTCCCGCCTAATAAATGATATATCAAATAACTTCTTTCCTGTTTGGCACTCTGTATCCCATTAAATCCGATCAAACCTGTTATGCTTAAAATTGTAAATACAACTAAAATGGTTCCATTCATAATAAAATTATTTTTTATGTCCGTATCATAATTGTCCTTCATGACGCTAACATCTGTCATGGCACCATAGTCATGGCATTCCTTTAATAATTTTGAAGTCACGGAAGGATTTTTTACAAACACCATTTTTTGCTTACACATTTCTATATATACCGTCTGTTTTTCCGTTATAGATTTTTTTTGCTTACTTTGATACGGAAGAATTAATTGAAAATCCGGATGCGATACAAATTCTTCTAAACTCCCCATACCGTTTCCAGAACCTCCATGGAAATTAATCACATATGCATTTTTATTCATGTAACCAATCACTTCTATTTTATCCATGTCACCACCATTTTTCACGGTAATATAGGTTCCTATTGGTATATCTTTATCCGTTGAAATGGCAGGAATATTTTTGCCCTTGTAGTCCGAAAGCCATTTTCCCTTTGTCATATCATACTGACAGGCTTCCATCAAGGAATCCGTATATCCACATGCTACATATTCTTTTCCTTTAGAATCCGCTATCGCCATCAACGGCATCTCCGTAATTTCTACTTTATCCAATACATCTTTGCTTAAAATCTCTTTCAAAGACTGATTTGTATAGCGGTATTGCGTATAATAATACATATTTTGATTATTAAATGCATTACACACTTTTCTTGATTCATACGCCCCCTGTAGCTTACTTGCAAAGCTCAATAACAATATTTCAACTAAAATCAATTCAATGCTCAACACAACATATGCCCATCTATGTTTCCATATATCTTTTCCTGCCAATATGATTAACTTTATTATCTTCATCTTTTATTCCTCAACTTGGTATATTTCTAAATTCTGTCTCATTTTCCATTCAAGTATACAGGAAGTTACTACTTGAATGATGATTATTAACACAAATATCCACATATAAAAGTACCAATTTCCTCCATATAACCATTCAACATTTCCTAGTATTAACTTAAAAACTCGAAAAAGAATCCAACCAGGCACTGTTCCCAACAACATATGAATAAAAATTTGATTAAATATTATGGTATGAATATCCCGATCAGCTCCACCACATATAGAATAAATACAATACTTTCGCTTATTTCTATACAGTAAGTATTGTATTAAGACAACCACATTGATGCCAATACAAACAAATACACCTAATAGTTGCACAAAATTTAACATAAATTCTGTTTGTTCCCAAGGTCTTTTCAATGCAGTCCAGTTTACCTCTAACAAATCATCAAACGCAAAAAACTTCTCAACTTTTTCTTTTTCCTGGCTGGATAAAGTATGCTGGAAACTAATTTTAACTTGATTTGTAGGATAATACTTCAAATAAAAAAGAACTGGAACAATCAATTCATCTTCCTCTGTAGTAGAACAAACTCCACTAACCGTATACTCTTTTCCATCCATATTTAGTTTATATCCAATCAGCTTTCGTCCTTTTGGAATGGTATCCGCTATGTTTTCTGCCTGAAATTCATCTAACACAACTTTAGCATTCTTTTCATTCCATGCAGGTAACTTTCCCGATAGCATTCTTTGCTCAAAATTATTATGAAATTCGCCTTTTATTACACAGTTTTCTCCATTCAGCTGAATTTGTGTGTCACCACAAATAATTTCAGAAACCTGAGATAACTCCAACTTTTTTATCCCATCAATAAACTGTGTCTTACATTTTTCCTTTAAATTTCCTTCTATATATAGGCAATCTCCCATTTGACTTTCTATATTTTTATAATATTCTGCCAAATAATCTCCAAAAAAGAAAATGCCAAAAGTAGAAATTGCCGTGCTAATAATTACCAATAGAAATAGTGCTTTTTTCTCTACATACATCCGTTTCAAGTTGAATAGCACTAACATTATTTGTTTTCTTATCATCATATTTCTTTCATTCCTCATTTTTCCAGTTCGCCGTTGTTTTTATATAATTGGAAACTGTTCCATTTTTTCCTTGATGGGTTCCTTTCGCTTTAACCATTGCTCGCATGGTTGCCTTTACCTGTCCTCCCCATCCTTTCATTATATCACTCCTTATAGAACAAACAATAAAACTTCCACATTTTGTAACATTTTCTGCGCATTTTGTAATAGTTCGCTTTATGTAAGAATGTTTTTCTGATTTCCAAACGAATTATCAGTATATTTTTATAAAGCAAATAAAATGTGCAAAAATTCCATCCAAATCCGCAACTCATCTAGACAATTCCAAAAAATTCGACTATGAATATTTTGTCTAGATAATACACAAAGTATATACGGAAAGGATAAAAATTGTTTGAACATTTCGCTAAACTATGGCGTTATCTTTTTAGATAAATAGATTTTGAATCCACTTTCTCATTTGCAAATATACTGCTATAATATAACTTGTTTCGTTCGTTAAACTATATTGCAAATGAAAGGTGGATTCAAATGTTTCATACAATAAGTGACATTTTAGGCCTATTAAAATTTTTTATTGTTGGTGAATACTTTTTTTCATTGCCAAAAAGAAAATCAGCCCCTACCATATTCTTTTTTATTATTTTAACAGGTGCTATCTCAATACTATTTTCAAAAATAGCAAATCCTGTTCTACTCTTTTTCCTATATATTTTATTTATATATTTAACCATGTGTGCATACTATAAAACTTCTAAACAACTACTATTGATTTACACCTGTATCATGGATATCGTTTTCAGTTTCTTGGACCAAATGGGATATATTCTGATTAAATCAGCTATACAATTGTGCAAATACAAGATACCTAACTCAATTTTAGAAATACTAACATCTTGCATACTACTAATCCTATTATATTTTCTTGGAAAGCTTTTTCACAAGAAGCTAAATACAAAATTGCAATTTATAGAAAAAAAATATATTTTTCTATTTCTATTCGTACTTGTAGTAGATAGTGCAATCGTTACCACGCTAGGTGATTTCGCATTAAATACATATATAAAGAAAAATCATATTCTCTTTGAAATCATTTATTTGGGAGTTGTAATTGGTATTTTCTTTCAGCTTTTCCTAGTCATTGCACTCATTGTTTCTCGCAACACCTATCGCGAAAAAGAAGCACTGGCAACACAATTTTTAAACGAGCAACAACAACATTATGCATATCTAAAAAACCGCGAACGAGAAACTCGTAAGTTTCGCCATGACTTGAAAAACCATATGTTTGTGCTAACCAGCCTATATGAAAAACAAGAGTTTGATCAATTTGGTCATTATCTAGAAACCATGAAAGAAAAAATTAATACTTTAAACGCTCCAATCCAGGTACACAATGAAATTGCAGATGCTATCCTAAACAAATTTTACTACGAAGGCAAAGAAAAAAATATTTCATTACATGTGCAAGGGCATTTTCCAACTCCTTGCAAAATTTCAGCATTTGACCTATGCACTATTTTGTCAAATCTTTTAAGTAATGCAATGCAGGCACAAATAAAGTGCGAAGGTGGGGAAATCAACGTAGGAATCCACTACTCTGCCACAGAAATCTTTCTTACAATAGAAAACCAATACTTTCAAGAACCACTACAAGAGAAAGGAACCTTTCGCACAAGAAAGAAAGATATCCAAAACCATGGTTTTGGACTCGAAAATGTAAAAGACTGTGTAGAACAAAATCATGGCACTATTACCATTGAAACAGAACACAATCAATTCAAAGTTTTACTATCTTTATACAACAATTAACACTGATGAAAAGGAGCAGAAGAAATGAATATTGCAATCATAGATGACGAAAAAGAATGGCGCATCAAAACCAAAGAGGTAGTAATCCAAAATCTAAAAAACATGAAACATAATGCCTCCATATCCGTCTATTCCTCAGGAGACTTATTCTTACAAGACAAAAAAACATTTGATATGATCTTTATGGATATTGAAATGAATGGAATGGATGGTTTTGAAACAACCCAATCCTATAAAAAGTGCTTTCCAAAATGTTTGGTATGCATCTTAACTACCCATAATGAACTCTCTCGCTTAGGTTATCGAGTAGATGCCTTTCGCTATATTAACAAAGACAGTATGGTAGAAGAAATCTCTGAAGCACTATCCTCTGGCATTAAAGTACTTGGAAAAAATAAAAAAATAACGTTTCACGTTATAAATATTGGAAATATTCAATTACCAATTAATGAAATCCTATATATTGAAACAATCAAACGCAATGTACGAGTATATACTAGAGAACAGGAATATTTAAGTAATCGCACCATTACCAGTTTTGAAAAAGAACTTCATACATATGGTTTTTACTCTGTTCACAAATCCACTTTAGTAAATTTAGATGCCATCACATCAATCGATACAAAAAAACGAGAATTAGGATTTCCAAACGGAAAAAGCGTCACTATAGCTGGGAAAAAAATGCCAGAGGTAAAACAAAAGTATTTAGAAATTAAATTTATGTACGCCAACGGATGAATTTTTTCACAAAAATTTTTTCCTGATAACGTATCTCCATTTCATATGCATCAAAAAAGGCACCCATGCTTGAGTGCCTTTTTTTCTTTTTATTTTCTCTATTTCAAATGTCTCTGATTTACCTTCAAACGGTTCATAGCTTTATTAAGAGCAACCTGCGTATGATAATATTCCATAATACTCTGCTTTTGACGAAGTCTTTCTTCCGCACGAATTTTAGCTTCCTCCGCACGTTTTACATCGATTTCCTCTGGTTTTTCTACTGTATCCGCAATAATTACCACATGGTCTCCTGAAACCTCTGCATAACCATCGCTGATTGCTGCGTAAAACCATTCTCCATCAATCTTATACTTCACTTCGCCTGCGTTGATACAGGTAACCGTTCTCTCGTGATTCGCTAGGACTCCGCGTTCTCCATCCATACCTGGGAAAATCAAACTTTCGCATTGTCCTGTAAAGAATACACGGTCACTGGCAATAATCTCAAGTAAAAATGTCTTTGCCATGTTACCTCCATTCTGCTAAATCTGCTATAGCCTGCATATATGCTTTGCAAACCAGAACCAGACAACCTATTCGTGGTTTAATTAGCCTTTTCCATCTCTTTTGCTTTTGCCTTTACATCCTCGATTGTACCAACCATAAGAAATGCAGCTTCTGGATATTCATCCATCTCACCATCAAGAATTGCCTTAAATCCTGCAATTGTATCCTGCAAGGAAACAAATCTACCAGGAATGCTTGTAAACTGTTCTCCTACGAAGAATGGCTGTGATAAGAATTTCTGAATCTTTCTTGCACGATATACAGCAATCTTATCATCTTCATCCAATTCCTCCATACCAAGAATTGCGATAATATCCTGTAATTCCTTGTATTTTTGCAGTAATTCCTGCACTCTACGAGCTACCATGTAATGTTCTTCTCCAACAATATCTGGCTCAAGAATACGTGAGGTAGACTCCAATGGATCTACAGCCGGATAAATACCCTGCTCAACAATCTTTCTTGAAAGTACCGTTGTAGCATCCAAATGGGCAAATGTATTGGCTGGAGCTGGGTCAGTCAAGTCATCCGCTGGTACATATACCGCCTGTACAGATGTGATAGAACCATTCTTTGTAGAAGTAATTCTTTCCTGTAATTCACCAACCTCATTTGCCAATGTTGGCTGATAACCTACGGCTGATGGCATACGACCTAACAACGCTGAAACTTCAGAACCAGCCTGTACATAACGGAAAATATTATCAATGAATAACAATACATCCTGATTTTCTTTATCACGGAAATATTCAGCCATCGTAAGTCCTGTCTGTGCAACACGCATACGTGCTCCAGGTGGCTCGTTCATCTGACCAAACACTAAGGCTGTCTTTTTAATAACACCAGAATCTTTCATTTCATGCCACAAATCGTTTCCTTCACGAGAACGCTCTCCAACACCGGTAAAAATAGAATATCCACCATGCTCTGTAGCAACGTTACGAATCAATTCCTGAATCAATACAGTCTTACCTACACCAGCACCACCGAACAAACCAATCTTACCACCCTTAGCATAAGGTGCTAATAAGTCAATAACCTTGATACCTGTTTCCAAAATCTCGACAACTGGACTTTGTTCTTCAAATGTAGGTGGTTTTCTATGAATTGGCCATTTTTCTCCACCATCTACTGGCGCATCTTTATCAATGGTATCTCCAATTACGTTAAACATTCTTCCTAATGTTTGTTCTCCAACAGGTACCTGAATACAAGATCCAGTTGCTACTACTTCCATTCCTTTTGAAAGCCCCTCACTAGAAGCCAGTAAGATACAACGGACTACATTGTTTCCTATATGGCTGGACACTTCCATTACAAGACGTTTTCCGTTCATGTTTACCTCAAGGGCATCCTTGATCATAGGAAGTTTTCCACTCTCAAATTCTACATCCACAACAGGTCCTAAAACCTGTACGATTTTTCCTCGTTCCATATTTGTAGAATCTCCTTTCTTTTCATATTTCTGCTCTATCTGCTCACCAAAGGCTTAAGATTGTTTCTGTTTCTTAAGTGCTTTAGCTCCCGCAGCTACTTCCGTAATTTCCTGTGTAATTGCTCCCTGACGGGCACGATTATACATCAAATCCAAGTCATGTAACATTTCTTTCGCACTCTTTGTAGCTGCCTCCATAGCAATCATTCGATCGTTTTGCTCACTGGAGAAAGACTCTACCATACATCCAAAAATCAAACCTTTTAAATAGTTTGGCACCAAACGGTCCATAACTACTTCTGGTGATGGCTCAAATTTTGCGTGTAATGCCCCTGCTTTACGACGCTCAAATTTACGACGTTCTAACGGTAAAATCTTTGTACAAACCGGCTCTGATTTAATCGGAGTAACCATCTTTGTGTAAATCAAATACACATCATCAAGCTGTCTTGTCTGAAATAAATTCAAAATGGTTTCCGAAATCTCACGAGCACGATACATAGTTGGATTTTGTGCGGTATATAAAAATTCACAATCTACAGTAACACCTTTTCTCAAAAAATACTGCCGTCCTACCTGTCCAACAACAAATAGCATTGTATTTTTAGAATTGTGTTTTGCCATCTCATTTTCTGCAGCCTTAATCACATTATGATTGTAAGAACCTGCAAGTCCTTTATCCGCAGTAATTACAAGATAGCCGATTTTTCTATCTTCCTCTGGTATCTCTTCTCTTCTTTCAAAGAAAACTTCATGCATATGAGGTGCATAGAATAAAATATCATGAATCGTCTCCTGCAATTTCACAAAATAAGGTTCGGTAGCAAGCAGAGTTTTTCTCGCCTTCTTAAGTTTTGAAGAAGAGATTAAATACATGGCATTGGTTATTTTCATAATGTCTTGTATTCCTTTGATTCGATTACGAATCTCTCTCATATTTGCCATAATCCTGCCTCCAAACTATTTCTTAAACGCCTTTACTGCATCAATAATCTGTTGAATCAATTCATCTGTCAATACTTTTTCTGTATCGATTTTTTCAACTATATCTGTATGTTTTGCTTCAAAATAATCCAACATATCATTTACATATGCTTTTACTTCTTTTGGATCAATGTCCAATAAAAGCTTATTATTTGCAGCAATCAATGTAATTACCTGTTGATGCAAAGATAACGGTTTGGAAAGAGGTTGTTTTAACAATTCCATCAAAATCTTTCCATGTTGTAATAACTCTTTTGTATTTGAATCAAGTTCAGAGCTAAACTGTGTAAATACTTCCATCTCACGATACTGTGCAAGGTCAATACGAAGACTTCCTGATGCCTTTTTCATAGCTTTTGTCTGTGCATCTCCACCTACACGGGATACGGATAAACCAACGTTTACAGCCGGACGCTGACCTGCAAAGAACAATTCGCTCTCTAGGAAAATCTGTCCATCTGTAATGGAAATAACATTTGTTGGTATGTATGCAGATACATCACCAGCCTGTGTCTCAATAATAGGCAATGCGGTAATAGAACCACCGCCATGCTCATCATCCAAACGACAAGAACGCTCCAATAATCTGGAATGTAAATAGAATACATCACCAGGATATGCCTCACGACCTGGAGAACGCTCTAACAATAAGGACATCGTACGATATGCTACCGCATGTTTTGATAAATCATCATAAATAATCAAAACATCTTTTCCTTTTTCCATAAAATACTCTGCAATCGCTGTACCAGAATATGGCGCAATATATTGAAGTGGTGCCACATCACTGGCTGTGGAGTTTACAATAATTGTGTAATCCATCGCACCATGCTCTGTTAATGTGGACACTAATTTTGCAACTGTAGATGCTTTCTGACCGATTGCAACATAAATACAGATAACATCCTGTCCCTTTTGATTGATAATCGTATCTGTTGCAATAGCTGTTTTACCGGTCTGTCTATCTCCGATAATCAACTCTCTTTGTCCTCTACCAATTGGGAACATTGAGTCGATAGCAAGAATACCTGTCTGTAAAGGTGTACTTACAGATTTACGATCACATACACCCGCTGCTTCACGCTCAATTGGGTAAAATGCATCTGCTGGAATATCACCTTTTCCATCAATTGGAGTTCCAAGTGCATTCACAACTCTTCCAAGCATCTGGTCTGAAACTGGGATACCTGCTCTTTTCTTTGTACGAACAACTTTGCTGCCTTCTGTAATTCCATAATCGGAACCCAATAATACGCAACTAATACTTTTCATTTCCAAGTTCTGAACAATACCACGTACTCCTGTCTCAAATTCCACAAGCTCACCATACATAGCCTCATCTAAGCCATATACTGTTACAATACCATCACTGATATTTGTTACTCTACCAGTCTCTTTTACGACTGTTTTTAAATCAAAATCTTCAATTTCACTCTTAAGTACGGAAATAATTTCATCCTGATTAAAGCTTGCCAATTGTTTCACCTACCTTCTAACAAGGGACTTCTGCATTTCATCCAAGGTTCCCTTTATGCTCTTATCATACTCTGTATCGTTTACCTTTAACACCATACCACCGATCAGAGAAGGATCCTCAATCAAATCCAGTTCCACTCCTGCCTTGTTATATTTTTTACATATCATCTCTTTTACTTGTTCAATATCTTCATTATCCATTCGCATCGCATAACGAAGGGTTGCTTTTACTTTATTTTCTTTTTCCAGCATAAAACCATCGTATGCTTCAAAGATATCTTTCCAAATTCCCATAGCATTATGTTCACATAATAAACGCATAAACTTTGTAATACTTTCTGGAAATAAGGATTTAATCACACTTACCTTTTCCTCTTTTCGCACTAAAGGATTCGCAAGTACATCTGCTACTATTGGTGCCTCTTCCAATAAAGCTTTCGTATTAGAAATATCTTCCTTGGAAACAGAAAGATTTTCCAGCACTTTTGCATAATTCATTGATCTTTGGGTTATCATTCTGCCCCACCCGCTTCCTGTAAGAAGTCACCAATGAGCTTTTTATTCGCATCCTCATCCACATTTTTCTGAATGACTTTTTGTGCTGCTAACAATGCGATACCAGCAATCTCTGATTGTGCCTGTTCCATAGATTTCTTTTTCTCCAATTCAATAGAACGTTTCGCCTCATCCATGATTCTGCCTGCTTCTGCACGAGATGCTTCTACCTGTTTTGTATACTCAATCTTCGCACGTTCCTTTGCATCTTTCATGATCTTTACCGTTTCTTCTTCTGCATCATCTAATACCTGCTGATATTCCTTCTTTAAAGCCTGGGCATCTGTCTTTTCTTTTTCTGCTGCCTCAATATTATCTGCAATCATTTTCTTACGTTTATCCAGTATTTCATTTACTGGCTTAAATAAAAAGAAACGGAAGAAAAGGAACAAAATCAAGATATTGATAATTGTGTATACAACATATGGGCTTATGCTCATGATATTGATTTCTGCTACCATCATATCCAAATTCACCTCTATCTGCTCTTTATTTCTTCTTCATAAACTTATAAGTCAAAACTGCCGTAACGATAGAAACTACTATAAATATAGCTATAAATGCTATTATTGCTTCCGTTGTCATCGTTTTCGCTCCTATCTCTTATTTTAAGAAGAAAATAATCAATACTGCTACTACGAAACCATAAATAGCAGTTGCCTCTGCCAACGCACATCCAAGCAATAATACTTTGTTGATATCACCTGATGCTTCCGGCTGTCTGGCAATGGCCTCTGATGCCTTTGATGTTGCTACACCAATACCAATTCCTGCTCCAATACCTGTTAATACTGCTAATCCAGCTCCTAATGCTATCATATTCTACCTCTTTTCCGCGCCCTGCGCTATTTTATAAAATAATATCACATTCATTCTTCATTCGTAACCATTACCGGTCCTTTGTTCATTCTTTTACTTCAAGAAGAAAATAATCAATACTGCTACTACGAAACCATAAATAGCAGTTGCCTCTGCCAACGCACATCCAAGCAATAATACTTTGTTGATATCACCCGATGCTTCCGGCTGTCTGGCAATGGCTTCTGATGCTTTGGACGTTGCCACACCAATACCAATTCCTGCTCCAATACCTGTTAATACCGCTAATCCAGCTCCTAATGCTATCATATTCTACCTCTTTTCTGCGCCCTGCGCTATTTTTGCAGCACATACATATATGCTGTTTTATACCTGTTATCCCTCCATCTTCTCTTGCATGAATAATGAAGTAAGGAAAACAAATACATACGCCTGTATTCCACCGTCAAATACGTCAAAGTACATACTAAATACCATTGGTACAAAAATTGGAACAACCATCTTGATCAATTCCATAACAATATATGCACCTAAAACATTACCAAACAATCGCATACATAGCGAAAGTGGTCGAATGAATACTTCCAGAATGTTAATTGGAAGTAATACTGGCATCGGTTCTGCAAAACTCTTCAACCAACCTTTGACACCTTTCTTGTGAATACCAGACCACTCGATGAGAAAAATGCTCATAAAGGCCAATCCTGCTGTTACATTCAAATCCTTTGTAGGTGGTGTGATACCAAACAAGCCTATTACATTTGCCACAGCAAGATAAATCAATACTGTTCCCAAATACGGAATATAGCACTTGCCCTCTTCACCTAAAATGCCAGTGAAAAAGTTATTGATAAATTCCACCAGTGATTCGATAACAATCTGTACTTTGCTTGTGGGCTGTACTTTTAAATTTCGTACAAATACCAAAGTCAGAATCATCAAAATCAACATGATAAGCCATGTAACTGCGATAGCCGTAGGAACCGTAAATTTTCCAAAGAATGTAGTATTTCCACAATCCATGGATTGTTTCAGTTCCTCAACGAACTCATCAACGTTCATCCTACTTTCACCTCCTAAAGTAAAAGTTCGTACTTCGTATTTGCAGTAAGTTTTCATTTTTCACCAGAAAATTATGCTTTTATACTATTTTTTCGCCATGCTACTATGCAAAGCATATATGTTCTGATTATTACCACAAAAGCAACTCGTTTACCAAGTACGATTCTTTATTGGATTTTTTTCAAAAAATACAGGTGTATTTTTCCAAAAAACCAACCACTGAAATAATACACCCATTTTCATTAAATATCTAGCACTTCCAACTTATTTTTGGTTTTTTGTCGAATTTTTAATCTTTTCTTATTAATAATGTAATTTTTATATCAAATGTGTAGATATTCCATATAAATTGTGTTATTTTTTTGTCATTTTTCCTATTCAGGCTGGTTTATTTTACCAAAAAAAACATTTCACAAGGCTTACTTTTGTATTCTTAGAAAGCACCCTTCTCCAACTATACCTTTCCTAATATGGACCTCTCTTATAATGCTTTTATATCCTTTATAATACTATTCATTTCATACTCTTTCAGTACCTTTTCCAACTCATCCCTATCCACCTTAAATGCGAAGTCATCTAATGTATATGGAATAGGAATATCACGCTTCATCTGTGCTAACTTTTGACTTAAAAATACATCTTCTTTTCCTGCTTTCAATTTTTTTAGTGGACTTACCTTAACCCCAATCTCTTTCCAAAAGTTAGTCAGTTCTTTTTCCTTTTTTGTATCATTTTCACATTCTTCTATTGCCGCATAGATTTCCTCTATAGCCCCATATTCATTGAGTAACGGAATCGCAGCAGATTTTACCCCCTTACAACCTGGTATGCCGTCTCCCGGATCTCCCTGAATCGCAAGCAATGGCACAATAAGCTCTGGCAACACGCCTTCCTCGCCTAACACAATCTGTGGTGTATATTCAAATACATTTGTTGGAATACCCTCGTACACTTCTTTTCCCATATAACTCTTTCCATATTTTTTTTCCAATTCCTCCCGTTTTTTTCGGTCTACTACCCGCCACATTCTCGTATAATTGCTGACAAGCTGAAAATAGTCATGATCCTTTGTAATAACATATAATTCCTGCTCTGGGCTTTCAAATCGTTCTACCAATGAAGCCGCAAAATCATCCGCTTCATATCGGTCATCCATCAATACTTTAAAACCAATCCGTTCCAAAATATTTTCCATTGCAATATACTGTTCCTTCAACGGTTCTGGTGTCGCTGAACGATTTGCCTTATAAAAATCAGCCCCTAGTTCTGTTCTACGAAATGTATCTCTTGACTTATCAAACACAAAAGCAATATAGTCTGGTTTCACTTTTTTATACATAGCAATCATAGTCTTTAACATAGTAAAAATCGCATTTGTATATCTTCCATCAGACGTATGTAAAATTTCATCATAATGAGACTTTCTTTTTTCTTCATCCTTCTCAAATAGAATTGTTCTTGGTAAATTACCATAGTAAGAGGTACTAAGCATAGAAGACCCATCAATAATCATAAACTTTGCCATAGTTTTTCTTTCCTTTCCGTTACTTATCTTTTTAGGCGTTTGCAAAACTCCCAATATCTCAATCTCATTTATGCAATCGCCAGCTTTTCTTGTATATTATCCCATATTATATCTAAATTGAAAACATTATATGTGCTTTTTTTAAGATTTTAATTCTCTGTAACATATTTCTACTATTGTTCCGATGAATTATAGCGAATAGTATTTCATAAATAACTTTCAAACACTCACATTGAAAAAAAATGGACTATCTATTACAATTTTAAAGTACAACAGCTTAACAATAAAGGAGATTTTCATGGGCAGATATCAAAAAATAGGTGAAATCAAATCTACAAACAAAGATTTAATCGAATATATTGAAAAAAATTATATATTAGTTGGAGAATCTGAAGACGAAGGATGCGATACTTTTCATGTTGTGGTAGATACCGCACCCCCAGAGCCTGAACCAGAACCAAGTCGTGGTTTCTTTTTTCGTCGTAAATAAAAAAACTCTATTTTCTTTCATAACACGAAATTTTTTTTGCAAGTATTTACACTTTTTCGTGTATAAGTAAGTGTGGAAACTTGACGTTTCTGGAATGAAAAGGAAATGGTGGTAAAGACAAATGACATCTGAAATATTAGGAACTGGCAGTGCATTGCCTAAAAAAATTGTGACAAATGATGATTTAGCAAAGATTGTAGACACAAATGACGAATGGATTTCCGGAAGAACCGGAATTTGTGCCAGACGAATTGCTATCGATGAAACAACAGAAACTATGTCTATTGATGCAGCAAAATATGCTCTGGAAGACGCAGCTATTGTCGCTTCACAAATTGATTTAATCATAGTTGCAACATTAACACCAGACGGAAGCATGCCAAATACTGCTTGTAAAGTACAGGCAGCAATCGGTGCAGTGAATGCTATGTGTTATGAAATCAATGCTGCTTGTTCTGGTTTTATGTATGCCATGCAAACTGCACACGCATTCATTTCTTCTGGTTTAATAAAATATGCACTGATTATTGGTGCTGAGACACTTTCTAAGATTATGGACTGGACAGATCGAAGTACCTGTGTACTTTTTGGCGATGGTGCCGGCGCAGCAGTTCTCGGTCCTTCCAAAGAAGGTATTTTATACATAGAAGGCGGTTCTGATGGAACAAAAGGCTCTGTACTTTCCCTTGGTAATGCACCACTTGTAAACCCATATACTTCTCATCCTGCAACCAAACAATATGTGGAAATGGATGGACAGGAAGTATTCAAATTCGCAGTCCGTAAAATTCCTGCAATTATAACAGGTCTATTAGAAAAAGCTTCACTTACCCTTTCTGATATAAACCTAATTTTACTGCATCAAGCAAATAAGCGGATTATCCAGTCTGCTGCCAAGCGTCTAAAAGCGGATGAAGCACTTTTTCCTATTAACTTAGATAAATATGGAAACACCTCCGCTGCCAGCGTTGCTATTTTACTTGACGAAGCAAACAAAAACGGCAAACTGAAAAATGGTGATACAATTGTTTTAGCTGGATTTGGCGGTGGTTTGACCTGGGCAGGTATATTGCTCACTTGGACTAAAAATCGTTAATGTTTAACGTTTATTTTTCATACTAAATTTTTATCTAAATATTACTTCTATAATCAAAGAGAGGTGTCCTTCCTATATAAGACACCTCTCTTGTATCATTAAACCAAACTATCTACTGTTTCCCACTTATCGAATTGTACAATAACTGGTTCCATTTTTTAACTTTATTTTTTTATAGGTGGCAAGTTCAGATACCGTTACCAACTGATATCCTTTTTTTACAAGTGCTGGAATAATGCGTTCTGCGGCATTTGCTGTCTGATCATAAACATCATGCATCAACACGATATCCCCATCTTTTACATGTCCTAACACACTTTCTACTGTTTTATCCGCATTTCTTGTCTGCCAGTCTCGCGTATCAATAGACCATAAGATAAGCGGTGTATGTATTGCACTTTTTACTGTATCATTCAAACTTCCATAAGGTGGTCTGGTCAATGTTGGTGTAACCCCTGTGACTTTTCTTATCAACCGTTCTGTTTTTGACACCTCTGTCTGAACTTCACTTACTGACAATCTCGCAAGATTTTTATGATTATAGGTATGAGATGCAATTTCATTTCCATATTTTGCGGACGCTTTCACTATTTTTTGCACATCCTGACTTTTTTCTAAATTACAACCAAGCACAAAAAAAGTTGCTCGTGCATCATATTTTTTTAATTGATTATACACTCGCTTCGTATATAATACAGATGGTCCATCATCAAAAGTCAATGCTATGATTGGTTTTTTCAAATCGATCACGCGTAGTTTATACGTCGCTTTTGCACCAAATCCATCCTTTGCCTTTGCTGTAATTATTACAGTTTTTCCCGCCCCCGCAGACTTTGGAGTTACAATACCATTTTTATTTACAGTCGCATAGTTTATATTGCTACTCTTCCAAACTACCTTATGAGAGGTAGCTTTCGCAGGTGTACTAATGACTTTTAATTTAATTCTTTTACCAACAAATACATAATCTTTGTTGGCTGTTATTTTGATTTTTTTAACAGGTACAGACCCCTTCAAAAGATAGGTAACTGTTTTGCTCTGCTTCCTTCCATTCCTATGGTACGAAATCTTAGCACTCACCATTATCTTCTTCCCTGCTCCTGCCGTCTTTAAACTTACCATTCCTTTTTGTGTAACACTAGCGTATTTACGATTTCCCACAGTCCACTTTATACTGTCATATACGCCACTGATTACTAATCTGTTGTACGACGATTTTCCAGGATATAAACATATTACTTTTTTCTTAAAATGAGCTGTCAAATCCTTTTCCGGACTTTCTGTAATTGCCCCAGCAGATGCCGCCTTTACCTCTTCAAAGCCTTCATACGCTTCACCAATCCCTTTTCCATTTACGAATAAATTAATCCCAAGCAAAAATAGCACACAAAAAATGCCCCCTGTCAAAACTAATATCTTTTTCCTCATAAATATTCCCCCTCCAATCTTTCTTCAAGCTAGTTAAGTGCTTATACAATTAGTATAACAAAGAACAAAAAAGCAGGCAAGCACCCCAAAGGGCAACTTGCCTGCTTTTTTATAAACTATTAATTACACTTCAAATAATAAATCTGCGTAACATGGTACTGGCCAATATTCTTTTCCAACGATTACTTCCAATTCATCAATTGGAGTTCTAAGTGCATCCATATCAACCTTAACAACATCTTTGAAAAAGTTTGCCTGAACAGTTCCCTCTTCCTTAGTTGCTGCTTCCGCAATAGAAGCCTCTAATTTAATCTTTGCCTTCTGTGCCTGTGCTAACAAATCAGAAGCTTTCTTTAATAAATCAGACTGTACATCTACATTTACACCACCACAAGCTGCATTAATTTCATTGATAGATGCAGCAAGGTCTGTTACATAATTGATAACGGCTGGAATAAACTTCTTACCTGCCATATCCACCATTGTTTTAGCCTCAATATTGATTGCCTTAGAGTATGACTCATAATCAATCTCTGCACGAGCCTCTAATTCAACCTTATCCATAACACCTAATCTACCAAACATCTCAACGGTCTTCTCTGATGTTAATTCTGGAATAGCATCTACCATAGTCTTCATGTTTGGAAGACCTCTCTTCTCTGCCTCTGCTACCCAACCATCAGAATATCCGTCACCGTTAAAGATAACCTTTTGATGATCTGTTAAAGTCTTTTTAATAATCTCATGTAATGTCTTTTCTACATCATCTGATTTTTCTAACTGATCTGCAAAATCAGATAATACATCTGCTACGATTGTATTTAAAATCGTATTTGGTCCTGCAACAGATAAAGCAGATGCAACCATACGGAACTCAAATTTATTTCCTGTAAATGCAAATGGAGATGTTCTATTTCTATCTGTAGCATCTTTCATGAAATCAGGTAATGTACTAACACCTGTTACAAGCTTTTCTCCTGAAATACTGCTTGTTGCATCACCATTTTTTATAATCTGATCTACAACATCCTGCAACTGTTCTCCTAAGAAAATAGAAATAATTGCTGGTGGTGCTTCATTTGCTCCTAATCTATGGTCATTTCCTGGGTTAGATGCAGACAATCGAAGCAATCCTGCATTGTCATCAACTGCACGGATTACTGCAGCAAGGAACAACTGGAACTGTGTATTTTCATGAGGATTCTTTCCAGGATCTAATAGATTCTCACCCTGATCTGTAACTAATGACCAGTTATCATGCTTACCAGAACCATTTACACCAGCAAATGGTTTTTCATGCAATAAGCACTCCATACCATGACGCTTCGCAACCTTCTTCATAATTTCCATAACTAACTGGTTATGATCTGTTGCAATATTAGCTGTTGCATAAATTGGTGCTAACTCATGCTGTGCAGGAGCAACTTCATTATGCTGAGTCTTTGCAAGAATACCAAGTTTCCATAATTCTTCATTTAACTCTTTCATGTATGCTGCAATTTTTTCTTTCAAAGTTCCAAAATAATGATCATCTAATTCCTGTCCCTTTGGAGGCATTGCACCAAATAAAGTACGACCAGTGAAGATTAAATCATCTCTCTGCAAATATTTTTCTCTATCAACTAAGAAATATTCCTGTTCTGGTCCTACGGAGCAACTTACATTCTTTACATCCTCTTTTCCCAAAACATGTAATACACGAACAGCTTGATTACTGATTGCTTCCATAGAACGAAGTAATGGAGTTTTCTTATCCAAGGCTTCTCCTGTATAAGAACAGAATGCTGTTGGGATACAAAGAATTACACCTGCTGCATCTTCCTTTAAGAATGCTGGTGATGTACAATCCCATGTTGTATATCCTCTTGCCTCAAATGTGGCACGAATACCACCGTTAGGGAATGAAGAAGCATCTGGCTCACCCTTTACCAATTCCTTACCAGAGAATTCTAACATTATTCCACCTTCGCCTGCTGGCTGAATAAAAGAATCATGCTTCTCTGCTGTAATACCTGTCATTGGCTGGAACCAATGTGTATAATGTGTAGCACCTCTCTCCAATGCCCACTCTTTCATAGCGTGTGCAACTGCATTTGCTACTTCCATGTCCAAGTCCTGTCCCTCAGCCATAATCTTTTTAAGTTTCTTGTAGATTGGCTTTGGTAAACGTTCTCTCATAACGCTGTCATTAAATACGTCTTTTGCGAATACATTTTCAATTACATTCTGTCCCATATGATTTCTACATCCTTTCTTTTTTCGTAACTCCATATTGGAAGTATACGATATCTTTCATTTTGTGTCAAATGACTTTGATGCTTATTCTTTTCTTTAATCGCGAAGTTTTTTCAATAGATTTTAATTGGATTATTTCATAACGTAAAAAAAGCGTCCTCAAATAAACATTTGAGAACGCCTTTGTTCTTCACGAATTTTTTCATCGGAATAAGCATACCATATTTTAAACTAAATTGCAAGCACTTTTTTAATTCGATTCTTTTCCTAACATTTTTACATCTACTCTATCGTATGGTATAGAAATATTATTTTCGTCAAACATAAGTTTTATCTGTTCCTGTAAATCCCACTTTGCTTTCCAATAGTCATCTGTACTAACCCATACACGCATTCCCATTGAAATTGCACTGGAATCAAAATCATTTACAAATACATCAATACTTTGATCCTGTAGAACTAATGGATATTGGTGTGCTAATTCCAATAACACCTCTTTTACCTGTCGAATATCCGATTCATAATCCACGCCAACTAAAATATCAATTCTTCGCATGGTATCATGCGTAATATTCACAATATTGGTATTAGCCAGATTTCCATTTGGTAATACTACTTTTCGATTGTCTGGCATTAAAAGCGTAGTATAGACAATATCAATATTAACAACTGTACCCTCATTTCCAAGTGCACATATATAGTCACCTACACGAAATGGTTTTGTATATAATAATAAAATTCCTCCTGCAAAATTTGCAAGACTCCCTTGCAGCGCCAGACCAAGTGCCAGACCAGCCGAACCAAGCATCGCTACAATGGCACCTATGCCAAAGTTTAAATAATATGCTACAAGAAAAATCAGTATAACTTGTCCGCCTCCATTTGCTATTGAGCACAAAAAGCGTTTTGTTCCTTCTTCTACACCATTTTTTTCTAATGCTTTATTTAAGAACTTCACCAATTTCTTTAAGATAAATTTTCCTACCTGAAAAATTACAATAGCAATAACAATCTTTATTGCCAATGGCAATAGTACATCTACCGCATATTTCTTTATCCAGTTAAACATACTCTGTACCCAGGTTACCGTATCCTGTACGGATGTTATTTGATCTGCTGACGGCGGAGTATCTTCTGGCAACAAATCCACTCCTGTCTTGTCACTAAATGCTATTATCCAGTTTGTCATAGCTAGTTTTACATTCATGTCTACAGTTTCCTTTCTATTCTATTTATTTTATTCCTATTTATTTTTTTTTGATTTTCCTCTTTTGGAATCCTGTTTTTGTACTTCTTTCTTAGGCGTTTCTGTTTTTATTTCGATGATATTCGTTTGTTTCTTTAAATCTTCTGCAATAGTATCTATTTTCTTCGTGGATTTTTCTTCCTTTTCTTTTTCGGCATGAACACCTTTGGTCTGTTCTGACAAAGTTTGTTCAAATACAGCCTTTTTTGCCAATGCCTTTTCCATTTCATTGACAACGACCTTTTCTTCTACCTCCTCTTTCTTTTTTGCCCGCTTCTCTTCCAGCGCTTTCAGGCTGACTTTTTTTGCCTTCGTTTTCCGTTTTTCCGGTGCAGCCTCCTGTTTTTTGGTTGTTCGTTTCACTTTCTCATCCTTTACAGAAAGAGGTGTACAACGAAATACTGAAATTCCCAACGGCGGCACTGTTATAGTAATGGACTGCTCCCGTTCATCAAAACTCTCTGACTTTGATTGTTTCAAACGTGGATTTATATTTCCATCTCCGCCATATTCCCTTCGGTCACTATTAAAAATCTCCTTATATTTTCCTTTAAATGGCACCCCAATCTGAAATGCATCATATGTCACCGGTGTAAAATTACATATAACTAAAAGTGTATCTTCCTCTTTTCCATCTTTACGAAGAAATGAAATAATGCTATGTTCTGAATCAATACAATTAATCCACTCAAAACCATCCGGTTCCCCATCCATTTGGTATAATGCTGGATTCTCTAAATATAACTGATTTAATGCTTTCGTATACTCCTGCATCTTTTTATGCATTTCAAATTCTTCAATCAGATTCCACTGCAAACCTTCTTTTTCATTCCACTCATCAAACTGCCCAAAATCTTGTCCCATAAACAATAGCTTTTTTCCCTGATGTGTCATAGTATACCCCAATAAGCATCGAAGATTTGCAAACTTTTGCTCATACGTTCCGTACATTTTCTGTATCATGGAACCTTTTCCATGCGTCACCTCATCATGAGAAAATACAAGCATGAAATTTTCTGTATATTGATAAATCATACCAAAGGTCAAGGCATTATGATCCCCTTTACGGAATAATGGGTCAATCTTCATATAGCCAAGCATATCATTCATCCAACCCATATTCCATTTGAAGTCAAAACCAAGTCCATCCTCCTCTACATTTCCGGTAACTTTAGGCCACGCTGTAGATTCTTCTGCAATCATAAGAACCCCTTTATGCTTTTTGTGCATAAGAGAATTTAGTTTTTTTAGTAACTGTTCTACTTCCAGATTTTCGTTTCCACCATAAATATTAGGTAACCATTCCCCATCTTTTCTACCGTAATCCAAATATAACATAGACGCAACCGCATCCATCCGCAATCCATCTGCATGGAATTTCTCTACCCAGAACAATGCATTGGAAATCAAAAAGTTGTTTACCTGTGGTTTTCCAAAATCAAAAATTAATGTTCCCCAATCCGGATGTGCTCCACGTCTTGGGTCTGGATTCTCATACAAACAACTTCCATCAAAATTTGCAAGTCCAAATGTATCTCTTGGGAAATGAGCAGGTACCCAGTCTAATATCACGCCAATACCTTGCTTGTGCATATAATCCACAAAATACATAAAATCTTGCGGTGTTCCATAACGAGCAGTAGCCGCATAATAACCTGTTACCTGATACCCCCATGACTCATCCAGTGGATGCTCCATAATTGGCATAAGTTCAATATGGGTATAATGCATCTTTTTGATATATTTAGAAAGCATTGGCGCTAACTCTCGGTAATTGTAAAATTCTTCTTCTGAAGCTTCACTTTCCTTTTTCATCCATGAGCCTAGATGTACCTCATATACATTGATAGGTTCTGCAAAAAAATCCTTTTTCTCCCGATCCTTTAACCATGATTCGTCTTTCCATTGAAATGTATTTAAGTCCGTAACAATGCTGGCAGTATCCGGTCTTACTTCTGCTGCATTTGCATAAGGGTCTGCTTTTAAAAATGTAATATCTCCACGCAATTTTATTTCGTATTTGTACAAACTGCCTACTTCTACTCCCGGAATAAATAATTCAAAGATACCTGAGTCAGGCAGTCTTCGCATCTGGTGTATCTTTCCGTTCCACTGATTGAAACTTCCCACTACACTTACTCGAAGCGCATTCGGTGCCCATACCGCAAATGCCACACCCGCTATTCCATCTATCTCCATAGGATGTGCCCCTAGCTTCTCATATACTTCATAATGAATCCCATTTAAGAAGCGTGTCTCATCTTCTGCATCTACTGTTGGTTCAAACATATAAGGATCAACGATCTCCAGTTTTTCACCTGTTTTGGTTTCCACCACATACCTATATTTAGGAATGCGTTTTCCCTTCAAAAGCATAGCAAAAAATCCCGCTTCATCCTCTAAAAACATTTCTGTCTCTTTACCTGTGCGAACATTTTTCACCCAAACCTTTTGTGCATCTGGTAAAAATGCCTGCACAAGAATTCCTTCTTCCAATACATGTGCACCCAAAAATTCATGAGGATTATCCTCCTCTGAATAAACTACCGCCTCAATTCTTTCCCAATCCATTAATTCATAAACCTGATCCTCTAATGTCATATCACTCACACCCTCCATTTTTCCTTCTGTCTATAGATGCTCACAAACCTGTATTATCCACCTGACACCTTCTCCCGATTGTCAAAAATTCACACCCGCAACAGGTTTGTATTTAGCTAAATCTTCCATTTTATCATCTACTAAAATAATACCATTTTTTACTTTTCAAGTAAAGAATGAGCTAAAACAGTTCCTTCTAACTTTGCGAGTTTCGATAGTTTAGCGATAGTCTCCAATTTCTCGCGCAAGCGTAGACTTTAGCTCGTTACTCTCATAAATCGAAAAATTTTTTTAATTTTTTTATAAATCAATAATATACATATTAACTAAAAATCTATAATGTAGTTTATCACTTTACTTCTATGAATTTTATCTGTATCTATCTACAGTATACAAATTGCACTATTTATCAAAAGTACCTACTACATGTTGCACATAATTTCATGTTCAAACAACTATCTTACATATTTTTACTTTGTATACAAAATATGGTACAATAATATAATATGAAGGCTCATCATAAAAGGGAGGATTTGTCCATGTTTGAGAAAGAATACATAACACAAAAAATATTACTTTTTATCGCAATGATTTTTATTCTAAGTTTCACTTACAATCATTATCTTTCCGAAAAAAACGGTATTTCCTTTCAGGAAGGTAAAAATTTTACCATAGCAAATTCCTCTGAAAATTCAGCTGATAATCCTTATCACATAAACGTATATAACACAGAACAAATACAGGAAAACTTTTTAGACACTCCCTGTATTCTATCTCTGATTAATTCTTTTCAATTATTGAATATAATAGAAAAAAATCCGAACAGCAATTCCGTATTAGCCACCCCTATATCTGAGAATGATAAACAGATTTGGTTAAACAACACTTATTATACGAATCTGTTATCTGTTTCTAACAACAATACCTTTCAGTATAAACAGGTAACTAAGAATTGTATTGTAAGCCAGAAAGCCCCTCTCTATTATTATATTTTACATACATTCAGTGCTTTTTTCGATGGCTTTCATTTACACCGTCTTGGTTTTTTTATTAATGCATTCTTTCTTTTTCTGTCTTCCTATTTGATACTAGAAATAGCAAAACGATATTTACATGCACCTTGGGCAGGACTGGCAGCTTCTCTACTATTTTCACTTAGTATTGGATGCCTTTCTTCTTTGCTTTGTTCTACCCCTTATATCATGCTACTTTTCTTTTTTCTTTTAATCACAGAAATACATTTGTCTGCTTTACGCAGAGACTCTATTCCATTATTTTTGTTGGAAGCAATGGGAATGGTAAATATATTGGCTATTCTTACCGACTACAGCTACCTCCTCTTCTTTTGTACAATCGGAATCTGCCTTTTTATTACTTTACTTTTCATGAAACGCTTTAAAGACTGCCTGCTCTATCTGTTACAATGCATCCTTTCTTTGCTCATTACTTCGCTTATTTACCCTGCATTTGTATTACACATAGGCACAATCTTTTTCACACAAAAAACTAACATTAACGCTATGTTTCAAGTACCGATTCTTCAACAGAATTGTTCTTCCAATTTAACCACTATAACAAACCAACTTTTTACACATACTAAAATTTTAGCAGTTCTTTTTTTGTTACTTCTTATTATAATGGCAAGTTGCTTTAAAAAAGGAAGTTTTCATGAGCATTTATCCATTTTCACAGAACGACTCCGTAATGGTGAACTAGCTGATTTATTTATTAGCGGACTACTTGTTCTTTCTTTTTTCATGTTGTCCACTTTCTATTGGAAAGAAAACTACTTTATCCTTATTACACTTTTGCCTTTTTTAACTCTAATGTTATCTTACTTGTGTTACCGCCTCCTTAATGCTGCTATTCATTCAGAATATAATAGTGGTATATTCGGCATTATAATTGCGCTATTTTTCTGTTTCATTAATATGTTCGCCACTCCTCTCGATTATACTTATAGCACTTATATTGAGCAAACCACCTTAGCTGCTACACATCAAAAAGATTATTGCATTTTTCTCGCCTCTGATAGCTTTCAAACATCCGACCATATTTTAGAATTGCAACAATATGCGCATTCTCTTATTTTGAAAAAAGAAGATATAAAATCACTCAAAAAAAACAAAGATTTTCTTTCTCAGAAAAGAATGATTGTATATGTTACAGATGAAGATTATCTAAATTCCACTGTAGATACGATTGCAAAAATAGGACAATTTAACTTAATAGATGAACTAACAAATTATCGGGATGCAAACGAAAACCGAATTTATGTATACCAATTAAGACAAATGAAGTCCGACGATCTGAAGGAATAAAGTTTTCTCTAAATAACCTTTTCTAAAATAAAGATTTCTACAAATACATCCCCACAAGAAAGGTGCTTGGGTTATCCATTCTAATTAGGATAACCCAAGCACCTTACCTTTTTTCTAATCATCAAATTATTTTAATGTAATTTTTTTCACACTGCTATATGCTCCATATATCTTTTTGCCGTCTACAATTTTGTATGCACGAACTTTTACATAATAGGTTTTGTTCTTTTTCAACTTACCAAGTACTATCTTTGTTCCTGTTGTCGTTGTATATTTTGTTGTATTTCCTTTAAAATTCTTATTGGTAGAATATACAATTCTATACCCCTTTGCATTTTCCACCTTACTCCAGGTAACCTTTATCTTTTTACTTCCTACCTTTTTTACTGCAATTTTAGAAACCTTATTTACCTTTGTATTTTGAGGCTTTACAGTAGGTTGTACAGTTATCTGCGGAGCTTGTGTTGGCACTGGAGTAATGCTTACTTCTGGTACATTCGTTTCTGTTGGAACCATTGTTGATACTGGAGTACTGGTTACTTCCGGTACATTCGTTAAAACCGGCATTTTCGTTTCTGCTGGTTTTGCAGTTACTTCTGGTACCTTTGTAAGTATCGGTGTCTCAGTTGGCTCTTGTGTAGGCATTGCAGTTGGTTCTGATACAACGCCTGGCATTGTAGTAACTTGTGGTACTTCTGTTGCACCAATAGCTGGACCTGTTGTTACCTCTGGTCCCACCATCGAATCGTCCAAACTTTCATACCATGCTGACATAGAAACGTAACCATCTTTTTTCGGCAGTGTAAGCAACTCACCTTCTGCATAACATCCACCCTCCGAACACTTCCATCCTTTAAAATTAATATATTTATCATTCAAAGTAACACTTGGAAGTACAATAGTATAAGTCCGTTCATTTGCATTCCATTTTTCTGTAAATGCATTGCAGGTAACCCTGTTTTCTACTTCACTTGTATCAAATCGGAAAAATGTTTTTCCTACCATTTTATCATTTTCCTGTGTTTCAAGTGTATAGGTATCTGTCAATGCAAGATCTCCATTTATGCATGCAGAAATCTCCAGTTTTTCCGAATAACCATATGGAGCATAAATTTCTAAATCCGTACCATCATTGCTTACATCATATACCGCCTGCATAGGAGTTCCATCTTTCTTTGTTACTTTCCAATCGATTTTCATATCTCCCTTAGTAGACTCAGACTTACATATACGCAAAGAAAACTTCATACTGGAGCCACACATTAAATGTCCCTCATCTGATCCATTTTTGGGAATCGTGCTTACATAAATTTGTAAATTATTATGGTCTGCCTTTGCTACAAATGGTATAAATAGCATCGGGAAAACTACAGCCATACACATAAGCAACATTCTGAATTTTTTTTTCATTCCATTACCCTCTTTCTTAATTTTTATTTTGTGGAATACACTGTTTTCTATGTATTCCACAAAAATATCTTATGTCACAAAATCAATCGTTATCCTACCTTTGACAAAGAAATTCGCATTTTCAGATACCTAGCGTTTAATATCTCCCACCAATTACCATGCTATCATTTTCTGGATAAACAACAATATGCTGTTGTGAAGAAGATTCTGATAAAATCAATGGATATGCATAAGTGTAAAGTTCATTCATCGTAACACGAGCATCTGCATTTGCATCTGCCATTAATCTTGTGCTTACAGAAGACTGTTCTAACCATCCACATCCCTTTTCCCAATATCTTGTAGCCAAGCTGGAAGTTCCTCCATAAGATGTTTCACTTTTATTTGAGGAACACAATACATGAAAACGGCTGGATGCCAATTCTCCGCTGTTTACACCGACATCATCTGATAAAAAGTCCTTCAAGAAAGCCTCTGCAAATTCAGTGTTACCTTCCTCCTCTTTATCAATCGCTGCACCTGCATAACAACAATCAATCATAAGTACAACCTGACCTTTTACATAACGATCCAAGATACTTCTCAACTGACTACCAGAATAGCTTCCATCTGATCCAATATAAATATAACCACTTCTCGAACCATGACAAGTCATATAAATATAGCTAATGTCCTCTCCTGTTGTATTTGCAAACATTGTTTGTATTTTTGTTGAAATATCAGAAATTGTATGGTCATTATATTGTGTAATCTGATCCATTGCTTTTCCATCAAAGGTAAAATTTTCAAATGTTTTTACCATACTTGTTACGTCCAAAAGTGGTACTGCACTTGTAGAAGTCTCTCCCAGTACCAATGCTCTTCTCTTTGTCTTATTTTCTTTCCATGATCCACCAGTTCTGTTATATCCACCATCTGTTACATAGGTATATCCACTTGATGCCGGAATATCTGTATCTGCTGTCTGCTGATCCCAACTGGTTGTTCCTGGTGTATTTTTAAATAATATATTTTTATATGTACCTGCTACATCAAATGCATACACATTATTATAAGTTGAAGTTGCCGCAAGAACTTCTGGTGTCACACTGTTGTTTCCCTCCACCCATACATATGCATATACATTCGACCAATTTGTCTTACTATTGTCATAATATACTGTTTTATTAGTTGCTGGAATTTCCCAATTTCCTTCTGTTCTATTTGCTCCACTATTTGTAACAAACGTATAACCAGACTGGCTTGGCAAAGTCGTATCCGCTGTTTGTTGATCCCAATTATCGGTTCCCGGTGTATTTTTAAATAATACATTTTTATATGTATTTGATACATTAAAAGAATATTTATCACCAGAATGTGCACTGCTGGCTATCACTACGGGTGTAACACTACTATTTCCCTCTACCCAAGCATACACGTATACATTTGCCCATTTCGTTTTACTATTATCATAGTGAATAGAAATAGAAGTTACTGGCTCAGAACTAGGTGTTGGAGTTGGAGTGGGTGCTGTATAAGTTTTCCAACTACCATCTGTCCTGTTGTAAGAATTATTCGGAGTAAATATTTTTTCAGACTGTGGTGCACCTGCATCCGCTGTCTGCTGATCCCAATTATCCGTTCCTGCTGTATTTTTAAATAACACATTCTGATAATCACTGGAAACAGAAAATGTGTATATATTATTTTCCGTTACAGTCCCCTTGACTGTAGTTGTGGTGTCTCCACCCCATACATACGCATATACCTCCGACCAATTAGTCTTACTGTTGTCATAGTAGAATTTTACCATTGTGCTCTTTTCATCTGTTGTTGCTGTTTCTTTTGCAACTTTGCCTTTCAGTTCATTTCCCGCTACAGCCGCCTGTATCTGCACACCTGTAATCGGTAATACTGAAATCATCATTGCCAACGCTAAAAAGAACGCTAACACTTTTTTGATTTTCTTCATATGGTTCCCTTCTTTCCCTTTTTTGCTATTTCTAGTATCTAATTATAATTCGTAATAATAACAGTCTTAAAAACTCTTGATAAATCAAGCTGCGCATTTGTTTTCACTGTACAATGATACCATTACATTACTTATACATGTTACCACCGTATTTGTAATTTGTCAATATACTACAATTTTATGTTTATCATCCATTTTTTAAATCCCGCAATAGAACTGTATTGTTTTTACAAAAAAACTTCTTTCAAATTAATGACATAATAGCGTGTATTGATAAAGCAATTTAAAAATTGCATTCTTTTTAGGGGAAATCAGGCAAAAAAATGCCGCGCCAATTTGTATAATAGCGCGACATTCTTGTATTATTTAGATAGATTGTAAAGATTTTTATATTTAATAATCCCTTAAATTCAATATCTACTAGAACTTACCTGCCTTAGCTGCTTCCTCGATGGAAACGGCAACTGCAACTGTAGCTCCAACCATTGGGTTATTACCCATTCCGATTAATCCCATCATTTCTACATGGGCTGGAACAGAAGAAGAACCTGCGAACTGTGCATCAGAGTGCATACGTCCTAAAGTATCTGTCATACCATAAGAAGCAGGACCTGCTGCCATGTTATCTGGGTGAAGTGTTCTACCTGTACCACCACCAGATGCTACTGAGAAATACTTCTTACCCTGCTCGATACATTCTTTCTTGTATGTACCAGCTACTGGATGTTGGAAACGAGTTGGGTTTGTAGAGTTACCTGTAATAGATACATCTACTTTTTCTTTGTGCATGATAGCAACACCTTCAGAAACGTCATTTGCACCATAGCAGTTAACTTTAGCACGAAGACCATCTGAGTATGCTTTTCTAGAGATTTCTTTTACTTCACCTGTGCTATAATCCATCTCTGTCTCAACAAATGTAAATCCGTTAATTCTTGAAATGATCTGAGCAGCGTCTTTTCCAAGACCATTTAAGATTACTCTTAAAGGTTTCTTACGAACCTTGTTAGCCTTTTCTGCAATACCGATTGCACCTTCAGCTGCTGCGAAAGACTCATGTCCTGCTAAAAATGCGAAACAATCTGTGTCTTCCTCTAATAACATCTTTCCTAAGTTACCATGTCCTAAACCAACCTTTCTCTGGTCAGCTACTGAACCTGGAATACAGAAAGACTGTAAACCTTCACCTAATGCTGCTGCTGCATCTGCAGCTCTTCTACAATCCTTTTTGATTGCAATTGCTGCACCTACTGTGTAAGCCCAACAAGCATTTTCAAAACAAATTGGCTGAATACCCTTTACCATCTTGTAAACATCTAATCCAGCATCCTTTGTAATCTTTTCTGCCTCTTCAATCGAAGCAATTCCATAGCTATTTAAAACAGAATTGATTTTGTCAATTCTTCTTTCGTATGATTCAAATAAAGCCATTCTATGTATCCTCCTTATTTTTTCCTATCTTATTTGCATAATTTATGCTAAGCTCGATTACTCTTTTCTTGGGTCGATGATCTTAACTGCATCATCTACACGACCATACTGACCTTGTGCCTTTTCAAATGCTGTATTAGCATCATCTCCAGCCTTGATGAAGTCCATCATCTTACCAAAGTTTACAAACTTGTAACCAATGATTTCATCATCTTCATTCAATGCAAGACCTGTAACGTAACCGTCTGTCATTTCCAAATAACGAGGTCCTTTCTTTAATGTACCGTACATAGTACCAACCTGTGATCTAAGACCTTTTCCTAAGTCTTCAAGACCAGCACCGATTGTTAATCCACCTTCAGAGAAAGCTGACTGTGTTCTACCATAAACAATCTGTAAGAATAACTCTCTCATAGCTGTGTTAATTGCATCACAAACTAAGTCTGTGTTTAATGCTTCTAAAATTGTTCTTCCTGGAAGAATTTCAGCCGCCATAGCTGCTGAATGTGTCATACCAGAGCATCCTACTGTTTCTACTAATGCTTCCTGAATCACACCTTCCTTTACATTAAGGCTCAATTTACATGTACCCTGCTGAGGTGCACACCAACCAATACCATGAGTAAATCCGGAAATATCCTTGATTTCTTTTGCTTTCACCCATTTTCCTTCTTCTGGGATTGGTGCAGCTCCATGCTGTCCGCCAGTTGCTGCAATTGGGCACATCTGTTCTACTTCATTCGTATAAATCATGTTGAGACTCCTTTCAATCTTACATTTTTTATTGCGCTATACATATGCTGAGTTCGTACAACGCATTTACTACATTTTCGCACAAAATGATAAATTAGTCTATAGTTTTTGGTGAATTTTTTTCAAAACATTTATCAAAACAAAAAATATGTGATATAGCAATCCTTCACTATACCACATACTTTTCTCTTTCTTTCATTCACAAACTATCTTTACTTCCGAATCATTCCGCCTGCCCTGCAAAATAATAACAAAAGCAAACTTATTGTATCATGAAAAAAAGACTTTCTGACTTTTTCAGACAGATAACCAGTTTTTGAGATAAATAACCAGTTTGCTATCCTATTGGTTTCGGAAGATTAGCTTGACGGAGCTTTTTTCTTATCATATAATGGTTACGAATATTTTTTTTAACAGCGGGTACATTACAAAATAGATTAAAATTTATTTTTGGAATACAACAAGAATGGAGGATTTTATTATGGCAAACATTTCAAAAGACATGTTAATCAGTGAAATTTTAGAGGTAGATCAAAGAGTGGTTCCTGTATTATTAGATGCAGGTATGCATTGCCTTGGTTGCCCATCCCATCAATTTGAAAGCTTAGAAGAAGCATGTGCAGTACATGGTATTGATGTAGATGAATTAATCGTTAAATTAAATGAAACAATTAGCGAATAAGTAAAAATAAGGCTTTCACTTTAGATAACCATGGGTGAAAGCCTTATTATTATATTATATTTTATTTTACATACTCAATTTTCGAATCATCAATTGCAGGAACTGTGATTGTAACTTCCTGTCCCTTATCATCTTTCCCGTCCATAACATAATAAGGTGCCATATATGTCTGTTTCTGAGCAATCGGATCACAATACAGATAACAATTTACACGATTAATTTTAACATTCCGTTTTCCTTCTGAGGAACCATCAATCTGTACTCCATCTTTATTATAAATTTTGTCAATCACTTCATCCTCATCTATTGTTGCATATGTTCCAGTTATTTTTTTCACATCCTTATCAATAGATATAAAACTTCTAATATTATAATCTTTATCTATTTCAATTCTTATTCCTGGACCCACCCCATAGTATTTCATGTCTCCTTCAGGATGCTTTTTTCTATAATACACTTCATAAGTTAAAATCTCCTCTCCTTTCGCAGTTTCAATTGTTTGACACACATCCGTACTAACATACTCTAATTCCTTTTTATCAATTATTTCCGTCTCTGTAATAAATGAATCTGCTACTTTCCTGCATTTCTTTTTATCTAAACTTTTCTTCAATTCATCCATGTCTTTCTCAGAATCAGTTTCACTTGTATATGAAATAGCCCCTGATTCTTCATAATATTCCATATACCCACCATCTTTGAACTGATATACATCTACTGTATTTTCTACTTTTTGTTTCGCATATACACCTAAATCTAACTTTTCTACTATTTTATCAATCTGCTTCTTGGTATATTTATGTCCTTCTACTTTATATGCAACCACATCTTCTCCAAAAATATCAGACTGCGAATCTGGTATATCAATAGAAGCCACACTTTCTTCAGATGCACTAACTGCCAAAGGATTTAATTTCAAAATTTCTTTTGCTTCTCTCCCATTGCTATGATAAAAACCGAAATTGTTTCTATTATACATCAACGCACTTCCACTTAATAGTATAATAAATGCAATAGCTATAATAAATATCCTTCTTTTCATAAATCTGCTCCCTTTCCATATCTTTAGTCATATACCGATTAGAACAATAACAATTTATATTTAATTTGCTCGTTTCAATACCATTCTAAATTTTCTAATATTTATATGTATACATAATATATTGAGATGAATCCTTAGAATACGCTTTAGGGTCCGAAGCTACACTTCCATACCCCCATATACAATCATTTGCACATAATTTTGTTGTAAATACCGCAGCAGTTCTTTCAGGATGTGTAACAGAGTCCTTCCAAGGTTGTGTTTCCTTCGCAGTTGAAAAGAATGCTTCCTTCACCGATACTCCATTCTTTAACTTTCCCGCAAACGTTTTTCCCATTGTTGGTACTAATAGTACTCTTGTTGAATAACCACACACTGCATGAATTCCCTTTGCCAGTCGACCAACTTTTTTCAAGCCTCCATTACAAAAATTACAAGTAAAAGTAACAAGCCACTCCAAATCTTTATTTCCAAGATACATTTGGCCTTGTTTCGCATACTGTTTTTTTCCATCATAATCTAATGCAAATGCATAGTCGTCTGAACCATGTTTATTCGGTAACAAACCATGACCTGAATAAATCATCAAATCAACATTGTCTGCATACTGATTATCCTTCCCGCCCAAAGAAGCCGCTACAAAAACATCTTTTGTTAGTGCTGTATTCATCCTTCTAAAACCTATTTTCCATTTTTTTGCTTTTTTATTAGAAAACGCCTCTGTAATATCTTTATTTATCTGAATTGGAGATGACAAATCATTCAAATCATCCCAGTCAGAATAGTCCCCAACAGCAGCAATTCCAATTTCACAATCATTACCATCCGAATCGGCTTTTATAACACATATATTACTTAATATACAGTAACTAAATACTATATACCAAAAACATACATTTACTGTTTTTTTCATCTTTTGCATCCTTCTTTCCTCCCCTAATCTTTTATTTTTATGCTTTTTACATTTTATCATTATTTTTATAATATGTCAACAATAACCAGATAATGCATGCGCTATCTTTTATACAAATCACAAAAACACAATCAATCTATTTATGTAGCAAGAGCAATTTCAAATTAGTTTTACCATATAAAAAAAGAATTAAAAAGGAATCCGAAAGTTTTCCACTTTCAGATTCCTTTTTTTATTTCCACAATCTTTTTTTTGTTTTTTTCTGCTTACTTCGCAGTAATTCATCTATCTTTCTAAAATGTGCTTCCTGCTGCTCTTCCTGCATACGGAACTGATAATCTAACTCTTTTACCACTCCATTTCTTACTTCTTCCGATACCTTCTTGGATATTTTATCTGTGTTTTGCTCTATGGCATCCGTAATTATGTTTTTCATTAAATTTTGAAACTGCTCCATTTTCTGAAGGTTATTCATTTCTTTGTCTGTGGAAACCGGTTTAGCACCATCTTTTTCTGCTAATTTTAATTTTGTATGTACTACAATTCCAGCATGCTCCTGTTCCTGCAATTTTTCATTCAATTCTACACAAAGCTTGCTTCTAGCTTCAAAAGATAACTGTTCTACCTTTTCTAAATTGGGTAAAATAAGTTTTATTGCTTTTAGCAAAAATCCCTGTTCCTTTAATCGCTTAATACCACTTATTTTTTTCAATTCTTCTTCTCTATAGTATCTATGCCCCATTGCATTTCTCGGAATGGTAAGATTAAGCTCGTCCTCCCAGTAGCGTAACACACGCGGCTCCACTGCTACCTTTTTGGAGGCATCGGAAATACTCAAACACAACTGTTCCATTTCCATTACCTTCCTTTCCTGTCACTATTAGCATATATCCTCGCTGCCATTATTATACTTGCTTCATCGGAAAGGTTGCAACAAAAACTATCTGTCATGTTTCATCATATTTCTTTTCTACTTTTGTAGAGTAATTATAAATATACAAGAGAGTGCATTTCCAAAGTGCCAGGAAAATATGCCTATGCACTCGCACCCTCTAAACGCTTCCAATTTATATTACATCTGTCCCATTAAATTTACCATTTCAATAGCCGATAATGCACAATCATAACCTTTATTTCCTGCCTTTGTTCCAGCACGTTCAATTGCCTGCTCGATATTTTCGGTTGTAACAATACCAAATAATACAGGCACACCTGTCTGCAATCCCACCTGTGCGATTCCTTTTGATACTTCATTACATACATAATCGTAGTGTGATGTCGCACCTCTTATTACCGTACCTACACAAATAACCGCATCATACTTTCCTGAAGCTGCCATCTTTTGTGCTACTGCTGGAATTTCAAATGCACCTGGTACCCAGGCAGCCGTAATGTTTTCTTCTTCTACTCCATGTCGTACTAAACCATCTACTGCACCACTAAGTAATTTACTTACTATAAACTCATTGAAACGAGATGCAATAATTCCTACCTTCATACCATCTTTTGCTACTAATTTTCCTTCTAATACATTGATTGCCATAATTATTCTCCTTTTCTTTGCTTTTTTTCTAGGCATTGCAACCTTTTTTATGCTATATTTTACAGGTCAATTTCCTGAAAAACATGTCCCATACGCTCTTTTTTCACACGTAAATATCCAAGATCATATTTTTGTGGAGCGATTTCAATTGGTACTCTCTTACTTACCTTTAATCCAAATCCATCCAATCCATATACTTTGCTTGGATTGTTCGTCAATAAATCAAGTGACTTGACACCTAAATCTCTTAAAATCTGTGCGCCTACCCAATATTCCCGAAGATCTGGAGCAAATCCTAACTGAATATTAGCATCTACGGTATCAAATCCTTTTTCTTGTAACTCGTAGGCTTTTAGTTTATTTATAAGTCCAATTCCTCGTCCTTCCTGACGCATATATAGCAGAATGCCTCGTCCTTCTTTTTCAATTTGTCGCATAGCCTGCGCAAGCTGCTCTCCACAATCACAACGATTTGAGCCAAATACATCACCAGTAAGGCATTCTGAATGTACGCGACACAACACATTCTCGCCATCACCAATCTCTCCCTTTACCAGTGCTACATGATGTTCCCCTGTAATATCATTCACATATCCATAAATATCAAACTGTCCATACTTGGTAGGCATTTTTGCTTTTGCTTCTCGAACAACATGTTTTTCATGTACACGACAATAATCTTGTAAATCTTTTATCGTAATAAATTTCAAATCATACTTCTTTGCCAGTTTCCAGATTTCCGGTGTCTGCATCATAGTTCCGTCTTCTTCCATAATTTCACAGCATAAGCCACACTGCTTTAACCCTGCCAGACGACACAAATCAACAGTAGCCTCTGTATGTCCATTTCTAGTAAGCACCCCGCCCTTTCTGGCAATCAATGGGAACATATGTCCCGGGTGTCTAAAATCTTCCGGTCTTGCATTTTCATCTACGCACTTCATTGCAGTCAAAGAACGTTCTACTGCGGAAATTCCCGTCGTTGTATCCACATGATCAATAGAAACCGTAAATGCCGTTTCATGATTATCCGTATTATGTTTTACCATTGGTCTAAACTCTAATCGTTCTGCAAGTTCACTACACATTGGCATACAAATCAACCCTTTTGCATATTTTGCCATGAAGTTTACATTTTCTGTGGTTGCAAACTCTGCTGCACAAATCATGTCACCTTCATTTTCTCTATCTGGATCATCGGTCACCAAAATAATTTTTCCCTGACGAAGTGCCTCTAGTGCCTCGTCTACTGTATTATACTGATATTCCTGCATATTCTCTTCCTTCTTTCTATCCTAACTTTACTCCTTTTGGTAATACAAACCTTCTAGTATATTTTATTTGTAACTGTTCAGAAGGTGCGAACTCATATGTGCAAATTGTACGTGAGAGCTTGCTCGTGAAGTGCAATTTGCACATATGAGTTCATAGCTGGTAACAGCATCATGAACAAAATGACCAGCCAAAGTTTATATTTTTAGCCATTATGTATATTCTGGCATTTTGTGAATGGCACCTTCTGAATAGTTACTTTTATTTTTACTATTCAAAATAATGCATTCACAAAATTCCAGAATAATAAAAGCGGCAATGGGTTTTCTTAAACTTTTATAAAAATCCATAAGTTCCAAGAAATTCTTCTGTAATCCTACTTTCTTTCTTCTCTTCTTTTCTTCCGAGCATCTTTTGTACATACTTTCCTATCACATCATTTTCCAAATTTACTATATCCCCTTTTTGTTTCAGTGATAAAATCGTATTAGCACCCGTATGTGGAATAATTGACACAGAAAAGTCCTGCTCTGTTACTTCTGCTACCGTAAGACTGATACCATCAATTGCAATAGAACCCTTTTCTACAATGCCATCCAATATTTTCTGTGGAGCAAGAATACGATACCAAACTGCATTTCCTTCCGGTGATACCGATGCAATCTCTCCAGTCCCATCAATATGGCCAGATACTATATGACCTCCAAATCTGCCATCTGCTGCCATCGCCCGTTCCAAATTTACCTTCGAGCCTTTTTTCAACGTTCCAAGACTGCTTCGTCGTAATGTTTCTCCCATGACATCTGCACAAAAGCCATCTGTCGAAAACTTTGTTACCGTAAGACAAACACCATTTACAGCAATACTGTCTCCAATCTTTGTACCCTTTAATACTTCTTTTGCCGAAATTGCAATTTGTGTGGTTTCTCCCTGCTGTAACAACAATTTAACCGTTCCTACTTCTTCAATAATACCAGTAAACAAAACATCACCTCATTTTCTATTTCGCTATATATTCCAATAAAATGTCCTCTTCTATTTGTTGTATCTGTTGCAATTTAAAATTTGCACTCTGCTCTGGCAAGGAAACTCCAATCCCTTCCACCGGAGTTTTGGCATCTTCACCGCCAAATATCTTTGGAGCAAGATAAACATAAGCCTTTTGTACTAACTTTTCTCGCAAAAAACTATCATTCAATCTTCCTCCCCCTTCTAACAAAATGCTGTCTATGCCTTTTTCCCCTAATTTTTGCATTAAAAGGTCCAAGTCTATACAACCATCCTTTTCAGGAAGTTGAAGTATCTGTACTCCCTTTTTTATAAGCTGGTCTATTTTTTCCTTTTCATTTGTACTGGTTGCAAGTATTGTTTCAATGTTGTCTGCTGTCTGTACAATCTGACAGTCCATCGGTATTCGAAGATGGGTATCACACACAATCCGTACTGGATCAATTCCACCTTGCATTCTACAGTTAAGCATTGGGTTATCCGCAAGAACCGTTCCTATTCCTACCATAATTCCTTTGTATGCATGGCGAAGCGTCTGTAC
The DNA here is from genome assembly GCA_050875145.1 of Lachnospiraceae bacterium. Lineage (GTDB taxonomy): Bacteria > Bacillota > Clostridia > Lachnospirales > Lachnospiraceae > CAG-411. The sequence goes on from JBNMLH010000001.1 coordinate 130,895, forward strand.
GTGGTTTCGTGCGGCCTCTCCTGTAATCCACTTTGATGCTCCTGTTCTGGTCGCAATCTTTCCATCCATTGTCATCGCATATTTCATAGCAACGTAGGGACGTTTGGTCGTAATATAATGAAAAAAGATTGGATTGATTGCATCACATTCTTCCCTCATAAAATCCTCCACCACCTCAATTCCTGCATTTCTTAAAATAGCAGCACCTTTTCCTGAAACCAACGGATTCGGATCTCTGGAACCAATTACTACTTTTGCAAGTTTATGTTCTATAATTGCTTCTGTACAAGGTGGTGTTTTTCCATAATGACAACAAGGTTCCAATGTAACATAAATGGTTGCCCCCTCCGCAGACTCTGTCAGAGATGCCAATGCATTTCTTTCTGCATGAAGTTCTCCGCACCGCTCATGATACCCTTCTCCTATTACTTTACCAGCCTTTACAACAACCGCCCCCACCATCGGGTTAGGGCTGGTAAATCCCCTTGCTCTTTTTGCCAGTTCTATGGCTCGCTCCATATATTTTCGTTCCATGATACACCTCCTAAAATGAAACAATAAGAATCAAAAAAGCCTTGGATATTCTCCAAGGCTTCTTATTTACTCTTTATCTACATTCTTCCGTTAATATAAAAAATCAGAAAATTGTATCTATAATTTTTCACTTCTCTCATCCAGACTATACTGTCGGCTTTGGAATCTCACCAAATCGTGCCTTTCGGCTTGCGGGCTATACCGCCGGTAGGGAATCACACCCTGCCTTGAAGTTTACTTTATTTACTTTTCGTTTAAAGTGATTATAGCTCTTTCTTTTTCTTTTGTAAAGAAAAAATTTTAATTTTTTCTGTTAAATTGTTTTGTTTTTCTATAAATCATACACAGAAGCAACCTTTTTGCATTTTTTTATCAACAATTGAAACTATATAAAAATGTACTTTTCAACATTTTTCCATCCTTTTTCACTTCTTGCACTTTTAGATTTTTATTGCTATAATATGATGCTGGGGTCAACGTCACTTTGCCCCTTTGATCTTGGTATCATAATATGATTATTTCTAAAGGAGCGAAATTTTATGTTAAGATTCTGTTTTGTCATCTTAATTTCGATTCCATATATTCTTTTTTATATAGGAAAAGCTGTTTATATTGAACATCATCCCGAAGATTATACTGAAAAAGACCGCTATCATATTGCAATCAGTTGTATCCGTATTATGCAACGACATGGTAGAATCCGTACGAAAGCATACGGAACGGAACATTTACCTGCTACTGGCGGCTATGTAATGTTTGCCAACCATCAGGGAAAATATGATGCTCTTGGTATTATGACTTCTCATCATAAACCATGTACGGTCGTTATTGATGAACAACGTTCCCATTTACCAATCGCAGACCAATTTATTACACTCATTCAGGGAACACGTCTGGACAAATCCACTGCAAGAACACAAGTAAAAGGAATTTTAAATGTTATCTCTGAGGTATCAGAAGGACGCCGCTACATTATCTTTCCAGAAGGTGGCTACTATCATAATCGTAATAAAGTACATGAATTTTCTCCCGGTTCTTTTCAGTGTGCAATTAAATCAAAAAGCCCGATTGTTCCAGTAGCTCTGATTGATTCTTACAAACCTTTTGAGCTAAATTCTTTACGCTCTGTTACTACACAAGTACATTTTCTTCCTCCTATTTATTATGAAGAATATAAGGATATGAGCACCAAAGAAGTCGCTGTGCTCACTCGAAAAAAAATAGTAGATGCCATTGAAAATGCACACAAGACCAATTAAGGCTGTGTGCATATTTTATAGTTACGTCACAATATAAAAATATTTTGTATTATACAACTACACCACAACACCCCATCATTTGATATGTTCTGCAAGAAAATCCGCTTATAATGGATATTCTGGCATCTATGCTCATGTAGAAGCTTGACAATAGCACAATCTACTGCTAAAGTGAGAAGAAAAAGGAGAATTTTGTAACCGTACTATTTCTTATACTGTTACTTATTTTTATTATGAATCAAACTATTCACTTACAAGTTTCAAATTTGAACAAAACCTATCGACATGGAAAACAAACGGTTTTAAAAGATATTAATTTTACTGTCAAATCGGGCGAATGTATTGGAATTCTAGGCACAAATGGCTGTGGAAAATCCACACTTCTCACCTTACTGGCAGGTATTCAAACACCTAATTCAGGTACTATTCACGCTTTCTACGAAGATGCAGCTACATCTCAACACCCCATTATCGGATATGTTCCACAGGAAAATCCGCTTATAGAAGAACTAACTGTTTACGATAATTTAAAACTTTGGTACAGTAATAGCCCTTTGCAGTTAGACAAAGAATTGGAAGAAGGTTCTCTTGCTATGCTCTCCATTTCTTCTTTTTTAAAGAAGAAAGTAAAACACTTATCTGGCGGAATGAAAAAACGCCTCACAATTGGATGTGCCTTGGCATGTAACCCACAAATTCTTTTACTGGATGAACCCGGTGCTGCTCTTGATTTACCTTGCAAGGAAGAAATTCTTTCTTATCTAAAATCCTATAAATCCGCAGGAAATATTGTTATCATTGCCACCCATGAAGAACCAGAAATCGCACTGTGCGATCATATTTTTCTATTACGCAATGGAACACTTACTGAATTTGAATATAATGGAGATCTAAATGCCTTGCTCAAAGGCATGTCATGATAATGAAAGGAATTCTGCATGAAACTTTTTAAAACTTACCTAAAACTGGAATATAAGAAAGCACTTCAATCGTTTCCCACAATTTTACTTGGTACCGTTGCCCTTTTTTGTGTTACTGTGCTTTTATTGTTTAGCTGGCAAAAGCAGAAAAAGGACAATGTTACATCTCCTGCTGTAATTGGTGTTGCCACAGAAAAAGACGAGCCTTACATGGACTTTTTTATGGGATTACTGAAAAACATGGATAATCTAAAAAATAATTATACATTTACCTTAATCGAAAAAGAACAGGTTTCCACACTTTTGGAAAAAAAGAAAATTGACATCGCCTTTCTTATCCCCAAAAACTATATTTCCTCTTTAATAGATGGAACGGACGAACCAATTGTTCTTCGTTTTAGCGGAAGTGACCCTTCTATTACCACACTTATGATGCGGCAGCTAAGCGAGGCTGTTTCCTCTATTATGCTGGAAACAGAGGCGGGTATCTATACTATGAACGATTACTATGCTATACACCGTCTGCCAAATCAAAGCAAGGACGAGCGTAACTTAAATATTAAATATATTAATCGACTACTAACACGACATAGCATCTTTTCTATAGAAACTCTGGAAGCCGAACAAGGTCTTTCCTATACAGAATATTATTTTACGGTAGGATTATTGCTTCTACTTCTATCCTGGGGATTGTTAAGTCCTAACTGTTTCCGACCAGAAAAGAAGCTTTTACAATCAAAGTTAGCCCAATCAGGATTAAGCATTCCATTGCAATTTTTAGCAAAACAACTGGCATGCTGCGGTAGTTTATGCTTATTGTTTCTTATGCTTTCCCTGATTCTTTCTCTTGTTGCTCCCCTCCTACCTATCACCATTCTTCAGCAGACTACTTTTGTAGAATGGATAAGGGCTTTTTTACCTGTTTTATTAGCAATTCCATTAATTACAGCTTTCTTTCACGTTATATATGAACTTATTCCAGATTTAGTAGCAGGTGTTTTGTTCTTATTTATCAGCATTTTGTTAATGGGCTATTTGTCCGGTTATTTTTATCCTTTTTCCATGCTGCCAAATAGTATACAAAACATTTCCCACCTTTTGCCTACCCGTATACTTTTTCAATATGCATCTGGTTGCCTAACAAAAAGCTTTTCACTTGTAGCTTTGGGAAAATTACTTCTTACTACCTTTATTTTGGAATTGATTGCACTTTGTACCCGTATGTATCGATTGGAGGTGACACGATGAAACACTATTTTACTTGGTTGCAAATACTTGGAAAACGGTTGCTCCGAAAACCTTTATTTCTCTTTACCTTATTTTTAATTCCTGCAACCGTTTTACTTCTCAGAGGCTCTATCCACCCAAAAGACTCTGCGATTCATGTTCTTCTTTACAACGATGAATCAGCGGGAAAACAAACACAAGACACCATCCATGACTTGTTAGCACAATCTAATACCATTGTAACTTTTTCCAGATGTAACGGAAAGGAGGAGTTATACAAACAGATTTTATCCGGCAAAGCTGACTGTGCTTATCTGTTTCCAGCAAATTTAGACCAGACTCTACAAGACCATGCCACCCAAAAGAAAGCCGTTATTTCTGTCGTATATGCCAAAAATAGTCTTACCTCTCCTTTAGTTCAGGAGCTTGTTTATAGTAAGGTCTACCCGAAACTATGCTATTACATTTTGGAAAATCATGTAAAAAAAAGAGTCCCTTCTACCGATGAAAAGGAACTTAACAAACTTTATCAGGAACATCAAACAGGAAAAAGCTTTTTTTCTTTTGAATATACCGATGGCAGTAAAAATGAACTATTAAATAAGGAAGATACCAATTATATGCTTCTACCTATGCGTGGAATTGCCGCTATTTTTCTGTTTTTAGCTGCACTAACTGGTATGCTCTACTGGTATGAGGACAAAGAACATCAGCTCCTTTGCTGGTTAGCAAATAACAAAAGAAACGTAATTCGCTTTTTCTATGCCTTTCAACCTACCTTTTTGGCAGGTATCGTAGGCTTGTTGTCTCTTTTGCTATCTGGCATTTCTTCAAACCTAGTGAATGAAGTACTTTGCATGTTTCTATTTATATTAGCCGCTACCTCTTTTTCCTTGCTACTAAGTTTGCTTTTGCCAAAAATAAAGCTATTTTTAGCTGTCATACCTCTATTGATTGGTGGAAGTATGATACTTTGCCCAGTTTTTCTCAATCTAACTACAAGTAATCCGATTTGCAGTCTATTGTCCAAACTTTTACCTGTTACTTATTATTTAGAAAGTATCCATAGTAATTCTGGTAAATGGCATTTATTTTTGTATACGGTAGTTCTACTGCTGTGTTATATCATATTGGCAAGTTGTTGCAATCCTTCCGCTAAACGGTTGAAACTTGCAAAACATTTCTCATAGATTTATAGCATTAGACATTCATCCCAATGTATTGCAATGATTTGCCTGCATTTTTAATCTTGCGATAGACAATGCAAGTACAACGATTATGCTCAAACAAGTAACTCCATACCATGCAAACACTACTTTTCCTTTCCATATACTAATCACAATTTGCAAAAGTAAAACAAAGATAAAGCGTATCCCACCTTGTTTTAGTATTTCAGGTAATCGAGCCTGAAATACTTCCTTCCCTGTGATTGGTTGAAAAAGCAAGATATCTGCCAATGCAAGATTTTTTTCACCGGCAACATTTCCATAATGTTGAAAATGCATTTGAAACCATACAAAAGTCATACTTGCGTATTTTAATGTACGCCTACCTATCTCCGATGCATTAAGAGCAACATCAAAATCCTTTATCCCGTCTGAAAAATAAAGGATACAAACTCCAATTTCCAATAAAAATGCAACAAACTCCAAAAGGTACCAATACTCATTTTCTTTTTTTACTTTTTTATCAAACTGACGTATTCTTTCATGTATATCCTGATAAAACCATCTGTGCCATACGTTTCTCATTTATATTTTTCCTTTCTACTGTTCCCGTATTCTTTTTTCCTCTTTTCTATTTTTGTAAAATTCATAAATCCCTACGAAAAGTAAATATAAGATTCCAATTGTCCATATTACGATTTGCCATCGCTCGGTTTTCCCCTCCGCATTGATAGCCACACTATACAAAAATAAATACACAAAATATCCCACAAACTGATACCATTTCATATCAAGACTTTGTGCATTTCTTATCCAACTATCGTCTCTTATACTTATCTTTGCAAAAACAGTGCTTCCAATCCAAATGCTGGTAAGCAAAAAGATTATTACTATTTGTTTGATGCTCTCCCCTTTTAAAAAGAACACTACAAATTGTGTAATCAAATTAAAAATTTGGATGATACCTGCTCTTTCCCAGCGTATGGTTTTCTTATATTGCTTTCTCTGCCTTTCTCCCACTGGAAGATAGTACATAATTTGTGGCATATCACAAGAAAAAATATAATGAATAAACATAATTCCTATAAAATAAAAACAAACAACACCCGCTGTCACAAACTCTCGTATCCCTTTCTCTATGGTATCCGCATCACGAAAAACCCCCATCCAGGTCACATACATGATAACCCCATAAATCCATTCCGTCAAAAAAAATGTTCTTAATTCACTTCCTATATGTTTCATTTGAAAATACGCATTTGCGTATATATTCTTCCACACTTTTTTCATACTGTTTCCCTCCCTAATCTATCCTGCGATAAAACACAGCTCTTTTATAAATTTTCTCTAAATTGTAGTAGTTTTCCCTTTTCCAACTCACAAATATAATCCATATTTTTCTCTATATCCGACGCAATATGTGTAGACAAAAACACCAACGTATCTTCTGTACAAATTCGCCGCAATAATTGATAAAAATTTTGCCGAAACAACGGGTCCATTCCTGCAGTCACTTCATCCATAAGGTAAATTTTTGTATTATGTGCTCTTGCAAATGCAATTTCAAATCGCACTCTTTCTCCTCTGGATAGTGCAGCTACCTTTTTTCTTTCCCCTACTTTCATCTCATGCAAAGATTGAAAAAAGACTTCTTTATCAAATGTTTCATATAAGGTAGACAATATCTCCATATTTTTAAGAATTGTTTTCTGCTCAAAGAAACGCGCCTCTTCTCCTATATAACTGACTTGTTGTTTCCATTTTACCCAATCTTCCCGAACATCCTTTCCACCCCATAAAATCTGTCCCGTATAGCCCCGAATACCGAAAATCGTCTGTAACATAGTTGATTTCCCCGCTCCATTTTTTCCAACTACACCAACGATATAACCGGGTTCTACCGAAAACGTTACCTGCTGTAAAATCCCCTGTCTTTTTTTATTTGAAACACCTTTTACTTCCAACATACTCTTCCTTTTCTCCTCTTGCTATTGTATTAATTAGGTAATTGCGAAACTCTAAATAAACTACATTTCATTTGTGCACACTTACATATCATAAGCAAGGTGCTTCTGACACCGTCGGTATTTAGGCACCGTGTTTTGGTGCCTTATGTACCGCTACGAGTGTCGGGCAGCGAGAGCGTGCCTTGCGTTGATCTGTAAGTTCTGCACAAAAGTTCTCAGAGTAAATTGAGTTTCGTAATTACCTATTGCAATAATGCCTCTACCATCTCTACAATATCCTGCTTAGTAAGCCCTGCACTTTTACAATCTTGTAAAACCTCTGTCATACGTTTTTCCAAAATCATCCACTGCTTTTCCTTTAAATAGTCCGTATTGTATTCACATACATAAAATCCCTTACCTGCCACCGAACGAAGCAATCCTTCTTTCTCTAACTCCTCATATGCCCGTTTCGTGGTAATCACACTTACCTCCAATTCCATTGCCAGCCCCCGAATGGATGGAAGTGCCTCCCCTGCCTTTAACTCGCCCTTTACAATGGCATCTTTTAATTGATTTACAATCTGTTCATAGATTGCCATAGTCCCCTGTGGTCGAATTTGAATCTTTAACATAAAAACTCACCATGCTTTCCTTCATTGGCTTTCAATAAACAACACATAAGCTCCTCAATCGTCGGAACATGCACTTCCAATTCCTTCTCATAGTTTCTCCATCTTCTATGACGCATCAAGGCTTTCCAACTATATTTCTTTTCTTCTATGTAAATACAATCCTGTTTTGGCAAATTTTTGATTCGATACCTTTCCCCTTGTACGATGCGATACCTATTTTCTAAACTCTTTCGATCGGTAAAAAGAACCATTTTACCCTGATGTAAAAATCCAATATAATCTGCAATCTGGTCTAAATCCTGTGTATTGTGCGTGGCCATTACTACGCTCTTCTCTCCATCTGCAATAAATTCTGTTATCAATTTTAAAAACTGTGCACGAAACTCCCGATCAAAATTTGCAGTTGGTTCGTCTAAAATCAACAATCGTGGCTTATGAGACAATGCAAAAGCAAATTGAAACTTTAGCTTTTCTCCTTTGGATAACTTTCCAAATCTATCTTTTTCATTCAATGTAAATTGATGCAAAAGTTTTAAGAATTGTTCCTTTGAAAATCGTTCATAATACTTTCCATAATAGTCTCCATTTTCTTCTAAAGTAAATCCCGGTATAAATAAATCTTCCTGCATAACAAAACCAATATCCTGCTTTATCTTTTCTTCTTCCTGTTGATAACGCCTTCCATCTAGTAAAATCTCCCCCTCTGTCGGCGCATAAACATTTAATAACAATTTTAGTAACGTAGTTTTCCCAGCTCCATTTTCTCCAATAAGCCCCAAAATATAACCCTTTGGCAACTGAAACGTCACATTTTGTAAGGAAAAGCCCTTCCACTGTTTTCCCAAATTTTCTGCAACAATCATCTTTTTCACTCCAATCCGTACCTATACTGTATATATTTATATATACAGTATAGGTACAGAAATGTCAAGAAAAATAATAAAGCCGTTCGGCATATTCTCACACCAAACGGCTTATGAATCAATCGGATATTTGCAATCCGCTTTGCTACTTGCTCATAATCGAATAACTGCTTCGCAGTTTCGTTTAAACCAATATTCCTGTTTCCAATGCAATCTCCATCATTTGACGAAATCCTGTCTGTCGTTCTTCTGCAGACAACTCTTTTCCCGAATATAAATGATCTGAGATTGTCAAAATGCACAATGCTTTTTTTCCTAATCTTGCAGCGTTATAGTAAAGTGCCGCCGATTCCATTTCTACCGCAAGGACATGCATCCGTTTCCACAAATCATTGTCCTTTGGATTATCGGTATAAAAGGTATCAGAAGAAAGTATATTTCCTACCTGTACTTTGCACTGCTTCTTTTCTGCCACTTCCACTGCTGTACGAAGCAATCCAAAATCTGCAATAGGTGCTAAAATTCCCGGTAATTTGTACTGAGATGCATAGTTAGAATTTGTAGATGCGCCCATAGCAATTACAATATCCATCAAATCTACTTCATCCGACAATCCACCTGCGGAACCAATTCGAATAATATTTTCTACTCCATACTGGTCATATAATTCATACGAATAAATTCCCATAGATGGCATCCCCATACCATGCCCCATTACAGAAAGTGTTTTCCCTTTGTAGGTTCCTGTATAGCCAAACATATTGCGAACCGTATTAAAACATACTACATTCTCCAAAAATTCTTCTGCAATATACTTTGCACGAAGCGGATCACCAGGCATCAAAACTGTCTTTGCTATATCTCCTACATTCGCTTTATTATGTGGTGTACTCATATGCTATTCCCCCTTTTTTATCTGCTTATAGATACTGTCACCTTCAATGGAAACTTCCATTCCAAGCATATCTAAAATCGTGCCACCGATATAACCAAATCCATCTTTGGTTCCAAGATTTTTCGCTGCAATCTTAACACCCGTTATTACCCATGGAATATACTCTCTGGAATGGTCTGTGGAAGGGGTACTTGGATCACATCCATGATCTGCTGTTATCATAAGTACATCTTCTTCCTTCAATAAAGACAGGAGCTCTGGAAGGCGGGAATCAAAATAGGTCAATGCCTTTCCGTATCCATCAATATCATTTCTATGTCCATATTTCATATCAAAATCCACTAAGTTCGTAAAACAAAGTCCATGGAAATCCCGTTTCATATAAGCAATTGTCTTATCAATTCCATCTGCATTGTCCTGTGTCCGAACCATTTCCGTTACACCTTTTCCTGCAAAAATATCATTTATCTTTCCCACTGCAAGCACATCCATACCTGCAGCTTTTATTTTGTCCAACATCGTATCCTTTGGTGGCAACAAGGAATAATCATGTCTTCTGGATGTACGGCTATAAGGCCACTCTCCCTCAAAAGGTCTTGCAATCACACGCCCCACTCCATAAGCACCCTGACAAAGTTCTCTTGCAATCTCACAATATTCATACAGTTGTTCTACTGGCACTACACTTTCATGTGCAGCAATTTGAAATACCGAATCCGCAGACGTATAAACAATCAACGCTCCTGTCTCTATATGCTCTTTTCCATAATCTTTGATTACTTCTGTACCAGAATATGGCTTATTACATAAAACTTTTCTACCTGTTCTTTTTTCAAATTGATCAATCAAATCTTTTGGAAATCCATTTGGAAAAGTTGGCATTGCTTCTCTTGAAATCAATCCCGCGATCTCCCAATGCCCTGTCGTAGTATCTTTTCCTTTGGATTTTTCTGAAAGTCTGCAAATTGTTCCCGTTTGCTCTACCTTTTCTTTTGCCCATGCATGTTTTTCGTCTACTTTCATTCCATCCAGATTAAAAAATCCGAGTTTTTGCATGTTTGGCATATAAAAACCATCATAATGCGATGCCGCATATACCGTATGACTTCCCTGATCACCAAACGCAGCCGCATCTGGCATTTCTCCAACGCCTACACTATCTAATACAATTAAAAATACCCTTTTCATCGTTATCACTCCATTCTCTACACGCACTTGATTCAAGCGTTTTCTTTCTTACTATGCCCAAGCATAATACTTTTTACTTTATATCATATTCTCCTTTGATAAAATATAATAGAGTGTATCATTCTCCTATTTTTAGTATATTTTTTCCTTCTCATGAAGTCAATAACATACTTTTTACAATTTTATTATCATTTGATGTCCCGTTCAGAGGGTGCGCCCATATAGATGCAACATATACTATTGCGCTTGCGGATACTGGATATGTTGCATCTATATGGGCATTGCCGGTAACGGCTTCATGAGAAAAATGACTGCATTTTTCGAATGGCACCCTCGGAACGAAGTTACGCCTATCTGCCAACATAACTGTTGCACTTGCAACAAACTTTCCTCATATAGAGCAAAAAACGCACACATAAACCTATGTGTACGTTTTCTATACATTGTCCCATCTTTACATTATATTGGATTACTTTCAAAAACTACAACTTCTTAGTGAATAATGCTCGAACTGCATTCAATACTGCAATAACCATGACACCTACATCTGCAAATATGGCAACCCACATATTAGCAATACCCAAAGCTCCAAGTAATAGACATATTAACTTTATACCAATTGCAAAATAAATATTTTCATATACGATTCTCAGACACTTCTTAGCAATTTTGATTGCCTTTGCAATTTTAGCAGGATCATCATCCATCAACACGACATCTGCTGCCTCAATTGCCGCATCTGATCCCATTGCTCCCATTGCAATTCCAATATCTGCTCTGGAAAGTACCGGTGCATCGTTAATACCATCTCCCACAAAAGCTAATTTTACCTTTTCTGGTTTTGCATTTAATATTTCTTCTACCTTTTCTACTTTACCAGCCGGTAGCAACTCGCTATACATCTGATCTATTCCCAGTTCCGTAGCAACTTTTCTGGCAACTGCATCTGCATCACCTGTCAACATAATTGTTTTTTCAATTCCATTTTTCTTCAGTTGTGTAATTGCCTCTTTTGAATTTTTCTTTACAATATCGGAAATCACAATATGCCCTGCATATGCGCCATCAATTGCTACATGAATAATTGTTCCGACATGATGACAATCTTTGTAAGGAATACCAAGTTTTTTCATTAACTTACTATTTCCTGCCGCAACTTCCTTCCCATCAACTTTGGCTGTAATACCATTTCCGCTGACTTCTTCAATCTCTGTAACACGGGAACGATCGATTTCTTTTCCATACGCTCGTTGTAAACTTTTACTAATCGGATGCGAGCTGGCGCTCTCTGCTAAAGCTGCATACTCTAGTAATCTTTCTTCTTCCATTGTATTGTGATGGATTGCATTTACTTCAAATACTCCCTGAGTCAATGTTCCTGTCTTGTCAAATACTACATATTTTGTCTGTGCCAACAATTCCAAATAGTTAGAACCCTTTACAAGTACACCTTCGTGACTGGCACCGCCAATACCCGCAAAAAAACTAAGTGGAATACTGATTACCAACGCACATGGACAACTAATAACTAAAAAGGTAAGCGCACGATAAATCCATGTAGCAAATACGGTTGCACTGGCATTTAAAAATAACATGCTATAAATCGGTGGTAATAAAGCAAGTGCAATCGCACTGTATACAACCGCTGGTGTGTACACTCGTGCAAACTTGCTGATAAAATCTTCCGATTTTGATTTTCTAGAACTTGCATTTTCCACTAAATCTAAAATCTTTGAAACAGTTGATTCTTCAAACTCCTTTGTTGTCTCAATTTTTAAAACACCTGTCATATTGATACAACCACTTATAATCTCATCTCCAACTGTTACCTCTCTTGGTACACTCTCTCCAGTCAATGCACTGGTATTCAAACTTGCACTTCCCTCTACGATAATACCATCCAAAGGTACTTTTTCTCCTGGCTGTACTACAATAATGGTTCCAATCTCCACTTCATCTGGATCTACTTTTTCCAATTTGCCATCTTGCTCAACATTTGCATAATCTGGTCGAATATCCATTAAATCACTAATGTTTCTACGACTCTTTCCTACTGCATAACTCTGGAACCATTCTCCAATCTGATAGAATAACATAACCGCAACTGCCTCTACATAATCTCCGGTTTGGAATAAGGCAAGTAAAATCGCTCCTAACGTAGCAATTACCATTAACAAACATTCATCAAAAGGCTGTCGATTTTTAATGCCTTTCATAGCCTTCAACAAAATATCATACCCAATGATTAAATACGGAACCATATACAACAAAAATTTAACGATTCCTTCTACTGGAATAAAATGCAACACGATTATAGCAATAGAGGCTATCACAATTCGTATCAACATCTTTTTTTGCTTTTTAGTCATAATACATCCCTTCTTTCTTAAATCTAACCTAACTACTGTCATCTAGTGAATACCTGCACTTTTATATCATTATATGAACACATATTCATGTAATATTCTTTTTTTATGCACCTACAGTAAGAATACTATAGGTGCCTTACATTTGTCTATTGTTTTTTCGTGTTACTGTTCACGCTGGATGTGAACAGTAACTTTTTCATATTTGTTTTATAGGAAAATCTCACAATCATCTTCCACTTTCTTGCAGTTTTTAAGAACGTTCTGCATAACAGCATCTACATCTGCTCCGTCCTCAAATTCTACTTTCATTTTTAATGTCATAAAATTTACTACACAGTCCTTTACGCCCTCTGTCTTTTTTGTAGCATCCTCCATCTTATTTGCACAATTGGCACAATCCACTTCAATCTTATATGTTTTTTTCATACAAACACTCCTTTCCTACTATTTCATCAAAATCTTAGCTTTTCAAATGAACAATTGTTCATTTATTAAATTAAGTATAGCGTATATTATAATAGAAGTCAAGTAATTAATTTATAAAAGTTCAAGAAAAACCACTGCCTTCAGGTGGTGGTTACTCTTGAACAAAGTTCGGCGTTCAAGCCCCGTATCTCATAAGGCACGCAGTGCCACTTTTATATGAGCTAATAGCAAAGCGGATTGCGAATATCATTGACATTTATAAACACAAAAAAACGAGCATCAATCTGTACACAATCAACACTCGTTAATTCTTCTTTTTTATTTTATTATTCATATGTTTCTGGTGGTCCATACCTCTCTTTCGCTAGATTTTATCTGAATCCCTTTTTATTTTACTTATCTACTGTGGCGGTCTGTACCTCTCTTTCGCCTTATTTTATCAGTGCTCCCTTTTTAATCTTACTTATTCTGGTGGCCCGTACCTTCCTTTCGCTAGATTTCATCAGTGCTCCTCTTTTCATTCTACTCACTGTGGTGGTCCGTACCTTCCTTTCGACTTATTTCTACACTATCCGTTCTCTATGTAAAAGCAATTGCTTTTCACTCTATCTAATTGAGTTCTCCCGAACTAAATTCAATATGAGGATTTATAACCTTTCCTGTCCAATGGTATCTCCTCCCATCTACTTTAAAATACTAATCTGTTCTATCTCACAACTATCCATATCCTACTGGTGTCCCATACCTCTCTTTCTTCTATACTATAAGTAAATCTCTAACGTCCCATGGGAACCTCCTCCTTTACTTTGTATTTTCTGTTCCTCATTTATTATGTCTACATTATAGTTTCTCTCGCACGAATTGTCAATACAATTTAAAGTATTTTTATTCATTTTCTGTTTTCTATAAAGGTTTGCATATTTTTTTAGTTATTTTTAACATCAAATTAGGTATTGACATTCTTCTCAACAATACTTAGGCATCAATTCTAAAAATTTCTCATACAGAAAAATTTTGCTTTACACGCCAAAGTCTTATCCGCGGAACGTTTTACTCTATAGGGTGCATTTTCTATAGAGTAAAAAAACAGGTAGGTATCACCGAAATACCTACCTGTCTATTAACATTACAAATAAAACAATTATTTTTTTATCTTGAATTTTACTACTGTACTATTTCCAGCCTTATCTGTTACTTTTACTGTATAAGATCCCTTTTTAGAAACTTTCTTTCCTGATTTAAACTTCTTTCCGTTTAAAGTAGCAGCTTTTACTCCATACTTATCCGCATACTTAATTTTTACAGCCTTCTTGTAAGTAATTTTATTTTTTACTCCGCTTACGGTTGGCTTTGTGTTGTCATAAGTAAATGTCACATTCTTCTTATTTCCAGAAAAATCATATGCAACAACAGTTCTTTTTCCTTGTGCATATGCATTTAACTTAAAGCTTTCTTCTGCCTGTACTCCATCTACAAGAACAGCAGCTACACCTGTATTGTCTTTTACTTTGACACTCTTATTTTTATAATAACCTTTATTTGCTACTCCCGAAACAACTGGAGCAGTTTTATCTGTCTTAATCTTACTTTCTGTCATTGTCTCCGCATAAAATACATGCAGTCCCTTTCCATAATTAGCAAGAGAATCCTGTGTAAAAGTCCAAGTCGCTACTTTTCCCTGAATAGTAGCTGCATCATCGCAATAGGTAACTGCATTTTCAAAGGAAACATTTACTTTTACTGTAATTGCTGCTAACAATTTCTGCACTTCCTCAACAGTAAATCCATATTCAGCCAAAACGCTTTCATATTGTGATAACATTCCTGAATTGTAACCACTTACATCTTCATCTAAATACATAGCCATGTAAATATGATCTGCCGCTATATCCGCTCCTGATAAACCAACTTTGTCCTTTAATTCCTTCTCGGCTTGACTATAAGAATTGTAACTCTTTGGTTCTACACTCTTATAATACTCTACACCATCTTCTGTTACTTTTTCCATTTTATCTAGATATTGATCATAAATTTGAGTAACGGATGCAGCAGCCTCTGGATCCTTTGCTAATGCCAACATTACTTTATCTACTACATCCCGTTGCAATAATGTAGTTTCTGTAACTGTAACCTTTCCATTAGAACCAATTTCCACCTCAACACCTGATGTAGCACAACCAGCACATACTGCCATAACTAGAACCATCAATACACTTAGTAACCATTTTCCTTTTTTCATATTTCTATCCCTTCTTTCTGCTTTTTCCAAGCTTTTTCATAATTATTTTTGTACAAGGTCGTTCAATAAGATATGTTCCTGCAATTGCTGCTATCACACTCACTCCCCAGCACAGTAAAAAATACTTCCACATCCATACTTTATCTCCAAGCATATTGGGTGCGGTCTCACCAGTCCAATACGGAATATGATGTTCTTTTAACAACGCCGCCAAAAACTGATGCCATATATATATTTGAAATGATATACCGGACAAAAATTTCATAATCCGATTTCCAAATATTTTTTGAACAAACGGAAGGGCAAATGCGCTCCCTATAATAAATACAGCAAACACCAAACTAAATTCATAGCGATTGTTATATTGCCAGATACAATTATTCTCGGCTGCCACAAGGTCTTTCATCATAATATAATATACATATAAAGAAAGTATCATAAGCAATGTAAAGAAATATCCCACAATCTTTTGTGTCTTATTCGCTTCTGCTTCCTCACCATTTTCCAAATATGTATTTAAAATATGAGACAATTTTACAACAATAAGTGCCGCCATCATACCATTTGCATAAACAGACAAAAATGTTGGAAGCTGATTAAACCACATTCCAAGATTAATAGAATCTAAACGTGGTGTAATAACCCAATTATCAAACATCCATGATGCCGCCACCATTCCACAATAGGTCGCCCAACTACAACGTTTAAACAATTTTGCCACAAAAGGAAATATAATATAAAATTGCACTTCTACTGCCAGTGTCCATAAAACACCATTCAAATTAGTTGCCAAATATGCACGTTCAGTATAAGTATGTAGAAAAAATACATGTGGAATAAGATCCTTCCACATATCCAACATAGAACTATACTTTCCTGCCCATAATGCGACTATTAATGCAACTAAGATTGCAAAATAGTAGGAAGGCGCAATTCTTGCTATTCTCTTTTTATAAAAGGACTTTATCTCTGGCTCCTTCGTCCCATATACCATACTTTTTGCATATGGCAAAAACAGACAAAATCCACTAAGCAGCAACATAACATCGACCATCTGATATCCGGTCCGAACAATCCAATCTAAATTAATCTGGGAAACATTAAAAACAGACAGCCACTTCACCTCTTTTATAGGTTGTAGCCATGATAATTGCCAAATATGAAACCATGCCACAATTAGAATCGCCAATGCTCTGACACCATCCAGTGGTTTTATATAATCCACCGAATACAGTTTTTTCTCCTGATTCATACTTTTTCTCCTTCTTTTTTCTGCATTTTTTTTCCATTATACATTTTTCTAAGGGTTATCTCAAGTAAAAACACTAGAAAAGATTAGACTTACCTCTATTTTATCTTTTTGAATCCATGTTTCGTTTTTCTGTTGAAAAACTTTTACTATACGAAACAAAACAAATGCCCGAACAAAGAAAAGACCGAGATGACAATCTCGGCCTTTCCCTTGTTTAATTTTATTTTATTGTTGTACGCTATTTTTTTTAGAAATAGCCAGAACACAAATTCCTAATATGCACATTAATCCACCAAGCACATAAAATACATACTCTGACATAACTCCTGTTTGAGGAAGAACTGCAGATGATGGTACAGAATCTTCAGATACCACTGTTGTAGTATCCTCCTCTTTATTTGTTTCAACCACTTCATCCTTTTCCTCAGAAGTTGTCTCTACTTTTGCGTTTTTTATAGCAACTGCCTTTTTCTTTGTTGGTTCTACCTTAGCATCACTGTTAGCGATGTCATCTTCTTCAATTTCCTTCTCTACTTCTGAAATTTCATCCTGATCTGGTCGAACCCCAATAATAGGCATTGTAGTTGTTGTTGGAACTGTAGTTACAGTTGGATCTTCTAAATTTACTTTTTCCTGCTCTTCCTGAATATCTGATTGGCTTTTTGTAGTTGATGCTTCAATATCGGAAGATTTAACCGATACTGTCTTCACGTCAACAGTATCTGTTTTGATTGATTTTTCCGTTACATTTTCCGAATCATCTTTTGACTCATTCTTCCTATCTACTGATGCAACTTTGCTTTCATCTACATGCCACTCATCATTTTCTGCAAAACCTTCTTCTGTAAGCCCAGACACTTCCTTACTAATTGCACTTTCTGTGCAATCTTCGTTTTTCACTTCATGTGCCTCTTCAGTTCCAGTTTCACTCATTACAGAAAATTCGTTCTGCTCAGCCTCCTGAGCACGCACATCCACTTCATTTGCTTTCACTGTAATATTTCCAATTTTTAAAGATAATGCTAATACTATTAATAAACTGAAACTTAGAATTTTCTTCATAATTTTTCTCCTTGGCTTTACTAGGTTTACAAGTACATTTGACTTTTCTCACTTTTTCTTTGAGGTGAGTTCCCTATTTTCAGCCTCGTTTTTTGAGGAAAACGTGGTTAACCTACCTGATGATATAGAACCAGGCTTCTATTTTCAGCCTCGCTTTTTCCGGATAGCGGGGTTAACCGATCTACGTTTCTAGGCATAGACTCCTGTTTTCAGCCTCGTTTTTACAACTGTGTCTCACTGTTACCCTAAATTTTCGTTCCATTCGACACATACTGTTGCTTTTCTTAACGGAACGTGGTTAACCGTCGTGCTTTCGCACAACATTATCATTAAAAATGGAAATAAACATTCCACTGTAATCTTTCCATGCACATTATGAATTTTTCAATGTACACCAATTCTTTTTACAGAATTGGAAGAACTTGTATTCTTACTATTTACTATACCATGATAACGTTACAAAGTCTTATCGTAAATATTAAATTTTGTTTACTATATAGAATGTTCTCATTTTTATATCTCCTTCTGCCATCATGAAAGCAATATTATATTTTTCAATTCTATTCCATAATTTTTCTTCCACTTCATTCATACACTTTCAAAAAAACAAAAAACATTGCAGCTCTTCCAGCCTGCAATGTTTTTTTCATCACCATATATATTTTACATTGGAATATTGTGATGGTTTCTTTTTCATGGATAATTTTTTAAATCGTACTCCTTGATCGTACAAACACATATCACATGTTACATCAATGACCATCCATTTCCTTTCTTTTTTTGAATACACTCTATTCCAAGAATGATACTGTGAACCATTATAGTATTGATTTCTTGGATATCCAGTCACCATCTTTGTTTGTATTCCCACACTTCGCATCATAGATGCAGTCAACGCCGACATATCATAGCAAATTCCTTTCTTGCTAGTATACGTC
The DNA here is from genome assembly GCA_050875145.1 of Lachnospiraceae bacterium. GTDB lineage: Bacteria > Bacillota > Clostridia > Lachnospirales > Lachnospiraceae > CAG-411. The sequence continues at coordinate 149,814 of JBNMLH010000001.1, forward strand.
TTGTCAATATCCGGTGTGTAATAAGCAAGATTTCCACTAGAATTTTTATTAAATTTGTCATAATCATAATCAAAATTTGTTACCAAATACTTATATAAGATTTTTATCTTAGAGGTCTGACTCTTATATTTCTTTGTTAATTTGTTTGCCTTCTTAATTGCTGTATTTTTCTTGCTCCAAGTAATCATCTGATTGGATGTCAGATATGCCTTTTTGCTATCTTTTAGCTTTAAGCTTACATCTTGGGAAGATAATTGGCTATATCTAGTATCCTGTATATTTTTTAACACGGAAACTTTATAAGTACCATTTCCTGCTGTAAGTGGTATTTCTGTATCTATGGAACTTTCTGTCATAAAATAATTGTACTGTGTATTGGTTCCCTCTTTCTTTACTGTAACTGCAATTTTATTTTTATTTTCATTACTGTAAGTAATTGTAACAGTACCATTTTTATTATCGGAAATAGCTACTCCATTTTCTGCCGCCTTTGATACCGTATATGGCACACATAATAAAAATACCCCTAAAATAACTACACGAACAATATGTTTCATGTACTTCACCCCCCGATAAATCTAACCACGGTTACATCTTTTTATATTTCTGCGCTTTTTTTTATTATATGTAATCTTTTATTTCATATTACCCTTAATTTTCCAATCTGTCAATAGAATTTTTTAGCTGACATCTTACAATTCTTCTTTTCGTACCATGGTCTTCACATGATAATAATGTTAATATCTTTTTCCCTTCCACAGGTTCACAAATCCATAATGCATCCGGCTCTACTACTTGTTGTTCATATACCTCATAATAGTAGTTTCGATTATACAAATCTGTTACTACTACAACATCCCCTTTCGTTAGCTGGTCAATCTCCTTAAAAAACTTTCCATAGTATCCACCTCTATGCCCGGCTAGAACGCAGTTCCCTTTTCCCCCAAAACCTGCAGTCCCTTTTATATGTCCAATCGTAGCTCTTATATTATCTCTATCCGCGCCTTCCACAACAATATACTCTATTCCAATTTTATCACAGGTAATTTTTCCGATAATTTGTTGTCTGTCGATAATAGATTTCGTATCCTTACTGGTGTTATCTTCTACAAAATCAGCTATTGTATAATCCATATTATCCTTTTGTGGCTCTGGTGTCGGCAATTCCTTGCTCGTTTTTTCTTTATTTGCAGCTATCAAATTCTCATACTGCTCCAGCAATCCATTTTGCACTTTGCCGTTCTCCTTTTTTGTATAATATGGAAATAATAATAATATAACTCCTATCATTAAAAATAAAATTGCAGTTATAACTCCTACTTTTTTCTTCATATGATTTCTTCCCCTCTCTGTTGCTAAAAACTCGCCTCAAAATAATACAAACTACAATCCACTTAAATTTTTATTTCTCTATAAGCAAAAAGAGCAGCTAAAAAGCTGCTCCATTTTTCAGTCATATACCCCAAAATGCCGTTTCCTGAATTTTGACTCCTAGCACATGCTAGGTGGGTTGCCGCACTCATGTCTCTGCCTTCCACTGCTTATGATGGCTTGACATCCTCATGAAAATATGAGCTTCCCATATAAATTGATGTAGGTTCAAAATATCAGGAGTATCGAACACCCCAGGAATACATTTCCTAAACTTATTGTATTCATTATAGACCAGATTATGCATCATTGCAATATACAATATATACAAAATTCTATATTCTTTTCCGTACATTCCAGTATTTACAAGCTTTTCCAAAAAGTTTCTAGGATTCCCACGCACCTGCATAGATAGTAAAATAAAAACGAAATTCTGTTCCTTCACCAAGTTTACTATCCACCTCTATCGTTCCCTCGTGTTTCTCCACAATAGATTTTGCTATAACAAGTCCAAGCCCAGAGCCTTTTGCATTCTGCCGTAATTTTGATTTGTAAAACTTATCAAATATATTAGGCAACTCTTCCTCCGATATTCCTACCCCTTCATCTCGAATGGATACTTCTATCTTATCCTTTTTTGTAATGGTAATCCAGACATGTCCTCCTTCACTGGAAAACTTAATAGCATTGTCTATTATATTGGTAAACAATTGCCGTAGACGATCATAATCGCCCAACATCATGACAATTTCTTCCTGACAGGAAAACAATAACTGTATGTGCTTTTTCTCGGCAATCGCCTTATATCCACGTAAAATATCATAAAATATCTGTGCTAAATTCACTGGCTCTTTTTCTACTACAAAATGTGGATTTTGCATCTTGGAAAGTGTAAGCAAATCTCCTACAAGCCGTTCCATACTTTGACATTCAGAAACCATTCGTTGATAATACTGCTGTTGCTTTTCTTTTTTTACTACACCATCGGCAAGACTTTCCGAATATCCACGCATTACAGTAATGGGTGTTCTAAGTTCGTGTGATACGTTTGCAAAAAAGTCCAATCGCATCTGCTCTGCTTCTTGACGTTCCTTTTCGTTTTGTTCCAAACGTTCCGCAAGGATGTCCATACTTCGTGCCAAAACTCCAATTTCATTTTTTCCTTTTACATTGGTACGTTTCTCATAATGTCCATCTGCCAATTCTAAAGCAACTTGACGCATACGTGATAAAGGTCTTGTAATAACCATTGCTAAAATGAAGCCTATAACTAAACAAATTCCAATACCTACCAGAATACTATATTCAATATACTGGCGACTTGTGCGTATAAATGTATCCCGCTGTTCTACAAAGCTATTCAGTAATACAATTCCTACTACTCGCTTCTTCCCATCTCTGATTGGAGCTGCCACGCACATCATAGTTTTTTCATAAATTGCATCATAGCCGCAGGCATAAGAAACTTTTCCTTTTTTTGCCTGATCTAAGACATACTCCACTTCATCCGATAATTTTATGTCAACAATATCTACGTTAGTAAATTCTTTTTTTAATGTAATGTCATCCTCATCGTTATCAATAAACCAAATATCCGTATTCTCACTGTTTTCCATTGAGTCTAAGTAATCTAAATAGTTAAAACTTCCTTCTGTATCATCCTCCGTCACAAAACCAGACATTTCTTTTGCTATATGTCTCGCTTGTTTTTTCATTTGCTTTCGATACGTTTTCAACATATTATCCTCATATAACTTAGAAAACATCATACCGATAATCATGGCAAACAGAACTAAAACAAAACCAAAGCAAGCACAAATCTGAATAAATAATCGATTGTTTCTTATCCTTTTCTTTTCTTTCTTTGTCCTATTCATCTATTTCAAATTTGTAACCCACGCCCCAAATAGTCTTAATTCTCCATTGTGGGTGTTCCTCCTTATCAATTTTTGCTCTTAGACGTTTAATATGTGAATCTACTGTACGACTATCTCCATAGTAATCAAATCCCCAAAGACTATCCAACAAATTATCTCTTGTAAATACCTTATTTGGATTTTGTCCCAGTATCCACATCGTTTCAATTTCCTTCTTTGTGAGTGGAATTTTCACTTGGTTAATCATAGCTGTATACTCTTCCAAATTTACAGTCAGATTACTAATTTGCATTATTTTATCATTTTGAACTGCAGTAGTTTCTCCCGGAGTGCGTCTTAATACAGCCCGTACTCTTGCCATCACCTCATTAGGACTAAACGGTTTTACAATATAATCATCTGCCCCAATGTCAAGTCCCATTACCCGTTCAAAATCTTCTCCTCTTGCCGTAACAAGGATAATTGGAATATTTGAATTTTTCCGAATCGTTCTACATACCTCATACCCATCAATCTTAGGCATCATAATATCAAGTAAAACTAAAACAGGTTGCTCTTTCTCAAATAGTTGCAACGCTTCTTCTCCGTCCATCGCTACAACGGTTTCATACCCTTCACGTTCAATATAATTAGACAATATATCAATAATATCCTCATTGTCATCTGCAATCAGTATTTTTTTCATATTTATCCTCCTGCTTATATTTTTTGAATAGGCACTTGCCAACATCCAACGATTTATCTCTTTCATTATAAGCAGGATTTTCCTTAAAAATCAAGAAAAAATTGACATATCTCCAAAACTTAATATTGCTTCTTTTTTACCATATTCTTGACAAATTTATCTTCTACTATTTTAGTTAAATAACAACAAAGAAACGAGGAAAAATGTATGAAAAAAAGATTGATTATTTGTGCATTACTTTTATGCTCACTTGGCACCATGTTATTTCCCGGCTTTTCTCCACAACAAAATATTGCCTATGCTGCGGAGAATACTGGAAAACTTAATAAAAAAGATGTTGATATTGTTAAAAATCAACAATTTACCCTAAAAATATTAGGTGGTAGAAAATCAGACAGTGTTGTCTTTCAGGTAAAAGACACTGATATTGCCTCTATCACAGCTTCTAACAAAAAAAATAAAAGTTGCAAAATTAAAGGCATCGCTGTAGGACGTACAAAAGTTATGGCATATATTTATCGCAATGACAGAAAAATATGTACCTTAAAGTGCAGTGTTATTGTTACACCACCTGCTGTCAGTGTACGCTTCCGTACAAGCAATATTACAATGGATGCTGGTGATTCTCTAAATTTGATGCAATATTTAAATTTAAAACCAAAAAATACAGCCGAAAAACCTGTTTTTTCCTGTTCTGACACTTCTATCGTCTCAGTAAAACGAAACGGAAGAACAGAAGCATTAAAAGAGGGTAGTGTTGTAGTTACTGCCTCTATCTTAAATCAAAAATATGATACGATTGTGATCAAAGTTATAGATTAGTTCTACTTGCATTTTCGTATTATTTGTGTATAATTAGGAATGGATGATACTTTCATCCATTCTTTTTTTTATTCAACAAATCATAATTCACAATTAAAGGAGATTTTATATGATGCAACAAAGATTGCAGACTCTTTACGAGCTGCACTATGAGACTCTCCTTTCATTCGCAACTATTTCTTTGCAAAATTCACATGTAGCAGAAGATATTGTACAGGAAACTTTCTTACTTTTTATGGAACAGGAAGATAAGCAAATAGCAACTAGAAAAAAGCGTCCCCTTTTCTCTATTTTTTTCTTTTTACTGGATCGTGAAAAAAGTAATGATGCCACATACATAATTCCATATAATGACAACCTTCTTTCTTTAACAGAAGAAGGCATTTCTAGCACTGCTCTCTCTCATTTTTACCAGCACAGGGAGATAACGAAAGAGAAATATGAAACTTTACTTTCTTCGCTACATTTCTTATCAAAACAGGAACAACTTCTTTTTATTCATGTATTTATTAAGAAGAAAGAAATGCACGAGCTGATTTCCTTCTATAATATTCCCTCGTCTACTATCCGAAAACGAATTGAACGATGTAGAAAACATTTAAAACAAATATACTTAACTTTTCATGCAGCAAAAAACAATTTTTTCACAGAGTAAATTCCCCTTTTCTTTGAAAACAGGTAGATTTTTTTGTTTTTTTCCTTTATGATTAAGGAAGTGTAAATTTTACATATATCAAATCATATAGTAGAAAGAGTGACTTACAATGGAAAATTTTATTTATAGTATCAATGCAACCATACCTGTTTTTTTGGTTATGATTATTGGCTATATTTTAAAACAGGTTGACATGCTAGACGATCATTTTGCAGCAAAAGCGAACAAATTTAATTTCAAGGTTACACTTCCCTGCCTACTTTTTTCTGATATTGCTAAAACTGATATGAGAAGTAACTTTGATTTACGTTTTGTTTTATTCTGTGCAATTGTTACCTCTATTTGTTTTTGGGGAATCTGGGGGCTTGCAAAGCTATTTTTAAAAGACAATAGTATTCGCGGTGCCTTTGTTCAGGCTGCTTTCCGCGGAAGTGCTGCTGTCTTTGGCATTGCTTTTATTGTAAATATTTATGGCAGTTCCGGCATGGCTCCTCTAATGATTATTGGTGCGGTACCTCTTTATAATATTTATTCGGTAATTGTATTAACTTTTGAAGCAAACAGTGAATCAGATGGCAAGCACACATTAAAACAGGCTTTTATTAACATTTGTACAAACCCAATCCTACTAGCCATTGTGATTGCAAGTATCTGGTCTTTAGCTGGATTTTATGAAAAAACACCTGTATTACTTACAAAAACCATAGATAACTTTGCAAAAATGGCTTCTCCTTTGGCATTGGTTTGTATCGGAGTTACTTTTGAAGGAAAAAAAGCAATTGCAAAATTAAAACCTGCACTGATTGCTTCTATTTATAAATTGCTTATTCAGCCTGCTATTTTTCTCCCAATTGCGATTTCTATGGGATTTACCAAAGAAAAATTGATTGCACTTATTATCATGCTGGGTTCTCCTACTACTCCATCCTGCTACATTATGGCAAAAAACATGAATAATGACGGTGTTTTGACTTCCAGCATTGTTGTCCTTACTACTCTGTTTTCCGCAATCACATTAACACTCTGGATTTTTATTGTAAAATCCCTCGGTTATCTGTAAGAGATATATCTTGCCCATCTAAAGGCGTTATGCTATAATGATTTTATCTTTGACACATGATATCGTAAGGTGTTTACTCATAAGTTGATTTTTACAAATTGTAAATTTAATGGATTAAATACTTAAAACACTGCAAAAGAAAGGATGAAAATGAATGCGCTTGCAACAATTGAAGAGTTTTCTTCATAAGTACCGCCATGGCTGGGTATTCTCTTATTTTATAATTTATATTACATGGTTTGTTTTATTAGAAAAAAGGGATTATGTCGAATTTTACCCTATGCATATGCGACTGGATGATTTTATTCCATTTTGTGAATACTTTATTATCCCCTACTTACTTTGGTTTGTTTTTATTGCCAGCGTAGTCCTTTATTTTTTCTTTACAAATACAAAAGATTTTTATAAATGTTGTGCACTATTATTTTCAGGAATGACCATTTGTCTCATTATTTATACCATTTTTCCAAATGAGCAAAATTTGCGGCCGGATACTTTTACCAACTCCAATATATTTACACAGCTTGTGCAGTTCATATATCAAACAGACACCAGCACAAACGTTTGTCCTAGTATTCACGTATTTAATTCAGTTGGTGTTTTTATGGCAATTGCAGAAAGTAAGAAGCTTCGTAAAAATAAATGGATTCTAGCCGGAAGCGGTATTTTGACAATATTAATTTGTCTCTCTACTGTATTTTTGAAACAACATTCCTGTGTAGACGGTTTCTGTGGAATAGGACTTGCAATTATTCTTTATACAATTGTCTATCGAATGAATTGGGATAAATTATTTGCATCCCTCAATGAAATGAAAAAAGATGAATCAAAAGCGAAACTAAAAAAAGAAAAAGCTAATTTCTGGCGTTAAAAAAAGCTGTATGCATATTATCATCAATCATATGCATACAGCTACTTTTTAATTAAATCCAAATATTTTTCTTGATATGTGGTATCCCAAAACAATAATTTTTCTTCCTGCTCTGGATTTCATTTTCATACTCCAGCCTAAAATGTATCGATTCATTTCCTTATATAAACGAGGATTTTTCTTTTTTAGGTGCATCCACAATTCATCCTTCTTTGCAAGACTGTCCTCTGTATTCAACTTGACTAAGAAAACAGAACTTACCGTCATCATCATAACCAGATATTTTACCATATATTTTCTAAGCTGCTTACAAGTAATCTTATTTAAGTCATGACTATCAATCATAATCTTTGTAACTGTAATCTGCTGATCGATTCTCCCCATCATTACCTGTTCATTAACAGACTGATCCTCTCTGCCAATATAATAGCGATAAAAGTCTACATCCAGATAATACATCTTTTCTACAAATGGTAATGGCTGATATACAAATATATTGTCTACATAAAAAGTATGCTTTGGCAATTCCAACTTACATTCTCGCAATAATTTTGTACGATAAATAACCGAATGCATTAATATATTTTGACTAGAACGGAATCGCCCGATTTCTGACCATCCAAATATACAATCCTTTGGAAGACAACTATGGTAATCAATTACTTTGCTTTTTCCCAAGGCAACCTTTTCATATACATAATTACAAATAAGCATATCAACTTTCTGTTGATTTTCAATAAACTGCTTTAATTGTTCCAACACTTTATATAAAGCTTCCTCATCTACCCAATCGTCACTATCTACAACTTTGTAATACATTCCTGTGGCATTTCTGATTCCTGCATTTACCGCTTCTCCATGTCCACCATTTTCCTGATCCACTACTTTAATCATTGTAGGAAATTTCTTTTCATATTCTCTTGCGATTTTTAGGGTGTCATCTTTGGAACCATCATTTACAATAATAATTTCTATATCTTCACCGCCTGGAATCAGTGATTCAATAGCTTTGCTCATATATTCCGCTGAATTATAACAGGGAATTGCTACACTTAATACTTTCATCTTTTTTTGTTACAGCTCTTAAAGGCTATAACTTCTCCTTTCTTTAATACCAGCTTACTCCATCTTTGGTTACTTTTGCAATAATTAACTTTTCAGATTCTGGTTTTTCTTTTTTTATATAGTAAGCATCCCGCAATATCTGTTCTGCTTCCTTTACTGTATCATATTTTTCTGTATATAGCCTTGCGACTACATCTCCTACTTGTACATAATCTCCCATTTTCTTTTTTAGAGAAATACCTGCTGCAAAGTCAATGGTACTTTCCTTGGTTTCACGCCCAGCACCAAGCACCATAGATGCAATTCCTAATTGTTGTGCGTCTGTATGGACCACATAACCACTATACTGTGCAACGACATCATAATAATAGGCTGCTTTCGGGAACTTCTCAGGATGTTCAATCATTGAAACATCACCCTGCTGTGCTTTTACCATAGCACATAATTTCTTTAATGCCGTTCCGTCTTCTACTGCCTTTCGTGCCATTTTTTCACACTCGTGAATAGAAATTTGCTCAGTATGCTCATTTTTTGCAAGAAATAGCATATTAGATGCCAGCGCAATACATACCTCCAACAAATCTCCTTTTCGTTTTCCCTGAAGCATTTCTATTACCTCGATTACTTCTAAAGAATTTCCAATGTATTCTCCTAAAGGTGTATCCATATTGGTAATCAATGCTACTGTTGGTCTGTTTGCATGTTCCCCAATAGCAACCATCTTTTGTGCTAATGTTACTGCATCTTCTTTATTTTTCATAAATGCACCACTTCCACAGGTTACATCTAATAAAATTTTATCACTTCCTGCTGCCAGCTTTTTACTCATAACAGACGCTGCTATCAATGGTATACTATCCACTGTATCCGTAACATCTCTAAGGGCATATAACTTTTTATCGGCAGGTGCCAGATTTGCTGACTGTCCAACCACACTTAGCCCTATCTCATTTACAATTTCAAAAAAACGTTCGTTGGAAATCTCTGTTTGAAATCCCTTGATTGATTCCAATTTGTCAATAGTACCACCAGTATGTCCTAATCCTCTTCCTGACATCTTTGCCACTTTTCCTCCACAAGCTGCCACAATCGGTGCAATCGCCAATGTCGTCTTATCTCCCACACCACCCGTGCTATGCTTGTCTACTTTTACTCCGTCTATTCCAGACAAATCTATCATATCACCAGAATGTGCCATAGCCAATGTTAAATTTCCCAATTCTTTGTCTGTCATTCCTTTGAAATAAACAGCCATAAGCCAGGCTGACATCTGATAATCTGGAATTTCACCTTCAACATACTGTCGAATCATCTCTCTTATTTCAGTCTCTGTCATTTCCTGTCCTCTTTTTTTCTTTTCAATCAGGTCAAACATTCTCATATGAATCCCTCCTGTCCTCTCAAATTTGTAACAAGGCTTATATACGTTTTTATAGATTATTCGGTCCAAAGCCCTCTGGAAGTAACTCTTTCAATGTGTATGTTCTATATTCATTTGCAGATCTTGCAACAATAATTTTAAAAGTTTCTGGTATGCAAAATTCCATCATTACCTGTCTGCAAACACCACACGGCGTTGCAAATCCTGCTACACGCATTCCTTCTTCATACCCTCCTGCAATTGCAATCTGTCTAAATTTTCTATGCCCTTCACTAACTGCTTTAAAAAAAGCGGTACGCTCTGCACAATTACAAGGTGTGTATGCAGCATTTTCAATGTTACATCCCCCATATACAATTCCATCTTCTGTTTCCAATGCTGCACCTACCCGATACTTAGAGTAAGGTACATATGCCATAGAGCGATTCTCCAATGCTATTTTTACCAGCTCTCTCTCTTCCATATCCAACCTTCCCCTTTCTGTTCATCCCTTTTATCTGCCTGCATTTAACGACTTCAAAGGAGTAGCCTTTTAAAACCTCTATATAACAAAGTAGACAAGTCCACAAAAGAGCCTAAGATATTTCTCAAGCTCCTTTCCATTTCATACTAATTTCGATTATGTTCCAAATTGGCAAATTTTGTATATTGTGACAACCATGCGAGTTTTACAGTTCCCGTAGGACCACTTCTTTGTTTTGCAATGATGATTTCCGAAATACCTGCCTCATCTGAATCTGCATGATAATAATCGTCTCTATAGATAAACATAACCATATCCGCATCCTGCTCAATTGCTCCTGATTCTCGCAAATCGGATAACATTGGACGTTTATCTGGTCTTTGTTCTACCGCACGACTAAGCTGCGATAACGCAATAATAGGAACATTTAACTCTCTTGCTAACGCTTTTAAGGAACGAGAAATCTCTGAAATTTCCTGTTGTCTTGATTCACTACGTCCATTTCCACTCATAAGCTGCAAGTAGTCAATAATAATAAGTCCTAAATCATGTTCTAACTTGTATTTTCTACATTTAGAACGTAACTCTGAAATAGTGATACCAGGTGTATCATCTAATATCAATTTGGAATTTCCTATTTCTGTAGCACTTTTTACCAGCTTTACCCAATCATCATCATCTAGTTCACCCGTACGCATTGCCTGTGAATCTACTTTTGAATTCATGGATAACATACGCTTTGCCAACTGTGTAGTTGACATTTCCAAACTAAATATTGCCGTAGCTATATCTTCTTTTAAAACAACATGCTCAGCGATATTCAAAACAAAAGCCGTTTTTCCCATGGCTGGTCTAGCTGCCACCAAAATTAAATCCGAAGAATGAAAACCAGCCGTTTTATAGTCTAAATCGTAAAAACCACTAGATATACCTGTTACTCGACCTGAAGTTTTTGCTGCCTGCTCAATACTTTCCACTGTCTCAATGACTATATCTTTTATACTTACATAATCTCCACCGGATGTATTGCGCAACACCTCAAATATCTGCTTTTCGGTATCTGCCATAATATCTTCTACAGATTCTTTTCCAAGATAACAGGCATTTGTAATTCCTTCTGTTGTTTTAATTAAGCGACGCAATAAAGATTTATCTCGGACAATATTGGCATAATGTTTGATATTTGCTGAGTTTGGAACTGCATCGAACAATTCCCGTATAAATTCTACACTACTAAGTTCTGGTGGCAAATCCTTTTCTTTAAGCTTATCCTGAAGCGTAACCAAATCTACCGGTCTTCCATCATTATGTAACTCTACCATAGCCTCAAATAAACTTCCGTACTGAGATTGATAAAAATCTGCCACTGTTAAAATTTCTGATGCAGTTGTAATGGCATCCTTATCTAACAACATAGAACTGATTACAGCTCTCTCTGCCTCCGCACTAAAAGGCATACTACGTTTTATAAGTGCCTCATCCATTACTTTACCTCGTTTCTAATACTTTTACCTTACTTTTTGAAAAAAATTAAGTCACCAAATACTTGTCTATTTTTCACTGACATGTACTTTAATTTCTGCTGTTACTTTCTGATGTAAACGAATTGGAACATTATAAGTTCCCAGCGATCTGATTGGCTCTGGAAGGTGCATTTTTTTCTTATCCAGCTCATATCCAAACTGTTTTTTAGCAGCCTCCGCAATCTCTTTTGGAGATACGGAACCAAAGCTTCTTCCATCTTTTCCAGTCTTTAATGTAACTTCAACAGTCTTATCTTCTAATTCCTTTGCAAATGCCTGTGCCTGCTCATATACTTCCTGTGCAATTTTTTCATCATTGGCATTTTTTAATTTTAAATCGTTCAATGCCTTTGGTGTTGCTTCCACACCCAATTTCTTTTTTAACAGACAGTTTCTTGCATATCCATCATTTACTTCTACTACTTCCCCTTTTTTTCCAAGGGACTTTACATCATCTAATAAAATTACTTTCATTCTTATACATCTCCATCTTCTATCATTTTTCTAAGTGCATCTCGCACCATTTGTTTTGCTGTATCCATATCTACATCTTTCAACTGAGCACCAGCTACGCTCATATGACCGCCTCCGCCCAATCGTTCCATTACCAGTTGCACATTTAGTTCATCAATAGAACGCGCACTAATATAAATTTTATTATTATACGCAGTAAGTACAAAGGATGCTTTCACATCACTTATATTCAATAATTCATTGGCAACCTGTGCTCCTAATACAGTAGGACTGTCTGCCCCATCTGCCTTACACTCTGTTATAGCATAGTGTTCCATAAAAATCTCCATATCATGTACCGCAGCCGCACGAAGTTTATATTCTAATTTATTGCTTCTGAATATTTTTCGTACTCTTGTAATATCTGCACCACAACGACGAAGAAATGCTGCTGCCTCAAATGTTCGCACACCAGTTTTGGTAAGGAAATTGTTAGAATCAATAACAATACCAGAGTACATAGCATCTGCCTCTACTTGGCGTAACTTCAAATTATCGTCCACATATTGCAAAATTTCTGCAACCATCTCACATGCTGAGGATGCATATGGCTCTATATAAGATAGGACGGCATTCTCAATTCCATCTCCTACCTGCCTATGATGATCTAATACTACAATGGTCTTTGTACACTCTAATAACTCTGGACACTCGGTATAACTTGCACGATTCACATCCACAATCACTAGGATTGTATTTGGATTTACAACTTCCAATGCTTGTTCACTGTTTAAAAACATATCTTCTTCGTATTCTGCATCTGTTAAAAAACGATGTATCATCGGACGCACAGAAGTAGTAATTTCGTTAATTACAATATTTGCTTTTTTGCCTAATGTTCTGGCAATACGGTAAATACCAATAGATGAGCCAAAGGAATCTGCATCTCCAATGGAGTGCCCCATAATTAGTACCTGATCTTTTGCCTCCATCAACTCTCGTAAAGCATGTGCTTTTACACGCGCTTTTACACGGGTTTTCTTTTCCATCTGTACGGTCTTACCGCCATAATAAGCAATCTTATCACTTGTTTTAATAACAGCCTGGTCACCGCCACGCCCTAATGCTAAATCAATAGCTACTCTGGCATATTCATAACTCTTTTGGTAACTTTCATTATTAATACCAAGTCCCACACTAATCGTAGCCGCCATCTCATTTCCAATATTAATTGCTCGAACTTCTTCTAATAAGGAAAATTTGCTTGCTTCTAATTGTGGCAGATATTTATGTTTGAACATAAACACATATTTATCTTTCTCCAGTTTTTTTACTATCGCATCCATGCCTGCCATATATTTATTTATCTTACGGTCAATTAAAGCCAATAGCAAAGAAGAACGTACCTCTTCCACATCTGCAAGAACTTCATCAAAATTGTCGATATACAATAATCCAACAATCATCCTGCTTTCATCAATCTCTTTGAGATATTCTTTGACCTCTGTTTCGTCTTGCATATACATCGTAATGAGTGTATTGGAATCTTCTAATTGATTCTCGTCAAATAGTTCTTCTTGTTCCTCCATATCAAAACTATCTATATTTACTCTACGCAAAACAACTTTAAAGTCCTTTTCCTTCCATCTAATATGGACTTCTGTATCTAGCATATCTTTTGGAAGCGTATCCTGTGTAATTTCCGGGATCATTGTTGTAATATTTTTCAGACAAAATCTACTCTCACCCGCTAATGTGCAAAATTCATCATTTCCCCACATAATGCAACCTTCTGCATCCAAAATTACATAGGGCAACGTCAATTCTTTAATCAGATGACGCTGCACCTGTGAATAATCATTTGCGTAGGACACCAGTCCCGCTGTTATAGCAGAGTTTCTGGAAAAGAACAAACTTAATGCAATCAATATATATCCCACCAGAAAAATCGTCATTACTGCACCTGCCTGACGCCCTATGCAGTACATGAAGATATTCATTACAAGCAGTAATAAAGATAAATATAATGGCCAGCTTAAATATTTTTCTAATCTCTTATCCAGCTTTCTCTTTTTCATATCAAGCTTTTTCTTTCTCATATTTAACCATACCTTTCATACCTGTGTAGATTATATCATTTTTCGCACTCATCGTAAAGATGTGCCCCTATTTTCAATAAACTATAGTTTCATTTTTCTTATTTATCAATCATATAATCTAGCACAGGTATTTTTCTATCGGCCTAAAACAATGGCACTAAGTGACTCCACTGTAATAACACTGTCCTTCTTTTCTTCTATTGGTTTCGTACCTGCATTCGTTCCATTTATATATACCTTCCAACAGCCTTCTGGTATCTTTACTTGTTGTGAAGTACGATTTGCATTATAGATTACACAAACCTCATCAAGCACATCTTCTAAGCCTGTTCCATCAATTACATAACCTACCATATTTTCAGGCATATCCATAAATTGTAATCTCTTTTCTATTTCACTCGGCTCCACCATACGAAACATAGAATGTTCTTTACGAAATGCAATTAATCCCTTATAATAAGCAACCACATCCGCATATTCACTTTTTCGATTCCATTTAATACTATTAATCTCATCTGGTGCATTGTAACTATTACTTGTAAATTTCTGTCCCGGTTCTGTTCCAGGCTTAGTCCGAAGCATTTCTTCTCCTGCCTGTATAAATGGTATCCCCTGTGCAGTAAATACAATCGCTGCTGCCAGACAATTCATCTGCTTTCTTGTCTGTTCATCATCTTCTGGATTTGTCAGGGCTAATTTATCCCATAAAGTTAAGTCATCATGTGCAGAAATATAATTAATACTTTGCGCTGCGGTCTTTGCCCAATCCTTTTCCTTTCCTTTCAATGCCTGGCTATGATGGGTCGAACCTACTACTGCAAATTTTAATTCTTCCTCCATATTTGCTTTGCCATTGACAAATCCTTTTGCTTCCACCGCAAACACATGCCCTTTTACTGCATCACGAATGTTATCATTAAACATACCATAATCAGGAACTTTTCTTGCATTTACTTTCATTGCCAAACGTTCTGGCTCAAGCAATGGTGCTTCTGCGGCCCATCCTTCACCATACAAAATAATATCCGGTTTAATTTTCTTTAATTCTTTTGCAATTTCATTCATTGTATCTACGTCATGAATTCCCATTAAGTCAAATCGAAAACCATCTATATGGTATTCTTTTGCCCAAAAGCATAGGGAATCTACCATAAATTTACGCATCATTTTATGTTCAGATGCCGTCTCATTTCCGCAAGCAGAACCATTTGCAAAAGTACCATCTTCACGCATACGATAATAATACCTTGGCAATGTCTTTTCAAAAACAGAATCTTCTGTGTGATAAGTATGATTATACACTACATCCATTACCACACCAATTCCATTATCATGGAGTTTTTTTACTAATTGTTTAAATTCTTTTACTCGCACCTCACCATGGTAAGGGTCTGAACTATATGAGCCTTCCAAGACACTATAGTTGACTGGGTCATATCCCCAGTTAAATTGTTTTTTCTCTGGATGTTCCTCATCTACACTTCCAAAATCATGAAGAGGTAACAAATGAACATGCGTTACCCCCATCTCTTTAATATGATCTAAGCCAGTAGCAAGTCCATCTGGACTTTTCGTTCCTTCTTCTGCCAGACCTCCAAATAAATATTTATTTTTAATACCAGATGTAGAATCGGCAGACACATCACGTAAATGTAATTCATATAAAACAGCATCTGTTTTTTCTTTTAATACCGGTCCTTGGTCTTGATCCCAACCTGCCGGATTTGTTTCCTCAAAATCTAAAACCATGGCACGTTTTCCATTTACACCAGCAGCCTTCGCATATACATCAATTACTTCCTGCGAAGAAGTTTCATGGTCGATCGTATAAGTATAATACATTCCCTTTATATCTTTTTGTATTACTGTATACCATGTACCACTTACATCCATCATCATTGGAATCGATTCAAGCAGACAGTCCCCATTTCCCTGTTCATATAAATTTAAAGTAACTTTTTTTGCTGTTGGAGACCACACACGAAATGTGGTTCTCTCTTTTTTATACACACATCCTAAATCACTGCCATCGTAATAATATTTTTTATCTAGTATTTTCCAATTATTCATAATTTACCCTTTTATCCTTTCCTCATATCCTTATCTCATTTATGTCATGAATTTTGTTCTAAATTATTAAGAACCTGTTTTAAAACCACTGCACGATTATTTGTATATAACTCTTCATAATATGCACAGGCCACTTTACTTTTTACATCTGTTTCCGTTAGCGAACTATCCTTTTGTTCCTGCTCCACTTGCTCTTCGTACTGTGTACTTTGTAAATACTGCTGCATTGGAACTGTAATATACGTTTGCCATTGTTCCCCCATATTTGTCAGCAACGAGGTCAAATACGACATATCACTATTCTCATTCTCATTTACATTTTCATACTCGGTTGCTAATAATTTATATTGTTCCTCTGTCATATAATCAAAGACTTCTGCCAACACTTCCAGGTAGGCATCATAATTTTTACACTGCAATTCGGATGCCTCCTCATAATTTAGGTGATTTTTGTAAGACGCAATTACAGCTTCTTTATATTCTTTTCTTGTTATCGTTGGTTTTAATGTTGCCGCAGGTGCCTTTGTTTTTAGTAATTCTCCTTCTGCCGCTGTAGCACTCGGACTTATTGTTACTTGTGGTGTCCTTGTAGATTTTATTAAATCAGATGGTACTGTAGTAGCCTTTGGTGTTGCAGTAGGTTTTACGGTTGGTCTTGGTGTTGCGGTTGGCATAGTCCAATTATAATCAGAGCTTGCAATCGGATACTTTTTCTTAAAGGCTGCTGTTGTATATCTAGAATCTAATGAATGGTCTTTCATCATTTTTTTACTTCCTATAAGGAAATAATCATATACATACGGACGAATCGATAAATCTAAATCATCCCATGTAGTATCCACAAAATACCATTTGCTTCCTATCTTCACGATATTCCAAGCATGTAATACTCTACTTCCATTGCTATATCCATATCCTGTGACGAAACGGCATGGGATTCCTGCCTCTGTACACATTTTATAAAAAATCAGAGCATATCCCTGACAAACCGTACTATGAGAACTACTTACCAAACCAGCATATGCTGTAAATTTTGTAAGGCTGTTATCATAGGATACATTTTCTGCAATATAATTATGAATCAATCGTAACTTTTCTACACGACTCTTTCCATTCAGATTCAATCCTGCCAATGCACTTTTGACTTTTGCATTTACCTTTTTTACTTGCGCTAAACTCTCTCTATATCTAATGGTAAACTTAAATACCGATTTGTTGTTTGAGTAATATGGTACACGAAAACCATAGCTTGCTACGGTTCCATACAGGTAGTCAAAGTCATTACTTGTATTTTTATTATCCTTTTGCCAAACAGGTTCAAACATTTTCTTAATGTCATTGTTTATATAGATTTTCCTATAACTCCCCTTAAATGTAATCGTAAAGTTAGTTTTTCTCGCATTCATATAACTATACATTTTATTGATAAATGCACTTCTTGTTTTTACTGTACAGCTATTTGCCATTGCACTAATCCCATCTGTGCTAATATCTTTATCCTGTACTTTCTTGCCAATCTTTTCCATCGTCACTTTAGGCGTCAGACTATTTTCTTTTTCTTGTGCCTGATAAATATCTATTGTATTTATAGATTTTGAAACTGTATGATTAGATGCTGCCTTCCCTGGGAAAGCAGCCGTTTGTATTGTCAACGCTGTAATTAATACACCTACAATTATTCTACTTACTCTTCTCATAGTTTTCTCCCTTCCTTTTCTAACAGAGTAGAATGGACAAGTCCATGTTATCTCCCCAAATTCCCTCATTTATAAAAATTTCTGTTGCAAGAAACCTTTTTATTATGAAAAAGGACTTATCTATTATTATACCATGTTATGTAATGGTTTGCTAGAACAAAGTCGGCTGTATTACTTATGAGGCTGCCACACAATCTACAAATATCCAGTCAAATTGTAGGCGTTCAAAAGACAAAACAATTGGTAAGGCATTTTTTATCCCCATGATACTTACGGATTGCTCTGCCTTTTGCCCTGACATCATATTATAGACTTTCTTAAAAATAAAAAACCGTTGAAAATTCAACGGTTTTTTATCATATACATAAATTATTTGAATGCTTTTAGCAAGGTTTCTACGTTACTAACATTCATCGTATAAATGGCATTAGATCCTTCCATATAAACATAGTATTCTCCAGAATCTTTATCTGTATTTCCAAAGTACACCTTAAAAGAACAATCTTTAATTTCACTTGTCGCTTTTTTATCGTCATTCGTATCTGAAGTCTTTTGTTCTGTATAGTTTACAGTAAGTGTTAAGGTTGGGTTTGTGAAACCATATTTTTTCAAATCCTTTGCAGTCTTTTTATAGGTTACGCATTCCGTATTGGTTAATCCTATCACTGCCTGTACTAAATCACTAGCACTATCCTTATTCATTGCCTTTCCGTTTGTTTTGCTTGTTCCCTTCAACCATTTACAATCTGGAATTTCTGAAGCATTTTTCTTATGTGCCGCATCAGCTTTATCTTCAAAATACAGTGTCTTATTTCCTTTTTTCAAAATAAATTCATATATATCCTGATTTCCAAGCGATGGATATTCTTCCACCTTTGCTAAACCAAGCAAATCGTAATCACAAGCATTGTACATAGTAGAATCAACTAAATATACATTTTCATCTCCTGTTACCTGAAAATAGTATTTATTGACAGCCTCATTCAGTACTCCAAGCGTATATGTGGTTTCTTTTCCATCTTCAGTCGTAAAGGTAATTACCTTGCTTGGTTTATTTAACCCGAATAATTCTTTATCAATATCTTTTGATTCTATCTTTCTTGTTGATTTAATCTCAGACAATGCACTTAACATAGCACTAACTGTATACTCATTAACCGGACAATCTTTGTCTGTAGGTGTATACCACGTTTTTTTCTTCAAGTCCAATTCTATTTTTTCATTTTTTTTGCCCTGTGTATATACAATCTTATTGATTGTATCTTTATCAACCTTCGTAACAGTAAAGCTTTCGTCCTTGTCACTTTCCTCTTCATCGGATGGATGTAAGGATAATGCGACATAACCTGCTACCAACACTACAAGAAGTACCAGCATACTGGCAAGCTTTATCCATCTTCTTTTCTTCATAAAGATTATAGCTCCTCTCTTTGCACTGTAGGAAATGCTATTTTCAAATTTCCCGAATTATCTCTTTCTTCTACGAACAGTAACTACAATACCAGTTCCTAATACTACTGCTGGAACTATTAATAAATAGACAATTGCCCAAGAGGTCACTTTACTACTTGTAATAGATAATGTATCTTCTGTACGATTTTTAGCAGAAATAGAAATGCTATCTTTACAATCGCACATCCATCCCAAAGAAGCTGTAAATAACGAAACATTATATGGGGTTACCTGACTGTAAATACTGCTATCTACAATTGCAGATGTACCAAATACTACTAATTTTGTTTTGATATTTTCCTCGTCTTCTTCACTATCTGTATCTGTCGTATCTGAATCTCCCTTGCTTTCTTTACTATCCGTAATCGCTACTGCCACATTAAATGGTCCTGTTGCATCATCGTCTGTCTTTTCATAAGAACCATTCGAGCTTGAAGTAGCTGCATTTGTTTTTAAATAAGAGGAAGAAGAAGTGGTAAGCAAACTCTTCACACTCAAAGTATCACTAATATCATCTAATGTTTTAATACTTTGTGCAGATGGCATCAAACATCTGTAGTTTGTAGATGTCATATCTTCTGTAATTGTGTGTGTTTCTGTTGTTGGCATAATATACGTTGGGTTATTTGTTCCTCCGTACAAATAATTTCTATCACTTTCCAGAACAACACCTTTTTCAATTTTTACACCATATGCTTTTAATACTGCATCAAAGTTCTTTCGTTCCACATCGTCTCCAAGATAATCTGCCACAATAATAGCATTACCACCATTTTTCAGATACTCAAGAATAGCATCCTTCTCCAACTTACTAAAATCTTTTTCTGGTGAAATAATCATAAGGCAGTCTGCATCATCTGGCACTTTTCCTTCTGTCAAAAGATTAAGGCTCTCTACAGTAATATTAGCATTGGTAATTTGCTCCTTAATCGTGTCATCCAACGAAACTTCGCCATTACCACCTAATTCATAGACCTTAGGAAGATTATCTGTTGTTACATAATCAATTGCATTTGCAATCAGACCTTCGCCATTAAATGTATAAATAGGATCCGCTCCATAACTATAATCCGAATAATTTGACAGACTATACATATCATTTCCATCAATTAACTTATAACGTTTATCACTTTCCACAATTAATACGGTACTATCTGTTGCATCATACTTGCTTCCGAAATTTGGATACAATTCTGGATCTTTTTTTACAATTTTAATCCTTCCGCCTGCTTCATCTTTATAATTTTCAAGAAGTTTTGTCAATTCAGAATATGTATTTTCAGCAGTTGCACTTAATAAATAATAAATTGTTACATCCTCATCC
Organism: Lachnospiraceae bacterium; assembly: GCA_050875145.1. Classification (GTDB taxonomy): domain Bacteria; phylum Bacillota; class Clostridia; order Lachnospirales; family Lachnospiraceae; genus CAG-411. The sequence goes on from JBNMLH010000001.1 coordinate 170,682, forward strand.
ATTTTGTGTAACAACTTTTTCGATTCTTTCCCAATCGAATATAAATTATTTCCAGTTACATCAATTTCAGTATATTTTGTAGGAAGTTTTGACACAACTAAATTCACAACAATTACAAGTGCAATAGCAATAATAATCATTGCTGCACTAAAACTTCCGTTGCGAAAGCGACTACCTCTGAAGGAAAAAATACTGTCATTTCCTCTTTGTTTCTTTTCTTTTTTTAATTTTGCCACGATTGTTTCCTCCTTCCTAACTCCATCTTCTCTTCTGTATTGATTGTACAGCTAAGTACAAAAACAACACAATAAAAGTGATGTAATAAATAATCGACGCAATACTAAAGTTTCCATTTACAAAATCGTTAAATCTGGAATAGAAGGAAATTCCTCCTAATACTTTTTCCAATGCAGATTCAAATAATGTACTTTTTACTGTATAAACAATCACAAGTGCAGCCTCTGCTACAATCCAGCAAGCCCCTGCCACAATAATATTTTTCACAAATATGAATATAAAGATTGCTACAACTGCCAATAAAACAGAAAATCCAATCAAAGATGCTATTGCTGTTGCAGGCATCATACTTGCTATGGATGTCATCAATAAAATCACAATATTAAATGCAAATGATACTACTGCAGCAATAATCTGATTTTCTGTCAAAGATGAAATGAACAATCCAAATGCCAACATAACACATCCTAACAACCAAAATGCAAAAATAGTAGAGTAACTTTTCAAGAACAATACATTACCAAATTGTTTCAACACTAACGGCATGGTACATATTACAATAATTGGAACCGTAAATACTGTAACAACTGCAAAAAACTTACCTATTACTACATCCCAAATACTAACAGGGGTAGAAAACAATAACTGGTCTGTTTTCTGTTTCTGTTCTTCTGCTAAAAGACGCATGGTAAGTATTGGTAATACCACAGTATATACAAAACTGATATTACTAAGCGTATTTCCAATTGCAGCACTTCCACCGCTCAGGTTTACACCCCAAAAATATACTCCCACTACTAACAGGAAAAATGCAATCATTGCATATCCTAACATAGAAGTAAAATAGGATTTTAACTCTTTCTTATAGATTGCTTTCATTCTCTATTCCTCACTTTCTTCCTGTTTTTCTACTTTGCCTTCTGACACAGTTGTTTCATTTACCTGCTCATCCTCATGTGCCAAATACTTTTTATTTCCGTTTCCTTCCGTAACTTCAAGGAAGATATCCTCTAAACTCTTAACATATGCAGACATATGAAGTATTGGTGTTTTTTGTGCCGCAAATGCTTTAAATAAATCCTCACGAATATCCTTTTCTTTCTGTGCATAAACAACAACCTCTGTTGTATCCTCCTCTATCGGATCTAGGTATTCTTTTCTATGTATGTTTTTAACGCTGTTTAAAATATTTTCCACAGTAGCTTTTGGTGCTTTCACACGAAGTGTTACCTCTTGTGTTCCCTGCGTCATCTCTGCCAATTCTTCCGGAGTACCTTCCGCTACAAGCTGTCCTTTATTGATAATCAGTACATGATCACAAACCGCACTAATTTCCTGCATAATATGAGAACTTAATATAATCGTGTGTTCCTTACTAAGTTCTTTAATTAAATCACGTATTTCAATAATCTGTTTTGGGTCTAATCCTACTGTAGGTTCATCTAGTATTATAATTTCAGGAAAACCAATAATAGCCTGTGCAAGACCAACTCTTTGTTTATATCCTTTTGATAAATGTTTCATCAAACGGTGTTGCATCTCTACAATATTTGTCATCTGCATCGCTTTTTCAATCTGCTCTGCACGTTCTTTTCTAGGAACTTTTTTTAGTTCTGCCACAAATTGTAAATATTCCTTCACTGTCATATCCAAATACAATGGTGGAATCTCTGGTAAGTAGCCAATACATTTTTTTGCCTCCTCCGGCTCTTCAAAAATGTTATGTCCATTAATGATTACTTCTCCATCCGTGGCAGACAGATAACCAATAATAATATTCATAGTAGTAGATTTTCCAGCACCATTAGGTCCAAGAAAACCATATACCTGCCCATCTTTTACTGTAAAACTTAAATTGTCTACAGCCGTATGATTCCCATACTTTTTTACTAGGTTTCTTACTTCAATCAATGTTAAACCCTCCTACATTTTTGATTTCTATTCGATTTATTTTATCTTATAATTGTGTTTACTTTGTGAAAATACAATGGTCTATTACAGTTTTGTTGCAACAATATGACAAGAGTGTAGCAGACCATTCACCCTTATCATTGTTATGGTTCTACTACACTCTGACACTTTCTATTATTTTTTTAGCAATATATTACTATTTTAAATATGCACTACCATTTCCTACTTTACCTGGTGCTTTTGTCTTTGCTGTATCCAGTACATATACACGCATATTTGCGGTACCTGGGCATGATACTGTCAATGTTCCACCTTCTGATACTTGCTTTACATCACCAGTTACACAGTCTGTATATGTTCCTCCTGGAAGATTTGTAAAGGTAGCATCTCCTGAAATTGCTACACATGCAAAACTATCAACCTTGTCATCCGTATATCTTCTCTTATAAGCCATATTTCCACTGCAATTTTCTGTACTATACTGTCCTTTTCTAAGTGCAGGCACTGCCTGACGAATTTTATTTAAGGTCTGAACATGTAATGCTAATGGGTAATTCAAGGTCTCAGCAGCCTTACCGTCCGCTGTATATACTCCAAAATCTGTCGCATTTATTGTTCCTTCTATATTATCTCCAAAATATGCACGACCTGTATTTGCTATTTTATCTCTATATCCATCAATCGTTTTTCCTTTTTGGAATTCGATTTCTGATCCATAATAAATACATGGAATTCCACGGAATGTAAACATTAAATCCATATTTTCTGCCCAATTTTCTGTTGTTCCAGAATAACGAATCTTTTCCATTGTATTTGGAGCATAATCATGAGAATCTACATATACCACATTCCAAGTAGCATCATTATAATATGCATCATCCTGAAGTGCACGATTGTATGCATTATTTGCATTTCTAAATGCCCAATGCATTGGGAAGTCAATAACTCCCATTCCAGAACTTTCACTATAATCAGGTTTATGATATGTATTTCCTTTCAAAAAGGCATTATCACTATTAAATTCAGCTTTCGCCTTCTTTGCATGATAATCTGAATACTTATCCCAATGTGCTTTTACACTGGAAATATTAGTGTTTGTATCTCCCCAAGCAAAATCGCTCTTTTCAGCCCATGTATAGAAAAAGGCAGAGATACATGCAAAATTATTAAAGTAAAGCGCATTTTCATCTCTTGCACACACCTCACCAAACATATAAAAGCTGTTTGTGCCTGCTGCTTTTGCGGTAGCATTAAAGTGTGGTGTAAATTCGTTATTAAAAGTAAGTCTTGAAATATGTTTCATTGTATCAATACGGAAGCCATCCACGCCCATATTGATATATTTATCATATGCTTCCTCCAAGTAATTAATGACATGCGTATTTTCCGTATTCAAATCCAGACAATCTCCATCAATACTGGTAACCTGACAATCATAACTTTCCCAACTCTTAATATAGGAATGATTATAATAGTTATTAGTATCTTCTGATGAAATAGCTGCCTCAGTATTGGCACTAAAGGTCTGTAAATTCTTTTCTCCATAACCACCTGAATGATTTAATACAATATCCTGAATAATTTTCAAACCTTTTTTATGACACGCATTTATAAGTGTCTGATAAGTAACTCCATCCGATAAATATCTAGAGTCTACTTCCTTAAAATTATACGCATGATATCCATGATAATCATAACCAGATCTTGACTTATTCTCTACTACTGGCGTAATCCAAACAGAAGTAAATCCAAGAGCTTTAATATAATCAAGTTTTTCAATCAATCCTTTAAAATCACCTCTCCAAGATGGATCTGAGGCTGGATTTTCTACTTCATCATCATGAAATCCTCTTGCATTATTTGAAGAATCCCCATCATAAAAACGGGTTGTCATTACAAAATAAATACTTTCATCACGAAAATCTGTTCTTGTGTCTGCAAATGAAGCTGTCTCACCTTGACCTGGTGAAATCGTCTCCACTGGCTCTGTCGTTTCTGACGGACTAGATGTCTCACCAGGTTCTACTGTCTGGTTAGGTTTTGTTTTTGACCATTTTCCATCTTTATACCAATATTCACCTGCTTGGTTTATTGTAAAATCATCTGTTTGGTTAGAATCATTTGCAAATAAAAAATTAACTTTTGTCACATCTGCAAATGTATATGTATAATAACCATCCGAATCTTTCCTAATGTTTTCCCCTGGCCATTCTACTTCTAAATCATTTGGCAATGCATTCCAATAATAAATTGTTTTTGCATCCAGATCACCAGCGTAGTGTACGGTAATACCTGTAACCGTTGCAAGCTGTTTTTCATCCTTTTGTATTTCCTGCTCCTTAGATTCTTTATAATCTTGTGGGGCTTCTTTAGACCATCCATCCTCAAAATCATACCAATATTCACCTGCTTCTCTGGTAAATTCTGTAGTTTCATATCCTACTTTAGGAATACTAAGTACAAGACTTGCCTTTGGAGCATTCGTTATTGTACAACTATACCAGCCATTTCCCTCATCTTTCATCGGAATTCCAGGATAAGTGGACTGCTTTCCTGTACTTGAAACCTTGTAACTCATATGAGGTTGCTCACCTGTCCAATGAAAATGTACCGTCACCGCATCCTTCGTTACTTTAGACATTTGTTTTCCTGTTGCTATTTTCTCCTTCGAAGCATCCAATGTAAATTGTGTTTCTGTTTTTTGTGTATTTTCTTTCACTACAGAATCAGTCAATTTAACTCCCATCCATACACAACCTGTTAAAGCCATCATACCAGCCACTGCTGCTACAATTTTTCCTGCTTTTTTCTTGTCCATTTACTTCAACTCCTTCTTCTTTAATTTCAATTATCTGTATATGCAACATATTTTATAGGGAAACAAGGCAACCTAATACCTTATTTCCCTATTCTTACTCTACGCGTTTCATTTCATGCAGTATTCGTTATTTTAAATATGCACCATCTTCTCCAATTTTTCCACTTGGAGCTCCTGCTGTCTGCAAAACATATACTCGCATATTTCCCTGGCCAGAACACTTTGCGCTTAAAGTGCCATTACACTCCACTTTATCACCAGTAACTACATCTACATAAGTTCCAGAAGGAACATTATTAAACGTTGCATCGCCCGAAATTGTTACACATACAAAGCTATCTACCCCATCTGCTGTATAACGTCTTTTAAACGCAATCGCTCCATTACAATCCTTTGTAGAATATTGTCCTTTGCACAAAGCTGGAACTGATCTACGAATTTTATTTAACCTTTGAATATGCTTTGCAAGTGGATAATTTAATGTCTCTGCCATCTTTCCCGTAGCGTTCTTATATACACCATAATCCGTAGTATCAACGCTACCTTCAATATAATCTCCAAAATAAGCTCTACCACTTTCGTTATAAGGCACCCAACTATTATTAAATCTTGGATCTATTTGTGCTCCTGCCATAAATTCCACTTCAGATCCATAATAAATACATGGAATTCCTCTGTAAGTAAACATTAAGCTAAGATTTTCTGCCCAAGCAGTAGTTCCACCATTATATCTGTTATTTAAGCACTCGTTTGGACCATAATCATGCGAATCAACATATGTTACATTCCAGGTTGAATCATTATATACATCATCTTCAGATTCTTTTGTTGCTGCAAAAGCTCTACTCGCATCTAAAAAATTATGATGCATTCTAAAATCAATCATTGCAAAACCAGAATTTTGACTATAATCTGGTTCATGATAATTATTTCCTTCTAAAAATGCATTATTACTTGTTCTCATTGTATCTGCATTTGCTGTACTTTCATTATCTTTCCAATTCTGCTCTGTACTAGCACCTCTTGTAACCCGATCTGTCCAAGCATACTCCTTTGACTCCTTCCATGTATAGAAAAATGGAGTAATACATGGCACACCTTTATTAATCTTATCTGCTACTAAAGAACAACACTCTCCAAATATGTAAAAATCATCTCCTCCTGCTTTCTTGAACGCAGGAATAAATTCCTTATTAAATGTTAATCTAGATATATGTTTTACTGTATCAATACGAAATGCATCCACTCCCATATTAATATAACCATTATATGCATCAATCAAATAATCACTAACAACTGGATTCTCTGTATCTAAGTCTACACAGTCACCTGCAATAGAACCAGTCTGAACAGAATACTGTTCCCATTCAGTTTGACTTGTATGATGATAAATAAATTCTGTATCCTTATCATCATCCTTCAATGCTTTTAATCTTGCTCCATATTGTGCATCTCCATTCATAGCATCATACTCTTCTTGGCTTGGCATAATTCCCTTTGGATCTTTGATTTTCATACAAGCTTCAATATCTGATGGATCTGCTGTCGGATCCTTTTCCATAATTGGGAATAAATTTTCTTCTCCAAAATTCGAAGTATGATTTAATACTATATCTTGAATAACTTTAATTCCCTTTTCATGTGCTGCGTTAATTACATCCTGATAGGTACAATCAGAAGATTCATATCTTGGATCAACTTTTTTAAAATTATTCGCATGATACCCATGATAATCAAGGCCGCTAGCATTCTGACATACAGGTGTAATCCAGATTGCCGAAAAACCTAATGCTTTAATATAATCCAGCTTTTCTATTAACCCTTTAAAATCTCCTCTCCATCCTGGATCCTTATTTTCTATACTCTTTAGTTTCTCATCATCCCAACAATACGAATTATTTGATGGATCTCCATCATAGAAACGAGTTGTCATCAAAAAGTATATTGTCTCATCACGAAAATCCCCTTCTGTTTGTGTACCACTCGGTGTGGCAGTAGGCTTCGGAGAATTTGTCGGAGTTGTTCCTGGTTCAGTTGTTACCCATTTTCCATCTGCATACCAGTATTCTCCTGCCTTTTTCAAAGTAAAGTCCTCTGTCTGCTCAGAACCATTTGTAAAAAGGAAGTTTACCTTTGATGTTGCTGTAAAGCTATATGTATAATACTTTTCTTTCTCAGACATAGTCTCTCCAGGCCAATCTGTCTCCATATCTGTAGGAAGGACATTCCAGTAATAGATCTTCGCATCTTTCATCTCCGAAATAGGAAAATGTACCACTATATTTCCTGTCGCTGCAAGCGTCTTTCCATCAACTACAACTTCTTTGTCCTTTGGTGTTGTGTAATTTGATGGTGCTGATAATGACCATCCGTTTTCGTCATCATACCAATACTCACCTGCATCTCTTGAAAACTCTGAAGTCTGATAATCCAAAGATGGAACACTAATTTTTAAACTCGCCGCCTCTGCATTTGATACACTATAAGTATACCATCCATTCCCTTCATCCTTCATAGGTACTCCTGGATACGAGGTTTTGGCTCCTGTTTTATCTACCTGATAATATAAATGTGGTTGCTCTCCCTTCCATTTATAATGAATCGTAATCATTTCCTTTTGCTTAACTGCTACTTTTTCTGCTGTAACAGAGTTATTTTGCCCCAAATCAGGTGTACTTGTTGTCAACAAAGTATTTTCCTTATTTGCTACTACACTTTCCCTACCATTTTGAAACTGATTTGCTGCCAAAAATGTTCCACCAGCAACAAACAATGTTCCTGCCAATGCTACACCAGCAATTTTTCCTGCTTTCCTTCTGTCCATAACCGTCTCCTTCCACGAACACAAGCACAATTGTGTATTTTTACAACCATTTAAAACAATTTACGTTTATGACCAAGTGTGCTTTTGTCTTTTTTATTAATTTTCATGTATTTTGTTACATATAATTATACACTTGTTACAATTGTTTTACAATGTAGCCTTTTCACAATATTTTCACACTTTTTTCTACAAAATGACGAAGGCTATGCATTTTAGTTGTGAAAGGTTCCTTTTGCTTATTCTAACTGCTTCAGTTTAGCTGCTGTTTGCTCCATATGTAATTCTAATTCTCTTATTTTTTCATAAAACAGTAATGCGGTCTCCCCTTTCCAATCTTCTTGCAAATAAGACCTTATTTCTTTTAACCCCAATTGACTTTCCTGCATCCATTCTTCCCCAACCCATTCAATTTTTTGTAAATTTCTCACGCTTTTTTTCTCTCTCATCATTTTCCAACTCACTCATCCAATCCTGCCATAGCTCCTGCTGTAAAATAAAAGCTTCCCCATCCCACAATTCATACATTTCCTGTTCTAATTTTTTTAATTTATCCACAAATTCGCTATACATATCTAAACTTATTCACTCTCCTTCCACAAAACAGCCTGTATAATTTTCTTATTTTTTTCCTCCGTATCCTGATAGCAGCTCAACACTTGACAGAATAATTCACACAATAACACTCCTTCTTCCAACCACTCTTTTTTCTCGATGTCAATCCCATCTATTTTTTTCCACTCTTCTAAATACCTTTTTCGTTTTTGCAAATTTTCATAAATTTCCTCTTCTCTTGCCCAAATAACCATACTCCTACTCCTTAAATTGGTATATTAACTCTAATTGTTTTTCTATTTCTGCAAAGCAGACGCACTTTATTTCTGCCCTTTTCTTTTCCCTTATCCCATCCTCTAAAATAAGCAATGCATCCTTTTCCATTTGTTCATAATTTTTTATAATGCGCTCCAGCGCAAAACACAATTGTTTTTCAAACACTATTTCCTGTTCCATTCTAGTTTTACATATGATAATTTTCTTGCTACGTTCTGGCATTTCCATATGCACTGCCTGTATTCTTTCCAGTTCAGCCTCTAAGTCCTCCAACCTTAAAATCTGTGCTGTCATTTTCTTATAAATAAACCATAGTGCCTCCATATTCACATACATACTCATCCATCCTTTTCTACTCTTTCCAGTTCTTTTAATACCAATGTATGCCTATATCCTGTCTGTTCTATTCCTTCACCGCTTTTTCTCCACAAAACTAACTTTCCATCTTTTTCGGTAACTGCCATACAGATACTTTCTTTATTGTTATATCGCTTCTCCAAGTAAAATTTACATTGCTCCTTTTTAGGAAACTCTTTTGCAACTCTCCAACGTTCCTCATACTCAGAAGAAAACACAGGGAAAAATTCTTCCTCCAAAAGGTCCTTTTTCCAACCTTCATATTCCACAAAACAAATCTGAAGAATATTACTTCCCTGTTGATCATTTCTAATCCATACACAAGGAAATCCTATGTATAATATTCCTTGCTGCGTACAATATTTCGTACACTTTTCAATCACTACAACCTGTTCTGCATTCCGTATTCCATTCATAATCTTTGCATAGTCCCCCTTGGGAAAGAATTTACCCTCTATTACCGCAATCATATCCTGTTGAAACATTTTATGTAACTGCATTACAAGCTCCCTCTGACTCTTTTTCTCCTTTTCAAAAGAAAAACAAAACATATTTTCTATCTTTGCACATGCCGCTAGGATACACCATTCTTCCCATTTAATTTTATATATGATATCGTTCATATTTCCACCCACATTCTCTTATTACTCTTTTATAACTTCTAGATAAAGGCACTATATCCTGTGTTTCTAAATAGATTTCTCCCAGTGAGTAGGATATATCCCTTATCCTTCTTTTGTTGACAATAAAACTTCTATGACTACGAACAAAATGAGAGGGCAAACGCTGTTCTAATTCACCTAAAACAGCTTTAAAGGCAATTTTCTGATGTTCCAAATTCACATAAATTAATTTATTTTGACACTCAAAATACAAAATTCGATCATAAGGTACTACAATTTCCTCTTCTATCCCTTCCACCAAAAAGCATTCTTCTGGATTGCTAGTACGACTTTGGTACCATTCCCAGATTTCTTCCACTACTCTTACCACATCGTTCTGCTGAAATGGCCGTAATAGCAGCGAAGATGCTTGCACACTAGGTTTTATATATTCCATAGGTGACACAGAATCATCCGCTATTACCAAAAGCACTCCTTCCTTGTTTTTAACACGAAATTTCTCTGCCGCTGCAATAGCATCTTTTTTCGTAACATCCATGTACAATACATCTAATTCCGGTGTTTCTTTTAAAATTTTCTGAAACTCTTTTATCGTCAAATATTCCTCTATCTTCCAATTTGCTCCACTTATATGAGCAATCTTTTCTCTGGAAATTGTTTTTAATACTTCGTTTTCCAACTGTTTTGGATTACATATAATAAACGCATTCATGTCTTTTCCTTTCGTTTTTACCAAATCTAACGCAAACAAACTATTTTCTTATTTTTTATTCTAAAATAATTTGGTTTCATATATACAAGCTTACGGACAACTACTACTTAAACAAACGGTATATGTATCAAACTACACTCTCCATGCACATGAAGCATTCCCATTTGTCTATTTTGCAAATTTTTTCGTTCTGATGGTTCAATAAACGGAAACGGAAAATAATTTTGTTCTCCAACACCACTTCCCACATAAATGCCATCCCTCCTATCAGAAAAAATATGAAACAGTGGATATTGTCTCAGCGCTCTAACTTCTGTACTTTCACATGTCCCTATAAGAAATATCCTTTTTTCATCCCTTATCAGCAATAACTCTTCTAAAATTTTCTCTATATCGCCCGCCGCATACATTCCCTGACTGCATATTTCGAAAAATTTCTTTATATCACTTAGAAAAATCCATGAAACTTCCGCATTGTTCGCCCTTTTCCTTTGATTTTGTTGTTTTAAATCACTTGATACTTGCATCAGGCAGTCATAATACTGTTCCTTCGTCGTGTAGTGATGCAACAAATCGCTTTTTTCATATATTTCTTTTTGCATTTCACCCAAAAAAATTACCAGCTCATTTCGCTGTAATGCCTGCTTTAAGAAAAATTCTACCGTCTTCTCTCTTTTTTCTCTTTCTTTTCCTAAAATCAGCAAAGAATCCAACTGAGATACTTTCCTCAATACAACTTCACCATCCCTATCCTTTATTCCAAAAAGGATATTTTCGTTTCGATCTTCTGCTACCTCTGTGTTTATATATTCCATAAATTTCGAATAGGAAAGTTCTTTTGGTATCTGCTTTAATTTTTTAGCCCCTACACAACCTTCCCTGTTCTTTTGCGTTACTATCGTTTGAATACCATCTCTTTCCCAGTAGATTGACTGAAACTCCACTAATTTTCCATCCATCTTTACTACACCTCGCCCTGGAACATTCTTTATCTCTGGTAACTTCACTTCTTCTCCAAAAAACGAATCCATATCTTCCTGCTTCATATTTAACGCAATCTTTTCTGGCAAATATTTTCGCCAAATACTTGGTATCTCTCTCTGTCCAAATCCTCCCGCTGTAAGTATTATATAGATTCCATACGCATTACCTTCTCTTAATAAAATATAAATGCGTTCTAAGACAGTTTCCTCTGCTTTCTCTCGCAATTTTGTCATATTATCAATTACAAACAAAATTGTAACCTTATCCTCTTCACATTGTATCTCCTCTTGACTATCCTTTCTTTTTCTTAATTCTTTTTCTAAAAAGGAAATACAACGTTTCAACTCTTCTACTGAAGTTACTACCCCTCCTACATGTGGTACTGTAGAAAACTCGCTCATTAGCCCATGGTCAAAGTCAGCTAAATATAGCCAAAATTTGCTAGAAGCAAATAATTCTATACATTGAGACACGAGTCCAACTAAAAAAGTTGTTTTTCCACTGCCTCCCTTCCCTGCTAAGACAATATTTCCATTGACTTTCGGATTTATTAAATAATAAGATTGTTTTTGCTTTTTTGTTTCATCACATAACCCCATCACAATACTTTGGGCTGGTAATTGTAGCTTTTCCGGTTTTAAAATTCGGGGAAGTGGAGGCATCCATAGGGGCACTGCACTACAAATTTTTCCCTCTCTTAATGCCTTATACACACGACTTTGTACAAAACAAATTTGTTCCTCCATCGACCTCTTTCGCTTCTTCTTTTCTTCTATGTACACATTTTCCGCACTTGCTTTATCCCGATTCTTTTCTTTTGTCTCCTTGCTTGATTGCTGTTTATGCCCGGTATACGCCCCCTGAAATTCTGTAATTTTCATTTCTTTTCCATCTATAAAAAAACCTCTACCTGCCGGTTTGTGTGCCCACGAAAACATCTTTCCCATCATTTTATCGCACTGTTCTTTATCCCTTAATTTAAAACATATACGAAATCCGCTATTAGCCAAAAGTATATTTTCTATCTCACCACTCGGTTTTTGTGTAGACAAAATCACATGAACTCCTAAGCTTCTCCCTACCCTAGATACTTGCACAATCGTTTCCGCAAAAGCAGGTAATTGACTTTTCAATTCTGCGAATTCATCAATCATAATACATAAATGTGGTAACTTTTCATTATGAACGATTGCGTTGTAATCATCTATATGATTTACCTGTTCCCTACTTAAACTTTGTTCTCGCCTTTTTATTTCACTTTTAATTGCACAAACTCCTCTGTGTAACAACTTTCCTTCCAAATTTGTCAATACACCTGCCACATGAGGAAAGGTAGCAAATTGTTCTGCCATTCCCCCACCCTTATAATCAATCAATACAAACTGCAACTGTTCCGGACTGTAACGCACCGCAAGGGATAAAAAAACAGACTGCATACACTGACTTTTTCCCGCTCCCGTCATTCCAGCAATCATCCCATGAGGTCCATCTGCCCACTCTTGCAAATCCAATTCACATGTTTTTCCCTGTTTCGTAACTCCAATTTGTGCCCTAATTCCATCTCTACAATTATTTTTACGCCAATTTTGTAATATATTATCCAATTCTGTTTTCATCATACAGGAAAACAAAACTAAATTAACATTTTCCGTATACCTCTCTTCCCTGTCTTTTTGCATTTTTCTCAATTGCTCTAACATTTTTACATGAGGAGTTACCATCATGTCTATTCTTACTTTCTGTGGCTTTATTACCTCGGTTAAACATATCTTCAATTTTTCACTATTTCTACAACCAACTGCCAACACTTCCTCGAGAAAAATAAGATGCAACCCAAAAATCGAAAAACTTTCTCCATATTGTATTCTTTTTTTCGGCTTAATTCTCTCCCCTTTTTCATATATTCCGTTTCGGCTACAATCTATCAAGTACCATTGCCCTTGATATTTTTTTATCACTCCATGTTTTTTGGAAATCATACCTGCAACATTATACCCTATATCACTTTCCACTCCACTTCCAATCAAATATTCCACTTTTTCATCTAAATGATAATAATGATACGATTGTAATTTCTGCTCTTTTAAAAAAACAAGAATTGCTACCTTTTTCCCTTTCTTACGCCGATATTCCCATAAATCTTCCTTTCTTAATTGTCTGTCTTCAAATATTTGATGATTCAATCTTTTTACTTCATCACGTTTTTCTTTTGGAAAATACCACTTTTCTTTCCTGCACTCTAACAAAATTTTTTCATTCTCACTTATTTTAACCTGATAATGTCCTTCTTCATATTCCGGTAATTCACATATTTTATACTTCTTATCATCATAAATCCACAATTCCAGTTTCATTTTTTCCAGCCATCCAATCTTTCCTTTTCTCTGCTCACCTTGTTTCCTACTAAACTTCTTCATATTTGTACAACTATCTTGCTCTGACTACCACTATAAAACAAATGATTACAACAATTATAATAAACACCCTTATGAGACTACTATTTCTGTTTTTTTCAATGCAACTACCTTTTTCTTCCGTTTTCACTACACATTCTATTTCCGTTGCTATACTTTCCTCTTTTTCAAAACAATCTGTTTCTTCATCGATACAATCCTGTTTCTCCTCACAAGTACAAGCCTCCAATGCAATTGTCTTTTCCATATCTAATGTAAGCTCTCTGTTTTCTTTCTGTGCTTCTTCCACACGACAAATTGCCTGATAAAATTCTTCAATTGTGGCATATCGTTCTTCAGGTGAAAATGCAACTGCTTTTTTTATTAACTGTTCCAAGCAATCAGGTACCTTATTAAAAAACTTAATTTTCTCACCTGAAAGTCTTCTTTCTAATGCTTCTTGCTGTTCTATATATGTAATCTGTTGACTATATTGGGATAAAAAGGGAATCTGTTTCTGATTTAGATAGAAATATAATACAATTCCTAAAGAGTAAATATCTGCCCTGTGATCATAATTCTTTCCAAAATATACTTCCGGAGCTACATAATGATACGCTTCCCTCCTAGTTAATTCCATTGGATATACCACAATACTTTCCGCAATTTCAAAATCTTCAAGCTTAAAATTCATAGTTTCAGACACCAAAATAGTATCAGGTCTTATATTTCCATGTACCAGATTATGTTTTTCATATACTTGTAATCCTCTACACAAATCCTTTCCCATTTGCAAAATATTTTCTAATGTTATATTCCTGTATTTTGTATACTCAATACTATTTTGTGCCAGTTCCGTGCGTACTAAAATGTCATATCCAATTTCATCCGAACGCTCTGTTAGCTTATAATCTTCATAACTTATAATATTATTCTTTTCTTCCAGCTCTGATATAAAAATAATTTTTTGGTATATCTCCTTAACAATTTCATAAAAATAAAACTGTATCTCTTCTCTTGACATTCCCATCTCCTGTAATTGTAAAACCTCTGATTGAGATTTGGGAATTGAAATCACTTTTAAAGCTGCATATTGCATACTTTCCAAACGCTTCCTTTGTATTCGATAAACACAACTATAACTATCTTCTCTAAGTAATCCATCTTCACAGATATGCCAATTATCCCAAAAAGGCTCGTATGCACGTAATTTATTCACATTCATAGTATCATCCTTATTCTATATGCTATGTTCATGTGTTGCTAAAACATTTGGATTATAGCATACTCAAGCTTTAATTGTAAAGTTAATTTTTTTCTGCATTTTTTATTTTTTCACGTTTTTAGACATTTTTCACAATAAAATCATTTAATTTTCTTTGTTCATCAGACTTTTTATAAAATATATCGTCTTTTTCTTAGTTATAAAGACTTTTTAGTTTTATTTTTTTACAATAGTAAATATTGGATTTTTTATCAAAAAAGGCAGCAGAACTTAGAAGCACTCATTTTAACCCCTAATTTTGTAAAACAAAAAAAGCCACTACACAGTCACCTGTGTAATGGCTTTTCAATTCCGTGTAAAAAAACGTGTGACCTTTTCGCCACCTAAACAAACTTATTCAAACTTATTATTTTTCACTTCATCATATTCTTTATATAATGTAGAACGTAATTCCTCATTTTCTGGCTTCATTACTGCTTCTGCTTCTGTATCTCTTTTATTTTTCCTTAGCCAATTATACAAGACCATAATATTCAGTTCTCCCTCTGCTCTTCCTTTAGCTTTTCCCTCAGCTATTCCTTCAGCTTTTCCTTTGGCTATTCCCTTTTCTTCTACATATCCACTTAAATTACACATATCTTCCACCTCCTGTTTAAACGCAATCGACATAGGTATCTCAAATTCTTCCTGTAATTTTTTCTTTTTCTTCTCTTTGTCTATACTACTCGACAAAAGTGTGGTAAGCATATTCACAAGTCTATTTTCACTTGCTAGTTCATCTCCACCTAAATGTATCATAACAGCTGATAATAAATCATACCTTGATGATTTACTCGGATTTCCATATAATACATTCGGTTGCATGTGATACTCTACAATGGAATCCTTTACATTTTTACGTGAATCCATACAAATCCAAATGGAATATACTTTTTTTATTCCATCATATTTCACCTTATCTGCGGTTTTATTAGTGAATTCCTTTCCCAGTTGTGAAGACAATAATCTCGCACAATAAAAAACTGCCCTTGTCACAATATCATAACCAGGTTCACTGTCCTTTTGAGCCTCTATGTTAATGATAATCTTTGTATACTCTCCATCCGGTAAAATCACATAAAACTTTATATCGTAAGTTATTTTTCCCTCATTTGGTATGGCATCTTCTGTATTTAATCCCTCTATGCTTTCCATGTTACTAAGTCCAGTATCTACTGGTACTTTTGCCACTTCTGGAGTACCTTCAATACACTTTTCAATATTAGAAATGCTAAACTCAAAAAATTCTCTTACTGTATACTTTAGTATCCATGCAAGAATAATTTTATTCGCCAACACTTTTTTTACCTGTGCATCGTACTTTGACTTGCCATCCGTAGCATCTATATCATTGGCTAATAATGTATCCATTTCTTTCATTTGTTCTTCCTCTCCCTTCTTTCATTATCAGAACGGTTTTATTCAAAACTCCACATAATAACGTAATACAGGAAGTTTCCTACTCAACCATATTATAACATGCTTTTATACAATTTGAAAAGAAAAAAGCGTTTTACTAGCTAAATAACAAAACTTGCATTCCCGCAAAAGTTTCTTGCTCTAATCGGGTAGGGAGTAAATAATTATTTATCTACCGCCCCCTGCCACAGCACCGTATGTACGTTTCCGTATACGGTGCTTCTTTAGTTTTCACATATTTTCAAATAAAACTCTGTGAAGGTTGGATATCCAAGTTCACGGAGTTTCTTGTTGTTAAATGCAGTTTGTAACACAAAGTATCCACCAAAATACCAGTTTCCATTTCACATATTGGCACAAATCCATTCTCTTTCCTTATCTACACCTAACTTCTTGAGCTTTTTGAATTTCGTTCTGACTTTCTTCCACTGCTTCCAGTAGATTTCCCTTATTTTATGTCGTAGCCATTCATCTGTTTCTCAAAGAAACTTCTTCATATCCGTCATGCCAAAGTAGTTGATCCATCCTCGTTGCTACAAGTTTTATACTCTGTTTTCACTTGCTAAAAGACCTCTCTTGGTCTTGGCTATATCATTCCCACTACTAGGGCGGATTAGGGACTTTCACCCATTAGAATTGTGGGCTGCAAGGCGCACAAAAAAAAGCCACTACACAGTCACCTGTGTAATGGCTTTTCAATTCCGTGTAAAAACCGTGTAATTTCAAGTAGCCCTCTCGAGAAAGCCTTGTAAATACTACGATTAGTCTAATGTATATGGCATCAAAGCGATATGACGTGCTCTCTTGATTGCAACTGTAAGTGCTCTCTGATGCTTTGCACAGTTTCCAGTAATTCTTCTAGGAAGAATCTTTCCTCTTTCTGAAACATATCTCTTTAATTTATTAACATCCTTATAGTCGATGCCTTTGTTCTCTTTATCTGAACAGAATACACAAACTTTCTTTCTTCTGCGTCCGCCTCTTCTCTTCATTGGAGAATCTGCTCTATCACTTTTATTATATGGCATAATCCGTGAACCTCCTTATCAAAATTTGTTATGAAAGCACTACCCTGTAACAATTAAGTCATAAGCTAGTCCTATCCATTTTCTAGCTAAATGGCAAACCATCTTCTAAACCATCTGGAATATTGATAAATCCATCTGCCGCTTCGCTAGGTTCCGGTCTCTGTGCTACACTTCCGGCATCGTATTGCTGTGCACTCTTTTTGCTCTCGGCAAACTCAAGTTCCTCAATAACAACGTCAGTTGTATATACTCTCTGACCTTCTTTATTTGTATAGCTGCCGGTTTGGATGCGTCCACAACCAACAACCTTTGTTCCCTGTTTTAAATATCCTTCTGCAAATTCCGCTGTCTTGCCAAATGCAACACAATTAATAAAATCTGCTGTCTGGTCATCGCCCTGACGTTTAAATCTTCTGTCAACGGCTAGGGTAAATCTTGCAATCGCTGAAGAGTTCCCATTCTGTGAGTAACGAATCTCAGGATCTCTAGTCAAACGACCCATCAAAATAACTTTGTTCATCCTTAGGATGCCTCCTTCTTATGCGTCTTGTCTAATGCATAAAAATCTGATGACATTCTCCATGATACGGACATTCTTTTCAACGTCTGCTGGAACATTTTCATCAGCATCAAATTGGATGAAGTAGTAAAATCCTTCTCTCATCTTCTGAATATCGTAAGCTAATCTCTTCTTACCCCATTCATCAACGTTAGTGATTGTACCGCCGAACTTTGTAATATACTCTTTTACTTTTTCTACGGTTGCTACTCTGTCATCGTCTTCGATTTTCGCATTAACAACTACTGCTAATTCATACTTGTTCATAGTTGCTTGCACCTCCTTTTGGTCTCTGGCCCTCTATTCATTAGAGAGCAAGGAATTTTTGTAACCAGTACAGTTCCTAATTCTACCACAACAAAATCAATAATGCAAGCATTTTTTATCACAAAACATTTCCTTTACACTACTACTCATGATTTACATCCTTTAAAATTGCGCCACTAAACGGTGGCAATGTTAAAATCAAATAACCCGCTTCAATTTTATGTGTAGTAGCCTCCTGTGTATATCCATCCTGTGTTGTCAAAATTAAGCGTACCATTTCTGTTCCATCTAAAATTCCAATCTCCCATACTGGGATTTTAAAAGTAACTTCTCCATCATTATTGTTGACTGCTGCCACAAGTTTATCCTGTGCATCAAACCTTCCATAAGCAATTACATTATAGGTTCCATATAAAAACTTAATAGAACCGGTTCGCAATGCCTGGTAATCTTTGTGTATCTGTATCAATTCTTTATGTAAAGCAATCAGTTCTTTATTTTCATGCCCCCACGGATATGTTCTTCGATTGTCCGGATCGGTCCAACCACAAACTCCCGCTTCATCTCCATAATAAATGGTTGGTGCTCCAGGCCAAGTCATCTGTATTAAAACCGCCTCCCGCATAACACCATAATTCAAATGCTGATTTGCCGCCTCTGGTCCAAGAGACGCTGTCCTTCCTACATAATGATTGGTTCTTGTCAAAAATCTTGAATGATCATGATTAGATAATTCATTCATAGCAACCTGTAAAGACTGCGTATTAAATCTTGTCATATGGTGACTCATAGAACCATAGAATGCATCTGTATTTCCTAGTAAATCCTGCCTCTGCTCATCACTATGTTTCTCCATTCCTGTTAAAAACCAGGTAAGTGGCTCCATAAAGGCATCATAGTTCATGACCGTATCCCACTCGTCTCCCTGCAACCACGCAGTAGGTTCTCCATAATGCTCTGCTAAAATAATTGCATTCGGATTTGCCTCCTTTACATTTTTACGAAAATTCTTCCAAAAATAGTGGTTATATTCCGGTGAATGTCCTAAATCTGCTGCCACATCTAAACGCCATCCATCCACATTGTAAGGTGGAGATACCCACTTTCTAGCAATTCGCATAATATATTCAAATAATTTTGGGGAATCTTCATAATTTAATTTTGGCAACGTATCATGTCCCCACCATCCATCATAAGTATGATTATATGGCCATGCATGTTGTTCGTGAAATTTAAAAAATGTATGGTAAGGACTATCCTCTGCTATGTACGCACCTTTCTCGTAACCTTCCTGATTCTCATAAATACGTTCTCTATCCAACCACTTATTAAAAGAACCGCAGTGATTGAATACTCCATCCAAAATAACCTTCATACCACGTTTATGAATCTCCTCTACAAGCTGCGCAAAAAACGCATTACTTGCTTCCAAATTCTCTTTATCCGTTACACGACAAATATACTTAGATGCCTGTGCATTCTCTGTCACTCCGGCTGGTAACAATTCACCTTCGTCTTTTACTATTTTTCCAATATGCGGATCAATGTAATCATAATCCTGTATATCATACTTGTGATTAGATGGAGATACAAAAAGAGGATTAAAATAAATAACCTCCACACCTAAGTCCTGTAAATAATCCAATTTATCCATTACACCCTGCAAATCTCCGCCGTAAAACTCGCGTACACCCATAATTGCAGGATACTTATTCCAATCATCTACTTTAACTGTTCCTTCACCAATATAATAATATTCATTCGTCTCTACTGTATTATTTTCATCCCCCCTGCAGAAACGATCCACATAAATCTGATATATAACTGCACCTTTCGCCCAATCTGGTGTAGTAAATCCAGGTTTTATAAAGAAGTTATAATAAGACTGTACTTCATTAAATACACCTTTTGCATTATAATAGCAAACTGCTCTTCCTGCCCGGATTTCAAAATAATATTCCATCCGCTGATCCGTCAGTGGCACCTCAACCTGATAATAATCGAACAAACGATCATCATGTACTTTTTCCATTTCTAATTTTTCATTATTCGTTACCACATAAACCATATCTACATTATCTCTGGCTGTACGAAAACGAAGCTTCACTTTGTCATATGGCATAGGTTCCGCTGGCTCCCGATATTCTTTCGTTCCATCGCTAAATAATGCAGCTCGGTTAAGCGCCTGACTTAGATTGTCTATATACAAACGAACCTTCTCTTCTCTGGTCATCTGTGCAAAATTCAGACTAAAATTTATCCCCATACTAAATTAACCTCCCTGTTGTGATACAACTTACTATAAATCCTACTGTTGTCATACACTCACTTATTTTATTTTATAATAATTAGACATAAGATACAAGTGTAAAAGGGTGAATTTCTATGTCCCTTTTGTTCCCTGATAAATAAATTTGCACATAGAAAAAGCATTGCCAAAAGGCAATGCTTTTTCAGGAGAAGGTATTTTTGTTACTAATGGGGTGTAGCAAAAACTATATAATGTATTGGGGTTTACGCTTATTAGTATAGCACGTTGCTCTACAAAAGTGTGCACAATTTTTCCCCTATTTTATTCTTTTTTTTAGTTTTGTTGAACAAACATCACTAAAACTTCACAAAAAAGAAACATCATATTCCCCAATATTTTCACTTGTCCATCTTTATTTCTTCGCAGTTTCTTTTCCCTGCTCCCTTGTAATGGCATTTTCTACTGTTTTTGTTGTGGTGTTTGCTATAGCATTTGCATACTTATCTGCCGTCTTTGTTGTAATGCTTTGTGTTTTCTGTGAAACTACATTTCTTACTGCGGATGTAATACACACCAAATTATGTTGCAAATTTGCAAACTGGAAAAACGATTCTGTCTGCGTATTCTCTACCTTTGCCTGCTCTGTTTTTGTATCTGAAAAAATACTTCCCAAATCCATACTAAGGACTAACATAACTATAAATAACCCAATCAATACTTTTATTTTTCTCATAAAAAACTCCCCCGCTTCTAACAAATCCTCTTAACAGTTCCCTGTATCTACTGTAATTCATTGTTCATGCTGAAAGTTCTAAAAGGAGAACTCCCCTTTTAGATTTTCATAAGATAGGAGTTTTGTGCCGACACGAAGCTTGCATGAAAGTACGTTTGCATTCAGATATGAACACAAAAAGCTCATCGTGCCAATTTCAATTGCACAATGAGCTTTTGTAATTCCTCTCATACCTATCAATTGCAACTGGCTGTCATATTATAAACGTAGACCCTATAGTTTTGCGTCACAGGCTTTCACCTGTTTTGCCTTTCAACACGAAATTCTTTCGCTGTTTTAATTAATAATATTATGTTTTTCTTATGTTGTTTCGGTTACAACATTCACAGGAGCTTCCTTACCTGTAACTACATTGTAACATCCTTTCCAAAATATGTCACTAAGAAAATAGACCTAGTCCTACGAATTCTTAATAGGACAATGGACCTAAACCTCCTTCGAATTATCTACTGACACAGAATTTGTAGTTTCTTCCTGATCTTTATCACCAAAAAGAGCTTCAAATTCTTCTCTGGTAATACGTTCTTTTTCTATCAACAATGCTGCACAACTATGAAGTACATCAATATGTTCTTCTAACAATTGTTTTGCCTTTGTGTAGCAGTCATCCATAATGAATTTTACTTCCTTATCAATTATGACTGCTGTCTCTTCACTAAACTTCTTTGCATGTCCTAAATCTCTTCCAAGGAATACTTCGTCATCATCATCTGCCTCATAATTGATCAAACCAATTTTATGAGAAAAACCGTATTTGGTAACCATAGCTCTTGCTTGCGCTGTTGCTTGCTTAATATCCTGAGATGCTCCGGTTGTAATATCATCCAAAATCATTTCTTCCGCAATTCTTCCACCTAGACACACAATAATATCCTGTAGCATCTTTCCTTTTGTATTAAACATTTCATCCCGTTCTGGCAATGGCATCGTATAACCAGCGGCACCATTTCCTGTTGGAATAATAGATACCAAATGAACTGGTCCAACATCTGGTAACACATGGAATAAAATTGCATGTCCAGCTTCATGGTATGCTGTAATTCGTTTTTCCTTATCAGAAATAATACGACTTCTCTTCTCTGTACCAATTCCTACTTTAATAAAGGATTTATTAATATCTTCCTGTACAATATAGGCACGATCTTCTCTAGCTGCACGAATTGCCGATTCATTTAACAAGTTTTCCAGATCTGCACCAGTGTATCCAGCTGTTGTCTGCGCCAAATTCTGTAAGTTTACATCTTCACCTAAAGGCTTATTCTTAGCATGTACTTTTAAAATTTCTTCTCTACCCTTTACATCCGGACGTCCTACATTTACTTTTCTATCAAATCTTCCCGGACGAAGAATCGCAGGGTCAAGAATATCTACACGGTTGGTCGCTGCCATTACAATAATACCTTCATTGACACCAAAACCATCCATCTCAACTAACATCTGGTTCAAGGTCTGCTCTCTCTCATCATGACCGCCGCCCAAACCAGAACCTCTTCTTCTGGCTACTGCATCAATCTCATCAATAAATACAATACATGGTGCATTTTTCTTTGCATCCTCAAATAAGTCTCTTACTCGCGATGCACCTACACCAACAAACATTTCCACGAAATCAGAACCTGAAATGCTAAAAAATGGTACTCCTGCCTCTCCTGCAACGGCCTTCGCAAGTAAAGTCTTACCTGTTCCCGGAGGTCCTACCAAAATAACACCTTTTGGTATTCTTGCACCTACTGCAGTATATTTTTTAGGAGCTTTTAAGAAATCAACAATTTCTTTTAACTCTTCTTTTTCTTCTTCTAAACCCGCTACATCTGCAAATCTCACTTTTGCATCCGCATCGGTTGACATTCTTGCACGACTTTTACCAAAATTCATCATTTTGCTGTTTCCACCGCCACTTGCACCCATCTGGCTGGAAAGAAACATCATAACAATAAAAAATATTAAAAATGCAAATATATATGGCATCAGTGAAGATAACAGACTCTCACCCTCCACATCTGAAACGGAGTATATTCCCGGCTGAATCTCATCTAAGGATGCCTCCACATCATTTACATTAGACACTGCATAACTCTTTCGCGTTCCCGACTTTAATTCTACTACAACCTCACCAGTTGGTACTTCCTTATTTTGTTTAATTACAACAGAGGAAACTTTCTCGTTCTTAACATCTTTAAGAAGATCTGCTGTATTGTAATTCTGGGACTGTCCCTGAAACATCTTTTCAGAATATGTTACTGCTATTAATATACATATAATTGCAAAAATGTAAAAGAACACTACACGCCCTTGCTTCTTCATCTTTCTACCTCCTTTTATTCTTACCATTCTTCATTCTGGTAATAGTTTTGTTTGTACGCTTATTTTATAAGTTTTTACTACTCCTCTGAATCCAAAAATTCCATTGAAATTTCCCATATTCGTTCTGTGTTATCACTCACTTTGTAGTATTCACTTACCCGTACCCCCGGTATCCACAAAACATGACTTCCATCTGCCACTATCCACATATGTTTCTGTTCCCTGGCTGATATTTTAGCATCTTTACAAGCTTTGCTGGCCAACTTATGATGTCCTGCCAAATCAATCTGTAAATAATCTCCCTTTTGCATTTTTCGTAAATAGACCGTATTTTCTATTTTATCATAATCAAACCATTTCGTACAGTTTTTTCTAAGTATTTTTTCTTGAACCTTATGGTTTTCTTTCTCTTTTTCTCTATTAATGAAACAAGTTTTTAAAACAATGCTCCCATCTGCTAATTGGCTTATCCCTTCTCTTTGAATTAAAATCTGCGGTACTTCTTGTTTCGTCTCTATCCCAGCTTTCTCAAATATTAAAGCATCATGTTCTTTCCAGACTGTTATCTCATAAGGAAGCATTTGCTTTTTTCCCACCTGTTTATCGATTAGTGCAATTGTATTCATTATATGCTTTTTATCTATATTTTTATGCTGTCCAGATAAATTTTCCAGAATTTTTTTTACAACCCACTGCTTTATAATTTGCATTTCTTCTCTAAAAAGTGATAAATTAAGACAATACTGCTGTTCATCTTCTTTTTTTACCATTTTTTCATAAGAAAGATTTCCTTGTTGCTCCAGGTATTCTGCAAGTTCTCCAAAATCTCTTGCTGCCTCTGATAAATGCTCCACTACCTGTGTATTTACCTGCTCTTTTAATATAGGAATAATCTGATTTCGAATGCGGTTTCGTAAATATTTATTTTCAAAATTTGTTCTGTCTGTTCGATACTCCTGCTTTCTACATTTTAAATCTGCTTCTATTTCCTCCCTTGTCACGCATAAAAATGGACGGATTATATTTCCACTTACCGGTCGCATCCCTGCGGCTCCTGCTACACTGGTACCTCTGCACAAATGGTGTAGTACCGTTTCTGCCTGATCGTTTTTATGATGTGCTACTGCAATTTTCCCCTGCACCTTTTCTTTTCTAATCTTCTCAAAACAATCATAACGAATTTTTCTACCTGCTTCTTCCTCTGACATTCCTTTTGCTCTTGCAACCTCTGCCACATCCACGCTTTTTACAAAAAGCGATATTTGCAATTTAGCGCAAAGTTCCCGAACAAATTGTTCATCTTGTTTTGCCTCTTCTCCTCGTAAGTTATGATTCACATGCACTGCCTGCAAGGAAAGTGCAAATTCTTCCTGTAAACTTTTCAAAAGAAAAAGCAAACAAATCGAATCTGCTCCACCAGATAGACCTATGATTATCGTATCCTTCTTCTGAAGCATTTGATATTCTTTTATATACTGTAACACCTTCTGTCTAAATTCCATTGTTTCCTCCCGTTTTCCATCAAACTACGTTCTTTTTGCCATTTTTATAATACCTTTCTTTTCTATAGAAGTCAAAAAGACTTGAAACATGCACACAAATACATGCTATAACAGCAAAAATCAAACGACTCCAACGACAAACAGCTATATTGAACATATGATTTTATTTGTTACATTTTTTGAGAAATGGAGGATTTTATGAAAGACTTTTCTATGAACACAAAATGCGTACAGGCTGGTTACACGCCTGGAAATGTGGAACCAAGACAAATTCCAATTATTCAATCCACTACCTTTAAATATGACACCAGTGAAGATATAGGAAAATTATTTAATTTAGAGGCAGAAGGTTATTTTTATACAAGACTACAAAATCCTACAAATGACCATGTTGCAGATAGAAGATAAAAATGATTTAATCGCTGACTTAAAGCAGGCTCTAGAATGTATTTCCGTAAAATAGAATTTCTATTGGATATTTCTCTCACAACATCCTCCTCTTTTATGATATAATTATAATGTTATTATAAAAGAGGGGGATTTTTTATGTTTAAAAATAATGTAATAAAACGAATTGGTCTGTTCTGGCTTTCTGTCAGTATTGTATTATCGGCTACAAATTACGAAGCATTTGCTAATACAATTTCAAATACAATCCACGCTGCTACCACTCATGATTCTACAAAAGAAAATACTACAAAAATAAATGCAGATGAAAATGATTACTATATACTAGGCACACGACTGATAGAATACAAAGGTTCTGATACAGAGCTGGTACTACCAGAAGGAATTACAGCAATTGATAGAATTGCTTTTTGGGGTTCCTCTGTCACAAAAATAGTCTTACCTAACACAGTTACTCAGATTGACACTGCTGCATTTGGCGAATGTACCGGTCTGGAATCTATCTTTATTCCACCTTCTGTAAAAAGGATTTCCAAAGATGCTTTCATCTATTCTGCAAAGCTCAAAACAATTGCAGGTGTAGAAAACAGTTATGCAGAAACTTTTGCTGCTGAAAACAATTATACCTTTCTTCCGTCTACCCTAATTCGTGCTTCGAAAAAGGATTTTTCAACAGCACCTTATTTGGCTATTTTAGATTCGTTCCTTACTAAGGATAGTTATTCTATATCTTATAAACAATTTAACCTTCAAAATGATGATGACTGGTATCTTCCTTTTATCAACACAAAAAAAGTATCTGCCATTTGCGTCCTAGCATCCCTCCCTGTTCCATCGTGGCTTTATGAATCACATGTTGAAACAGGCACCTGCGAATATAATGATTTATCTGGTTGCTATGGATATGATGATACCTCCGCACAATTTACAAATTTATCCAACGGTTTAGTGGCAGGTACTACGCCTTCCCCCACTCCAACCAACTCTCCCCTCATAACCACAACTCCCACTCCCATAAGCACCCCCTCCCCAACTCCCCTTATGACTGTGGTTCCTTCCTCTACTCCTCACATAACAATTTCACCCACTCCAACTCCAACTAAAAGTCCAACCACCCCACCAACAAAGTTGCCAACCATAAACCCAACCAAAATTCCGACTGCGACTCCTCGTAAATCGCCCACTGCCAGTCCAACCAAATTACCTACACAAACACCTCCTAGTATACCAATCGTAACAATGGAACCTGTTATTACTACAATTCCAGAAAAAACGTATAAAATCATATTTGTAACGGATGAGGATACCAGTATAGATACCACCAGTATCACCGCAAAGAACGGACAAACCTACGGTGAACTTCCTATCCCACAAAAAAAGGGCTTTACATTTGAAGGCTGGTATACAAGCAATAATAGCGGGGAAAAGATTAGCAATGATACAATCATAAATCTTGCCAGTGATCAATCACTATATCCGAAATGGACTAGAAAAAAAGTGAAAATTCTACTTGACGGAAATGGGGGTTTTCTCAACTATGAGGAAAATTCTCTGGAAGCTTCCTTTGGTTTTTATCTTCCAAAACTTCCCACACCAACCAGAGAATCTTATTATTTTCTAGGTTGGTTTACAGCACCAGAAGGAGGTACACAAATTGCAGGACATACTACTTGTATTTTTGAGGAAAATCAAACACTTTATGCTCATTGGATAAAAGAATTTAATTCCATAAAAAATTGTCAGGATGTATCCTTTTCTTTTACAAATACATCCAGCACATTTACTAATACCTTGCCCTATCGCATTCCTCAGGAGCGTTATGAATTTTTATTTAGCAAAAATAAAATTGACTCCTTACAACAACAAATCAACCGTGATGTAGGAGGGTTATGCTATGGTATGGTTTCTACATCTGCTATGTTATTTTCCAATAATAATAGTATAGATGTTTCGGACTTTTCTCAAAATGCTTTGTTGGCAAAAGATTTGAAATTAACAGATACTTCTACAATGTACGGTCTGTCACTGCAAGAGTTACTCGAAGTTATGCATATTTCACAATATAGTGACATATCTGCTGAAATGCGAAACAAACATAAAAATAAACTAAACGACCTGTGCAATGAAGTATTAAAATCACAAACAGGAACATGCCCACCTGTTATGATTACCTTTGATTACATACGTGATTTAGATAAAAACGAATATTCTGGACATGCTCTTTTAGCAATCCGATTAGAAGATAACAAACTTTATGTGTATGATCCAAACATCCCTCTATCTGATGAACCCTATATCCAATTAGAAGAAAACGATGAGGGAGAATATGTAGGCTGGAGCTATCAACATAATGGTCTGCAATTAGGCAACCGTAGCAACTGTGATACATCACGTAACAGTTCCATTTATTACCTGTCTTATGATGAATATGTACAACCATGGATGGACCGCAATAATAAAAAATATAATACACCAGCTACCAACCTAGTAAAAATCAATTCAAAAAATGTGATTATTCGTGATAAAAACGGAGTGGAACTAGCCAATATAAAGAATGGAATTGTAAATAGCACCACAACTACTATTTACTCCATGATACCAGATGTTACAGATGAAAATTATACCTATATTTACTTACCATCTGATGGTGAATATCAATTTTGCAACCAAAGTACCGATTTAAAAAACTTCACAGTTACCATTACTTGCAAAAATGAAACAGCTACCGTAACAACCAAAAGTTCTACCATTGCTTTTTCCATTGATAGTACCGCCCAGTCCTGTAAAGTAAGTTGCAACAGTCCGAAAGGAAATTCCTTTTATATGAAACTTTCTTCTACGGAACAATCAGAAGATACCGTAGAAGTCAGTGGTACATCTACCAAAGAGGAAATTGTATATATAAGCAAAATTTACAATCATGTATTGCTTTCCAATAGCAATTTTACAGATGTAAAACTAAACAACGTTTCGAAGAAATGCTATTTATTGTCTGTCAATTATAATAGTAACGATGGAACTGTTTTAGATGAAATGCAAGATAATATGCTGAATACTCCTCACAAGATTATTGAAGGAACAAGTGCAAGCTTAACCATCCAGCCACAGGAAGATTTCCGAATTAAAAATGTTCTTGTAAATCAAACAAGTATAGGTAATGTGGCTGATTATCATATTGAATCTATGAAGCAGAATTATACGATTAATGTTGAATTTACAAATATTTATATTGAAAATTATCGTTTTTACATTCAAAATTCTGTAGCATATACAGGAAAAGCCTGTAAGCCGAAAGCAAATTTATATTATTATAATCCGAAAACAAACCAGTATTTTTTATTAGAAGAATCTGAGGATTATATCATAACCTATCACAACAACACAAATATCGGCACTGGTTTAATTACAATTACCGGTTTAGGAATTTATGATGAATTACACGCTAACTTTGAATTTAAAATCACACTTCAAAAAGGAACCGCATTTCTCTACAAAAATGCATATTATAAGTTACAGACCACCAATAAACTCCTTTTTGTAAAACCTGTTAGTAAAAACATTTCAAGCTTCTCTGTTCCTGAGAAAATAAAACTAGGTAATAAAAATTATGCAATTACGCAAATTGCGGATTATGCATTCTACAAATGTAAAAAGCTCAAAAGCATCAACATAACCGCTAAATATGTCACACGTATTGGAAAATGTGCTTTTCAAAATTGTACAAACCTCAAAAAAGTATATTTAAAAACGCCGAAACTCTCTTATATAGGCTCCAATTCCTTTAAAGGTACAAATAGAAATATTGTCATACAGATACCTAAAAAACATTCAGAAAACTATAAAAAACTTCTTGCTAAAAAAGGATTAAGCAAAAAAGCACAAATTTATATTCAATTATAAATGGTAATCAATGGTCTGAAATCTCCTATGAAAACATGCATTCTTATCTTACGATTTTACATAAAAAAGAGACACAGTATTGATATCATCTCTGTCTACTCGACAGAAAATCTATCATCTGTGTCTCTTTTCTCTATTTTTCAAGATATTTCTTTGTCTCTAATATCTCATTTGCTTTATCTACACTTTCCTTTGATGGAGTACTAACATCCTTCAAGGAATATGGTATTCCTAACTCTTCCCATTTAAACACACCTAAGGTATGATATGGAAGCACTTCCACTCGCTCTACATTATCTAGTGTTTCAATGAAATCATGTAGTTTTGTTAAATCCTCTTCCGAGTCAGTAATACCTGGAACTAATACATGACGAATCCATACAGGTTTTTTCATATCGGACAAATATCTAGCCAAATCAAGAATATTTTTGTTAGACTGTCCTGTCAATTTTTTGTGTGCTTCATCGTCAATATGCTTAATATCTAAAAGAAATAAGTCTGTATATTTTAACAATTCATTGAATTTGTCAAAATACTCCCCTTCTCTTGTAAATGGATTTCCAGAAGTATCAAGCGTTGTGTGTACTCCCTTTTCTTTTGCAAGTTTAAATAGTTCAATCAGGAAATCAATCTGTAACAATGCTTCTCCACCACTTACTGTAATTCCTCCATTTTTACCCCAATAACTCTTATATCGCAATGCTTTTGTAAGCACCTGCTCTGCAGTTTGTTCCTCAGCTCCATTCTCTGACCATGTATCAGGGTTATGACAGTATTTACAACGCATCTTAC
This sequence comes from Lachnospiraceae bacterium, assembly GCA_050875145.1. Classification (GTDB taxonomy): domain Bacteria; phylum Bacillota; class Clostridia; order Lachnospirales; family Lachnospiraceae; genus CAG-411. The sequence goes on from JBNMLH010000001.1 coordinate 200,856, forward strand.
AACCTTTTAAAAATACAATATAACGCACACCAGGTCCATCTGCTGAACCAAAGCTCTCAATTGAATGAATCTTTCCTAACATAACGTATCCTCCATCTATTTCATTTTTATGCAATATCTTAACTAACACTACTACATATACTCTTATTTTTACAAGTTCGTAACGCTTCAAATGCCTCTATAACGGAACAAGCAGCTACTTATATGCTAACTAACGTATCTATTTGTTCTATTATTATAGAGAATTTTGAAAGTTACACAAGTTCTCAATAAAATATCCCTAGCATATAAAAATCTCCAAGGGTACTTTACTAAAAACTTGAAATTCTTTCACACTCTAAATAACATCAATTTTTCTTTAGAAAAAATGAGCGCCCTATCTCTTACGAAATAGGAGCGCTCATAAAATCATCTATAACTCTCTCAAACGACTTGAGCTGAAATTATAAGCTAGCGTGGAATGTTCTCTTAATAACGTCTTCCTGCTGCTCTCTTGTTAAGTCGATGAACTTAACAGCGTATCCAGATACACGGATAGTAAAGTTAGCATACTCTTCCTTTTCTGGATGTTCCATAGCATCTTTCAACTTTTCAATTCCGAATACGTTTACGTTTAAGTGATGAGCACCCTGATCAAAGTATCCATCCATAACACTTACTAAGTTGTTGATACGATCTTCTTCGTTATTTCCTAAAGCACTTGGGTTGATTGTCTGTGTATTTGAAATGCCATCTAATGCCCACTCGTAAGGAAGTTTTGTCAAAGAGTTCAATGATGCAACTAAACCACTTGTCTCAGCACCATATGATGGGTTAGCTCCTGGTGATAAAGGCTCTCCAGCTTTACGTCCATCAGGCATAGCTCCTGTAGCCTTACCATATACAACGTTAGATGTAATTGTAAGGATAGAAGTTGTAGGCTCTGAGTCACGATATGTGTGATTGCTCTTAATCTTCTCAAGGAATGTCTTTAACAACCATACACCGATTTCATCTGCTCTGTCATCATCATTACCATACTTAGGGAAGTCTCCTTCGATTTCATAATCTACAACAAGACCTGTTTCATCTCTTACTGTCTTAACCTTAGCATATTTAATAGCTGATAATGAATCGATTACATGAGAGAAACCAGCAATACCTGTAGCAAATGTTCTACGAACATCTGTATCGATCAAAGCAAGCTGTGCTGCTTCATAGTAATATTTATCATGCATATACTGAATTAAGTTCAATACGTTTACGTAAGCTGTTGCTAACCAATCCATCATTACATCGTATTTCTTAATTACTTCATCATAGTCTAAGTATTCAGAAGTGATTGGTGCGTAAGCTGGTCCAACCTGAACCTTATTCTTTTCATCAACACCACCGTTAATAGCGTATAATAAGCACTTAGCAAGGTTTGCTCTAGCTCCAAAGAACTGCATTTCCTTACCTGTCTGTGTAGCAGATACACAACAGCAGATAGCATAATCATCGCCCCATACTGGCTTCATAGCGTCATCATTCTCATACTGAATAGATGATGTATTGATAGAAATCTTAGCAGCATACTTTCTGAATGCTTCTGGTAATGCAGAAGAGTAAAGTACTGTGATGTTTGGCTCTGGTGAAGGTCCCATGTTCTCTAATGTGTGTAAGAAACGGAAATCTGTCTTTGTACAAAGTGGTCTTCCGTCTACTCCAACACCTGCAAGATCAAGTGTAGCCCATACTGGATCTCCTGAGAATAATTCGTTGTATGACTGGATACGAGCGAATTTAACCATTCTAAACTTCATTGTCATATGGTCAACAAGTTCCTGAGCTTCTTCCTCTGTGATTACACCATTCTTTAAGTCTCTTTCAATATAGATATCTAAGAATGTTGTTACACGACCAACTGACATAGCAGCACCATTCTGTGTCTTAACAGCTGCTAAATATCCGAAGTATAACCACTGGAATGCTTCTTTTGCATTTGTAGCTGGCTGTGAAATATCAAATCCATAAATCTGAGCCATCTCCTTCATACCCTTTAATGCATTGATCTGCATCTGAAGTTCTTCTCTCTGACGAATGATATCATCTGTCATGATACCGATACCGCAGTTCTTTTTATCTTTTTCTTTTTCTTCGATCAATAAATCAATACCATAAAGAGCAACTCTTCTGTAGTCACCTACGATACGACCTCTACCATAAGTATCTGGAAGACCTGTTACGATCTTGTTCTTACGGATAGCTCTCATCTCTGGTGTATAAGCATCAAATACTGCCTGGTTATGTGTCTTATGATAAACTGTAAAAATCTTAACTAATTCAGGATCTGGAGTATATCCATACATTTCACAAGACTGTGTAGCCATCTTGATACCACCATAAGGCATGAATGCTCTCTTAAGTGGCTTATCTGTCTGAAGACCAACAACCTGCTCTAAATCCTTCATTGACTCATCAATATATCCTGCACCATGAGAAGTTAAAGAAGAAACAATGTGTGTATCCATATCAAGAACTCCACCCTTTGCTCTTTCTTCCTTCTGTAATTTCTGTAATGCGCCCCACAATTTATTTGTTGCTTCTGTAGGACCAACTAAGAATGATTCGTCACCTGCATATGGTGTGTAGTTTTTCTGAATAAAATCTCTAACGTTGATTTCTTCTTTCCACTGTCTACCTTCGAATCCATTCCATCCCTGTTTTTCGAACATAATTCAATTTCCTCCTTATATGTGTACATTGGTTTAACAGTTACATAACCATCCAGAACCTATATCAGATGTTACTCTTTGGGTTCTATATGTGTAAGTCATATAAACATTTTTGTATAACTTACACATATAGAACCAAGGTTCCAAATCGCTATAAAGTTACTAGAATTGCTACGCATCCGCATAAATATAGCAGGATATTTTCTATCCTTTCAGGTAAAACACCTTTATTAACGGATCGCAATTGTGATTGATTTAAAATAAATCCAGAATTTGATTTGTCAATGAATAAGGCAAGCATTCGCTTCAAACCTCTTTGACTAAGCTAAATATAACATTTTTTCAAATTGTATACAATGGTCTTATTGACAAAAATTCTCATTAAGAATTTGTGCATGTTTTTCTTTTCGTACAATTTATAGTTTTGTAAAAATTGGAAAGTTTTGTAAATTCTTGCACATTTATTTGTAACATTTCTTCTATTTGGGAATGTCTAATTCTTCTAAAATTTTCTTTAAAGTATCCGCAGATTGACATAACATCCTCTGCTCTTTTTCATTTAATGTAATTGGTACTTTTGTCTCCAATCCATTTTTTCCTACGACTGCAGGCATACTCAATACCACATCTTTTATTCCATATTCTCCATGCATCATAGAAGAAATTGGTAAAATGGATTTTTCATCTCGAATAATCACTTCACAAATCCGTTTTACCGCCATTGCAATACCATAATAGGTTGCACGCTTTCTCTTAATGATTTCATATGCACTATTTTTTACTTTATCTGCAATTTCAATCGTTGCATCCTGGTGTTCATAGTGACCACGCATTTCACAAAATTCATCTAATTCAATTCCAGATACATTTGCACTGCTCCATGCAGCAATCTCGCTGTCTCCATGTTCTCCAATGATAAACGCATGTACACTCTTACTGTCTACCTGCAAATGTTCTCCCAGCTCATATTTCAGTCTCGCTGTATCCAAAACCGTACCAGAACCAATGACACGATTTTCTTCAAAACCAGACAATTTCAGTGCAGTATATGTTAATATATCCACCGGGTTTGCCACGATCAACAAAATTCCTCTGCAACTTCTCTTAGCAATCTCAGGTATAATAGACTTAAAAATAGCTACATTTTTATGAACCAAATCAAGCCTTGTTTCATCAGGCTTTTGATTTGCCCCTGCAGTCACAATAATAATAGCTGCATCTACAATATCATCATAATCTCCCGCATAAATCTTCATCTGTCTTGCAAAAGGAATGCCATGGCCGATATCCATTGCCTCCCCCTCCGCTTTGTCTCTATCTGAATCGATTAATACAATCTCTGAAAATAATCCACTGTTCATAAGACTAAAGGCAGATGCAGAACCTACAAATCCACAACCTATCACTGCTGCTTTTCTCAGATTTACTCCGTCTAACTGTTTCATAGAAGATACCTCCTTTACTTTTTTATTAAATTATTTTTCTTGTCTTTATACTAGCATAAAGCGCTCTTAAAATCAATAATAATTACTATTATTAGATGTATTTTATAAGATACAACAATTGCCCCATCAAAAGTAGCTTACTTATGATAGGGCAACTATTATATTCAATCTGCAATTCTTCGTCAGTAACCATACCAATGTAATTCTAGTATGACCACTTATTTTCTTTTATATCCTCGCTTTTTGATTGGAATTCAATCTGTCTATACTTTTCTATATTAACACTACATCCATTGTGCTATACTTTGTGCAGAAACTTCCAGCCTTTGCTTTGCCATCCGAAGGTTTTCCATATCTGCCTCTTTTATTCTGTCCAGTTTGCATTTGCTAATATATTTTTGCAAGGAGGCTCTGTCCGCTTTTATCTCCTTTTTTCTTGTCTTATCCAATTGTTTTCCTGCTGCCTTCATAGCATTACCAGTTTTGTCAAGCAACTGATTTGACTCCTGCAACAACTCCATCGTCTCTACTCGAAGCTTATCAATACCTGCATATTCCTGTGCATCCCTTTTCGCCTGTTCAATTTCTGCATCCGACATACGATCATTTGCTGTAATAACAATGGACTGCTGCTTTCCAGTATCCAAATCTTTTGCAGAAACCTTCAGAATACCATTTGTATCAATATCAAAGGTTACTTCAATCTGTGGCACTCCCGCTGGTGCTTTTTTAATTCCCTTTAATCGGAATTTTCCAATGGTTTTATTATCTTTCGCCATAGGCCGTTCTCCCTGCAAGACATGAATATCCACATTTCTCTGATAAGGCATAGCTGTAGAAAATATCTTGGAATATTTTGTAGGAAGTGTTGTATTCTTTTCTACCAAACGGGTTGCAACTCCTCCTACTGTTTCAATAGAAAGACTTAGTGGTGTCACGTCCAGCAAAAGCAAACCATTTCCCATGGTCTGTGGAAGCATAGTTCCCTGCAGGGTTTCTCCTAAAATAGCAGCACCTTTTGCCACACATTCATCTGGATTAATATTTTGTGATGGTTCCTTACCCGTTAATTTTCTTACCTGTTCCTGTACTGCCGGAATCCTTGTGGAACCTCCTACCAACAACACTTTATTTAATTCAAGCGGTGAAATTCCTGCATCATTTAGGGCGGTCTGTACAGGATGTACTGTACGTTCTACAATATCCTTTGTCAACGCATCAAATTGCGCACGAGTAATGGTTGTCTCAAAATTTACTGCCCCCCCCTTTGTCTGTGCAATGTATGGTAGAGAAATAACAGCCTGTTGAGCCGTTGACAATGTCTTTTTTGTCTGTTCGGCAACCTCTAACACTCGCTTTTTTGCCATTAAGTCTTTTTCTATCTTAATTCCACTCTGCTGCCGTATCTGCTCTGCAATCCAATCTGCCAACTTTTGGTCAAAGTCATCTCCACCCAGATGATTATCCCCCGCAGTTGCCAGCACTTCTATTACTCCTTCACCAATCTCAATAATAGAAACATCAAAGGTTCCACCGCCTAAATCATACACTAATACTTTTTGTGGTTCTCCATGATTTAACCCATAAGAAACGGCTGCACTAGTAGGCTCATTAATAATACGTTTGACTTCCAGCCCTGCAATTGCTCCTGCATCTTTCGTTGCCTGACGCTGTATATCATTAAAATATGCCGGCACCGTAATAACAGCTTCAGAAATTGTTTCCCCCAGATACTCTTCCGCATCTTTTTTTAGCTGCATCAAAATCATAGCACTGATAATCTGTGGATTATACTCTTTTCCATCTATTACAATCTTCCAGTCAGAACCCATATGACGTTTCACAGAACTAATCGTACGCTCTGGATTTGTTACAGCCTGTCGTTTTGCTTTTTCACCAATATAGCGCTCTCCTTCTTTTGTAAAAGCAACAATACTAGGTGTCGTCATTCCACCTGCCATACTTGGAATCATTATGGCTTCTCCATTTTCAATTACAGAAACACAACTATTGGTCGTTCCCAAATCAATACCTATTACTTTACTCATCTGTCCTTCTCCTTTTTCTATAAACAACACATTAGGTAATTGCGAAACTCTCAATAAACTATATTTTGTTTGTGTAAATTTACATATCATAAGCAAGGTGCTTCTGACACCGTCGGCACTTTGGCACCGTATTTTGGTGCCTTATGTACCGCTACGAGTGTCAGGCAGCGCGAGCGTGCCTTGCGTTGATATGTAAGTTCTACACAAAAGGCCCTAAAGTAAATTGAGTTTCGCAATCACCTATAAGCAACACATACAGCAAAGTTGTGATAAACATAAAGCATTACAACAAGATGCCGCTGTTCCACCATATCCTTGACTCTGTGTAGTATAGGAATATCCTGCACTACGCATACTCTGCAATGCCTGTACATAAATTCCATTTCCAGGCTCTTTTTCTACCGCCGTCTGAATCTGCTGCAACGCTACTACCGTATTTCCTTCACCATAATTTGCTAATGCACTAAGATAGTACCATCTTCCATTTCGTTCTGCACTGACTACATACATTAAAACCATAGAAGCTTCTCTATATTGGTTTTGATTTATCAGTTGAATTGCCTTAAGAAATTGCTCTGTATCTCCCGGCTGCGGCTGTGGTTTTTGTACTTCAGCAGAATAGCCCCCAAATCCAAACAAATCATCAAATCCAAATCCCCAATATGTTTGTCCCTGTTGTCCAGTTCCATAAGTACCTCCATATGACTGATAGGACCCTTGGCTATTTTGCTGATAACCACCATAATTGCTCTGACCTCCGTAAGCTCCCTGACCTCCTGCATTACTTCTTCGCTGTTCTCTCTCATATTTTTCAGGATTGCTTAATCTGTCGTATGCTATATTGATTTCATTCATCTTTTCTGCCGCCTGCTCATCCCCTGGATGAAGGTCAGGGTGATACTGCTTTGCTTTTTTTCGATATGCTTTTTTTATCTCCTCTTTTGTAGCTCCCGGACTAATACCTAACACCTCATACGGATCTTTTTCCATATTTTATATCTCCTGTCTTTCTTTTATTTTCTATTTATATTCAAGTTCAACTTTACTGCTTCTTTTTCTTCCATTTCGTCCAGACACCCTGAAATAATATATTCTTGAGAATTTCCTGATCTTGAACTAACGGAAGAATATCAAAACAATAGACGGCTCTTCCCATCTCAATTTTTAAAATTTCCTCCACTTGTTCTCCCTGCACCTGGAGCTTATTGAGCGGATTATATAATCCCTTCTTCAAATCCTCCTCATAATCTACCGCTGCATCCATAATGTAAATAAAACGCCCCAAATCATATCCAAAATTACGAAGCGTCTCACTCCAATAATCCTCCTTATATACAAATAGTTCTGATAGCATCTCGCCTGAAAAATGAATTGCTGCATCCGCATCTGCCTTATAATCCTGTTCCACCTGATGCAACTTCCGAAGGCTTTCCTCTACTTTCCTACATTGTCTTGGATATTGTGTCTGCAATTGTTCATAATATTTTTTTAACTTTTTCATTCCTAGCCTTGCAATACGTTTTCCTTCATCCTTCCAATCATCTTCACATTTAAAATAAGCTAGTAAAATCGTCATATCTGCTGCATACTCTACAAAACAGTTTTCTACGGAAACTTTTGATTTTACAGCACGAAAAACACAGTGATTGGCACTCTCGCGTTCATGTGGTTCGTATAAAGAAGATAGGATAAGTGCTAAAAATGTCATATCAAAATTTAATGCAAATCGCTCCATCTGTCCATATTTTTTACGGAGCATTTTACACAATCCGCAATAAACACTTTGGTATCGAAACAGCTGTTCTTCCGATAATGTCTCTTTATTGCAACAAATTGTACCAAACACTATACCACACTCCTTCTGCCTATTTCATATATAATCAATTGTAACACCCTCAATATCCGAATTTTATTTGTGCAAATTTACTTTTCATAAACAAACTGCTTCTGACATCGTTGGTATTCACGTTTAGCACTTAATGAAGCAATTTCAGAACTGGTGCGAAGTCGCACCCTCGGTGCATTCATAACATATTGCTTTTAACTATAAAATTTTCTATTCTAAATTGCAATAGAATTTATATTTTTTTTAGAATACTTTTAGAAATACAAATAAAAAAGCACTGCTATAGATCTCATAATAACAGTGCTCTCTCATCTGTAAATTATTAAAACAGAAACAACATTTTTTCAACGGATAACCCCCCCGTTATTTATTACTCTTCTGTTTTAAATTCCCTGATATCTTCGTTCATCTCTTCAGCAATCGTATGTAATTTCTGATTCTGCTCTGATATATCATTCATGTTCTCACTCACTTCCATAACAGATGCTGTCGTTTCCTCTGTACTTGCAGCATTTTGTTGTGCAATAGAAGCTAAATTTTGTACCGCATCAATTACATCTGCTCTAAGCTCATCCATCTGCTCTGTCTTTTCTGCAATTTTCTGAATAGATGTCATCGAATGTGTAATTCCTTTTTCTACATCGGCAAAAGAATCGGCAGTTTGTTCAACATCCTTGTATTGCTCCTCTACCACTGCATTTACTTCTCTCATTATGTCAACCATCTTTTCAGAGTCCGTTAATAACGACTTAATAACTGCCGCAATCTGTGCTGCCGAATCATTTGACTGCTCCGCAAGTTTTTGAATCTGCGAGGCAACTACTGCAAAACCTTTTCCCTGATCCCCTGCCCTTGCTGCCTCAATGGAAGCATTTAAAGCTAACAAGTTGGTTTCCTCTGCTATATTTGTAATAATGGAAATTGCACTTTCAATCTCCGCTGCAGATGCATTAGTTTGTATTGTTTGTTCGGAAATCTCATGTATAGCATCCTTTGTTCTCTGATTTGTTATATTTAATTTTCCGAGAATGTCCATCGCACGCTTACCTGATTTGCGCATATCTGTAGCATTTTTCTGTAGTTGTTCCATTTCATTTTTTGTATCCTCAATCATATTTCCCATAGTCAATACATTCTCTGTTGCCTTTTGTGTCTCATCAGCCTGCGAATTTGCACTTTCCGCAATTTCCTCTACGGTCTCCTGAATCTGATTTACTCTCTGTGCAGTCTCCTGAGACTTCAAACTAATCTGTTGTGCAGTTCCGTATAAATTTCCACTCTGTTGTTTTATTTCATCTACAATTCGATTCATCTTTTTTTGCAAAATAGAAACTGTTTTTGCCATAATTCCCATTTCCGTTTTTTGTGTCGACAGCCTGTCTAATGCCTCAATGCTGGTAAGATCCATCTCCGCCAAGCAATAAACTGCCTTTGATATTACATGTATAGGTTTTACAATCACACCAGCCAAAACAAAAGAAGCTACTCCAAACAAAATCAATAAAATAACCGATAATATGACACTTGTTGTTACCATATTGTGTAAATTGCGAAAAACTTCTGCATTATCTGCTGTTAGAATTACAATAAATTTATGATCCTCTCCTATATAATAGGCTGCATATTTTTTTACATCTTTAAATAGATACTCAATAACATCCGGTTCTGGATATTTTCCTTTACTCATATCGTTTAAAATCTGTTTTACCGCATCGTTTTCAACTGGTTGTCCAATCTTTTCTGCTGTCGGATGATATAACATCGTTCCGTCTGCCGCAACTACATAGGTATAACTACTACTCATTCCTTCAATTCCCACACCAGAGGCAAACTTTTTAAGTTCACCTTTTTCTAATCCATTGGAACTATTCATCTCAATTTCTCGTCCCACAAGCGAAGCCATATCTTTCATATAATTTTTTGTAGTCGTTTCCACATTTTTTCGCATCTGCGTCATACTATTAAGCAAGCAAATCGATCCAGTCAAAAAAACAGCTACAATTGCCAGTAACATAATCTTACTTTTAATAGAATTAAAAAACGAAATTTTCTTATTCTTTTCTTTTGCCTTTTTCATAAATATTTCCCCCCAAAAGTTCTGCCAACCATTCTGATGTGCCTTTGTTGTTTTTTCCAAAATCTGGACATTTTTTTATATAACGCTCAAATTTTGTACGCTCATTTTCCCCATTTCCCTCCATTTCATATTTTATTAATATTTGTAACAAAAACGTAACGAAAAATTCAAAGAAATTTTTTTCTTTTTTTCACACTTTCGTCACAACATTTTTGTACAATATACTTGCTTGGTTCATTACCAAATAAACTTTTTTTCATTTTTTTCATACTTTTTTTCGGGATTTTCTTTAGAAGAAAATCCCTTTCTCCTTTTTATGGACACCACTCTACTTTCTTCTGATAATTCTTTTATACTGGAATTGGCTTATTCCTTTTCTTTTGCCTCCACATCAATAATATCCTTATCATAATCACCTCGAAAGGTTTTTCTAGTCTCATAAATTTCCTGCTCAATATTTCCCATGCGAATCAATGTAAATAATTCCAATACTCCATTCATTACCAGTACAGCTCCAAAAATGCGCATAGTCAAAGAAACTCCTCTAAGAGGAAATAGGAATAAAGCTACTCCAGCTACCACAATAGCAATTGATATAGACAAATTAAACAGGCTTCCTGACACATTTCCTCGTCTCAACTGTACAGAATGATCCAAACTGTTCAATCCAAAAATCAATATGATAAAACTAATAATTCTCGTAGTAAACTGTAAGAGTCCACCCACGTTTGTAATAAAAAAGATACCAATCAAGCAAACAATGATACCCCAGATTAAATTTCCTTTTCCTCCCATATTTTCTCGACTGGCACGCACATATTGTAAAACATCCAGAATTCCATATACTAAAATTATAATTCCTACAACCGTAACCGCCATCCCGCTGATTTTAACTGGAAATAAAAGAAACAAGATTCCCAATATTAATGTCATTAAAGCACTGGTCAATACTTTTGACCTCAATTTTTTTATTAAATCCATTTAATTCCCTCCTTTTGAATTTTTCATCGTATGATTTATTTTGTGTAGTCTTGCATATAATTAGACTAAATCACCCTATTTTTTCTTTGTTTATCAATATCTATTATAGCATAATTACAATTTTTTTCCATATATCTCACTTAATTTATTAATCTTTACTAAATTTTAACCAAATTCTACACATTATGAAGTCTGTACTTTCTACTGTCCTTTTATTGATATTTTACTTGAAAGGAAAATAAAACAAGACTATAATAAGAACCGATTATAACAATATCGCACAAATTACCAAATACAATCGCGATTGCAGTACGATTGCTTTTATGGTGTCTTACCAAGGAGGTCTTCTTAATGAAATACGTTAGACAGTTTCTAATTATTCTTTCTTTTTCTTTTGCAGGAGAGTTCTTACATACCCTGCTACCATTACCAATTCCAGCAAGCATTTATGGTATCATACTTCTATTTTTAGCATTAAACTTCAACTTACTCGCCGTAGATTCCATCCGGGAAACAAGTAATTTTTTAATTGAAATCATGCCTGTTCTCTTTATTCCTGCTGCGGTAGGTATCTTAGAAACCTGGGGCTTGATTCGTGTAAAATGGGCTTCTTATCTTGTAATCACTCTAGTTTCTACCATAATCGTAATGGTCGTATCTGGTCACGTTACACAGGCTATTATGCGTTCGGACCAAAAACAAGAAAAGCAAGAACAACAAGAAGAACAGGAAGAGGTGGCTTAGCATGAAAACAATTATACTGGATTCAACCTATTTTGGTGTTTTAATCAGTTTGGGTTCTTATTGGATTGGTACACAATTAAAAAAGAAGTGGAATATTGCCTTATTAAATCCACTTCTGATTGCAATCATTCTTACTATGGCATTTCTTGTACTGTTTCATATTGATTATGATACATACTACGAAGGTTCGAAATATATTAGTTACCTACTAACACCTGCCACAATCTGCCTAGCAGTCCCTCTTTATGAACAATTTGAATTATTGAAGAAAAATATAAAAGCAGTAATGCTAGGTATCAGTTCTGGAGTTATTTCCAGTCTTGGTAGTGTTTTTCTTCTTGCATTATTATTTCACTTTGATCATAAAAACTATGTTACTTTTCTCCCAAAATCTATCACTACCGCTATTGGTATGGGAGTTTCCCAAGAACTTGGTGGATACGTAGCCATCAGCACAGCTGTCATTATTATTACCGGTGTATTAGGAAATATGCTTGCTGAAACCGTTTGCAATGTATTTCGTATTACCCATCCAATTGCGAAAGGTATTGCCATCGGAAGTGCCTCTCACGCAGTAGGAACTGCCCGCGCAATGGAAATGGGCGAAATAGAAGGTGCCATGAGCAGTCTTTCCATCGTGGTTTCCGGTGTTTTAACTGTCATTGGTGCCAGCATATTCGCCCAACTTTTATAGTATGATGTTTGGTAACTTTGTATAAGTAACATACTGATATGGAAGTTCTCCATCAAAAGATGCCTCCACCTCTCTTTGGAAGAGGGAGGTATCAAACTCCGGGAAATAGGTATCGCCTTCTATTTCTGCATCAATCTCCGTTATATACATTTTATCTACAAAAGGAATTGCTTCTTTATATAATCCCGCTCCGCCCGAAATATAAACGGTTCGATTTCCTGCTGCTTCCAACGCTTCTTTTAAAGACCCTACCGTAATGCAATTCTCAAACTGATAGTTTGCTGTCTTGGAAACTACAATCGTATCTCTGTTTGGCAAAGGTTTTCCAATCTCTTCATAGGTTCTTCTTCCCATAATTACTACATTGCCTGTCGTCAATTCTTTAAAACGCTTTTGTTCCCCTTTAATACGCCATGGTATCTGTCCTTTATTTCCAATTACTCTGTTCTTTGCATACGCTACAATCAATCCTACCATTTTTATTCCCTTCTTTTTCTATATCTATTTGCAAATAGTAAGCCATACTCTGCTTTTCTAACATTTTCATTCTCCATTTTAGAAGTCAAGGATATTCGCAATCCGCGTTGCTACTTGCTCATATAAAAGCAACTCTATTCTATCTCTTATTTGCTTTCGCCAGCAATAAATTGTTCCAACACCTCATAATAAGTTTCAAAGGTCTTTTTACAACACATAGGATTTGAAATCACAATTCCTTTTGCCTTTAATCCAAGCAAAGTAAATGCCATTGCTACTCTGTGATCTTCATACGTCTCTATGACAGCAGGTGCAATTTTCCCTGGTTCAATATGAATATCATCTCCATCTTCCCAACAACAAATACCACATTTTTTTAACTCGTTTACAATTGCCGCCATACGGTTACATTCTTGTCCCCGTATATGCCCTATATTTCGTATCACTGTCTCCGAATCTGCAAATGGTGCCAACGCCGCTAATGTTAATGCCTGATCTGAAAAATCATTCATATTGATATCTACACCCTTTAATTTGACATCCTGGGGGCCCTGTATGGCAATTCCGTCCTGTTCTTCCGTCCTTTCACATCCCATTTTTTCTAAAACAGAAAGAAATTTTAAATCTCCCTGCATAGAATCCAAATGTACATTTTTTACAATCACCTTGCCTCCTGTCAACGCTGCCATTCCATAAAAATAACATGCTGCAGAAACATCTGGTTCAATATAATAGGTGCCAATTTGTAGTTTCTGTTTTCCGGGAACGGTATAACATTCCCCATCAAACTTAACGTTTACTCCAAAACTTTGCAACATTTTCATTGTTATATGGATATAAGAACCTTCCTTTTTTTCGCTTGTAATACGAATACGAATGCCGCTATCTGTCACTGGTGTAACCATTAACATTGCACTTAGGAATTGCGTACTTTTACTAATATCCATATTAATATCTTTGCAGATACCGCCATTTCCTTTTACTCGAACTGGTAAGTGTCCTTGCTCTTTTAAATAGCTAAATTGCGCCCCCATATCCGTAAGTACCTTGAATAGTTCCTCCATCGGACGCTTTTCCATTTGTTCCGAACAACCGATTTCATATTCTCCGTCTGATAAAGCCAACATAGCTGTAATAAATCTTGCTGCGGTTCCTGCGCTCCCCACATTAATTTTTGCAAATTTATTGGGAATTTTTCTTCCACAACCTTGTATTTTTACAATCTTTTCTACTTCATTAATATCCAATTGATATCCCAAAGCAACAAGACAGTCTAAAAAATGTCTGGAATCATCGCTGAACAACACACCTTGTAAAACAGCTTCTTCTTCTGATAGTGCTGCTAACAAAAGTGCACGGTTCGTCATACTTTTTGAACCCGGTACCACAACAGTTCCCGATAATGGTTTATCAACCGTTTTTACCTTATATGTCTCCATAGCATTCTATTCTCCCTTTATTTACTCTTTTTTACAGATGGAATATACTTCTGATACAATTCTACATGATCATATATACATCTCCAACTGCCGGCTGACCCAGTTGTTACACAAATATAACAATGTCCGTCTTTATCTTTTGCCATACTGGCTGCACAGTTTCCTGACTGATTTACAAAACCGGTCTTTGCATACAACATTTCACTATGTGTATCTTTATCCTCAATTCTTCTTAAAAATAAATTAGATAAGAAAATTCCCTTTTTATGCTTTTTCGTTTTAATCGTATATTTTCTTGCATTTAAAACTTGTTGACACCATTCATTTTCAGAAGCAGCTTTTAGAATTAATGCCATATCATACGGGGTACTGTAATGTTTGTCATTATATAATCCAACACAATTTGTAAAATGTGTAGTTTCCGCTATTCCCATTTCTTTCAATTTTTCATTCATCATATTCACAAATGCTTTATGCGACCCTGCTACATACTCTGCCAATCCCAGTGCTGCATCTGCACCAGAGGGTAGGATAGTTCCATAAAATAAATCTCTTACTTTTACTTTTTCTCCTATGGCAAAACTTACCGCACTACAATCATTTGCATAACAGTAATCTGTAATCTCTTTTGTTATAGTTACCGTATCATCCATCTGTTCTTCTGTAACATGTTCTGCTGCCACTAAAACAGTTAAGATTTTTGTCATGGATGCAGGATAAATTTGTTTTTTTCCACCTTTTTGTGCCAAAATAGTGCCATTATCCACATCAATCACAATACCATTGCTACTAACTACAGACTTTGGAAACTTCTTTGTTGTTTTGGTCTGTACTGCTTCAAAATGGAACGGCTCCTTTGTTGGCTCTGGTGTAGCAGACACCTCTGGCGACTGTGTAACCACCTCAGCCAACTTTTCTTCCACATTCTGTTTTTTTTGCGGACGATTATGATAAAAAATCAAGCCGACTGCCGCCACACAAATAATCAATACGATTGCACCAACCGCAACCTGCTTCTTTCTTCTTTTCTTTTTGGTTTCTCTACTTCGTAAACTGAAACTATTTGTATAAATTTTTCTTTCGCTCATTTGAACCTCTTTCCCTGCTTTACATAATTTGCCATCCTACTAATTATAGACATTGTGCCTACATATTACAAGTCAAATTTTGTAATAGTGTATCTAATTAGAAATGGTTCCCACTTTATTTATTTTCCAGTGGTAGTACAACTGCTGACAACGCATAAGCAAGTAGTCCTGCTCCCAAAAAAGCACTACACAAAAT
Source organism: Lachnospiraceae bacterium (assembly GCA_050875145.1). Taxonomy (GTDB): domain Bacteria; phylum Bacillota; class Clostridia; order Lachnospirales; family Lachnospiraceae; genus CAG-411. The sequence continues at coordinate 216,587 of JBNMLH010000001.1, forward strand.
CCATATAATTCGAAGCATCCACACATTTATTCCATAATAGTTTGCAAATCCATTACAAACACCACTTATTATTTTCCCATTTTCGATTCGATGAAGTTGTTTTTCCATTTTGTACCTTCTCCTTTTCGTTTATACTATCTTTAAAGAAAGCTCTTATAATTCTATCCACTGGTCTCCCAATTCACACGTTCTTTCCATTTTAAAGCAAATGACACAGCAAACTTTTCATACACGCTGTGTCACTTAAGTTGAACATTCTATTTATGTGTTCCTCAATATTTGCAAAATATATTTTCCGCCTCATTTTTTCTCCGCATATGCATAATAGTCCTCATATTGTACATAAATATTTCTAACTCATATAAAAGCGTAAAGGTTACGTTGTCTGTCTCTTATGGTTGGTCAGAAATAATACAATCTGAAAAACAAAACACTGACACTCTTTCCAAAACCTTTGTTTTAAAAAACTTTACTGTTGTATTACCCCGATATATGGTAAATTCCTATATTGTTGTGCATAATCTAATCCATATCCAACAACAAACAAATCATCAATTTCAAAGCCTGTATAATCTGCTTGAATATTCTGCGTACGTCTACTTGGCTTGTCAAGAAGGGTACACATAGTAAGTGTTTTTGGATTTCGCTCTCCAAGTATCTTCATCAACTTTTCCAGTGTTCTTCCCGTATCAATAATATCCTCCACTACAAGCACATTCTTTCCCTCAATGGAAGTAGTTAAGTCCATATCAATAGAAATATTACCGGAACTTTCGGTTCCATCTCCATAACTGGAAACCTTCATAAAATCCATTGTTACAGGCATTGTAAGATATTTTGCAAGGTCACACATAAAAAATACACTCCCCTTTAAAATTCCTACTAAATATACCGGTTCACCATGGTATCTCTCATTCAAGAGCTGTGCCATCTCTTTTACTTTCTCTAACACTTGTTCTTGTGATATCATTACCTGAATCTCCATATGTACTCTCCTTATCTAAAGTAATCCACAAATAATCTTCCTATAAACAAATCATGCATACCATTTTATCATAAGGAAACCATTTCGTACAGTTACATTAGCAGTTTTTTGTGTTTCAACCTAATTTACTTCTTGACTAAAAAAGAGTTTCTATTTAAGACACCTTGTCAATGATATTCGCAATCCGCTTCGCTACTTGCTCATATAAAGGTGGCACTACGTGCCTTACGAAGTACGGGGATTGAACTTTTATAAATCATATAATGCCACTTCCGGCACAAGCTCTAAAATTCCCATCAGTTTTTGAAAGTTTGCTGCATTATCAGCCATTTTTTTCACAGACTGTCCTACCATACTATCTGCCTGTTGTTCTGTAAACGTGAATTTTTCCTGCTTTCCATCTATATAATATACAAATTCCATATAATTCATATTATCTGTCAGTGCAATCGTGGCACTTGCATAACGCTTCATCCAAAGTTTCACTCTGTCTGCATTCTCTTTACTATACTTTTCCTTCAAATACAATGTAATACCATAAGGTTCGCCAGATGTATGCAATTCTGTCGTATAATCCCCAAATTTTTCTGACAATCCAAGTGCACCAAAAGAAGCTCCCATATCCTCTTTCGAACCAATATACAAATGTTTTGTAGCATAAATTTTCGCCACTTCCGGAAGAATCCTTTCTCCATGATCCCACACGATACGATCTAGCACACGAATCTGTGTTAATTTTCCTTTATAGGAAATATGTTTTACTCCTGCATTTTTGTAAAAAATAGGCGTCATGGTTTGACGAACAGAAATATATAACACACCATCCTCCATTTTATAAGAAATCTTAGCAATTCCTTTACTAGAATCAATGAAATTTCCATAAAAATTTATAAAACGCTCTTCTTCACTTATATTCATGTCAAAATCAAGCAAAGATGCGTCTTCCACAGAAACCGATACCAAAGAAATGCGTATAAAAATTGCTACCATAAAAAATACTGCTGTAAGTATGATACCTAATATTACCTTTTTTTGATATCCTCTTTTTGCCCTTTTCAAAAAATCAAATTCCTTTTTTTCTGTATTTGCCTCTTGCAAATCTGCTATCTTAGCTCTTTCTAATTTTTCTCGACACGTTTCACATTGTTCCATATGTGCAAGAATTGCCTCATTCGTTACCGCATTTGTCAAATCCTCCACATAAGACGGTAATAAATCCTCCACAACATCACAAGTCAACTCATTTTTCATTTTCCTCAAACTCCTTTCTGACACGTTCCTTTGCCCGATAAAATGTAACTCTCGCCCAATTTTCTGTTTTTCCCATTACTTCGCCGATTTCTTTAAAAGACAGATTTCCAAACAGCCGCAAATACATCACTTCTCGATACGGTTCGGAACATTTATGTATCACTTGCATTAACTCTATCCGCCCTGTTTTCTCCATAACATGCTCTTCCACAGAAGCTACTGATTGTTCTGTATCATTCACATCTTGCATCAGTGGATGTTTCCTTATATATGTACGAAATACATTTTTCGCAATAGCACACAACCATGTAGTTATTTTGCAATTTCCATCATACCGATGAATACTCTTAATTGCTTGATAAAATGTTTCCTGCGTCAATTCTTCTGCTATATCCGAATTTCCAGCCAGCGTCATCAAATATTTATACACCGTCTGCGCATGTTCCTGATATATTTCCTCTATGGACTCCATCCTTTTCCTCCTTCCCTTTTACATGTGCTCTCGGAATTTACGAATCGAAGAATTCTGAGATAGCTTTTTGATATACAAGGACATTTTCACAGTGCGTACACAGTGTGTACAATGAGAAAATGGAAGCAAGTATATCGAAAATATAGCCCGAACGACTCGATTTATGTAGATTTCGAGAGTACATTTACGCTTTCTATAGAATTTGCCGCCAAATATACCTCACGGATTGTTCTTTGAGTTTCCTCAATCCTACTCACTATTCGGATACCTCATGGCATTGTCTATATTGGTTAATGCTTATAATTGCGATTTCGTTACAAGTTTTTTTGTAACTGTTCAGAAGGTGCGAACTCATATGTGAAAATTGTACATGAGAGCTTGCTCGTGAAGTACAATTTGCACATATGAGTTCATAGCTGGTAACAGCGTCATGAACAAAATGACCAGCCAAAGTTTATATTTTTAGCCATTATGTATATTCTGGCATTTTGTGAATGGCACCTTCTGAATAGTTACGTTTTTTTAATTAAATGAAAAATCAGAAACACTCTTTGTGATTTTCGATAGTTTAATGGTAGTCGCTAAAATCCCGCACAAGCGTAGACTTTGGCTCGTTACTCGCATAAATCACAAAAAGAGCCCAAGCTACTACACCCGGACTCTCTTCTATCTCTATCTACTTTTCCTTCTTTATTTTACAACACGTACCTTAAGTACACCGTCAATTGCATTTAACTTTTCTACAATTGCATCAGAAGCTGCTGACGCATCAATAATAGAGTAAGCAAAATCACCTCTTGATTTGTTTACAAAGTTATCAATATTGATACCGTCTGCAGAATATGCTGCTGTAAATTGTGTCAACATATTTGGTACATTTTTATGGCAAATAGCAACACGGGAAGCACTCTCACAAACACCAGCATCACATGCAGGGTAGTTTACAGAATTTTTGATGTTACCATTTTCAAAGAAGTCACGTAATTCATTGACTGCCATAACGGCACAGTTGTCTTCTGACTCTGCTGTAGATGCTCCAAGGTGAGGGAATGCAACTACATTCTTTGCATTTGCAATCTTTGCTGTTGGAATATCAGTGATGTATTTTGCAACTTTTCCACTTTCCAATGCTGCTACCATATCATCATCATTTACTAATACGTCTCTTGCAAAGTTCAGTACGATTGCACCATCCTTCATCATAGCAATCGTATCTTTGTTTATCATACCCTTTGTGCTGTCAAGTGCTGGCACATGAACGGTAATATAATCACACTCTTTGTATACTTCCTCGTTTGTCTTTACTACCTTTACATTTCTAGAAAGCTGTAATGCATGTTGTACAGAAAGGAATGGATCGCATCCGATTACTTCCATGCCTAAATGTGTTGCTACATTTGCAACTAATACACCAATGGCTCCAAGACCAATTACACCAAGCTTTTTACCCTGAATTTCTTTTCCTGCAAATGCCTTCTTTGCTTTTTCCATATCTTTACCAATGTTAGCATTATCCTTGTTTTCATCAACCCAGTTCATTCCACCCTTGATGTCACGAGAAGCAAGCATTAGACCTGCAACAACTAACTCTTTTACACCATTTGCATTAGCACCTGGTGTATTAAATACTACGATACCTTTTTCTGCACATTTATCCAAAGGAATGTTGTTTACACCTGCTCCTGCTCTTGCTACTGCTGCTAAATTGTCAGAAAGCTCTAAATCATGCATAGCTGCACTTCTTACTAATACAGCGTTTGCTTCTGCAAAATCTTCTGTCTTTTCGTAGTTATCTGTTAATAAATCTAAACCACAAGCTGCGATTGGATTTAAGCAATTTACTTTAATCATATTTCTTTTTCCTTTCCTATACTAATATTAAATTATTCCCCCTCTTAAATAAGAGGGGGAATGAAATAAGCACCATAAAACTGCCTTTTAAGCATTTTCTGCTTCAAACTTCTTCATAAATTCTACAAGCTTTTCTACACCTTCCTTAGGCATAGCGTTATAGATGCTGGCTCTCATACCACCAACGGTTCTGTGTCCCTTTAAGTTTTCAAGTCCTGCTGCCTTTGCTTCTGCAACAAATTTAGCATCTAAGTCCTTATCACCTGTTACAAATGGAACATTCATAAGAGAACGGTCTTCTTTGCGTACAGTACCCTTAAATAATTTACTCTGATCTAAATAATCATAAAGGATTTTTGCCTTCTCTTCATTTCTCTGCTTCATTACTTCTAAGCCGCCCATCTTTTTCAGCCACTTAAATACTTTTCCACAGATATAAATTCCGTAGCAAGGAGGTGTATTATAAAGAGAATCTGCGTCTGCCTGTGTTTTATATTTAAGCATAGTTGGTGTTCCTTCTAATACATCATCTGTGATTAAATCTTCACGAATGATTGTAATTACAACACCTGCTGGTCCTACATTCTTCTGAACACCACCATAAATAACTCCGTACTTTGTAACATCTACTGGTTCTGATAAAAAGCAAGAAGATACATCAGCAACTAAAGTCTTACCCTTTGTATTTGGTAATGTTTTATACTTTGTACCATAAATTGTATTATTTTCACATATGTATACATAATCTGCATCCTCGCTAATTGGAAGATCACTACAATCTGGGATATACGAGTATGTCTTATCCTCGGAAGAAGCAATTGCATTTACTTTACCATATTTCTGAGCTTCCTGATATGCTTTCTTTGCCCATTGTCCTGTGATAATGTAATCTGCTACTTTGTTCTTCATAAGGTTCATTGGAATAGCTGCAAACTGCTGCGATGCTCCGCCCTGTAAGAACAATACTTTGTAGTTGTCTGGAATGTGCATTAAGTCTCTAATATCCTGTTCTGCTTCTTTGATGATATCATCAAATGCTTTGGATCTGTGACTCATTTCCATTACGGACATACCAGTACCCTTGTAATCTAACATCTCGTCTGCTGCTTCTTTCAATACTTCTTCTGGCAATACTGCCGGACCTGCTGAAAAGTTATAAACTCTTCCCATGTTGAATCCTCCTTTATTCTTTTGATCGTCTATGCTGACATGAGGCAATAGACAATCCACTTTTTATTTCTCGCAGTCTTATGAACTGTGATTTTCTTTTTATGTACCTTTTCTATCTTTTGCAAAGCGGACACTCACAATCTGCTTTACTACTTGCTCATGAACGCCGGCTGTTTACGAAACTTGTCAGAAGGGGGTAAATCCTATTCTAACACAGTCATCACCTTATCCACCACTTACGTCTCTACGGCTTAGCGATGGCAAATACTTACCGATGTTCAAATTAAACAGATACTTTCCTATTAAATAAATACCACTCCCATTATAAAACTTAGTTAAATTTTCGTCAATCTCTATTTTCTTCTTCCTAATTTTTTCTCTTTTATTTTCTTCTTTTTAAAAATTTGTAACTATTCAGAGAGTGCGCCTATGTATACATAAATTATACAGTTACGCTTACAGATAAGGTACACTTTACATAATATAGGCATAGCCGATAATGGCATCCTTAGGATTTTTGTTACATTATAAGAATTGTTATAACGTAACAAAAATCCGAGGTCCTTCCGGACCTCAGACTTTCATTCAAGTAATATTAATCTATACACAACTACTCTTTCTTATTCCCTATTCACCTGTAATCTTACTTTGTTACATTTAGGAAAATCGCCTGTGACTCTTCTCCATGATCTTCAAATTGATTTACAGAATATGTTACCTTAATTTTTCCTGTCTTGGAAGGTTTCCATGCATAAGTATACGTTCTTTCTCCTACTTTTGTAAACATCCTTGTATAACTAGAGGACTCTGAAGAACGAATTATTTCTGTGGTTCCATCTTCATATGTAAATTTTAATTCACGACTGTCGCGATAATTTCCATACTCGAATTCTGCCTTCATAGTAAAGTTGACTGTATCACCAACTGCCACTGTATCTCGGTCTATTGAAACCGATGGCACAATTGGTATACGATTTCTAAGAACATCTGAATATCCCCATATTCCATTGGATTTATTCGCTGCACTGTATGGTTTAAAACACTTATTGTCCACCGATGAATCGTATGCCGGTAATGTCAAGTCTGCTGTTTGTTGATCCCATCCCTCTTCCTTATTTTTAAACAGGATATACTTATAAGACTTATCAATATTAAACATATAATGCTGTTCACTTCCACTTACATAAGCACAAGAATATACTTTGTAATCCTGTGGGTTATTCCATACATATGCATATACCTCATTCCATCCACTTACAGAATTATCAAAGTCAACCGTCACGTAAGTTTGTGGTGTTGGTGTCTGGGTTGGTACTGGTGTTACAATCGGTGTAGTTGTTGGGGCTATCGTTGGCGCAATATATTCTTTCCAACTTCCTGAAGTTTTATTAGCAGAACTATTTGGTACAAAAATATAATTGTCTGCACTTTGCATCATTGTATCAGCCGTCTGCTGATCCCAACTACTTGTTCCTTCCGTATTTTTGAATAATACCTTTGTATATTTTTTTGGTACTTTAAACTTATATATATTTTTAGCAACCTTCGTACCTTCATAGGTTGTCGCATCTGTATTTGTGCTCCATACATAAGCATATACCTTTGACCAATTTGTCTTTTCATTATTATAATAGAACACTACATCTGTGCCCTGTGTTGGTGTTGGTGCTACTGTGGCTGTCGGTACTATCGTTGCCGTCGCTGTTGGCACTACGGTTGCTGTTGCCGTTGGTACAACTGTCGCTGTCGGCGTTGGTGCTACTGTCGCTGTTGGTGTCGCTGTTGCTCCAGATGCATTATACCATTCACCATTCGGTTTTGTATATGTAGCATATGGTTTATAACAATTTTTTGAGTCCTTTGGCATCTGCAAATCATTTGTCTGTAATATCCAAGATGTAGTATCGCCAGTATTTTTAAATAAAATATAGTTGTAAGAACCTGCTATTTCAAATGTATAAATATTATTTGTAACATCAGTTGAACTAAACAGTTTGCAATCTTGTGTATTATTCCATACATAAGCGTATACATTATTCCACTTTGCAATAGAATTATCAAATTTAACTGTAGTAGTTGGTGCTACTGTGGCTGTGGCTGTTGGCGTTGCTGTCGCAATACTTCCTGTATAAGCATACCATGTACCTGATGATTTATTTGCAGAGCTATATGGTTTCCAACAATTATTATTATCCGTAGGAACCACTAAATCGCCTGTTTGAATCACCCATCCTGTCTGTGTATTCTTAAATATAATCTTTTTATAATTATCTGGAACTGTCACTTTATAAATCTTATTTGCTGCATCAACTAATGTAGTAGACAATACCTTAGCGTTTGATTCCTGTCCATCTGTCCACACATAAGCATATACCTGACTCCAGTTAGCTGCTGAATTGTCAAAGTATATATCTGTTCCATCTCCCTGGCTTCCTACGGCAGCCTTTGAAGCCAAGTAGAGGTCAACCATTGGATAACTATCACGACCAGACTTTTCTGCACTGTAATCCTCTACCTGAATACTTGTATTTTTCATCATCAAATTCTTTACTTCCACACCCGATAAATTAGGATTTAATGACCAGATATAGGCTAATGCTCCTGTAACATGTGGAGCTGCCATAGATGTTCCATCTAATAATCCATATGAATTATCTGGTAAGCAGCTATAAATATCATACCCTGGTGCAACAACATCTACATACTTTCCATAATTTGAAAAATATGCTGTTTTATATGTATTGGAACCTAAGTTTCTTGCTGCTCCAACAATAACCTTATGATTTAAGATATCCTCTATTGTTACATGATATCCATCATCCAGTGTGGTGCTTTCTGTAATACCTGCAAAACTACCATTCCAAGTAGAATCAAGTGTGCTATTTCCTGCCGCTTGCACTACAAGAAAATCATAACCTTGGTCTAATAGCTTTGCCATCGCATTTGCTGCTACTATTCCCCCAGTTCTTCCACTATCTTCACTAGGAAATTTTAATCCCCACGAACAATTGACTACCTTTGCACCATTTTGGATTAAATCAACAACATTAGATGTTCCCATCTGCGCTTTTACAATTGTATCCGCATTCCAAAGTACACCTGTCACTCCAGTTCCATTATTTCCAATACCACAGATTGTTCCAGCTACATGCGTTCCATGATAATGTTCTGAAACAGCAGAGGTAATCGATGTAAGGTCCAAATCTTCATGTTCCATATCAAAACCAGCATCGGAAATTCCCACTTTAACTGCTGCTTTCCCTTCAGAAGTACGACTTAGCTTGTCCTGATACTGCCATGCTGATTCTGCATGAATTGCTTCCAATCCCCAGTTATTTCCTTCAGGGTCGTTTTCTGTCCATTCATTTTCTCCACCCCAAGGATCATTTGGAAGATCCGCTACTTCATTCACATAATTATAATCTGCCTGAATAACTTCATCAAAGGCATTAAACTTATTAATATATTTTTTTAAGGTAGCAGCATCCGCACCAGCAAATTTTACTTGATACTCATCAATCGCATAAAGAATACCAATTTGCTCTCCACCTACATTTTCTATAATTTCCTGACAACGTTCTTTGCTAACCTTACTCTTAAACATAACAATAAGCTGTTCTGCCGCATATGCATTTCCATCAGCAGTAGTTTCTTTTTTTGTTACCTCTGCAAAAGAACCATTATCATAATTAACATTCACTTCTTTAGCTGTCTTTTTTCCATCGGAGGTCTTGACTGTAATTGTAACGGTATTTTTACCCGGTCTTAATAGCAAATCATCTACCGCCCACTGCTTTTCATTGACAGTTGCGTTGCTTTCCGCATACACCTCACCATCTTCTGCGGTTGCCTTATAATCTACACTTTTAATTGTTTTTGAAGAAGAAACCTTTCCGCTGATTACTTCTCCTGCTTCCGTAGTAGTACTGCTCATACTATTTACAGTAATTTCTGTACTACTTGTTGCAGCATTTGCAATGTTTGCACCAATTCCATTTGGAATTACCATTGATAGCGCTAACAAAGCTGCCAATACTTTTTTTCTCATTAATTCCACTCCTTCTTAAGAACACAAACCCTTATTGTTACATAGATATTAATTTTTCACTACATAATATTAACAAATTTTACCTTTATATTGCAATTCCCAACTTTTTTCTATTTTCTAGATATCCTCTCTACTTTTTTACCTTTTTTTACATTTTTTCCTACTTTTTGGAGAAATTTTATATCATTCTTCCATGAATTCTCTTGTGCAATCTTTGTCCTTTATATATATAAACCAATTTTTTAGTCAAAAAAAAAGATATTTTTCTCTTTTCATTTTTTATATATCTTTGCAAAGGAATAATTTTATGCTATACTTAACCAAAAAGTCTAGAAAGGATGAAAAAACATATGAACTTACACATGCGCTACAAAAAAATGACTGCTGGTCTGCTAACCGCAGCACTTTCATTTGGAATTTTATCAATATCTCCCGTACAAGCGGCCACTTCTTTAAAATTATCTAAAAAAGTCGCTACTGTCACTGTTAATAAAAGCGTCACAATAACCGCAAATAAAAAAGTCAATACCTGGAAATCCAGCAATAAAATGGTGGCTACTGTAAAAAAAATCAGCAGCAAAAAGGCTAAAATTACTGGTCGCAAAAAAGGAACTTGCAAAATCACTGCAAGAAGTGGTAAAAAGACCGTAAAGGTCAAAGTAACGGTTCGCGCAAAAGCAATACCAGCTTCTACTCCTACTGTTACAAAACTACCAACAACTACTTCCACACCGATAACTACTGCTACTCCATTTGTGACAAGTACTCCTATTGTAACTACAAATCCTGTAATTACAACTACTCCTATTGCTACGGAACCTACATCAACTACTACACCATTTATCACTGAAACTCCTATAGTTTCCAGTACCCCCGCAATCACAGAAATTCCAACACCGATTGCTACAACAACTCCTGTAACCGAACAACCTGCATTCAGTGTAGCACCAGTTCCTACAGGAACCCCAATAGTCACTACGACTCCTTCTATAACAACAACACCTACAACTACGCTGGATATTAGTAAAGTACAAATGTCCTGCTTTTATAAAGAAAACAACCAAAGTATTTTGACTTTACAAAATGATACTGCTGTAAATTTTGAAATTGACAAAAATGAATATTATTTAGAAAAAAAAACACAAACTGGTTGGAACAGCCTTCCTGCCATAGACATTTATAGAAATCCCGATCCTGTACAGTTACAGGCTAATAGTATCCTATCCTACTCTCTAGAAAATTTAGATGACTATGGCAATTTACCATCCGGTACTTACCGCATTGTAATTCCACTTCACTACAATGTGCCATATAGTAATGAAACAAGTACCTATTATGTCTCATGTGAATTTATCATTGGAGCCTTATCTACAGGAAAACTTTCTATGACCATAACACCAAATATAGATAAAAAACTTTCTGTAACGCTTCAAAATAACAATACCTATTCCATTAAACTGGATCAGTCAAACTATAATATAGAACTATGGAAAGATGGTGCTTGGCTTCCTCTTCCTTCTATTAACGTTCTAACACCAGAACGTCCTATCACATTGGAAGCTAACACAACAAATACATTTTCTATCGATTATACAGAATATTTTGGAACTCTTTCTTCTGGTACTTACCGTATTGTATTACCAGTCTGGCAGGCTGAAAATACATCAAATCGTACTGTATTATACCAATCTTTTACGCTAGACTAGATTGCACTATCTGAAAATTTAAGATATGTAAAATAAAAAAACAGGAATGTAACACTACTGTGCAACATTCCTGTTTTCACTTGCAATTATAACAAATTGCTATTCCATGCTTATCTAAATAATAAACTTTTATTCTCGAACAACAGCATGTGTTTTCAAAAATTTCTTCCATTCTTCATAGCAATATCCATATACATGACATCCATCTTGAGATATTCCCTCTTTTAAGAACCCATCCTTATCCGTATACAATGGATTAATATCTAAATAAAAAATATTTACTCCATCTGCCAGCTTAGCAGTCTCTACATTTCTTGCATTCACATTGATATTATTAAACTCCGTCTTAGGATTATTACGTCCTTTGCTCATATGCATATTTCCAATCAGATAAATAATAACATCTTTCTGATTTTTTTGAATCATATCTACAAGCTGCTTCATCCACTGTCCATGATTCTTTTCATTTCCATATCCCAGATCATTCATGCCTATTGTAATATATACTTTTTTATAGGTATTCTTTTTCATAATGCTTTCCAAGTCAACCTTTTTATTTTTGTTTTTCCAAGTAATCTGTTGTCCTCTAGTCCACTGATACAAAGAAAAGCCACTTTCGCAAAAAAAGTCTGCCTGTTTCTTCAAGTCCGTGTAATCATAAAGTCCCATCATACGCGAATCTCCAATAAACGCTGCATCTTTAAAATACGAATCTTTTACTTTTTTATATTCATATTCTGTCGTAAGTGCAGTCATACCTACATCTGAATAATATGGAGAATTCACCTTTTGTGGCTTATATGTTTCAAACTTTGTCTGCCCCTTTTTCATAGGTTCCGCTGTAATTGCTGCCTTGGTCACACTAGCATTCTCCTCTACCTGCGGTTCACCTGTCGTTATAATTGGCGTGATTTCTATTTCTTCTTTTTTTATTTCGTCATTCTGTTCCGGATTTTGTACTGCCTCATCATCAAATGCTCGTTCCCATAAGGGTTTGCTCACATAAGCCAACGCTTCTTCTTTTGTTAAGCCATCCCCCTTTATCATACCTGCAACAGCTAATACAAAAAACAGTAGGAGTAAACAACATAAAAACGGACACTGTTTCAATTTGTTCCACATACCTTTTCCTCCAAACCTAAAAATTAAAATATAAAAATGGATTGCTGCTTCCTTTCAAAATCTCATATGCGGACATAAAAAAGATGCCTATAAGAATTGCTATCATCCATGGCTTTTGTCTTTTTCTACGAAATAGGTTATATGGAAGAGGTGTCGCAAATATAACACAAATCAACAATAACCACCAATATGTATACATATAGTTTTTAAATTGGCTGATGCCCATAAGCACCTTTCCGCTTGTATGTCCAAACATACTACATAAGTATTGCTTTAAGGTTGTAAAATCCGAAATAGCAAATACTACCCAGCTTATTGGAATAAGAAAAATTACATATACATGTCCAAGCACTTTCGAATTTTCTAACCATTTCCCTAAAAATAGCTTTTCGATTGCAATAAAAACAAAAAAGGAAATTCCCCAAATTACAAAATTCCAGCTTGCTCCATGCCATAATCCAGTCAATGCCCATACTACAAATAAATTAATGATTGTACGAATCTTTCCCTTTCGATTTCCACCAAGGGGAATATATACATATTCGCGAAACCATCTTCCCAATGTAATATGCCATCTTCTCCAAAATTCTGCTATAGATTTTGAGATATATGGCTGTTTAAAGTTTTCTGGAAGTGTAAAACCTAACATTTTTCCAAGCCCTAATGCCATAAGGGAATAGCCCCAAAAGTCAAAATATATCTGAAAGGTATAGGCAATCGCTCCAAGCCAGGCAACCGAGGCTCCAAGACCAATTGTTCCAGCAGATAAAATCGTATTCCACAACGTATAAATGGAGTTTGCCAATAATACTTTAAGACCTAATCCAAAGGTAAACCACTTTAATCCATCTTCTATCTTCTCAACAGTCACCTCACGTTTTTGAAGATCAGCTTCGACTTCATCAAAAAGCACAATCGGACCGGCTACTAACTGTGGAAACATACAAATATAAGTGGCAAATTCAATAAATGTGACCTGTCTTTTTATCTTTCCTTTATAGCAATCTACTTGATAAGATAATATCTGAAACGTATAAAAACTAATCCCAATAGGCAATGCAATCTCCAAAGGTGTAATCCACTTCTTACCCAAAATGGCGTTTATATTTTCAATTCCAAAATCCAAATATTTAAACCAGCCTAAAACTGCTACATTTAAAAGAATTGTCAATATTAATAAACCTTTTCCCCTATATTGATATATCCTTTTAGATAATACATAATTAAACATTACCGAAGCCAGCATGATCCATACGAACTTTGGTTCTCCAATTCCATAAAAAATCAAACTACCAACTAATAGTATTCCATTTCGATATTTACTCTGCGCTATAAAATAGATTATCATAAAAATCAGTAAAAATCGAAAAATGAACGCATTACTTGAAAATAACATTTTCCTATCTCCTTACACAAATTACAACCTTACTATTTCAACTGTCTTCTAACATTTTTTCGTTTATTCTTTTTATTCTCATAAAGCATCTTGTCCGCCTGTGATAGCATGTCCTGTATTGACATCTTCTCCTGCCATCGGAACGTTGCATAACCAATAGACATTTCTATATAGTAAGTCTTATCTGACGTATCGTTAAAACGTTTTTCAATTCCTTTGATACGTTTTTCCAATTTTTCCCCCATATCTTCACTTGGTATAACAGCTAATGCTGCGAACTCATCTCCACCAATTCTACCAACAATATCTGTGTCACGCAATCCGCCCTGCAAGTACTCTGCTACTTTTTGAATAGCAAAGTCGCCTTCCTTATGCCCGAACTGATCATTGATTTGCTTAAGATTGTTTAAATCCGCATAAATACAAAAGATATACTGTCCTTTTCCTTGCTCCAAACGTAACATAGCATTCTCAAAAAATCCTCTTCGGTTATATAATCCAGTCAAAGCATCTTCCTCAGACATCATATTTAACAAATTATTCCGTTTCTTTAATTGTTCTTCTATGGCTCTTTGGTTCATCGTAAGCTCAATAAACTGCAATGCACTTCCCACATGCAGGCTGACACTGTACATACTTGTAATATTTTCTGTATTCAGTTCACACAATAAAATACCATATATTCTTTCACCTGCAAATAAAGTATAGGCAGCCATATGCATACATTCTTCCCATGAAATAATATCTTTTAAACCATGTGTGGCGTCAAGATATGTTCCATCTGGCAAGGAAACAATTTCTCCATTTACCATCTTTGCTACTAGGGTAAGGCATTTTGGACAACTCCAGTCTCTTACAGAATGATTAATCTGCACCTCTGGTAGCAAAAATAAATACGCATTATTTACCTGCATAAAGTGAATTCGTTCCATCAGACATTCATACATCTGCTTTTCATCATCTATATTTGCCAACATATCTCTTGTAATAAATGGTGTCGTCCAAATGTTTCTTTGAAGAACATCATTTCGCAAATTAGAGGCTATAAGCGTTTTATTCTGCATATATCCTAAAATATAATAAAGCAAATTAGTAATACGCATCTGCTTACTTTTACTAATCTCTAAAAAACTGATATCTGCTAATTGTCTGCAAAAAGCTGTAATAAACTCTGAAACTGCCAATTTTTTTGACGCTAATAATTCATTCAGTTTGTTTTCTATATAATGCATATTGTATTTCTGCACATGTTCTTCTTCTCCAAGACTGATTTCTACAATATAGAAAAACAATTCAAATAAGGTATTGTAAATTATCTTATCCTCTGCAAAACTTATTCGATACAAAAATCCGTTTTGTAAAGTAGCCACTGTACATTTCCTTGCAATTTGTTCATAGGTATCCTCCTTTGTAAACTTACAAACGATTCCGTCTACATCCTTTTCGCTACCGCAGGATTCTCTATGAATAAAATACACCGGTACCTTTGCAGATGTTACTTTTCCGGTTATGCAAATCTCAACTGCCTGTCTCATCGCCATATATCCTAAATCATAAGAGTTTTGCTGTATTGTAGTAAGTGCAGGCTTTTCTGATTTTGCTTCCGGCACATCATCAAAGCCAGTAATGGCAATATCCACACCAGGTTCTAATCCTCGTTTTCTACATTCCTTATAACCAGATAATGCCATCGTATCATTGGCACACACCACTGCATCTAATCCCGGATTGTGATCCAGCAACGCACCAAAGAATACTGCCGCATTCTCAGAATAATCTCCATATTCTACCATTTGTTCCGTTACTTCCAGCCCATTTTCCTCCATCACTTTATAATAGGCATGTAAACGTTCTCTCGCATCTTTATTATTTTCCTTTGGTCCGCTAAGATACGCAATCTTTTTGCATTTGTGTTCACGAATTAAATGCTCCATACACTTGCGTATACCATCCTCATTATCAGAAATAATATTGGCATAATCTCCATACTCATCCCCAACAATTAACACTGGAATAGTTAAACCTTTCAGTCTGGAAAAGAACTCATCTTTTGTTTCCCCCATATACAAATAGAACGTAGAATATACAACTATCAGCAAATCTAATTTTCCCATTGTTGCATAATCAAATATTGTATTGAACTGAAATAAATATTTCTGTTCCTTATTTCCACCTTCATAATAATAAAGTTCATCGAAGCAATTGGCATGAGCACCCATAAAAAATAAAGTCTTTACGCCCTCTTCTGTCGCCTTATTTACCAGCCCATTTAACATATCATCTGTATGAGCTGCACATATATTTCCTATCAATACACCAACTGTGATGTCTTTTTTTCTATTTTGCATCATGATCCAGCCACCTTGCTACATTATTTTACTCCATACATACTTCTCAGTATATTATACAAAATTTTGCAAACGTTGAAAATATCTTTTGCTATAAAAGTATTCTGAAATATATACTTATGTACACTATCTTCGAATTACCACCGTAACCTGTCCCTGCAACTGCTTTTTCGTTATATCACGCAAACAAAGACCTACATTTTCGCCTTCTACTGCTTTTTCTTTTATTTTTCTAAAAGATTCTATTCCTGAAATTCTACTGGTTAATCTGGTTGTTTCTGTAATTACTTCCGCTGTTTCTCCAACTCTTGCTTCTCCCGATAACACATTCCCTGTTACTACTGTTCCTCTTCCTGTAATCTGAAAAGCATCTTCCACTTTGAGAACAAAATCCTCTCCTCCGTATTGTTCCGTAATACCTCGGTTGGTAATTTTCTCTACCTTTCTCTGATCTTCTTGCTCTCTTTTATGTACCTCATCCAAATCCTGCTTCTTATCTTTCAAAAAATCAAATAATCCCATCTTCTTCTCCTTTTTTCTATACAAGTTTATTTGTCAATAAATAAAACAAAGGCACTACACCCTCCATTGGTCTGGTGCAATGCCTTTTGTCTATCCATTTTATTTGGTATCTCCATCTACAATTTCGCTAATCGCTGCACCTGGTGCAACCATTGGCCACACTTTCTCATCCGGATCAATTATACACTCAATAAGTATCGGTTCTTTCGCCTCTAAAGCTGCCTTAAATACTGGCTCCACTTCTTCTTTTTTTGTAATGCGATATGCCTTACATCCCATAGCTTCCGCCACTTTCACAAAATCAACTTTATCCTCTAAAACAGTCTGTGAATATCTCTCTCCGTAGAACAAAGTCTGCCACTGACGTACCATACCAAGCACATGGTTATTCAATACAACCTGAATGATTGGAATATTGTAACGAGTAGCCGTAGCAATTTCATTCATGTTCATACGGAAACAACCATCACCCGCAATATTGATTACCTGCTTCTCTGGCACACCTACTTGCGCACCGATTGCTGCACCAAGTCCATATCCCATCGTACCTAATCCTCCAGAAGTAAGTAACGTTCTTGGTTTCTTATACTTAAAGAACTGTGCTGCCCACATTTGATGTTGTCCTACATCTGTAGATATAATGCAATCACCATTTGTAAGTTCATTTATTTTTTCTATTACATAAGGTCCCGTCAACCCATCCTGTGGATAGGTAAGTGGAAGTTCCTCTTTTCTTTTTAATGTACTTGCAATCCAATCGGTATGTTTCTGCTGATCCAAACGATTTAACAAAATCTCCAAAACAGCCTTACAATCTCCAATAATACTTGCGTTTACATGAATATTTTTGTTTACCTCTGCTGCGTCCACATCAATATGTAAAATCTTTGCTTTACTGGCAAATTTCTTAGCATTTCCTGTTACACGATCCGAAAAACGTGCACCAATTGTAATCAACAGATCACAATCTGTTACACTCAAATTTGCTGCCTTTGTTCCATGCATACCAAGCATACCTAAGTAATATGGATTTTCTCCATTAAAGGCACCCTTTCCCATAAGGGTATCACAAACTGGTGCATCCACTCTTTCAGAAAACACCTTCAATTCTTTCTCTGCCCCTGAAATAACAGCTCCACCACCTACAAAAATCACAGGTCTTTTTGCTGACTTTATCATAGATACTGCCTTATTAATATCTTCCTCTCGAATGGTATCTGTAATACGAACATTCTCCTTTACAACCATCTGTTTAAAGTCTGTCTTTGCTGCTGTTACATCTTTTGTTACATCTACCAATACTGGTCCAGGTCTTCCTGTTCTGGCAATGGTAAACGCACGACGAATTGTTTCTGCCAATTTCTTTACATCTTTTACAATAAAGCTGTGTTTTGTAATTGGCATCGTGATTCCAGCAATGTCTACTTCCTGGAAACTATCTTTTCCAAGCAGTGGATTTGCGACATTACAAGTAATTGCCACCATTGGAACAGAATCCATCATAGCGGTTGCAATACCTGTAACTAAGTTTGTGGCTCCCGGGCCACTTGTAGCCATACACACACCAACTTTACCAGTAGCACGAGCATATCCATCTGCCGCATGAGATGCTCCCTGTTCATGGGATGTTAAAATATGATGTATCTCATCCTGATGATGATATAACTCATCATACACATTTAAAATTGCCCCTCCGGGATATCCAAAAACAGTATCTACCCCTTGTTCTTTCAGGCATTCTACAATAATTTGAGAACCATTTAACTGCATATTTTTCTCTCCTGTCTTTATTTTTCCAAAATTGCTCCACGATTTCCAGAAGTAACCATATGTGCATATCTTGCAAGATATCCTGTAACTTCTTTTTCTTTTGGCTGCCATTTTTCTTTTCTCTTTGCCAATTCTTCATCTGAAACTTTAACGTTTAGACTAAGTCCAGGAATATCAATCGAAATAATATCGCCTTCTTCTACCAATGCAATCGGTCCACCAACTGCTGCCTCTGGTGAAACATGTCCGATTGATGCTCCACGAGAAGCGCCTGAGAAACGTCCATCTGTAATCAACGCTACAGAAGAACCTAATCCCATTCCTGCAATGGCAGAAGTTGGATTTAACATTTCTCTCATACCAGGTCCACCCTTTGGTCCCTCATAACGAATTACCACAACATCACCAGGCACAATCTTTCCTCCACGAATTGCTGCAATCGCATCTTCCTCACATTCAAATACTCTTGCAGGACCTTCATGCACCATCATTTCATCTACCACTGCAGAACGTTTTACAACACTTCCGTCTGGTGCAAGATTTCCTTTTAATACAGCAAGACCACCTGTTTTACTATATGGATTATCTACCGGACGAATTACTTCTGGATTACGATTTACGCATCCTTTTATATTTTCTCCAACTGTTTTACCTGTTACTGTGATGCAGTCTTTATGTAATAAGTCAAGCTTATCCAATTCATTCATAACGGCATATACGCCACCAGCCTCATTCAAATCTTCCATGTAGGTTGGACCGGCTGGAGCTAAATGACATAAGTTTGGTGTCTTTTCACTAATCTCATTTGCAAAAGAAATATCGAAATCAAAACCTACCTCATGTGCGATTGCTGGTAAATGAAGCATACTATTAGTAGAACATCCCAATGCCATATCAACAGTAAGTGCATTTAAGATGGCATCTTTTGTCATAATATCTCTTGGACGAATGTTCTTTTCGTACATCTCCATTACCTTCATACCTGCATGTTTTGCAAGTTTTAATCTTTCTGAATAAACAGCAGGAATTGTTCCATTTCCAGGAAGTCCCATACCAAGCACTTCTGTCAGACAATTCATACTGTTGGCTGTATACATACCAGAACAAGAGCCACAAGTTGGACATGCTTTATTTACATACTCCTGCACACCCTCTTCTGAAAGGTTACCTGCTGCATGTGCTCCAACTGCTTCAAACATACTAGACAAACTTGTCTTATGTCCCTGCACATGTCCCGCAAGCATAGGACCACCACTTACAAAAACAGTAGGTACATTTACACGGGCTGCTGCCATCAAAAGCCCAGGTACGTTTTTATCACAGTTTGGCACCATAACCAAAGCGTCAAATGCATGCGCCAAAGCCATACATTCTGTTGAGTCCGCAATCAAATCTCTGGTTACTAAGGAATATTTCATACCAGTATGTCCCATAGCAATACCATCACAAACAGCAATTGCTGGGAATACGATTGGTGTACCACCAGCCATGGCAACTCCCATCTTTACCGCTTCTACAATCTTATCGATGTTCATATGTCCAGGTACAATCTCATTGTACGAACTAACAATACCAACCAATGGTTTTTCCAATTCTTCCTCTGTCAATCCCAATGCATTAAACAGGGATCTCTGTGGTGCGGTTGCTATACCTTTCTTTACTGCGTCACTCTTCATATCGATCTTTCCTTTCTATAAAGACAGCAGTGCAAACACCACCACTGTCTATTTTTATAACAGTTCAGTCAAATCCCAAACTGCTGTCTTTTCCTTTTTTTCTGTAACTTATTTTTTATCTAATCCTTAGATACGCTCGCAGATCAAATCTCCCATCTGCTTTGTTCCTACCTGCTGATTACCTTCAGACATAATATCTACTGTACGGTATCCATCTTGAAGTACTTTTTTTACTGCATTTTCAATTGCATCTGCTGCCTCATCTAAATCAAAGGAGAAACGAAGCATCATAGCCGCAGATAAAATAGTAGCAATTGGATTTGCCTTATCCTGTCCTGCAATATCTGGTGCAGAACCATGACTTGGCTCATATAATCCAAATTTTGTTTCATTTAAACTTGCAGAAGAAAGCATACCGATAGAACCTGTTACCATACTTGCTTCATCGGATAAAATATCACCAAACATATTCTCTGTTAAAATAACATCAAACTGCTTTGGATCTCTTACTAACTGCATTGCACAGTTATCCACCAACATATGCTCATAGCTGACTTCTGGATAATCCTTTGCCACTTCTTCTACTACTTTTCTCCATAATCTTGAAGAATCAAGTACATTTGCCTTATCTACACTTGTAACTTTCTTTCTTCTCTTCATCGCAATGTCAAATCCACGTTTTGCGATTCTACGAATCTCATTTTCATCGTATGTTAATTCATCATAAGCTTTCAGCACGCCATCTTCTTCCACTGTCTTTCTGTCTCCAAAGTACAAACCACCTGTCAGTTCACGCATAATCATCATGTCAAAACCACCTTCTGTGATTTCCTCTTTCAATGGACACGCACCTTTTAATTCCTCATATAAATAGGCTGGTCTTAAATTTGCAAAAAGATTTAAAGACTTACGCAGACGAAGGAGTCCTGCCTCCGGTCTCTTGGAAGGCTCTAACTTGTACCATGGTGAAGTGCTTGTATTTCCACCTATTGCTCCTAAAAGTACAGCATCACTTGCCTTACAAACTGCAATTGCATCATCTGTTAATGGTTCTCCAGTTGCATCAATGGAACATCCTCCCATCAATACATCTTCATAGCTCAAAGAAAATCCAAACTTCTCTCCTGCCTTATTCAGTACTTTCTGTGCTTCCGTTACAATCTCTGGTCCTATTCCATCACCCTTGATTACTGCTACTTTAAAATTCATCTTCCTGTCTCCTTTTCTACCGCTTCACTTTTTCCAAAACGTTTCTATCACCCTTTAAAAGGAATTGACATTATGCTATTTTTGACAAAAACGCCCTAAGCAATATGCTTAGGGCGAATACACAGACACATGTTCTGCTCCTTTTACCGCTATTCAAACCCGCATCTTCGCTCGTTTGAACACCTATCCTAAAACGTAGGGATTCCGTGTGCGTATTTATTTTCCAATCCATTTCGGAATTGTTACCTGAATACATTTCAGTATACTCTATTTTTCCACCTATTGTCAATAGTCGCACCGTTAGAGCAAATAACGTATCCATACTAATATCAGCAAATGCAACGGATAAAAAACATAAAACACATACTTATTTCCCTTTCCCCGTTTTCCATTATAAAAATGAATTGGGATAAACGCAAAAATTGCGGCAGCCTCCTGCACCCCAATTCCTATCACTTCCCAGATAGCTCCAAATATATTTCTTCTCAATTCTTCAAAACGGAACACCCAGAAAAGCACAATTAACAATACGCCTCCTGCACCATAATCTGTCCTTAATATTTGTGCAAGCACCGCAAGCACTGCAACCATTCCCCACGCCTTTACAGAATGTTCTTTCCAATAATCCAATGCACAGATAGCTAATAATCCAATACAAAGAGTAAAGAATACATTCTGCCCGTCTATGGAAAAGGGAGTTTTATAGCATGCTAGATCAAATGGTACTTCGGAAATCAAAGAAAATAAAAACAATCGCAAGGCATACTTTTTTCGATCCCTTGTGTAGATTGCCCCCTGTACCAAAAGGAAACAAAAAATTGGAAATGCCAAACGCCCAATTTCTCGCAAAATACTATCCACAAATAAAATCTGATCTTTTGAACAGGGTAGCCGATCTAAAAATGTTCCCTTTTCATAGTAATTTGTTTCAATCAAAACAAAGCCTATATGATCTATTACCATTGATACAATTGCAATCCATTTTAAAGCTGTCCCCGTAAGTCCACCAACCTTTTCTTCTGCCTGCTGCATTATAAATCGCCCTTTCCAAGTTCCACTGCATCCAGCGATAACTTTAATACACTTTCTATTTCCTGTTCAGACAGCTTTGTGTAATCTGCTAATTCCCTTGCCGTAGCTACTCTACCTAATTCTTCTGCCAAATATTTCGCGGCTTCACTAATAAGTCCTGTTTTGGCAATAACAGAAGCCTCTCTGTCATTTTCTCCTATACTTTCATCTACCACCTCTACCATTACCTGACGTATTGTTTCAATGATAAACTCCTCTGCATCTTCAATTTTGGCAATTTCATTTACTTTTTCCAAAGCCTCTAGCAACCCGATATTTCCCTCCTGTATTAAATCCTCTAAAGGCATTCCCTTATCTTTATATCGCTCTGCCATTTCTACCACAACAGGAAGATATCCTTCCATCAACTGTACTTTCGCTTCCTGTTCTCCATTTCTTACAGCCAGAAACAGTCTGGCCTTTTCCTGCTCTGTAAGATGCTCCAAGTTTTCAAGTTCTTCCAAATATAAGCGGTGAGATACGGATTGTGCCACTTCTTTTTCTGTCTTTTCTATTTCTTCTGCTTTTTCCTCTACTTTTTGATGCACAAAACCCGGTACTGTAATTCCATTATCTCCAAGATACTGATACACTGCAAGTAATTGTTCCTCTGTCACATCCATTTCTTTAAAATATTCCGCAACTTCCTCTTTTGTAATCTGTTTTTCCTGTATACTTGCAACTTCTGTTATCTCTTTTAGTAATTCCATAAATTTACTTTGATCCAGCATTCTTTCACACCTTTCTATTTTTATTTAAAACAGCTAACTCTCTATATATCAACATAACGTATCTAATTACTCCCTTATAGAGGTTCTATCTGATTATATAATTGCAATGTAAAAACCGCAAGTGCAAATGCTAGAACTCTTTTATAAAAACACAAGACCTTAGTCAATGCTATTCACAATCCACCTGGATACTTGTTCATATAAAACCAATCTTAAAACATTCGTTTCATTCTTCTTTGTTTTTACGTTCATTTTTGTATTTAATAAAAAAGACTATTGCCAGGACTGCCAAAACTGCCACGCAACATATTGTTAAAACATCTGAATATACTGATATTCCAAGAACTTTAGCCACAATGAAAACCACTGCCAGAAATAAGAAACATAATGCTTTAAACAAATTATTACTCATATTATTTTTTCCTCCTATTCTAATATGACCAATTGCCACTATAACCTTTTACTCCTGAAACACTACTCCCGTTCCAGCCTTCTACGCTGACCATCTCCATACCATCGCAATAAAAAATGGTAATCTCCACTCTCACAATCATAATACATAAGGCTACTTGTATATTAATATAGATAAATCCTCTTAGTCAAGAATATTCGCAATCCACTTCGCTACTTGCTTATATAACAAAAAAGAAAACAAGAAAGGGTTACCTATCATCAAGATAAGCAACCCTTCCACTATCTATTTGTTACCTTTATTTTATGCTATCAAACTCAAACAATCCTACCGATTATTTTTAACCTTCAATGGTAATATATTTGCTTTCCTCTGGAAGCTTTTTAGCCTCTTTTTTAGGAATTGTCAATTTTAAAATACCATGCTTAAATGCACCCTTAATTTCGTCTTTTTCAACACCTTCACCTATATAGAAGGAACGTTCACAAGCTCCTGCATAACGTTCTTTACGAATATACTTTCCAGTCTTTTTCTCTTGTTCGTCTTTATCCAAACCCTTTGCTGCACTAATGGTCAAATAGCCATCTTCCAAGGAAACTTTAATCTCATCCTTTTTAAAACCTGGTAGATCCATTTCCAATTCGTATGCATTCTCTTCTTCTTTGATATCTGTCTTCATCATATTTTTTGCATGGTGACCATACAATTTTTTCTCCATTTTCTTCATGCTCTTGTCATCATAGAAAGGAAAATCCTCCATAAAGTCATCAAATAAATTTTCTCCAAAAATACTAGGCATCATCATAAGTCATATCCCCTTTCAATTTTAATAACAATAAAACGATGCTATTAAATTTTCTAAAAATCCTTTTGATTTTCATAATTATAACTATCCTTTGCACGATCGGAGAAGTCCGAGGTGTTGTTCTATGAACAATCAGAATTCAGATTAAGGTATCAGCAGTAGACCGCAGCCAATCGCACTTCGTCTTCGACTCGCGCTCTTGGGCGTTCCTTGCATAAGTCATTCGTAATCTGCTCTCGTCGTTCCTCTGGTCCTAGATAGCAGAACGACTGACTCAGCGCTTTCTCTTTTTTCCTCTTCCTTTGTTCTATATGTACTATAGCACTTATTTTAGCACTCGTCAAGTAGGAGTGCTAATTTTTTTATTAACTTGGCAGAACTGACTGTGCAGACTACACATGGCGCATGTTTTTGAAGGAAGATTTCCCCTCAACTGCATTATCAAAAAGTAAAAAGGGAAACGGGCGTTATAGAGAAAAACGCAACAGTGCCAATGATTACTTGACACAAACCAAATTAATCTTTTAATTTAATTTTCCTTTCATTTATGCTATACTAGAAATACATTATTGGGGTTGGTATAGGCTTTTCCGGATCTAGAGAAAAACAGCCATAAATAGTAATGTTGAAATATAACAGAAGGAGAGGATATATTATGGAGAATAAAAGAATTGTTGTTGCATTAGGTCATGCAGCATTGGGTACTACCTATAATGAACAGAAAAAAGCAGTTGTCAACGCAGCAAAGGCAATCGCTGATTTAGTAGAGGAAAAATACCAGGTTGTTATTACACACAGTAATGCACCACAAGTAGGTATGATTCATACAGCCATGACAGAGTTTAGCCGCTTGGACAACGAATATACTGTTGCACCTTTGTCTGTTTGTAGCGCTATGAGTCAGGGATACATTGGATATGATTTACAAAATGCCATTCGTACTGAGCTTTTAAATCGTGGTATTTTCAAAACTGTATCTACTTTAATTACACAGGTACGTGTGGACCCTTTTGATCCTGCATTTACTACTCCTACCAAGATAATCGGTAGACTTATGACCGCGGAAGAAGCACAGGCAGAAGAAGAAAAAGGAAATCACACCGTACAGGTAGAGGGTGGATATCGCCGTATTATCGCAGCTCCAAAGCCAATTGAAATTTATGAGATTGATGCAATCAAAGCTTTGCTTGATGCAAACCAAGTTGTCATTGCCTGCGGTGGTGGCGGTATTCCGGTACTACAACAGGATACTGTTTTAAAAGGTGCCAGTGCTGTTATTGAAAAGGACACCATTGCAGCCCGCTTAGCGGATCAGGTGGATGCAGATGCACTGATGTTCCTAACTGGTGTAGAAAAAGCCTGCTTAAATTTCGGAAAAGATAACGAGGAAGCACTGGATGAAGTTTCTGTTAAAGCAATACAGCAGTATGCACAGGAAGGTCATTTTGAAGAACATTCTATGTTACCTAAGATTACTGCTTCTACAGAATTTGTTTCTGCAAAGGATTACAGAAAAGCAGTTATTACAAATTGGGAACATGCCAAAACTGCTATCAAAGGAAAAACAGGTACAACAATTAAAATGAAATAAAAAAATAAGCGGTTCTAAATCGGAACCGCTTATTTTTAATTTCCTTTTTTCTGTTCAATCACCGAAATCATATCCGCATACTTCTCTAATTCCGGCGGCATATTCAGACCAGTCATAACAAGCTTAAAATAATCTTCTTTCATATTAATTAGGTCTATAATATCCTGAATCGTTATAATGTTTAAGTCTACTAATCCTAGTACCTCATCTAATACAAGCATATCACACTCGCCTGCATTGAGTACCTTCTTTGCAAAATTAAATCCGTTAATGATATTTTTTCGTTCTTCTGCCTGTTCTTCTGGAAGTAAATCTCCATAATATTCATCTGCCTTTTCAAAACGAAACAATTTTATATCTGGTTCTAATTTTTTTAAATATGAAAATTCCTGAGAATCCTTCCCCTTAAGAAACTGGATTATAATGGTGCGAAGTCCTTTGCTGGCTGCACGAATACTCTGTCCCATAGCCGCAGTGGTCTTTCCTTTTCCATTTCCATAATAAATCTGTACAATCCGTTTCTCTGTCGTTTCCGAATTCATAATCTAAATTCCTCCTATATGCATAACTGTATAAAGCGGATATATACCACTTTCCTACACGCTCATGAACTAACACTTCTACGCATTTCTTCTTTGTAATTTTTACCGAAACAAATGCCTCCCTAGCCTGTCTGTACAATGTAAGACAAGGGATTAACTGTGCATGTTCAAACTACTTTACCATATATGCTAACAAAAGACTATAAGATTATATCACAACCATATCAAAAAAGCTATGTGTAAAATTCACAACGAAACCAGTTATTTTCACATAAAATCAGTCGATTTATACGATTTATTCACACGGGAACAATTCGCCCTCCTGTTCCCTTACGTTCTCCTCTTCTAAACATTCCAATTTGCTAACAGAAACCTCATATGCAACACGACGCTCCACTTCATTTTCAGAAATCTTCTTCTGATACTCTCTACTTTGAATGCGGCCCCAAAGCTGAATATGCTCCCCAACCTGAAATTTTTCAGCAAAGCGGGCATTTCTTCCCCAACAGATACATGGAATATAGTCTGATTTTCCATATGGACGATTTACAGCAACTAATAAATCTGCAATCTCTCTTCCTAACGGAGTCTTACGGTACACAGGCTTCTTACAAATATATCCATCCAAATAAATGTGATTTGGTTTTACCTCTGAATCCTCTTCTTCACATATATTTACTTCCCTTGCAAAGACAGACAGCACTAAACGATTTCTGTTAGCTTCATGTCGATTATAAGAACGGAACTGACCAAGTACCTCTATGTACTTACCACGGTAATCCGCTTTTACATCCATTAAACGTTCTGAAATCATAAGTGGTATCACATCAAAGGAATCACTTAATCTTCCCACTCGAATATGAAGGCAATAGAATCCTTCTCCAAATACTTCATGGCTAAACTCAAATTCACTTACTACCTCTCCTGCCACACTCACCTGATTATTATCAAAAATTTTATCTGTCATAGCTACTACGACTCCTCCCTTTTCTCGGTCTTCTTCTGAGACCTGTGTTTTATTTATTTTTCATTAGTTAATATATGCAGAGTTTTTCTATTTTAGAACTACTTTTTTGTAAAGTTCACAAAAAAAATGTTTTTACCTTGTATAATTCACCAAGTGTGATACAATGGAACTGTTGCACTTCTATATTATTATGCTGTTAAGGGTAAATGGTATTTTCCTTAACCTGATATTTACGGATTGCAGTTCTCGCACTCCTCAAACATATGGAATGCATTGATTTACTACATAAATCGCTACTTCCTCATGTTTGGAAAGTCACAAATTCAAACATCTTATCGTGCAAGCACAAATGACTGTTCGACTTTTTGACTCTTATATTATATATATTAACAGTATAATAGTACACTTGCAATAGATATTTGTAAAAAAATGTAAAAACATTCAAAAATACAAGAAAGAGGTTAAATCATGAAGAGAGACGATATCAGAAATATTGCGATTATTGCCCATGTTGACCACGGTAAAACAACTCTTGTAGATGAGTTGCTAAAACAAAGTGGTGTTTTTCGTTCCAATCAGGAAGTACAGGAACGTGTAATGGATTCCAATGACTTAGAGCGTGAACGCGGTATTACAATTCTATCTAAAAACACAGCAGTAGAATACAATGGTGTAAAAATCAACATTATTGATACACCGGGACATGCCGACTTCGGTGGCGAAGTAGAACGTGTTCTTAAAATGGTAAACGGTGTTGTTCTTGTTGTTGATGCATTTGAGGGTCCTATGCCTCAGACAAAATTCGTTTTGAAAAAGGCATTAGAATTGGAACTTCCTGTTATCGTCTGCTTAAACAAGATTGACCGTCCTGAGGCACGTCCTGCTGAAGTAATCGATGAAGTATTAGAATTATTTATCGACTTAGATGCCAACGAGGAACAATTAGACTGTCCATTTATCTACGCATCTGCAAAATCTGGTTATGCCATGTTAAATGAAGATGACGAGCCAGTAGATATGAAACCATTATTTGAAACCATTTTGGATTATATTCCTGCACCTGAAGGTGACCCAGATGCTAATTTACAGGTTCTTATCAGTACCATTGATTACAATGAATATGTAGGACGTATCGGTGTTGGTAAAATTGATAACGGAACGATAAAGGTTAATCAGGATGCCGTAATCGTAAATGTTCATGAACCAGACAAACAGAAAAAAGTTAAGATTACAAAGCTTTATGAATTTGAAGGATTGGAAAAGGTAGAAGTAAATGAAGCTCGTCCTGGTGCTATTGTTGCCATCGCTGGTATTGCAGACTTAAGTATCGGAGATACTATCTGCTCTCCTACTGACCCAGTAGCAATTCCTTTCCAGAAAATTTCCGAGCCTACCATTGCAATGCACTTTATGGTAAACGATAGTCCTCTTGCCGGACAAGAAGGTAAGTTTGTTACTTCAAGACATTTGCGTGACCGTTTAATGCGCGAATTAAATACAGATGTCAGCCTTCGTGTGGAAGATACAGATAGTACAGAGTCCTTTAAAGTTTCCGGACGTGGCGAACTTCATTTGTCTGTTTTAATTGAAAATATGAGACGTGAAGGATATGAATTTGCAGTTAGTAAAGCCGAAGTTCTTTACAAAAAGGACGAAAATGGTAAATTATTAGAGCCAATGGAACGCGCTATCATTGATGTTCCAGAAGAATTTTCTGGTAGCGTTATTGAAAAGCTAAGTCAGCGTAAAGGTGAACTTCAAAACATGACGGCTGCCAGCGGTGGATATCAAAGACTTGAGTTCATTATCCCATCTAGAGGTTTGATTGGTTATCGTGGTGATTTTATGACAGATACGAAGGGAAATGGTATTTTAAATACTTTATTTGAGTGTTATGGTCCATATAAGGGCGATATTTCCTACCGTGACCGTGGTTCCCTTATTGCATTCGAAGCTGGTGAAACAATTACTTATGGACTTTTCAATGCACAGGATCGTGGTACTTTATTTATCGGACCTGGTGAAAAAGTTTATGCCGGAATGGTTATTGGACAAAATGGTAAAACGGATGATATTGAATTAAATGTATGTAAGACAAAACATCTTACAAATACCCGTTCTTCCAGTGCCGATGAAGCACTTCGTCTTGTTCCACCTAAAATTATGAGTTTGGAGGAAGCACTGGATTTCATCGACACAGACGAATTATTGGAAATTACACCAGAGCATTTGCGTATCCGTAAAAAGATTTTAGACCCTACAATGCGTATGCGTGCTAAGAGAAATGGAAAGTAAATTTTAAATTAAACAAAAAATAGAGGCATTCACCAACGAATGCCTCTATTTTTGCATATTTTCCCAATAGCAAATAAGGAGATAACAGTCTTGAAAATAAAGGATATGCAAGCATATATTTAAAGAACCATAGATTGATTTAGATTTATATGACCTCAGAATAATTTTTTAACACAAATAATCAAATTGATAGTACACAAGATTTAATTGCTGCTGTAACATCAAAATATAATATAGGACTTTGCGATTCCTGCAGGAAAAGTATATTTATCACCAATAGTAAGTTGTTTTGATGGATTCTTGGTTATATAGAAAATAGGACTATCTCCAGATACGTCCCTTGTAAATACAAGGTTAGATGATGCTATTAGCCATTATTGCAAAATGAGATGTTTTATAACACTGATTGGACAGGAATAAGTCTCTTTAGAGTTTATAGATATGTTAAATAATTATCTTGTTTGGTATAATGAAACACGAATAAAAAAATCATTAGGATATATAATCCTATGGAGTACAGACGATTTCTATGGCTAGTAGCCTAGCTAGCCCTAGAAATCGTCTGCCCCGTCTCATTTATCTTATATTCAAATCTTGTGGAGTTTTTTTATTAATTTTTTTTTGTTTTTCTTTTGATCGCTTTGCCTGTTCATTTAATTCTTTATTTAACTTCTTTCGCATGTGTCTCTTACGTTCTCTTTTCTGCATCAATTTTTCATTATAAACAGCCGCTACATCCATCACATCTCCGCTGGCAATCACCGTACCATGTTCCAACATAATCGCCCTGTCACAAATACGTTTTACCTGCTCCAATGAATGGGAAACAAACAACACGGTTACACCCTGATCAAACATTGACTGAATCTTTGCTTCACTCTTTTTACGGAATTGTGCATCACCAACCGACAATACCTCATCTAAGATTAAAATATCTGGTTTTACAACTGTGGCTATAGAAAATCCAAGTCTTGCACGCATACCAGAAGAATAATTCTTTACTGGTACCTCAATAAAATCACCCAATTCTGAAAATTCTACGATTTCTTTATATTTTGAAGCAATAAATTCCTTTGAATATCCCAAAAGAGAGCCATATAAATATATATTTTCTGCACCAGTATATTGCTTATCAAAACCTGCTCCCAGTTCCAATAATGGTACAATCTTTCCCTTGGTCTGGACACTTCCTTCTGTTGGCTTTAACACTCCAGCTATAACTTTTAGCAGTGTACTTTTTCCTGCTCCGTTTAAACCTACAATACCAAGATGTTCTCCCTTTTTCACTTCAAAGGAAACATCCTTTAATGCCCAAAATTCCTGATACGTCAGTTCCTTTTTTACAAATTTTATAAAATATTCTTTTAAATTATCTACCTTTTCTTTTGATAAATTAAATTTCATTCCAACATGGTCAACCTTTAAGGCTACTTCCTGCTTTCCCATGATTTTCCTCCATCACTTTAAGTTCAAATTCCAACAATATCTATTTTGAAAATCTGCATTATCGACATTTTCTTTGTATTCTCTAAACAAACTATAAATTTAAAATAAATTCATCCTGCCTCTTAAAGAATACATATATTCCAATGCTAAACAAAACAACCGCAACAACAATTGAATATGCCAAAGCATGATAATCCATCCCAACACCTAGATAAACACAACATCTGAAGTTTTTTATAACGGCATAGATGGGATTCCAGTCCATAATAGTCTGTAACATACTAGTTGTCTTCTTTCCACTCCCCATGTCCTCTAGCTTATAGAAAATACCAGAACAATACATAATCAAAGTGGTAATAACACCCCACAAATATTCCAAATCTCTAAAAAAGACTTGTGCAGTTGCCAAAATCATACCTGTACCCAATGTAATAAAAAATAGGATAAACAATGGGACTACTCCTAAAATTACATGCCAATTTATATTAATCGGCATGATAATTGCCGCACCTACCAATACAACCAAGGATATTAAAAATATAATAAAGTTCGACAATATCGTTGCCAGTGGATACATATACTTTGGTACATATACCTTTCGCATCATACTGGAATTAGTTCGAATAGAACGAGCTGCTGCCTTTGTACCACCACTAAAAAAAGAAAATAACAAACGTCCTGATAAAATGTAAACAGGGAAGGTTGGATCTGATTTTCCTCTAAATCCGCTAAATACAATTGTTAATACGATTGTAGTCAAGATTGGCTCAATCAATGTCCACAATATTCCCAGTTTGGAACGTCGGTATTTCAATTTTATATCTTTTTTCACCAATTCTGTTAATAGGAAACGGTATTTTTTAAAGTTTTCAATATACTTCTTCACTTTATAAATGTCCTTTCTACTCTCTTCATCCTTATCTTCAAACTACTTTGGCATATTTTAAAAGGAATGTCAAGCATTAATTCTCTGCTTTTTCTATCAATAGCATAATAACATAGGAAACAATATTATCATTCCTCTTCGCCATCCTGATCTGTTTTCTCGTCACTTGGCTCCTCTGTCACTTCTGGCTCCTGTGTCGCTTCTTCTGTCACCTTCGGTTCTACCGTCTTCTTAATCTCATCTGACTGTGTCTTTTCCGTAATATTTACTCGTACAGAAATCTGTGCCTCAATCAAAATGTCTTTGTTCAATACAAACTGTACATCTAATGTATGTTCTCCTACTCCTAAATCCGTACAATCAATATATGCCGAAAAATCGTTACTTGTAATTTCTTTATTGATACCACCATTTGACCATATTGCTTTTACTTCAATATTATTTCCATCTAAAAAATCTAATTTATAATCTTTTCCTAAATTTCTCACATCAATAGAACTAACTGGTAGTGGGATTGTTTGTAATTCCTGTTGTGAAATCGTTATCAATACATTAATCGTAGAAACCTCTTCCACAACCTGTAGACCTTTAGGTAAATAATCACTCAATGAAAGTTCTGTTTGAATATTTTTATCCGCCCCATCTATATTATATTTGATAGGAATTGTTTTGTAAGCACTTAGTTTTTCATCTGAGCCGGTAACCATAACCTCTACTTCCTTTGGTTCATATTCTACAGAGATTACATGATATCCAGTTTTTGGTTTTCCTGTGGTGGTAATTTCAATCGGTATCGTTTTGGTTTCATAGACTGCAACTGATACTTTTACCTTTTCACTACTAAAAGTCAAATTAGCTGTATCCATTAATTTTCCATTTGCATCGTACGCTTTAGGTTCCAAATATTTTATAAAATTATCTGTAGCATTGGACACATCTGCCTCTACTCGAACTTCTGAGATACGCTCTACCTGGGATTTAGCACCCGAAACCTTAATCAGGTTTGGTCTTACCTTAACCTCTCCTAATGCATATCCTTCTGACAACGTACCAACTGTCTTTACATCTACCTTAAACTGCTCCGTCTGCTCATCCTCCACAGATATAGTAAGCATTCTAATATCAGAAGAAAGATTTACATTCTCATATTTCGGGCAAGATAATTTTATATAGGTTGCATTTGTAATGGACAAATCTGATAAATCTGCTACTGCAACAATATCTGATGCATTTATTTTTCTGAGTATACTTTGTTTCCCAGAAACTGTTACATTAATAATTCCACCTGTTTTTACTTCATATACCTTGTCCAGTGATGAAATGGCATCCTCATTTTGCAATTCAACCTCAATATTTTTAAATGTCTTTCTTGACACCGGGTCATCTACATTATTGACAATAACCCATACAATGGCTGCCAGAACAACGGCAAGTATTTTCAGGGACAGGTTATTCATAATCTTTTCTTTCAATGTACACACCCCTACTTTTCTACATTTTTTTTATTTTTAAAGTTCAACAAACGAAGCTTTCTCTTTTCTTCCTGTCCATGTCCGGTCAGATTTTCAAGCTTGCTCTTTAAATATTCTCCATCCACATTGCGAATAAGTTCTCCTCCCAATGCAATTGACACTTTTCCAGTCTCCTCTGAAACAATGATTGTAAGACTATCAGATACCTCGCTGACTCCCACCCCCGCACGATGTCTGGTTCCTAAATCTTTGCTAAGCTCCATGTTATCCGACAAAGGCAAATAACAGGTTGCCGCCGTTATACGATCCTCAATAATGATAATCGCACCATCGTGCAATGGCGTATTGTGTTCAAAAATATTAATCAATAGTTGGCTACTCACTGCTGCATCTAACACTATCCCTGTACGCTCATATTCCAACAATCCCTCTTCATTTCCAATAACCATCAATGCTCCGGTCTTTGTCTTTGCAAGCTCATAAGTTGCACGAACAATCTCATTAATCGTCTTCGCAGACAATTTTTCATTTTTTCCTTTTTGATCATCAAAGGTGAAAATAGATTTGAACAATCTGTTTCTCCCCAATTGCTCCAGTGCCTTGCGTAACTCTGGCTGAAAAATAATCACCAGTGCAGTAATTCCAACTCCAAGACATTTTTCAAATATCCATAAAATAACATTCATATGGAATAAAACTGCCACAAGGCTGATTGCCAATAGCACCACCAAGCCTTTTAACAAACTCCATGCTCTGGTCTTTTTAATCCAAACAATAATCTGATATATGGCAAAGGCAATAATCACAATCTCAACCAAATCAATAATGGACATCTCTGGCAATTGTAACCATTGACCATATGTTTTTATAAAATTTACAATCGTATCCATATTGCCTCCTCTCTTCTATAATTATCATATTTTCTTTTTGGGTTCCATCCTAAGCTTAGGTACAGCCTTTACATAATAGTAATATTCATCATCTTCAAATTGAAGTTCTTCTACATTACCATAATCCAGTATCATATGCAAAAACAGAAGTGCATACCCCAATATTCCTGCAATCAAACTTCCTAATACTATCCATAAAATGGAAAGTTGTCCTTTTAGCAATATGTTACAAACAATACTAAAAATCATATTGACTACAACCGCCATACCAATACTGATTTCAAATGCATACGCTAGTTTCATTCTGCTCACAAAAAAGACAAGCAGACATACAATACTCAATGTAACACCCCAAGTATACATATCTGAATTTTTTATCATCCCATCTATAAACTTCTGAACAAGTTTTACCATATCCAAATCCGCATTTTTCGCTAATATGTCCTCACAATTCAACACACTGCCATACATACAGTAAGCAACTATACCACATAAAATGGATAACAATGCTGTGGTCGGTGAAAAATACAATCCAGCAATGATAGCTGGCAATGCAGGAACTTTAAAAAACAATGCCAATGGTATTAATGCCGTTAATAAAATAGATTTATCACAATACTGTAATAAGATAAAATACACTATAAGGCTGACAAACAAAACTGCAATTGCCAATATTGGTGATAGAAAATATATTTTACCTACCGAAACTGCCAATAATAAAAACACAAGTATACCATCTGGCAATATTGCTCCAATTAAAGACAGGAGAAAAACAAAAAATACTCCCGATATACGACCCGAATAGTCAAAACG
The DNA here is from genome assembly GCA_050875145.1 of Lachnospiraceae bacterium. Taxonomy (GTDB): domain Bacteria; phylum Bacillota; class Clostridia; order Lachnospirales; family Lachnospiraceae; genus CAG-411. The sequence continues at coordinate 252,034 of JBNMLH010000001.1, forward strand.
ATTATCAATCAACAAAAATAGTACAAATGCCATCAAAAAACGCAAGAAATATCTGGCATACTTTTCATAGCTCATATAGCAATCATAACATTTTTCACGTAAATGTATCATTTGCTTTGGATACTGTCTTCTATTCATTTATTCATACCTCTGGCTATCCTCCGACAGCACTTCCTTTCTTCCCTGCCTACGATAATATTTTCGAAGTTCGTGAAGCATATAATCATACTTCTTGATCTTTCGCTTTGCTTTTGTATACTTTTTTGAATAAGCAAAACTCCCGGCTATCATGCAGAAAATAATAAGTAATATATAGATCATCAATAGCTTTATTCCTATTGATTTATAATCCATACTGGCAATATTATTCAGCAGATACTCACTTTGGCAAAATGCATATACCGCTAAAATCATAATTAACCCAATTGTTATAGAAATTATTGTTTTTAATAATTGTAAACGAACATAATCAAATTTACTATATCTCACAATCTTTAAAGCATCCTTTGTTTCTGATGCTTCCATCATAGCCAATCTTGTCATAAGTTGTACTTTCTTGGGTTCTACCATATTGCCTCCTATCCCTTTTCTTTCCATACATAAAACATTTGACTTTCACTTTGCATACACTCGTTTTTATTATAACATAAATATGCCCTAATTACTACGAACAACTTTATTTTTCATAAAAAATGAGTTAGAATATGAATAGGATTATTCTGTAACACAACCATTGCTCTGTTACAGATAATGGTAAACTGAAAAGAAAGGATTACAATGCATATTTCTATGCAGGTATTTAAGAATGAATAAAAAAGCACTTAAAACTTTAGAATACGATAAAATAATCACACAACTTATAAGCTGTGCAACTTCACAGCTTGGAAAAAATCGTTGTCAGGCACTTTTACCTTCTACTGATCTGGAAGAGATTCAAAGAAACCAAAGGGAAACCAGTGATGCTCTCTCCTATCTTTTACAGAAAGGAAGTATCTCTTTTTCTGGCGTAACAGATATTACACCATCCTTAAAACGCTTGGAAATCGGCGGTTCTCTAAGTATTCTTGAACTTCTTCGTATCAGCAGTCTTTTAACAGTTGCAAAAAATGTAAAAGCGTATAGTCGAAAAGAGAATGAAGAAGCTGGTTTAGATAGTCTTAGTTCCCGTTTTTCTTACTTAGAACCATTGACAAACTTAAATACAGAAATCAGCCGTTGTCTGATTTCCGAGGAAGAAGTAAGTGATACTGCCAGCACAGGTCTAAGAGAAGTCCGTAGACAAATTAAAATTACAAATCAAAAAATCCATGAACAACTAAATCAAATTTTAAACAATTCCCGTTCCATGTTGCAGGATGGATTGATTACCATGCGTAATGGTCGTTATTGCCTTCCTGTAAAAGCAGAATATAAAAGTTCTTTTCCGGGAATGGTGCACGACCAGTCTTCTACTGGTTCTACCCTTTTTATAGAGCCATCCTCTGTAGTAAAACTCAACAATACACTTCGTGAATTAGCTGCTCAGGAACAAGCCGAAATAGATAAGATTCTAGCAAGTCTAAGTAATGAAGCTGCATTGGAGATTGATGCCTTAAAAACAAATCTTTCTGTTTTAACAGAACTGGATTTCATTTTTGCAAAAGCTGCACTTTCAAAAAAACTTCGTGCTAGCGAACCAATCTTCAATACAAATGGGTATATTCAAATTAAACAGGGAAAACATCCATTAATTGCCCCACAAAAAGTAGTACCAATAGATGTGGAACTTGGTAAAAACTTTGATTTATTGGTTATTACCGGTCCAAATACAGGTGGAAAAACAGTCACACTGAAAACAATCGGTCTGTTCACGTTAATGGGACAGGCAGGATTGCACATTCCAGCTTTTGATCAATCAAAACTGGCTGTATTTACAGATGTATTTGCAGATATTGGAGATGAACAGAGTATTGAACAAAGCTTGAGTACCTTCTCCTCTCATATGACAAACACCGTTTCCATTTTAAAAGAAGCCACACCTACTACTCTTTGTCTTTTTGATGAGCTTGGTGCTGGAACAGACCCAATTGAAGGTGCCGCATTGGCCATGTCTATTTTGTCTCATCTTCATTCACAGGGTATTCGCACCGTAGCTACTACTCATTATAGCGAACTAAAGGTATTTGCCTTGTCCACAGAAGGTGTAGAAAACGGAAGTTGTGAATTTGATGTTGAAACACTTCGTCCAACTTACCGATTACTAATTGGTATCCCTGGTAAAAGTAATGCATTTGCTATTTCAGGTAAATTAGGCCTCCCTTCTTATATTATTGAACAGGCAAAAGAATATATTGATAGCGAAAACCAAAACTTTGAAGATGTTATCAGCGATTTAGAAAAGAGTCGTTTGACAATCGAAAAAGAACAAGAAGAAATTAAAACTTACAAAGCAGAAATAGAAGAGTTAAAGAAAAAACTCACTGCCAAAAACGAGCGAATTGATCAATCAAAAGAAAAAATCCTGCGTCGTGCTCAGGAAGAGGCAAATGCACTTTTGCAGGAAGCAAAAGATTATGCAGACGAAACCATAAAAAAATATAATAAATGGTCCAAAGACAGTGGCCTAAATAAAGTAATGGAGCAAGAACGAAACCAGCTTCGCAAAAAACTTTCTGCATCAGAAGAAAAACTGGCATTAAAGCAAAAAAAGAAACAGAAAAAACAGTTAAAACCAAAAGACCTAAAGTTGGGGGATGCAGTAATGGTGCTTAGCCTTAATTTGAAGGGAACGGTAAGTAGTTTGCCAAACAATAAAGGTGACTTATTTGTACAAATGGGCATACTTCGCTCACAGGTAAATATTTCGGACCTAGAATTATTAGATGAAGAAGTAATCACAGCTCCGGGCTTAAAACGCACTGGTAGCGGAAAGATAAAAATGAACAAAGCTTCCAATATCAGTACCGAACTAAATCTAATCGGACTTACTACTGCAGAAGCAATTCCTAAATTAGATAAATATCTAGATGATGCCTATCTAGCTCATTTACCTCAAGTCACAATTATACATGGACGCGGTACTGGCGCACTAAAAAATGCAGTGCATGCACATTTAAAAAAATGTAAGTATGTCACATCCTACCGCCTTGGGGAATTTGGCGAAGGTGGAAACGGCGTTACAATTGTAACATTATAAAAGGGGGGTATAAAATATATGGCAGAAAAACAAAAAATACTGATTGTTGACGATGATACCAATATTGCTGAATTAATTTCCTTATATCTAACAAAGGAATGTTTTTCTACAAAAATTGTGAATGATGGAGAAGAAGCGCTGGAAGAATTTTCTTCCTACAAACCGGATTTAATTTTACTAGATTTAATGTTACCCGGAATTGACGGCTATGGGGTTTGTAGAGAAATCCGCAAAACCTCTACTGTCCCCATTATTATGTTATCCGCAAAAGGCGAAATTTTTGACAAAGTGCTTGGACTGGAATTAGGTGCAGATGACTATATCATCAAACCTTTCGATTCAAAGGAATTGGTTGCACGCGTAAAGGCAGTATTGCGTCGTTTTGTAAATGGTGGTGCCTCTCAGACCGAAACTCCTGTTATTTCTGATGCAGAAACAAATAAGTCTGTCAGTTATCCGGACCTAACCGTCAATTTAACAAATTTTTCTGTAGAATATTGCGGAAAAAGCCTTGATATGCCTCCAAAGGAATTAGAGCTTTTGTATTTTCTTGCCTCGCATCCTAACCAAGTATTTACAAGAGAACAGTTATTAGATCATATATGGGGATACGACTATATTGGGGATACTAGAACAGTTGATGTGCATATCAAACGACTTCGTGAAAAAATCAGCGATCATAAGAATTGGAAAATTAGTACCGTTTGGGGAATTGGATACAAATTTGAGGTTCGCAAACAATGAAACACACAATCGTAACAAAACTCATTGTATTTTATACGTTGGTAGCGGTACTCTTCTTTTTTCTTATCAATGTTTTCGCCCCCCATTACTTACGTGACCAGATTATTAACGATAAGAAAAATGAATTAAACCAATATTCCCAATATATCCACACTACACACTTTGACACAGCAGCAGATACACATACCATATATAACAAAAAAACAATTACCGCACGTATTGCTGAAACTGATAAAATTTTAAATACAAGAACCTGGATTTTTAATGCAGACGGTGATTTGCTTATAGATTCTGGAAACGAAAACTATGTAGAAGCTTCTTTCAACATATTAGAAGATAAACCAACGTATTTTGAAGCCTACTATTATATAAATAATACGGTAAAGCCTTTACTAACAGAAAATATGCTCTCAGTTGTTCTGCCAATTTCGCAGCAATTGCAAATTAAAGGCTATATTGTAATTCATTATCCTATGGAAGCAATTACGCAATGTGTATCCAACTACATTACTTTGGCTAATCTTCTTCTTATTTTGATAATGGTTGTTTTTACTCTTTCTGTCATACTTACCTACCATTTAACCGTATGTCCTGCCAGAAAAATAACGCAATATATTTCTTCTATTAATAAAGGAGAGCATATGGATGCACCCAATATCAGTAAGACCAGTGAATTTAATCGATTACAACTTGAGCTAATGTATATGGAAGAAAAAATAGAAAATTTGGATGATTACCAGAAAAATTTTATTGCTAACGTATCACACGATTTTCGTTCACCACTTACCTCCATAAAAGGATATGCAGAAGCCATGTTAGACGGTACCATCCCTGAAGAACTACATAGTAAATATCTGAATGTTATCGTTGTAGAAGTAGAACGCTTAACAAAACTTACCAGCAATCTCTTATCCTTAAATCAATTTGAACAAGGAGGATATCAATTGGACCTTGCATCCTTTGATATTAATCTGGTCTTAAAGCAAACGGCAGCATCCTTTGAAGGGACCTGTAAACAAAAACATATTAAACTAAAGCTGGTATTTTCAGAAAAAGAAACTTATGTAACAGCAGATAAAAGCAAAATTCAACAGGTCTTATATAACCTATTGGATAATGCTATTAAGTTTAGTCATAAAGATTCAGAAATACTTTTAAAAACACTGGAAAAAAGAGAAAAAGTTCTTGTATCTGTAAAGGATTTTGGAATTGGTATTCCAAAAGATGGCTTAAAAAAGATTTGGGAACGTTTTTACAAAACAGACTTATCCCGTGGAAAAGATAAAAAAGGAACCGGACTTGGACTTTCCATTACGAAAGAAATTATCTCTGCACATAATGAAACAATCAATGTAACAAGTACAGAAGGTGCAGGTACAGAATTTACCTTTACTCTCACATTAACTACTCCAAATAATATCTGATATTACAAAGAGGTGCCGCAATCGCGACACCTCTTTGTTCAGTCTACCAATGTAAACGATGTAATTCTCCCTGTGAATTAAGGTTCATAAAATTGTTCTGTCGCAACGCCTCATATAATACAATTGCTACAGAATTTGCTAAGTTTAATGAACGAATCTCTCCAAACATCGGGATTCGGATACATTCATCGGGATGTTCTATTAAAATTTCTTCTGGTATCCCTGCACTCTCTTTTCCAAACATGATGTATGCATCTTCCTCAAATTTCACATCTGCATAGGTATGTTTCGCCTTTGTAGTAGCCATATAAATCTTAGCATTAGGATTTTTCTCTAAAAAGTCTGGATAACTATCATATACCGTAACGTCTAATTTATCCCAATAATCCAACCCAGCTCTTTTCACTTCTTTCTGTGAAATGCGAAATCCCATCGGCTCTATCAAATGTAATCTGGCTCCCGCCGCCACACATGTCCTTCCAATATTTCCTGTATTTGCAGGTATTTCTGGTTCTAACAAAACAATATTTAACATCTTAATCTTCCTTCACTGAAATGTACACCTCAATTTGTCTTCCATCATTCAAAACCAACGGTACACTAATGTTTTGTGATGCCGTCGAAGTAATTGTCATATTTCCTACACAAACTGTAGGTGGGGTAATGTCAATTCCAATTCCTTTGGTCGAAAAAATAGTAGCCGCATTTCCCATAATCATATTTCCAAGTTCACAAATAGCACTCATATGAATCTCACTTATCGTATCAGTCGGAGACATACACATATTTCCTGCTACCAGACAGGCGATTTCCTTTGGAAATGCCAACATAACCTGTCCCTTCATTTCTCCTGTAATACCAATTATAATAACAATTGAATCTTCATTAAACTTTGCCTGCTTCGCTACTGGTTTTCCTAATTTTGTCTCTACCTGCGAAACATCACGCAACATTTGCATACCTGCTGCCAAAAATGGATTAATAATATCTGCACTCAACCCTGCCATATGTATACCTCCTCTTTCGTATTCTTTTAGAAAATACTTCCCCTTTAACCTTACTTCCAGTATACCATACCCATCTACGGAAAGCTATGAATTTTTTAACTGTTTTACAAAACGTTCAATTCTTCCCAGTGCAATTTTTAAACTATCAATCGAATATGCATATGATATACGCAAAAAGCCTTCTCCACAAGCTCCAAAGGCAGTCCCTGGTACAACAGCAACTTTTTCCTGTTCCAAAAGCCTTGTGGCAAATTCATCCGATGTCATGCCAAACTGCTTAATACTTGGAAATACATAAAAAGCTCCAAACGGTTCAAACACTTCAAACCCAATTCGACGCAATTCATGTACTAAAAACCTTCTCCTTTGGTCATATGCTTCCTGCATGTGTCTTACATCATCATCTCCATTTCGTAATGCTTCCACTGCTGCATATTGACTCGTAGTAGGTGCACACATAATAGCAAACTGATGAATCTTTAACATTTGCTCCAAAATAATTTTAGGTGCACAGGCAAATCCAAGACGCCAGCCTGTCATAGCATAAGATTTAGAAAAACCATTGATCACAATTGTTCTATCTTTCATGCCAGGAAATTCTGCAATGGATACATGCTTTCCTTGATATGTAAGTTCTGCATAAATCTCATCTGAAATAACATACAAATCCTTTTCAAGTATCACATCTACAATTTCCCTTAAATCCTCTCTTGTCATAATAGAACCCGTAGGATTATTTGGAAATGGCAATACTAAAATTTTTGTCTTATCTGTTATCTTTTCTAGCACATCTTCCTTTGTCAATTTAAAATCATTTTCCGCCTTCAATTCCACTACAACCGGAACTCCATCTGCCAATGTAACACAAGGCAGATAGGAAACATAGCTTGGCATCGGAAGAAGCACTTCATCCCCAGGATCAAGCATGGCACGAAAAGCCAAATCAATTGCCTCACTACCTCCTACTGTCACCATTATCTCACCATTATAATCATAGTTTAGATGAAAGCGACGTTCCATATAATTAGCAATCTCTATTTTTAATTCCTTTAATCCCGCATTCGAGGTATAAAAAGTTCTTCCCTTTTCCAGCGAATAAATTCCTTCCTCCCGAATATGCCACGGTGTGTCAAAATCCGGTTCTCCAACACCAAGAGAAATGGCATCTTTCATTTCACTTACCAAGTCAAAAAATTTACGAATGCCGGATGGTTCAATTGTCACAATCTTCTCTGATAATGGGTTTCTCATGGCGTAATCAACATCCTTTCATCCTCAATACTTTCATCTGTAAGTGCTAAACCATGTTCCTTATATTTTTTGAGAATAAAATTAGTAGATGTACTTAACACAGACTCCAATGGAGATAATTTACTGGATACAAAATTAGCAACTTCACGCATAGTCTTTCCTTCAATCATGACCGCTAAATCAAATTCTCCCGAAATTAAATATACACTCTCCACTTCTTCAAATTTGTAAATACGTTCTGCAATTTTATCAAACCCCAGCCCCCTTTGCGGCGTTACTTTCACTTCAATCAACGCCGTTACACGCTCACAATCTGTTTTGTCCCAATTTATCAATGTGGGATAACCACATATTATATGTTCCTCCTCCATAGCCTGTAACTCTTTCTTTACATCACCTACATCATATCCAAGCATGATTGCTAAATCTTTTGGTGCAATCCTTCCATTTTTATCAATTGCCTTTAATATTTCATTTCTCATCCTTTAACACCCTCTCCTTTTCCCTCAGTAAAACAGACCGGAATCTGCTACTCTACTTTATATAATTCATCCGTTTTTGGAGGCTCTAAATAAAACCGCTCACCTTCCCGAATAATCACCTTATCATTGCCAGCAACCGCCTTACCAATAATTGCTGCTGGAATTCCCTCTTGTCGTAATCTTTCTACCAATTGACTTCCGTAACTGGTTCCAATCAACATACATCCGCTGGACATAAGCTGATATGGATTCAAATCATAAAATTCGCAGATTTCCACCGTTTCCTGCCGTATCGGTATCCGCTCCAATTCCACTTCAAATCCAATCCCCGAAGCCGATGCCAGTTCCCAAAGTGCACCATATACACCGCCTTCTGTAATATCGTGCATACAGGTTACCCCAATACTTTTTGCAATTGCTGCCTCTTTTACTACTGAAATGTCTTTTAGAAAATCCTCTGCTCCTGAAATAAACTCTCTCGTATAACGGGTAGTCAACTCCTCCATATGATCCTTAGCCAAAATAGCAGTTCCTTCTAACCCGGCCCATTTTGTCATTACAAGATCATCCCCAGGCTTTACTCCTTTTGTCGCAATTAAATCTTTACGTTTAATCTTTCCTACTCCAGTAACCGTTATCAATGGTTGATTGACCACCGCTGAAACTTCTGTATGCCCACCAATAATCTCAATATTCAATTCGCGACATACTGTTTCCATTTCTGCCATAAGACGTTTCAGTACAATCTCACGAGCATTTTCTGGTAAAATAATATTCGTAAGTATTCCTACCACTTCCGCTCCACTAGAAGCAATATCATTTGCTGTGATATGTACTGCTAATGTTCCCATATCCTGCGCAGTTCCTGTAATGGGGTCTGTAGAAAGAACGATTACTTCATCCGCTGCAACCTGTAATGCAGCACAATCTTCTCCTACTCCTGCATGAATCAACACTTCACTCCGTCGCTGTTTCAATTGTTTTAGTACAGATCTTTTTAAGACTGTTTCTGATACTTTTCCAATCTTCACGTATCCTATCCTCTTCTGCTTCTACCCAGGAGCAGTTCCTTTCTCTGTTATCCAATCTAAAACGCCATTCACCAAATCCTGCTTATTTTTACTCTTCCTTTGCAGATGGCTTCTTTGTTGCTACTGGTGCTTTTGTTTTCTTTGGTTCTTTTGTCACTACTGGAGCCTTTGTAACTGTTGGAGCCTTCGTTGCCTGTGGCTTCTTTGTCCTACTTGGTGCAGTGGTTGGTTTTTCATTTTTATTATCCTTATTATCAGACGGCTTTTCCGTAGCCGAATCACTGGACTTTCCGCCCTTTGTTACATATCTTGGTTCGGCTGCATAGTAACTGGAATTGATTACATCCTTACTTACCTGTTTTCCATTCTCATAAACAATCTTCCATAATTGGGCTTTATATCCAACATGAGCAGATTGTGTTACTTCTTCATACCCCTCTGGTAAGCTTTCATCAATCGTTACTTTATCTTCTCCTGGATCAATCTTCTCCAATACCTCTGATTTATATTCTACCGTACGATTTTCCAAATCTCTTGTTTCTTTTCCATAGATATTAAAGTATATACTTCTATTCGCAGTATATGCTTCTAAGTAGATTGGTACTTCTGTATTATTTTTAAATTTCAAATCCTTGGAACCTTCTGAAATAGCCGCATCCATAGATGGTTCTACATACCCTACAATCATAGAGTGATTATGACGCTCTACAATTTCCAATTCTGCTTTTAACAATGTGTTATACAATGTAGTAGCCGCCTGACAAACACCTCCACCAATGCTGTCTACAACTTGACCACTGGCATACGCTTTCGATACCTGATAACCATTTTCAACCGTAAAAGGCACTAAATGATCTGCTACCGAAAAAGTTTCTCCGGGATAAATGGTGATACCATTTAACAGACTGGCTGCATTCACTAAATTTTGTGAACGAGCACTATCTGAGCTGGCAAAACTTGTAGAATAGCTTCCAAGTATATCTTGACATTCTTCTAGCGTTGTGCTGTCATATTCTGGTGTCGTATCATTCATAATTGCTTCAACCGTAATTCCGCCGTCTATCCACTGTCCTGCTATTACACTTTCTATTTTCTCCGCAGTCTCATCAGCAACGATTACTCGTCCATTTTTTTCCTTAATAATTTTAAATTTACCATTTTTTCTCTTTAATTTGGCATTTTCCGCCTGTATATCATAAACAGTACATTTTTGGGATACAAAGTTTTTTACTTTTTTATCGTCTAGGGTAAATGCTAAATCAATTACCACTTTATCCTTTTCTAAGTCCTTTTTATCCTTATAACGCTTGATAATGTCCCCTGTCCTACCATAATTATATGCCTCATTCACAAAGTAATCCACATCACATACATATCCTAATTCCTCTAAGGTAGCTTTGACAGTATGCTTGTCTATCTTTACAGAAACTGTTTCTTCCTTGGCTTCCTCTACATGTTTCTTTAATGTTTTCGTTGCCTTTTTTACAGTCATGCCACCAACATCAATACTACCTATATATATTCCATCATAAATAACATCTTTCTTTGCACTTTTCGCAGATATATAAATAGAGCCTGCCGTAACAGCCAATGCTATACAACCAAGCACTGCACAAATCTTTATTATTTTCCCTTTCATTTGTTTATCCCTTTCTCATTGAATTTGACATTCTAAAAAGATTTCGGTATGCTTATACTACCGCGTATGCAAACAAAGACAATACCATAGTAAGAATCATGATACCTGCAATTACACCAAATACTATTTTTTGAAATTTTTTGTTTTGAAATAACATAATTATACCTCCTAAAATTTGAACCATTCACAACTTGAACAGTCTACAATATGATACTTGTGCAAGTCATACTTTCCTATAGAAAGGTGGAAAACATATGCCTGCAATGTTTATGTGTATTCTCCTGCTCGTACTTTTATATCAATATAAACTAAGAAAATTAGAACAGGAAGAACAAAAAAAGGAAGCAGAATACTTAAAGCTGGAACACAAAGCATCTCTTCCAATTAAGCGAAGTCTAAACAACCTTAATTACTTTACAATTTCATTAGACACCCTTCCATTTCATAAGGATGCCACCGGCCGTCTTGCCACTATCCAGAGTACAATAACAGATTTGTCCAATAAAAAAATCTGTAACTTAACTGGATTAACTAACACAGACCTGAAGCTGAAGTATGGTGCTAATAATCTTGAAACACTCTCAGCTTACGATGAAAACTATACAATTCTTCTTCGTACACTGGCAGAATGGAGTGAGCAGCTCTTTAAAGAAGGCTTTGAAGAAGATGCACTTCTAGTCTCTCAATATGCTCTACAATGCAATACCGACGTAAGCAAAACCTATACAACCCTAGCTCGAATTTACAAAAAGCAAGGAAATATAGACAAACTCTATGCACTACTTCCTATTGCTGAATCCAATTCCGGAATCATTGATTTAAAAAAAGCAATCTACGATGTTTTAAATGAAATTTAATTCGTTATCCTGTGCAGTCAATCTGAATATCTGGCTGCATCAGGAAAAAACAAATCTATTACTATGAATATCTTCTGCTAATTCTTCCATACTGTAAAATAATCCCATCTATTATTTTTGATGCCTGACTTTTGGTTAAGGTATCTATACTTGTCCCTTTTTCATCAAAAAATGCTTCAACTTGTATTTTATGATATTTTAGTAAATCTATCAAGTAGTTTTTTTGCCTTGCCGTCATAGGTTCCGATTTTTTTATCTTCACCTGCATTTCCTTTGGTACAAACTGTTCGGGATTTTCTGTTCCAAACTCTTCTAGTATCTTAAAATATACTTTTGCGGTTGTCTCCGCATCTTCAAAGGCCCTATGCGCCCTAGGATTAATGACATCATAAAAACGACTGACTGTTTCCAAATTTTTCTTTGGCAATTGTGGAAGAAATTTTCTTGCTAAAGTTAGCGTATCCAATCCATATTTTTGAAACGGAATCCCCATTTTCTCTGCCGAAGCCTTTAAAAAAGAATAATCAAATCTCAGATTATGACCTAGAAGTGTTGTTTCATTTCCTATGAATTTTAAAAAGTCAGTAAAGGCATCCGAAATGTCAGGTGCATCCGCCACCATTCTATCCTCAATCCCAGTAATATCATAAATTTTTCTGGATATAGAGATTGGCGGTTTTACCAAAGTAGAAAATGTTTCTACACATTTTCCATTTACATATTTTAATGCTCCTATTTCAATAATAAAATCCTTTTGTGGTTGTAACCCTGTAGTCTCCAAATCAACCGCAATAAACGAATCCACTTTCATTGTCACTCTCTCCTTTGTAACCATATCTACTATTACTCATTACCTATCTGTTTCTTTCTCAAATAACCGATATGTCTCTGCCTCCAACGTCAATGGATGACGTTTTTTATAGGAAAACAGGATATGCCACTGCACCGATTTGATTTCTCCTGTCTTTTCTAATGCCTCAAGATCATAAATAAAATATTCTATATGGGTCATTCTTGCCATCTGTCTTGCTTGATAATTCTTATATTCAGAAAGTAAGTTTTCCTTTCCTTGCTTATTATATTTCTCCATTTCTTCATAAAAACCATGATACTTTTCTTTATAACCTTCCAGATTTTTTCCAAAATCAGGACGTGATTTTAGATTTTCTCTCAAATACAAATCATAGATCAAGAGTTCTTTTAATGGCTCTGTAATTTCTGGCTTTTCACTGGTTACAAACTGTAATAAGATATGGTATCTGGCAATTCGGTTATGATGGACTCCCAAATCGCCCTGTGCTTCATAATATTCGCCAAGTGCCTGATAAAAATCAAAAGGGGATTCATAGTAATGCATTAAAAAGTTTAATGTATGCACAAATTGCCCACTGTTATAATAAATCTCAACCATATTCTCAACCTTTTTTAATGCCAGCACTTCATCAAAATTCAACCATTTTGTAGTTAAAACTTCATAAGGGGCATACGATTTATACTGCATACCATGTGCTAAATGCTCCTCATGCATTCTAGAACCTTTTAATACTTTTAAAAATCCCAACTGTAACTGATTGGGTCTCCAAGCATAAACCTGATTAAAAGAAATCCGAAAACTATCATAATCTTCATACGGCAATCCCGCAATCAAATCCAGATGTTGATGGATATTCTCTCCCTCCTGCACCCGATGTACTGCATAGGACAACTTATCCAAATTCATCGTACGATGAATGGCATGAATGGTATCTGCATTTGTAGATTGTACACCAATCTCTAATTGTACCAAACCAATACGCATAGAATTTAGCAACTGCAATTCTTCCTCATTTAACAAATCCGCGGAAATTTCAAAATGAAAATTTGTAATTCCATTATCATGTTCTATCAGATATCTCCAAATAGCCATTGCATGTTCATGATTACAATTAAACGTACGGTCAATAAATTTTACCTGTGGCACTTTTGCATCTAAAAAAATCTGTAGTTCTTTTTTTACCAAATCTATCCTGCGAAGACGTATTCCCTTCTCAATGGAAGATAAACAGTAACTACAAGAGAATGGACATCCCCTGCTGGTTTCATAATATACTATTTTATTAGCAAACTCTTCCATATTATCATAGGGAAACGGTATTTCACTTAAATCCATAGGTTTTCGAGATTTCGTGTGATGTATTCCTTGCTGATCCCGATATACAATTCCATCTATCTCCTGTAAACTTTCTCTACCATCCACATAATGTGCCATAAGTTCTAAAAAAGTCTGTTCTCCTTCTCCTACCACAATTCCATCAATTAACGGCTGCTGTGTCATACAAGCAGTAGTCTCGTAGGACACTTCTGGTCCTCCTACCCAAATTGGCACATGAGGTAACACTTTTTTCAATTCTACAATCAGACGTTCTACCATATCTATATTCCAAATATAACATGAAAACGCAATTAGTTCTGGTTTTTTTCTATAAATGTCCATTAATATATCGTCTACATACTGATTTATTGTATATTCACAAATAGAAATATGTTCCTGATAAGGCTCTGCATACCGTCTCAAACTGTATACTGCCAAATTAGAATGAATATATTTCGCATTGATAGCCACTAAAAGTATATTCATAGTTTTCGCTCCCTCTTCTCTTTTTCATTAGCACTAACACTTCGATCAAAACCTAATTCGTTAGCCTCAATATCTTTATTGTAGCGAATCCATAAACCCTGTGCAAGCAAAAAAATCCCCTTTTTCTGTAGCTATAAAATAACTATTTTCACCTTTCTTACCTGCACTCAATGGATATAGCAAACCAAGCTCTGGCATTTTACAGTATATAAAAAAGGAGCATCAAAGTAACGAATTTCATTCCTCACTTTGAACGCTCCTTTTCCATTCTATGTTCAATTATAATTTGCTATGTGAATTATTTTAAAACAATTACAATTTCAACATCTTCTCCTGCTACTACAACAGCCTCTGTTGCAACTAAATCGTTTTTCTTAGCTGTTACAAGATAAAGACCATTTTCTACTTCCGCTGTCGCTTTTCCGTCTTTTTCCTTTACCTCAATTGCAGTTCCACTTACACTGCCTCCAGTTACATTTACTGCTGCATCTGTTACAACTGTTCCCTTTGCATCTTTTACAACAACTGTAATTGTTGCACCTGTTACGGCTGGTGTTGTTGTTACGGCTGGCTCTGTTGTTACCTCTGGTGTTGCTGTTACCGCTGGTGTTGTAACTGGTGTTGCTGTTACTGCTGGTGTTGTTGTCACTGCTGGTGTTGTTGTTACCGCTGGTGTCGTTGTTACCGCTGGCTCTGTTGTCACTGCTGGTGTTGTTGTTACCGCTGGTGTCGTTGTTACCGCTGGCTCTGTTGTCACTGCTGGTGTTGTTGTTACCGCTGGTGTCGTTGTTACAACTGGTGTTGCTGTCACTGCTGGCTTCTTAGCTGATACTGTTAATGTCCACTTTACAACACAACCTGATTTTGTTGTTGCCTTTAAAACTGTCTTTCCAGCTTTCTTTGCTGTTACTGTTGCTTTCTTTGCACTGTTTTTCTTAACAGTTGCTACTGCTTTTTTGCTTGATGTAAATGTTACCTTATCACCAGTACCATTTTTCATCTTTGCAGTTACTACAAACTTAGTTCCTACAGTTGCCTTTTTCTTCTTATTTGAAACTGTAAGTTTCGTCGCACCTACATGTACCTTACATTTTACCTTTTGCTTTCCAACTGTTGCAGTAATAACCGCTGTTCCAACCTTTACACCCTTTACAGTTACTTTTTTAGCAGTTTTCTTCTTAATAGAGACAACCTTCTTGTTTGATGTCTTCCATGATACTGTCTTCTTTGCATTCTTAACTGTAATTGTCTTAGAAGCACCCTTCTTTACATATACGTTTTTTGCAATTGTTACTTTTGTTGCAGCATCAGCAGATAATACTGGTGTTGCTGTTGCAGCTACAGCTACTGCCATTGCTACTGCCATGATTTTCTTTTTCATGAACTTCTTCCTCCTTTTTGTTTCCATTTCCATAATCTGTATAAAATCCTCAAAATCCTTGAAGTTACAGGGTTTTAAAAATTAAACACAGCTTCAAATGTAACATTATTGCAAAAAAAAATCAAGTATTTCTTTCGATTTACTTGATTTTCTTAATATTTTTTTCACATTTTAACAAATAGGAGTGACTATTCTAGCTTAACTCCGTACATTTTACTAAAAGGCACTCCAGGTATTATGCATATACATTAAAATTCCAGCCAATCCATATTCCCACTAAAAGAAAAATAACAGGAAGTGTAATTGTCAACTCCTTACCTATAACAAACTTTTTCAACAATACACTATATACCACACATGCAATGACACAAGCAAAAAATAAAATCATCCCCTGCATTGGATGGTCTACTCCATTCATCATAGTATAGCCAATCTTTAATAGCATGCCTAAAAATGCTCCTAAAATCGTATCTGATATACAAATCATCAGCGCCTTTACTAAATATTGCATACGTCCACTCCCTCTTTTCTATCCATAAAGGATATCACCCATCTAATTTTCTAAATCCTATTCTTTTTTCGGCATATTCACACTAATATCTTAGTGCTCTTACAAAATCCGGCTCACCATTTCAACTCGTTTTTCTATTCTATATCATGGAAAAAGCTCGCCTAAATTTGATTCTACGCTGTTCAAATTCCTCATAAAATTCAACACTCTGATATGGATTTTCATAAAAAAACTGTAACACCGTCGTTGCCATTTGCTTTTGATGTTCCATTCCATTCTCTTGCAACCACTGTTCAATATCTTTTAACAGATAATGCCAATTTTTTACAAACATTTCATATTTCGCCAGTTCCGGTGTATCTATCCATTTTTCCACCTTTATCTTGCTTCTCTTTTTCATGCTACATTCATTCACCTGCAAAAAATAGGAAAAACCACCATCTTCATAAACCCTTCCCAACGGAAATAACCTACAGATACCAGGACGAGCCTTATGTATGCTGCATCTTCCCTGTGCATTTAAAAAGTAACATGCATTTTTTTCTCCTGACATTCCAAGGCTTGGAAGTACCATACCATCCACTACAGTCAATTGCACCGCACCAACCTGTGTCAATTGCTGCAATTCTTTTCCAGTCTCACATCTAAGACGATGCACATCCAACGGATCTAACTGTACCGTATTTCCCATGCCTTTGCAACAATCTGAACATCCGATACAGTCCATACAATTGGCACGAACCATATCTGTGCGTTGATACAAACGACCATCTGAAAATTCCTCTAATGTACCTTTCCGCCTCATATTTTTCCTTCCTCACTTCCGCTTTCTTCTACTTTTTCTGTTTCACCTCTATCCCATTTAGAAAACATATAGTACAAAAATAGTCCGATCAAAAACATGATAATAGAAATAAACTGTGAAGTAGATAAGATACCTACACTACCTCTTGCCACATCTCCACGTAAAAACTCTACAAAAAAGCGTCCTGCACTATATAGCAACAGATATAATGCACCAACCGTTCCTTTTGCCTCCTTGCGTTTTGCATAAAACAGTAATACAAAAAATAGGATAAAATCCAATATAGACGAAATTACCTGTGTAGGAATCAATGCCACATTGGTAGGTGCTAAATAGGATGTATGATATGTAAATCCTATTGGGGAAGTGGTCTCTTTTCCGTAACAACATCCTGCAAAAAAGCAACCAATTCTTCCAAATGCCTGTCCCAATGCAACCTGTGGAATCACCAAATCAAAATAAGGCAAAAAAGCCTGCTTTTTTAACTTGAAATATATTAGATTTGCTAAAAAGCCACCGATGAGTCCCCCATAAACAACATACCCATTTCCAAAATCCCATAATATAGATAAATCTTTTGCAATATCTGGAAGTACCGTAAGGTAGTACAATATTCTTGATCCTAAGAAACCACCAACCAAACACATCCAAAGCATATTATAAATCATATCTTCTTCTAATTTTTGTTTTCTTGCCCGAACTATAGACACAATAACTGCAGCACAAAAACCAATCGCAATCATAATCCCATACATGTGAACCGTAATTGGTCCAATATTAATATCATTTGGCATATCTATTTTCCTTTCTAGTTTTTCTCTTGCAACTCGGTTGGCACTGGTGTTGCGATCCGAGACTGCAATTCATTTAAAATACGATTTTCCATATCTTCATACTCACCGCTTTGTAACAATGCACTACCAACATGCACTACAAAAACTGTAATTAAAATTGCCAGCGTTGATGTTACAATACCTGCAATAGCCATATTTTTTCTTCTATCTTTATTAAGTATGGCAAATATTCCATATACAGCACCTATAATTCCAAACACACCGCCATAAAACAATGCCGTAAGCAATCCCAACACTCCAAATATAATAGAAATCACTGCAAATTTTGATGATTTATTTTCTTTCTGTTCCACACTTCCGCCTCCTCTTTACATTCCTCTACCCTTTATAGCATACTTACCGCCAAAATGCAATCGTAACAGCTTGTTGGTTACTCCCACTTCATTCCCCCCTTCCTTTTTCCTTCGTCTAAAATTTAATGTAACCGTACAAATAGGATAGTTTTCTTGCAACTAAAAAGTAAAAAGTTTATAATGATACAAGGGTTTTAATATCCAAATTTAGGTGTTTTTACTTATTTTTATAAAGTTTGATACAAGATGCCTTACGGATTATTTTTACTGTTACCATATTACACAAATATATACAATGGAGGAAACGAGAGGACTATGAATAAAAAAGATGTATTGGAATTAAAAAAAAGATTAACAAAAAGAGGGTGTAGCTTTACCAAAATGGCAGGCTGCTATGTAGATGCAGAAAAGAATAAAATTGTAAATATCAACGAAACTTTTTTAAATCTTGAAGATGAAGAAATGCATAAATATTTAGATTTGGCAAAAAAGACTTTATCTGGAACCTTACATAACAATATATTAGAATTAGAATTTCCAAGATCAGAGGAGGAAGCTGGTGGAAAACAGCAATTTTTAATGGGACTTCGAGAAAGCGGTTTAAAAAACCAGGAGTTGGTAGACCGCTTCTTTGATCGAATTATTGAAACCTATGTATACTCTGGTAATTATTTAATTCTGTTGTTTCATGATGCCTACGATGTAATCAAAAAAACAAATGATAATATAGCTCTTGATGAATCGGAAGAAGTATATGAATACCTTCTATGCACGATTTGTCCAGTTACACTTTCCAAAGCAGCCCTAGGCTACCGTGAAGATGAACACCGTATTGGTTCCCGTATCCGCGACTGGGTAGTAGGTGCTCCTGAAACCGGTTTTGTCTTTCCTGCCTTCAGCGAAAGAAGTACCGATATTCATGCCGCCATGTTTTATACAAGAAACGCAAAAGAACCACATAATGAATTGATGGAAGATTTTCTTGGTTGTCCTGCCAAACTTACCGCTACCATCCAGAAAAATATGTTTGAAACTCTTGTTCAAAATGCCATGGATGAATTTCCAGAAGCCAGTGATGCCACATTGATGGATTTGCAAAGTGACTTTCAGGAACTTGTAGAAGAGCAGGAGGCACAGGAAAACGAAGATTCTCTTATCCTAAATTCCTCTCTATTAAAAAATCTTATGACAGAAAACGAGGTACCAGAACCAGTTGTAAAGACCATTGAAAAAGCATATGAAACTGAATTTTCAGAAGAACCACCAGCCGTTGAATCATTGATTGACAAAAAGACCCTTACTGCAAATGCAAAATTAAGGGAACAACTGGCTCTTTCTAAAGAAATAGATGCCTTAAAAACAACCATTCAAGAAAAAAATGCTGTAATCGAGGAAAAGGACGCTGTAATTGAACAAAAAGATTTGGACTTACTTACTGCCAATATCATGTCTGATACCGATGATGCTCCATTGCCAGACGGACAGGTAGTTCTACGTGTCAGTGCAGAAAAAGCGTCTCAGATTAGTTCAAAAGTTGTTGATGGTCACTCCTGTCTGGTAATCCCAGTAGATGGAAACGAGCATATTACAATAAATGGTTCTGATTTCAACTAAAAGCCTTGTTGTCACATATATCAAATAAACAAGCAAAACAAAAAACTAGTATATTCATAATATTACAAAACAATCAAGTTCTTCTCTATAAAACCGCGTGCATCCCTGCCCAATATTTTTTAATAAACTGAAATTTTATATAGAAAAAACGGAACACTTTTACATGTTCCGTTTTTTCTTATTCTTTTCCACAACACTGCTTATATTTCTTTCCACTTCCACATGGACACAAATCGTTTCTTCCAACTTTTTCTACGGTTCGATGATACGTTCCTTTTCCTCCATGTACCACCTGTGGTCTTTCTTTCTGTTCCTTTACTCCATTATAACTATTCTGTAACAAACTCTTTAGTTGTTCTTTTTCTGTTCCTTCCGCCACATACTGCATTAAGGCATCTACCGTTTCTTCTGCCTTCTTTTCTTTCTCTTCCTTTACCGCATCAATCAACTCTTTTATCAATGCATAACTATGTGGATATTCTTTTTCAATATAAGCAAATTCATCTTCATGCCCTTCATAATATTGGCAGATATACCAATCATTTGTCAAAGCATCAATTTCCATTGTAATACGTGTACTATCCATCTTCTCTTCAGGTATAACATACGCCCTGTCATATCCTGCCTTTAAAGCAGTCTTTACAATGATATTTATTTTATTATCTCCATAATAAGAATATGACTCCATAGAAGCATATGCTGATTCTAACGTTTTTTGATACATTTCTTCCGTCAAATACCCTTTTTGTTCGATATGTTCCACAAATTCTTTAAACAATGGACGATACCATGGACTTTCCATCAATTCGCATAAACGAACCAGAGTCTCAACCACATATTCCTGCATAAGACTATTCATCTGAATACTATCTAAGAAGCTATAATACGCCTCTAAATCCTTTTGATACATCTGATTACTATCTTTGACATCCTTGCGAAGTAAACGAGGATAAATTCTGGCAAGAATAATCTTAACCGGTTCCATCTCTCTGTCATTTTGTTCTTTCAATATCTCCTGACAGATTTTTTCCACTTTATCGTAATCTTCTTCCTTTTCATAATCTAAAGCTTCTATAACACGTTTATGAAACTTTTCGGGAACGGACTGCAACAATTCCTCCCGTTTTTTTTCTTCAAAACGCTTATTCATTTCTTGTATATTCTGTCCCATCATTTTTCCTCCTAATTTTATAAATTATATGCATTGATGCTTTTCTAAATCTCTAATAAACTCTATCCTTATTATACACATTTTAAAACATTTTGAAAGTACAATACGCAAATAGATACAGAAAAAGCCACAATGTCCTTTTAAAAAAACATTGCGGCTCCTCTATTTCACTATTTCAACCATTCTAATCCTACTAAAATTTCTACTGTTCGTCATGCAAATTTTCTTTTTTAATCATAACAATAACTTTGCATCTTTCTTCTTGACGTTCTATTTCGTCCATTGCTATATCACTCGGTAATAAAATTACCTCTCTGGCACCTGCATTTTTTAATATTTTTTTATAGCTATCAATTTGTGTCTCTGGTAATCGATTTGACAATACCAGTCCCACTCTTACTCCTGAAACATCACCGGCCGCTTTCTTTATCAAGCATACTATCAGTTTTTCTGTTATATCAAAATCTTCTATCATTCCTTCATTTAATGGAGAACACATCTGTATCTTTTCTTCATCAAACGCACTGTGTACTGCCTTATTTCCAACTGCAACTGCCTCTCCATTCTCCCTTTGTAATGCAATTGCCGATTTTTCTTTTAGAATAATCCCTTTCTTCGGAACAGAAATTTCAATATCCATTGGTTCATAATTTAATTGTTGTTCCATTATAATACCCTCCTCATATTCCACTAACTGCCATTTTGACAATAGATGGTAACTACATTGTAACAGGAAAATTAGAAGAAGTCCAGTATATGGTTTTTCTTCCATTTTTATCATCTCAACCATTTTTCATTATTCATACAAAGCGTAATTATTATACCTCGTTCAATAGTTCCAGCGCTTTTTCCAATGCAAAAGATACGCTCTTTTCCCTGACAATATTTCGCCCTAGATTACCAAACTGCTTTCGTTCTGTATAAATCTTTCCATTAATATAAAACCCAAAACATACGGTTCCCACAGGTTTCTCTTTTGTTCCACCTCCAGGTCCTGCTGTTCCTGTCACAGAAAGTCCAATCTGTGCATTGTTCTTTCTGGCAATCCCTTCTGCCATCTCTCTTGCCGTCTCCTCACTAACGGCTCCAAATGCTTCTAATGTCTCTTCTTTCACTCCAAGATACTTTATCTTAGCCTCGTTTGAATATGTCACAATGCTTGCATCCAAAATCCGAGATGCATCTGCCACATCTACAATAGCACCCGTCAACTTCCCTCCTGTACAGGATTCTGCGCAGGAAACATGATATCCTTTCTCGATTAGACACATTACAAACTGCTCTGCTATTGTCATAATTATCACCTCTATTATTCTTCGTTATTTGCTACGAAATAATTTCTCTATTACAACAAAAAAGCCCTAAAACCTAGCAATCTAAGTTCTAAGACCTTAAAAGCGCGAGACGGGATTCGAACCCGCGACCCTCGCCTTGGCAAGGCGATACTCCACCACTGAGCCACTCGCGCACACATATAAAATTTAAAAGATTAAGTTCTAAGACTTAAAGCGCGAGACGGGATTCGAACCCGCGACCCTCGCCTTGGCAAGGCGATACTCCACCACTGAGCCACTCGCGCTTATGCTAACTGTGTCAAGCACGTCTATCATTATATCTAATATAAAAATAAATGTCAAGCATTTTTTTACCAAAATTTATTACTTATAACTATCTATTCTTTCCTTGCAGCTCCATACTCTTTTCTTGTTATTATAAAATATGCTGTTAATACCATAGCTCCCGTCAATACCCATGATACTGGATATACACTCATTAGCATTGAAAAACTATGATGCCATCTAAACACAGTATATAACCAGAAAATGCGAAAACAAACAGAACCTAATACCGTCAAAGATGCAGGTGCCATAGAATGTCCCAATCCTCTTAATACCCCTCCTGAAATTTCATAGGTACCTGTAAGAAATTCGAGCATCATTACATGGTGCATTCTTATTAATGCAAACGACATAACAACTGTATTTACCGTATATAAACCAGTAAAAAACCTTCCCCATATCGTAAATATAGCACTCAATATAGCAGTAAGTACCATACCTTCTATCATACTGATACGAAAAAGTTTTTTACAACGGTCAATTTTCCTAGCACCAAAATTCTGACTGGTAAATGTGACCGCCGCCTGTGCAAATGCATTGATAATATAATAGCAGAAATATTCAAAATTTAAACCGACAGAAGAACCTGACACGGCCTTATCCCCAAAACTATTAATTCCAGTCTGAATACAAACATTCGAGATAGAAAACACACCACTTTGAATCGCCGCTGGCATCCCTACCTTTAAAACATGTATAAGATGTCTGCCGTGTATTTTAAGTTTTCTGGGATGCAACCGTATAAATTCTTCCTCTCTACACAAAATTGCTAATACAATAATTGCACTAATCGCATCTGCCACCGCAGTTGCGATTGCTACTCCTGCAACATCCAAATGAAAACCGACCACAAGTATAATATTCAATATTCCATTTGTTACACCTGAAATAATCAGGCAATACATAGGTCTTCTGGTATCACCCATACTCCGAAGTATTGCTGCTCCAAAATTATAGACAATTACAAAAGGTATTCCCATAAAATAAATACGCAGATAACATACTGCTAAATCCAACACCCCTTCCGGCGTTGAAATAAGCTCCAACAACGGTCTTGCTATCACCTGTCCTAGCAATAACATACAAATTCCAGATATTATGGCAAATGCTATCACCGTATGTAATACATCCTGAATCTCTTTCTTTTTCCCTTGTCCTATGTATTTAGCAATTACTACGTTTGCACCAACCGTAAGCCCTACAAATATATTAATAAACAATGCTGTCACGGAGGAATTTGCTGATACTGCGGCCAATGCATCATCACCAGCAAATCTTCCCACCACTGCTACGTCCACTGAATTAAACAGCTGTTGCAAAATACTGCTTGCTGCCAATGGAAGTGCAAAAAATAAAATATTTTTTGCTAAAGAACCATTTAACATATCCATCTGATTTGATTTTCGTTTCCGTTCCACGTCCATTTTATTTCTCATTTCCTCCTTTGTATCGATTCTCTTTTTCAAACTTTTCTATATTCTTTTTTCATTCACGACCACTATTGTACCACAATTTACGGAACTGTTGCATAATAAAAATAAATATCCCTTTTAATTTTGTAAACAATAAAGTAAAATAGGCAAAAACTATTTATTTAAGACTTGCATTCTTTTCTAAAGAGTGCAAAAATAAAGCAAGGCGTACTTCACTTGCTCGCTTATACATGTTAAAACTATGACAACTCTTCTATCAGTTGATGATTGAATTGTTAGAAAACAATGGAGGTTTTTATGAAATACGAATTAGCTATATTTGATATGGATGGTACAATTTTAAACACACTGGAAGACTTAGCAGACAGCCTGAACGCTGCCCTTACTCATTTTTCCTATCCTACCCGTACGTTAGAAGAAGTGCGATGTTTTGTAGGAAATGGACTTATGAAATTATTGGAACGTGGTGTTCCCGCAAACACCTCTCCAGAAGACATACAAAAAGTATTCGACTATTTTATGCCATACTATCAGGAGCACTGTGCAATCAAAACCAGACCCTATGACGGTATTTTGGACACCATTCAAAAAATCCGCAACGCAGGAATTAAAACGGCTGTAGTATCTAATAAAGCAGATGCCGCTGTGCAAGATTTATGCATTCAATATTTTCCAGGATTATTTGATTATGCCATTGGAGAAAAGAAGGGCAACGCAAGAAAACCTGCTCCTGATGCAGTAAACGAAACACTACAAGTTTTGAATTTCAAAAAAGAACAGGCCGTTTATATTGGTGATTCCGATGTAGACCTTGCAACTGCAAAAAATGCAAACCTAGATTGTATTGCAGTAGCATGGGGATTCCGAGATAAAACATTTTTAAAAGAACATGGTGCAACCTGTATTATTGACACACCAGAGCAACTGACTGCACTACTGGATAAATAATCTATACTTTTTATAATAAAATAAATGCCAATTCATAGGAAAGCTACAAATCCCCTATGAATTGACATGATCTATTAGTATTATAATCGAAATAAGCTTTCTCTTATATATATCACATCTTAGTTCAACCTATGCTCGCAAACATGCTTCTTTCATCTCTTTTACATATTTCGCAATCTCTGCTGGTGCGGCTTCTCCATGAGCTGCACACAATTTCACAATCGCAGAACCAACGATGACTCCATCTGCCTGCTTTGCCATCTTTTCTGCCTGCTCCGGAGTAGAAATACCAAATCCCACTGCGCAAGGAATATCATTTACTTCCTTTACTTTCTTAACCATAGCACCAATGTCTGTTGTAATATTAGAACGCACACCGGTTACACCAAGGGACGATACACAGTATACAAATCCATTTGCCTCTTTCGCAATCATCGTAATACGTTCCTCTGAGGTAGGTGCAATCATAGAAATCAAATCCACATCATACTGTTTACACACTGCATCAAATTCTTCTTTTTCTTCGAATGGAATGTCTGGTAAGATAATGCCGTCAATGCCTACTTCCTGACAATTTTTCATGAACCGTTCTGCACCATAGGAAAATACAACATTGGCATAAGTCATAAATACCAGTGGAATGGTGACAGTCTGACGCAATTCCTTTACCATTGCAAATACATCATCTGTTGTGATTTTATTCTTTAATGCGCGAATGTTTGCCTCCTGAATTACAGGACCTTCTGCTGTAGGGTCAGAAAATGGAATCCCCAGTTCAATCAAGTCTGCTCCTGCCTGAACCATCTCGATAACAGCCTTCTTTGTGGTATCTAATGTAGGGTCCCCACAGGTAATAAAAGGAATAAATGCCTTTCCATTTTCAAATGCTTTCTTAATGTTACTCATATAAATCCTCCCCTCTGTAGCGGGCGATTGCTGCACAATCCTTGTCGCCACGTCCTGAAATATTGATTACCATAATCTCGTCTTTGCTCATTGTTTTTGCCATTTTCATTGCATGTGCCACGGCATGTGCACTTTCAATAGCAGGAATGATACCCTCAATTCTGGAAAGATATTCAAATGCTTCTACTGCTTCATCATCTGTAACTGCCACATATTCTGCCCTTCCAATATCATGAAGATATGCATGTTCCGGTCCAATTCCCGGGTAATCCAGTCCTGCTGAAATAGAATACACTGGCGCAATCTGTCCATACTCATCCTGACAGAAGTAAGATTTCATACCATGGAAAATACCAAGCTTTCCTGTATTGATTGTGGCTGCTGTTTCAAAGGTATCAATGCCCCTTCCTGCTGCCTCACATCCAATCAAACGAACACCTTTATCTTCGATAAAATTGTAAAATGCTCCAATGGCATTGGAACCACCACCAACACATGCTAATACTGCATCTGGAAGTCGTCCTTCCTTTTCCAAAACCTGCTGTTTGATTTCCTTACTGATGACCGCCTGAAAATCACGGACAATCGTTGGAAATGGATAAGGTCCCATAACAGAACCCAGTACATAATGGGTATCTTCTATTCTGGCAGTCCATTCACGAAAGGTTTCTGAAACCGCATCTTTCAAAGTAGCAGTCCCACTTTCTACTGGATGTACCTTTGCCCCAAGTAAACGCATACGATATACATTTAATGCCTGTCTTTCACAGTCTTCTTTTCCCATGAAAATTTCACATTCCATGCCCATCATAGCGGCTACCGTTGCGGTTGCCACACCATGCTGTCCTGCACCAGTCTCTGCAATGACTCTTGTTTTTCCCATTCGCTTTGCCAAAAGCATCTGTCCAATTACGTTGTTGATTTTATGTGCTCCTGTATGATTTAAGTCTTCACGCTTTAAGTAAATCTTTGGTCCACCTAAATCTTTTGTCATATGCTCTGCATAATACAAACGACTTGGACGTCCTGCATACTCATTCAGCATCGTTTCTAATTCTTTATTAAACTCTGGATCATCTTTGTATTTTTTATATGCTTCCTCCAGTTCCAACATAGCATTCATCAATGTTTCCGGAATATACTGTCCACCGTGTATTCCAAATCTTCCTTTTGACATACTGTTACCTCCTGTTTTTAATAGACTTTTTTGGTAAATCACGTTACAAGGCATTTTCCCAGTAACAGAACAAAGTGGACAAGTCCACTTCAACTTCCAAAATCCCTCATTCATGAGGGACTTGCTCCACTTTGCGTGCCAGATGCGTGTTGCATGCTTTTGCAACAATACACCTTACGCATCTACTCTGTACGCTATTTTACTAAAACTCGTACCTCGTTAAGTAAAATATGTGTGTGCACATCCCTGCGGAGCGTTTTTGCTTTATAGGACGAACTTTCCTACAAAGCAAAAAAAGCCTCCTATCCTACTTTCATAGGACAGGAGACATCATATACGAATCTCTTGCGGTACCACCTATCTTTATGCAAAACTGCATACACTCTGCTCGTGCAACATGACACGCTCTCCCTGTAACGTAGGAGCTACGTCGGACATTACTAAGTCAACCTACGACTGTTCTTTCCGCCCTTATGAGTCCATTCACAAAAAGTGGTCTTGCTATCTTCCCACCAACCGATAACTCTCTGTATTTCCCATACTCTCTGCTACTCTTCTCAATCATTGGTTTCTTCTTTACTAGGATACTCCTTCTATTCTCAAATGTCAATGGTAATAAAAAAGTTTTTGAAACAGTTCTTTCATAAACAGTTACAGTTGACAGCTTATATCTTTTATGCTATATTTACTTCAGCAGTCGTACTACGACAGTCATAGTATGCCAGACGTAGCATATGGGGAGGTGAGTTTATGGTCTGTATTAGCAGTGACATCATTCGTGGTTACAACGATACTATTATATTATTTTTGCTTATGAAAAAGCCTTCTTATGGCTATGAAATTTCCAAACAGATCAGGCAGATTTCAGAAGAAAAATATATAATCAAAGAGACTACTTTATATTCTGCCTTTACCAGAATGGAGAAAAACGGCTATGTAGAATCTTATCAGGATAGTAACAACGAAACCGGTAAACGAAGGACCTACTATCGCATTACGGAAGAAGGCAGAAATTATTATCAGTTAAAGTGTGAAGAATGGAAAGTGACACAAGATGTCATACAACGTTTTATCTGTAGCAACTCGGAGAAATAAATCCACAGAGTAAAATAGAAATTTTTGCTGTTACAAGTTGAAAATATTCATTCGGATTGTGAGAATGTAAAATACACAACAATCCATTTTATCAATAATTTCGCATACCAATCTAAAAAATATTTATATTAGGAAAGGGAGTATTTATATGGAAACCATTCAAACTTATTTGGAAAATATGTTTCGGACACTTCCAGCTACTGCAGAAGTGCTTCGAGCAAAAGATGAACTTTACCAAATGATGGAGGACAAATATCTAGAGTTAAAAAAAGAAGGAAAAAGCGAAAATGAAGCCATTGGTATTGTAATTTCCGAATTTGGAAATCTAAATGAAATTGCAGAGGATCTTGGCATAAAAAATGTCATTACTTTAAAAAAGGAACACAAAGAATCTGGAAAATTACTTTCTCTGGAAGAAATCAAATTATATTTAAAGAAGAAAAAAACGAGTTCCTTCTTTCTGGCATTTGGCGTACTACTCTGTATTGTATCTTGCATCGGTCCTATTATAGGAGATGCAATTGCAAACCGAGCCAATACTTTTTCGGATGGTCTGCAAGCCATTGGTGTTATTGCTATGTTTTTGTGTATTGCAATTGCTGTCGGTTGTTTCGTTTATTCCGATGCAATGCTGCAAAAGTGGAAAACTTGGAAATCCGAACCATGTAGCATCAGCGAAGAAACCGCTAGTTCTATAAAAACAGAATACGAAACTGTTCAAATGAAATATACTCTATTATTAACACTTGGCATTGCACTTTGTATTCTTTGTTCTGCTCCAGCTATATTAATTGATACAATGAACCCCTCCTACTTTTGGGAAAATATGTCCGGTGCTTTTGTTTTACTATTCATTGGTTTTGGTGTATTTTTCATTGTATTTAGCCAAAATCAAAAATCTGCTTATAGTAAAATATTAAAATTGAATGGTACAATGGATGCCGCTTACTTTTCTGCTCAAAAACACAATACTACTGTAGCTTATAAAAATCCAATCGTAAACGCCGTTATGTCTTTATATTGGACCACGATAACTTGTATTTATCTTTGCTGGAGTTTTCTAACCTTTGATTGGCACATTTCCTGGATACTCTGGCCTGTTGCTGCTTTGGTATATTCCTTCCTTAAACTATTATTTCAATCAAATAAGGAACAGTAATAGGCGATTGCCTAAAGAACAATAAGAAAGAGAGGACTTCGTATTATGGGTAAAAAAATATACATCACAATTCTATGTATCATTACGATTTTCTGCATCTGCTTTGGAATTTTTCGCTTTTATGGAAATTTCTCAAACTGGAACGCAGGAAATGAAAAACAAGGAAAAGTAGAAGAAAAGGAACTCACTGCATTTGAGAACTTAGAGCTTGATTTAGATACTACTGATATTACATTAAAGCAAGAAGGTACTACTTATACTATTTCTTATCAATTTCAAAATGAAACAGAACCAACTATATCAAACAAAGATGGTCTATTAAAAATTAAACAGAAGACAAAAGCTTCAAACTTTTTTAAAAATATACCTAATAAGAGAAAAGCACATATCACAATTACAGTTCCTACCAACGCAACCTTTTCTTCCTTGGTTCTTTCCAATGATGTAGGAAGTGTAAAAATCGATTCGATACAGGCTCAAAAGATGAATATAACCGGTTCTGTAGGTGATTTGAAGATAAAAAATTGTTCTGGAAAGGATTTTACTTGTGAAAATGATGTGGGCGATAGCAAAATAGAGAATTGCTCTTTTACTAATATGAAAGTAACAGGAAACACAGGAAATATAAAACTGAACTCTTGCGTTTTTTCTACCTTAAATAGTAACAACGATATTGGTGATATAAAGGTCACAAAATGTGCAAACCTAACAGACTACAATATGGATTTCACTACGGACCTTGGCTCCATTCGCGTAGGAAAGAAAAAGCAAGGAACCTCTTACCATGCCACTGGATCAACTCAAAAATATATTACTTTAAAAACCGATTTGGGAGATATAAAACTTGAGTAAGTAGTAGCCGCAAATCACAAAAAGAGTAGGCAGCAAATTGCTATGCTAGTAGCACGCTGCTCTACTCTTTTATTGTTTCAAAGATTATACAATACACATCTGGCAAACAAAGTGGACAAGCCCTTATGTAATATAAATTACAAAAAATCTTAGTAGGCTTATCCACTTTTTTCCCCAGAAAACGTTTCTTAAGATAATGCTTCTGGTTTTTCTACCGCATAATCAGAAAAGCTTCCACTACTTCCTGCATCACTATCTTTGGATGTTTCACTATAACTACTTACAGTAACTTTCACTTTACTATTTCCTTTCACCAAGGTATTTCCATCTTTATCTACAATCGTGACTTTATTTCCATTCTTGTCAACAATATTTCCTGCATTGTAAAGATTGGTTACTGTACTATCTCCAGTTACTACCCATGTAGAATCTTTACTAATGGAAAGATTGCAGGTGCCATCTCCACCATTTCCCGCATTACTTTCATCTTGTACAACTGCACCCATCAATTTACTTCCATTTGTCATATAAAACTTCAGGTTGCTGATGCTGTCCCATAAAATATCACCTTCCATATTCTGCTTACTTGCGGTAAAATTACAATCTGCTCCATTGCTTCCTGCACTTCCCCAACCTCTTGCATTGGAATTACCTGTACATTTTAAGAAAAAGTCATTATCCTTTGCATATGTAATGTCTACATTTTCAATATAAAAAGTAGATTCCGTATTAGTTGTATAGAACATTCCACCAGCCTTTGCAGTCAAGCTACCTCCTACCATTTCAAAGGTACTGTTTCCTACCTCTGAATCTCCTGACATACTTTGATATAAGATTACATTCCACTTACAATCATTTTGCTCATTGTCTCCCATATTTCCTGTCAGATCACAATCATAAAGTCTGAGACTGTTTAATCCTTCTATACAAACTGCCTCTGAATGATTTGCCGTAAGTTTTGCCTTATTTACTGCAATATCTGCCGTGCAATAAATAGCTGGGGAACCGGTTCCATTGGAAGTATAGGTTCCTTGATCCACAACCATTGTACCACCGCCACGGTCACTTCGGATTGCAGCTGCCGATTCCCCTTGTGTTGTTGCAGTTACATTCCATGCATATAAACTTCCGCCACCAGCAGCGTGTAGTCCGCCAGAAGTATCCTGTTTTGTATTGATTGTTGTATCCGCTACATAAACCTTACTATCTCCATAGGCAAATACACCAGCTCCTCCAGCCGCATCTGTATCAATAGAGGTATTGGATACATAGGTTGTTCCACCTGTTCCCAATACGGCTGCACCAACACCATAAAAACTGGAATTGTCTCCACCAGTGCTATCTGATGAGTTTCTCTTAATTTTTGCATCAGAAACGGTCACCGTTCCATCCTTGACCAATATTGCATTTTCATCTGTTCCTGTAGAGGAAACCGTTTCACCTTTTACCGAACTATCTTTACTATACTCCTTCGTTGCCGTATAGGAAACATTGCTGCTTTGTTCACCCATCCCCGGTGCTCCTCCATCATTTTCAGCTGAGCTTACTTCCATATCCAAAATGGTCACTTCTGTAACATTACCCTTTTTATCAATGGTCAAACGTACTACATCTCCCACTGCTAAAGTCGCTTCCTTTTTATCTTCTTCTTTTATGGTAGTCTTGCTACTCATATGGACAGTAGCAACGGTATCACTTTCTACAAACTGCTCTTTAGAACCACCCATACCACCTGGTGCATTTCCATTGCCCCCCTGTGGTGCATTATTCTTAGAATCTGATGCCTGCTCACTACTTGGTTTTTCCGGCATCTGTTGTTCCGTCTTATTTTGTGTATCTGATTTTTCTGTAGAGTCTCCACTTGTTCCATTTGCACTTTCTGACTTTTCTGGAGCCTCTCCATCCGTTCCATTTACATTTCCCGGCTTTTCTGGTACCTGTCCATCCGTTCCACTTGCATTTTCTGGTTTCTCTGGTGCATTTCCGCCAGCACCCTGTCCATTTTCAGGTGCCATTCCCATACCAGAAGAACCAGAAGAAGAAATTGCACCCATCGTAACCGTAACTACATTTCCATCTACACTTGCCACTTCTGCTACTACTGTTGTGTCCGAAAGTTCTACACCTTTTGATTTACTTGCACAACCACTAACACTTGTAAGCATTGTAGCTGTCACCATCATTGCCATCGTTTTTTTTATCCATGTCTTATTTCTCATAAAAATCATCTCCTATTCCCTACTTCAAATAATTAAATTTCAGTTTCCAGGTAGCATTCTTTGCTTGTTGAAAACAGTATATACTATTTTTTACTTTCTTGGGGGATTTTCACAAAAGCTACATAAACAGTTCAGAAGCTGGACACAAATAGACAAAAAGGAGACTCTACTTTAAAATTATTGCATTTTTGCCGATATAATATAATATACTTATCTGTAAAAGACACATATATTTACAATAGGAGGAGAGGGGATATTTATGGATTACCAAACAATGCAACGCTTCGAATCACTGATTCGAACCAAGCAATTATCACAAAATGAAAGAGAAGAACACAGGTTAAAATTATTTTCTTTCTTACTTCCAGAATTGATAGAATGCGAAAAAAAGTTTTCTTTCTTACATCTAGCAAAATCTATTACTCTGGAAGAACGTGCCACAGATATTACAAAGGCACTTATGGCGGCGGATGAAGATTCACAGTTAATCGATTGTATCATACAGCTAAAAGAAACTGCACCTCAACTATTTTCACATTCTACTGAGGTTTGCTATGTTTCTATGTTTATCATGGAACAGGAAAAGGAATTAACAACAGCTTCCATACGTCAGCTAAAATTATATTATAAAGATGTACTCCATCTTGGAATTGCAGGAATTTTACATGATATCGGAAAATTCAACCCGAATGATAAAACAGTCATTGAACGTAAAGAAACGATGACAGCTCTGGAAAAACAACAATACCGAGGTCATGTAATTAACAGCAATGGGCTGCTAAAAAAGAAAAAACTGGATGTTTCTATTACACAAGGAATTTTGCAACATCATGAAACTTGCGATGGACATGGTTTTCCTCTCAATCTACATGATAGCAACATTGGCGAAACCGGTAAAATGCTTGCAATCGCTGATTTTTATGCCCATTGGATGGAACAATCCGATATGCCAGACAGGACAGACCCTTTTGCAGTTTCCTATATTTTAAACGCAAAAAGTAATCTTTATGATATAAATCTTATAAAAAAGTTTTGCACTGGATTTTTAACCAGCTTGGTTGGTCAAAAAGTTCTTCTAAGTGACAAATCCGAAGCAACATTTTTAAGTCTCAATGAAAAACAGCCTAGAAAATCACAGGTTGAAATACAAGGAAAACAATACAACTTAGAAAAAGAAAGTACATTAGAAATCGTGAAAGTCATTTCCTAAAAATGACTTTCATTCACATTTATACGAACAATGAAATTAAACTTCCTGCTTACATGAATTTCTTTTAATTCTTTCTATTAACTGAAAGAATTTATGTTTTTTTCTTAATGCAATCATTCATTTAGCAAGCATATATTTTGGAAAGGGGATTTTAATATGGAACATTCATTAGAGAAAGTAGCTATGAAGGTATCCTTTGTCAGTATTTTTTTCAATGTTTTCTTATTTCTTTTTAAACTTTTGGCAGGTATACTTGCACATTCCGGAGCTATGATTAGTGATGCTATTCATTCCGCATCTGATGTATTCAGCACATTTGTAGTTGTCATTGGTATCAAACTGGCAAGTAAAGCTTCTGATAAGCAACATCCCTATGGACATGAACGAATGGAATGTGTTGCCGCCATTATACTTGCCACTATCCTGGCTGTTACTGGTCTTGGTATTGGTCTATCTGCTGTTGAAACAATTCACAATGCAGAAACAAATAAAATTACCATCCCTGGACAATTCGCTCTTATTGCAGCAATTGTATCTATTCTGGTAAAAGAAGCTATGTTTTGGTATACAAAAATCAATGCAAAGCTAATTGATTCCAGTGCACTTATGGCAGACGCCTGGCATCACCGTTCTGATGCCCTGTCTTCTGTGGGTGCATTAATCGGTATTGGCGGTGCCCGTATGGGCTTTCCTGTATTAGATCCCATTGCCAGTATTGTTATCTGCCTTTTCATCTGGAAGGCAGCCTATGACATTTTCAAAGACGCTGTCAACAAAATGCTTGATACTGCCTGTGAAGATGCCATTGAACAGGAAATGCGTACCGTTGCATTAGAACAAGCAGGAGTAGAAGGCATTGATCTGCTTCACACACGAGTATTTGGAAATAAAATTTATGTAGATATGGAAATTTGTGCAGATGGGCAAAAAACGCTTTTAGAAACTCACCAAATTGCAGAACAAGTACATGATGCCATTGAACAACAATTTCCTAAAGTAAAACATATCATGATACATGTAAATCCTATGGAAAACAAGTAATATCCACCCAAGCTTACAGTTCTTATATGACAAATCTTTAAATCATCAATCACTATAAAAAAGAGACTTCACACCAATATAGTTACAATTAATTCCAAATCAGAAATAAAATTGTGCCATATATTGTTTAACGCACTAAAAGGTATAAGATGCGAACATCGTCCATTACCTTTTAGTGCGCTATTTCCAGATTGCTATCTCTCAATATGGGTGGATGAGAGAATAGCCTACAAGAAATTTATCTTCCTTGCCTTCATTTTGTTTTGTACATAATTGTAGTAATACCACTAACAATTACTACGTTTCGTCCTTCTACCTCTATTTTACTTCTTGCTACCCAGGGAATATGAATATTTTTTAGCCAGCTACATCATTATTCCCTTTAATTTTTCTAGTTTTCCTATAAACAAATACACCTCCCTTTTTATCAGCTTTTACTTCCCACACCTTACTTACTCTAAGGTTTCTCAAAACATGTCACATAAACTTAAAATCTACTCAAAACCCAATTTACAACCAACAGACTTTTTTAGGTATCTTAACAGAATAAACATACACCCTTTCTATATATATCCTTCTGCTATCGATTTTTCTGTCACATGTCTTGATGTTCAAACTATATCGCTTTCTGTCTTAAATTTCAATACTCATTGCAGAATCGGAGAAAATATTGCAGATTTTGACACTTTTTTACCGCGGTTTGCCAACTATTGGTAATTTCCATTCTAAAATTTTCTTGATTAGTGGTCAATTTTTTCTTCCAATTTTTTAATTATGTTCTCATATTTTTCAATTTCTTTTTCGCATTCATTAATTCGTTTTTTACAAACCTTAATAAAACGGTAAGCAGTTTTTCACAAAATTTTTTATTTTTTGCATTTGTAGGCTTCAATGTCCTTAATATCATATCAAAATTATATACTCCCCAAATTTCATTAAACGATTGATACGGAAATTGATTACTTGGGCTGCTATGATAGCGATATCCTTTGCATCCATGCTAATGAAACTCAAGGGATTTGAGCCACTAACAACTTGATTAAAGGTCCAAAATTTTGTAAAACGTGCAAATTCAAGGATTTCTATATACTTTTTCGTTATAAACAAACCACAATCTCCGCAGTAGACCTCAACCAATCGTCCTTCGTCTTCGACTCGCTCTCTTGGGCGTTCCTTGCATAAGTCATTCATAATCTGCTCTCGTCGTCCCTCCGGTCCTAGACAGCAGAACGACTGACTCCACATGATAGCTATTTCCAAACATATCACATCCTCTAACTTTTTTTAGTTCATATCCATTTTCGCAGAGGATTTTAAGGTCACGAGCAAGTGTTGCAGGGTCACAGCTTACATATACAATTTTCTGCGGTTCCATTTGTAATACGGTATTTAATAATGCCGGATCACATCCCTTTCTCGGTGGGTCTACTACAATGACATCTGCTGCCATAGTTCCTGCACTTTCTTTATATTTCTGCGGCAATACCTCTTCTGCTGCTCCAACAAAAAATTCTGCATTGGTTATGCCATTTATTTTTGCATTTTGTTTTGCATCTTTGATTGCCTGTGGCACAATCTCCACACCATAAACTTGTTTTGCTTTTTGTGCCAAAAACAGAGAGATCGTTCCGATTCCACAATACAAATCCCACACAATTTCATTTCCTTTTAAGTCGGCATAGTCCAATGCGGTCTGATAAAGTTTGGTAGTCTGCACTGGATTTACCTGATAAAAGGATAGAGGGGAAATCTGATATTTAATCTCTCCAATGTAATCCTCAATATAGTCCTGTCCCCACAAAGTAATACATTTATCCCCCAAAATACGATTTGTCTTTTCTTTATTCACATTGATACTAATGCTTGTCATACCTGGGATTTCTTTTAATTTTTCAACCAATACTTCGGATTTTGGAATACAATCCCCATTTACAATTAAACAAACCATAATTTCTTTTGTTTTAAATCCCACTCGTGTCAGTATATGACGTACCAATCCTGTATGACTTGTCTCATTATACGGCTTTACATGACATTCTGCCATATATTCTTTTACAATGGCAAGTAATTTATCATTTTCTTTTGCCTGTATCGCACAATGACTGGTATCAATAATCGTATGTGTTCTACCAGCGTAGAAGCCTGTAATAATTGCTCCATTTTTATCATATCCTACCGGAAACTGTGCCTTGTTTCGATAATAAAATGGTTCCGCCATCCCCATAATAGGCTCCATAGGAATCTCTGCAAAACCTCCGATACGCTGTAAGCAACTTTCTATCTTTTTTTGCTTATACGCTAATTGTGCTTCATAACTTAAATGTTGTAACTGACAGCCACCACAAGCCTTGGCAACAGGACAGACCGGCTCCACACGGTCTGGCGATGCCTCCAGAATTTCTATTATTCTGGCATATCCATATGTCTTTTTTGTTTTCATAATGGAAACACGCACCTTGTCCCCAACAATCGCATCCTTAATAAATAAAGTATAACCATCTAGTTTTGCAACCCCTGCGCCCTCCGCAGTCAAATCCTCTATCTCTACTACAAATTCCTGATTTTTACTAATTGCTTTTCCATCAAATGTAACACATTTTTTCATTGCTCTTATATACACCTTTCTTTTGTTTATCCTTTTGCGTATATGCCTTTGGCTGTCAAAAAAGAGTTTTACTTGTGAAGCGTTTTTGCTCTAGAAAAGCTGAACTTTTCAATAGAACAAAAAGACGGGAAGAATTCTCCCCGCCTGCTTATTTTATTTTCCTGTTCTTCTAAGATTCGTATCTAATGTTCTTTGAAAACCAAGCCAATCTAAATTTTCCTCATCTCCCGACATCAGTTCAATCAATGTCTGGAATTTAGCATCTGCATTGTCCGCAAAGTTTAATGCAAATGCCTCTACAAGAGCCGGCTTCTTTGGAGAACCATATTCTAACTCGCCATGATGCGCTAAAATACAATGCACAAGTTCTCTCTTTAATCGTTCCGGAAAACCTTCAATTTTATCACAGGAATTTTCCACCAAATGTGCTCCTATGTAAATATGCCCTAATAACTGTCCTGCATCTGTATAATCATTTTCCGGGAAAGAAGATAACTCTATAATCTTTCCCATATCATGAAACATAGCTGCTGTAAGAAGTAAGTCACGATTTAGAATAGGATAACTTTTGGCAAAAAAGTCACACATTCTTGTAACCCCAAGGGTATGTTCCAACAATCCACCCATAAATCCATGATGCACACTTTTGGCAGCAGAATGCATACGAAACTCTTTTTGAAATTTTTCATCCTGTTTAAAATAATTCTCCAATAACTCCCGCAAATGTGGCTCTTCAATCGTTGCTATATAGTCCAACAACCCCTGATACATCTGCTCTACATTCTTTTTCGTACATGGCATATAATCCGCTGGATCATACTCATCCTCACCACATTTTCTAATACGTTCAATATTCAACTGCAAATTTCCCTGAAAACTTGTCACACGACCAGATACATTTATATAATCTAAACTGGAAAATTCATCAATTCCACCAGACATTATGTTCCAGACTTTTCCATCCAAATTTCCTGTCTTATCTTGCAATGTCAAAGAAAAATATGGCTTTCCTGCTTTCGTTGTCAGTTCCTGCTTTTTTCTACAAAAATACACTTCATTAATAACCATATCTTCACGTAAATCTTCAATATATCTCATTCTCCATACCATCCATCAGCATACTGCCAATAGAACAGACACATCAAAACAATGTTTGTCTGTAAACTTCCTTTCTTTTTTTATAACAATTTGATACTGCAACATATTTCTACCCTTTATATTTTCAACTATTCTCATAGAAGAATTATCTTGCTTCCAACTTTAATTTTCTTTTTTTTTCTATCGGATTCTGAAAAGGATTTTTTAAAACGGTAACCGTCACCTTTTCACCAACCTGATATTTTTGAATACACTCGTAAAAGTTTAAAATAGAAGTAATCTTTTCGCCTTCTACTGCTGAAATGACATCTCCTACCAACACGCCTGCTTTATAGGCTGGAGAATTTTCGGCCACAGCAGTCACATAAATGCCGCCTCGAACGCTATG
This sequence comes from Lachnospiraceae bacterium, assembly GCA_050875145.1. Classification (GTDB taxonomy): domain Bacteria; phylum Bacillota; class Clostridia; order Lachnospirales; family Lachnospiraceae; genus CAG-411. The sequence goes on from JBNMLH010000001.1 coordinate 290,640, forward strand.
ATTTGCCAAAATTTTTTCTGGAATCTCTTCTGCTGTAATCCCAGCATAAGTCAGTTTTTCTTTATTTAATATACTTTCCACTAACTGTTTTAATTTTCCAATACCATAAAAGGTGCAATTCTCGGTTGTATCACTTTGCCGGTTTATCATACCTAATAATTCACCGTAGGCGTTACAGATAATACCATTTCCATCACTGTGATAACCCATATTGGTAGTATACACATCCAATTGATAATCCTCAATACTTTTTTCAGTTTCCTGTCCGGATATATAACCATATTCAACTGAATACAATGCCCCATTTGGACTTCCAAATGCAAATATCATACTTCCTACAGATAACTCCCCAGAATCACCAAAAGAAATCACTTTAATCTGTTCTTTTATTTTTGCTGATAAATTATTCAATGGTACTGCCACAATAGCTAAATCTGCCCTGGTGTCTGCTCCATACAGACTTCCCTCTATATCTGTTCCATCAAAAAAGCGAACTACAACTTCATCTGTCTGCAACTTGCTATAATTCGTCAATACCATAATATTGCTCTTCGTTTTTGCTATAATAGTTCCAGTTATCTGTCCCTGTTCATTATACTGTTCTTTTTGCTTTCCACTACTATAATTAGAAACCCCAACAATTGATTTTTCGCACTGGTTTTCTAATGCTTCAAGCTGATTGTAAAAGTCCTGCATTTCTGCAAAACCAAATGTCTCTTTTTTGTCTTTTATTTTACTGGATTTCTCTTTGTCCGTTTCCTCTGGCTGTATCGTAGGATGTGCAGATACCTGCAATGTAATCTTTTCTGGTTGACTTTGTTGCTTTATGACAATATTCTTTGCACATTGTACAACACTAAATGCTACTCCTGCACTTAATCCAAAACATAACCCACACACAGTTGCTTTCTTCGCCAATGCAACTCTCTCTCTCCGTGGTCTTTTACTCTCCATCAGCTCTTCTTCCATAAAAGAAAATTCTTCATCCTCTATCATAATGTTCCTCCATGACTATCTGTTCAAAAGAATTACCCTATAAGCAATGTTCTTTGCTCAAAAGCCTCTCAAGCATTATAGCAAACAGATATGAATGAAGTATGAATGAACAGTAAAAGTTTGCTATCCAGATTGTATCAAAACTTAAATTTACAACGTATCTACTCTAGCATTATCCCAAACATAAGTCAAGTAAAGTTCCTTATATGTACACCTATCAAGTCTGGTCGATGTCGAAATTACCATCTGCAGTAAATTTTTATCATTTTTTTAGTTATTCACACATTTTCCCTATTAATCCAACAGGTTATCCACATGTTTATCCACATAATCAACACTTTCACGCTCTTTTTCTATTTTCTTTACATATTGCCTTATCCCTTTTTCTACAACAAAGTGGACAAGTCCATGTCATCTCCCTCTATCCCTCACTCATAAGAGACTTGCTACACTTTATGTGCCAAAACGGGTTTATTCGTAAGAAGTAAGAAAAATAGGCTGTGAATCCCTCTGTGTATTCACAACCTATCTGTAAGCATCAACGACTCTACAAGAACAAAACGTTCTGTCATTTAATATTATAGTTCAATCGTGATATTGCCGTTATTTTTGTATTGTAAATAATCATAAGTACGTGAAGCATTTAGTAATTGAATAGGCTCAAGGTCTATATCCATAAATTGAAGATCCACTTCATCCTCAAATTTTTCAAATTCTTCGTTTGTCATAGCGTTTACATATTCCTTCAATTCATAAATTGTCATATTTGTAATATCTTTCATGGTAAACAACTCCGTTTCTATCTAAAAAAGGTTATCAAGTGTCTTTTTGTATTTTACTACAATTTTATAGGATTGACAAATGGAGAATTACCCTGTCTACATCCTCTTGAGTAAGTTTTCGTTCCTCAGTAAGGGCAATTTTCAACAATTCCTGGTACACCTGACGTCGTTTTTCCACCTCTGCAATCTTTTTCTTCACCTGTGGACGAATTTCACCTAGAAAATCGTTTACCTCTTCTAATTGTTCTGTCATCTCTAATTCCGTTTTTTTCTTTATGTATTGTGCTACTATCGGTGCTTTTCCACCACTGGAACAGGCCGCAACGATGTCTCCTCTTTTCGTATATGCTGGGAAAAAAAAGCTACTTTCCTTCGGAATATTGACCACATTAACTAACACATGTTTTTCTTTTGCATCCTTTGCAATATTGTGGTTTACATTCTGATTATCTGTAGCAGCAATTGCTAAAACTGCTTTTTCCAAATCTTTCTTCTCATATTTCCTTTCTTCCCATGTAACTCCTCTTAATTGTTTAATTTCTTCGGAAACGGATGGAGCCACCACAAAAACGTTTCCCCCAAACTCTAACAGTGCCTTTATCTTTCGCAGGGCAACCTTACCTCCACCTGCTACCAGACATCGTTTTTCCGTAATATCCATAAAAATTGGAATTTGTGCCATGTTTTCTCCTTTATTGTTACTTTTCTCAGCCACAAAGAAATGTTTGTTCACACTATGACCACTTGCAAGCTAAGAGCCGGTGAACAACATTTCATATATCTACGAACTAATGCTATTTATGCCTCGTCTTCTCTTTTTTCCTGTTCCTCCCGATCAATAAACATCAGGATAAATGCAGCTAGCAAAATTCCAGCACTAATCATAATGGTCTTTTCTGCAAATATACCAATACCTATATTTCCAATAATTGCCCCTCCAATAAAGCAGGCAATAATTCCAAAATAGAGCAGTCCATTATATAAATTCTTTTTGTTTTTTCTACTCATATAATCACACATATTTTGGGTAGCACTTCGCAAATTTCCAATACACATGGTAGTTGCAATACCTCTTCCATGAATCTTTCGAAATGCTTCTACCTGTATCCCGCAAGCCAAAGAGGTTAAACTGTTTGCCAGCAGATTATATCGTAATGGTATCCAGCTCACACTAAATAGAATAATTGCTTCTATCAATACAGCAACCTGACGCCAATGCAACTTTTTACTAAATTTCATACGCACAATATCGGATAACATGATGCCAACTGTAAATGCCAGAATTGGGCAAAAATAATGCAATGCCTGTGCAAATTTTCCCTCAGATATATACACACCAAATAGCAGCATATTTCCCGTCTGTGCATTCGCAAAGACCTCCCCTCTCATAATGTACGAATAGGCATCCATCATTCCCCCTGAAATAGCGAGCAAAATACCCAATTCAATTGATTCTGATGTTTGTTTTGCCTTCATTGTAACTCATTTCTCCTTTTTCTTTCTGTGATTTCTCTAAGCTTTGCCTATTTATGAATTGATTTTTTAGACTCTTTTTCCCTTAGATACAAGCCTTATGGATTGTTCCATTCTTCGCGCTCACACAATCTCTATACAATTCCGGATTATCGTAAATTGTATGATAATATCCTGGTTGCAATAACTTTTTTACAGAAAAACCTTCTAAGCCTACCTTTACTCTATTAGGCATAATAAATCCAAAAAACGGCGGCATATAGGTTACTATATCGTTGACATTTGCAAAGTTCCAACATTCCTTATAGATGCTGTTTAAATATTGTTTCATCTGACACCTGTTAAAAAGAGTGTATTTAAAGGGACGCACACTTCCAAAGGTATACAAATACGGACACACACCAAAATTATAATTCAAATCCTGACAGCAAAGGATTGCCTGTGCGGAACCCAGAGACCAGCCGATAATCTCGGTTTCCGCTGTTTGATATTTCTTATGCAAACGACTCCATTCTAACCGAATTTCGTCCTTAATACTTCGATACATATTCGCCCATCCATGATGTGCTCGAAGACATAGCATTTGTCCTTCAAAATAAAATACGTCATAATATTTGTCCGTAAATTCCACGATATTCGCAATCCAGTCAGAAAGACCATTGGTCTTCTGAAAATTAATTTGAATGACATCCCGCTCTTTTTCATAATGGATTTCATAATTCATTTCATGTTGAAATCGAAACAGTTTTTCCAAACCTGTACATTGATAGGCGACTGCTTTGTAATGTAATTCTTTGCTTGCCTTCCCTGTATGGTTATAGTCCTCGCTATTGTCAATAAAATACTGTTCAAAATCCAATCTTCGATATGCCATATTATATGCTCCGGCTTTTCTTACAGTATATGCCCCTGCAAATAAGATATTTCCTCTAATCTTCCCAAGGACGAATCCGATACGTTACGTCCAATTTTTCACAAATCTGTCTACATTGCTCCTCTTCTTCTTTGGAAAGGGTAGTATCTACCGTTGACAATACCACATTAGGCACATATTTCTTGGCTTCTCTTGCAAAATCTAACATAGCACGATACGCTTTATCTCCATATATACTGCGTACCATCTCATTATATTTCTCTTCATTGGGCGTATTTAAACTAATAGAAATGGTATCAACCAATCCCTTCAGTTCTGGTGCTACATCACGCCCATTGATTAAATTTGCCTGTCCATTTGTGTTGATGCGGATTGGCTTTTGATAGTTTTCCTTCACAAATGTAGCCACTTCAAGCAATACATCCATTCGTTCTGTCGGTTCTCCAAATCCACAAAATACAACTTCTTCATACTGACTCATATCTTCTTTCGCAAATGCATCTTTCACTTCCTGTAAAGTCGGCTCATGATCCAACCATAAAGAATCTGATTCTTCCATGTGGTCTCTATTTTGCCTTAAACAAAATACACAAGAACAGGAACAGCGATTTGTCAGATTCACATATAAATTATTGTGTACTTTATATACAATTGTCATTACCTTTTTCATCTATCTCTCTCCCTAATCATTTAATATTTCTCAGAAGATGCCTTCTTTTTCTCACACCTTTAGCGTATGCAAAACTTCTTCAAAGCAAACACCATCTGTTGTTGGTATATCCAGTTCGATGGAACGCAAAATACATTTTTTTATGAAAGCAGACGCTTTCTTTACCGATGTATAAAAATCAACTCCATTTACTGCATCTGCGGCAATAATAGCCGTAAAAATATCCCCTGTTCCAGAACGTTCCGTTCCGACTTTATGTGTCTTTACAATAGAGGGTTCTTTCCCCTTTTCGTAGCATAAATTGCAGATATAACTTTTCTGTGAAAAACCAGTAATCACTACTTTCTTTGGCCCTTTTTCCACCAATTTTTCTGCCAGTTGTACCAGTTCTGCTACTTTCCAGTCTTCTTTATATGGTGTTTCCGTAAGAATGCACGCTTCTGTGAGATTTGGTGTCAGTATATCTGCATATTTTATCAACTCTTTCATTCGCTGACACATCTCTTGTGTATAGGTTGGATATGGTTCCCCGTAATCTCCAATCACTGGATCGATAATAACCAAAGTATCCTTTGTCTTAAACATTTTCATAAAATGTCCCACAATTTCAATTTGATCTGCAGAGCCTAAAAAACCAGTACAGATTCCATTAAAGGTCAGATTAAGTTTCTTCCATTCTTCCATATATGGCTCCATATTTTCCGTAAAATCTCTATAAAAAAAAGAAGCATATCCTGTATGATTAGAAAATATAGACGTAGGTAACGGACAACACTGAATCCGCAACGTAGAAATAACAGGAAGTGCAACGGCAATAGAACAGCGTCCAAATCCCGACATATCATTGATTACTGCTATTTTTTTTTGATTATTATGTGATACATCCTTTGATAAGCCGCTATCCTTTATATTCTCGTTTTTTGTCATGATGTGCCTCCTCAAACTTACTTTCCATCTATCATCAGGGCACTTTATGAATGCCCGCTTTCTGAACGCTTACTCTTATGTATTCATTACTGTGTATTATAGCAAAATGCAAAAAGAGGTGCAACCATCCTGTGTTGCACCTCTTTATCAAATATAAAACGGTTGCGATTCACAACCCATGTAAACAGTAACCTTTTTTGGCAATGCTACATTAACGGTCTTCTACTTCCAAATGTCCTGCTTCTTTATGAGACATTCTTTTTAATAAGAAAACTGCTATACACATGGAAATAAATTCCGCAATTAAAAAAGTAAACCAAATCAACCATGTTTCTTTCGGTGAACGGATTGCGATTTTTGAAAATACCCAAGCTACAGGAATGACAAACAAAAACTGCCTACATAAAGAAACAATCAAAGATTCTATTCCGCCGTCCAAAGCCTGAAAAATTCCCTGAAAGGCTATATTTGCCCCTGCAAACAGAAAACTTAATGATACAATTCGCATGGCATCTATACAAAGCCCCTCTGTTTTTCCTGATAAACCAAATACTGCTGCAAACTGTGGTGCAAAAATTTCCAGTAATAACATTCCTACTGCCATGATAATTACTGCATAAAGAATACCATATTTCATTCCTTCCTTCACACGTTTTCTACTTTGCATACCGTGGTTAAAAGAAATAATTGGAGTAATGGCATCTCGCAAACCAAAGGCAGCAAAAAGAACAAACTGCTGGATTTTATAATACAACCCATATGCCGTAACCACACTCTCATCAATTTTTACAAATATAATGTTTAATGCATAGGTCATAAATGACATTAACGCCTGTGCAATAATCGCAGGTAATCCAATAGAATAAATTCCTTTTATAATATGCCCAGACGGTTTTTTGTATTTCAAACGGTTATCAATTTCTTTATTATATTTTAAATGCAAAATAAACCCTGTCAGGGCAGATGCAATCTGACCAATTACAGTCGCATAAGCAGCTCCTTTTACCCCCAATGTTGGACACCCCATCCAACCGTAAATTAAAATAGGGTCCAAAATAATATTTATGACAGCTCCTATAACCTGTGCCGTAGTCGAAAATATAGAACGCCCTGTTGCCTGTAATAATTTTTCAAAAATTGCAAAATACACACTTCCAACCGATGCTACACAACATATAGTAAGATAGGAAACTGCCATATCCTTAATCTGCATATTGGTTGTCTGTGAAGCAATATAAGGCTTCACGCCTACAAGACCAAAAATAAGAAATACAACATACATAACTGCACCAAGAAAAATTGCATTTCCGGCCACCTTACTGGCACGTTCCTTTTCTCCCTGTCCCAAGCATTTTGCCAAAAGTGCATTGGTTCCTACTCCAGTTCCAATTGCAACGGCAACCATAAGCATCTGTACAGGAAATGCCAGTGTCAATGCATTTAATGCCGCCTCACCGCCTTCTGCCATCTTGGAAATAAACGCACTATCCACAATATTATATACCGCCTGCAACATCATAGACAAAATCATAGGAATTCCCATGGATAGTATCAGTTGATTGACTGGTTGTGTTGCCATCTTTCCTCTTGAATCTTCCTGTTTCATTTTGTTTCCTCCATTTTCCTTATAAATAAATCGTTTTGCTAGTAAAACATGTTTCTCTCAATTGGGTGAAAGATACTGCCCTCCGCAAACTGCATATTCCCGCGGAGCATTTTTACTCTATAGGACGACTTTTCTATAGAACAAAAAAAGCGTAAATCCATTCCTGGATTTACGCTTTTTGCTACTCGGTTCCCTTATTGTAACATATTTTTCATTTTTATGTAAGAAAAATTTCAAATTTCCACTTTTATCTTGTAACAGTTCAGCCGGGCAGAAATAATTGTGTCAAGGATATTCGCAATCCGCTTCGCTACTTACTCATATAAAAGCGGCAGTGGGTGCTCTTGAACTTTTATAAAGTGCTCTTGCCTGCTGGGCAGACTAAATGCAGTTTGTACAATCCATTTTCCCTGCTAAACTATTACTTTATCTTTCCAATCGTGCCAAAGATGGCCCATACAAGACTCATTCCTAAAGCAATCGCAACAGCAAATATAGCAGTCTCTACTCCATAAGAATGCACCGAATTCCAATCCTCTTTTACAAATGCACTCATGGTATAAAAAAGACTGCTTCCCGGCACTAGAGAAATGACTGCTATGATAAGATACAGGGTTGCCGGTGCCCGCTGTATCCTAGCTAACACCTCCGCGTACAATGCTCCACTAGCACTGGCTAAAAATACAGGAATAAATCCATTTTTTATATAGATACTACTAATCATATATACCAAATAGGTGCATACGCCTCCTAAAGCAGCACGCAGGTAGTGTCTGCTTTGCAGATGGAATAACATTCCAAAACCGATGCATCCGATAAAAACACTGAGCAATTGTATCATAGTCTACCTCCTGTTCTATAATATGTACTCTCAGAATCTATCATTCCCCTATCTACAAGAGTTCTAGCCTTTTTTCAAACATTTTCTGTAACAGTTCAGCCAGGGTCATTCATAAAGTGCCATAATACACAAATTGGCTAAAAATATTTTTTTGGCTAGACACTCTCACTCTGTACGCTTTTACACTAGGCTTGAAAAGACAATCATTTCTGCCCGGCTGAACTGTTACCATTTTCTTTTCCCTTACCTATGCCTTAGCAGTATGAAGATGCTACTCTGCGCTCAAAGAGAAAAAGATAACCAAATTGCCGTCATAAATCCACACGCCAATGCTCCCGCCCACAAAAGGCTTTCTGCCAAACGAAGAAAACCTGAAATGGTATCTCCCACTAAAATATCACGCACAGAGTTTGTCATCGCCAATCCTGGAATCAACAACATAATATCTCCAATCATAATATAATCTAAATGAAGGAACGGAACACATTTCACAACAACAGATATTCCAATACCGATTATAAAAGAACAAAACAATTGAAATACCGCCATGTTAGTACAATATTTTTGAACATACCTTTGCAGCAGACAAATAAAAATTGCAAAAAGCATAGAAAATAGTCCATCCTGCAAACTACCTCCAAAAAACACAGAAAAACTTCCGGCACTTAACATCGCGCCAAGCAAATACTTTTTAAAAGAATAGGGCTGATTCTTTATTTCTTGTATTTTTTCCTGAAGTTCTGCAACTTTCATTGGCTCCTGACAACACTTTCTACTAAGTGCATTTAATTGCTCTAATTTTGTAAAATCATTACCAATCGGTTTACGGATACGGCGAGTAAGTGTGATTTCCTCCCCATCTTCATAAAGCATGGTCACCACCATACTGGTTGTAATCACAAACACATTCATTCCTTTTGCTCCATATGCTCTTCCCATTCGTTCCAGCGTGTCCTCCACTCGATTGACTTCCCCGCCGTATTCCAATAATGCCTGTCCTAAATCCAGTAACGCACGTAAAATCTCTCTTGCCTGACCAATATGTTTTTTTTCACCCACTCGTCTCACCTGCCTGTTTTTATACTTTTAACAAAACTCTATGTCAGTTTCTTTCCCTAACCTAGAAAATCTGTTTTTCATTTTCATTCTACTATCATGCATGATACTGTTACAATTAGGATTGAAAATTGTTTTCATGCTTTATTATGTCCAAATATGATGAAGTATCCGCTTTTACACAATATTCCAAACTTCGTACCCCTGTCTTTTTGCTGAATCATAAACCGGACGCATATTTTTTTCTAATATTTTGTAAAACTCTTCACATGTATTCCCTTTTCGATACAACTCTTTATTTGCCCAAATAGAGTGCAGGTTGTCCCTGTAACAAGCTTCATACAGCTTGTGAATTTCTGGCTTAGTATGTAACAGCTCATACAGTATATATTGATTAGCTGCAAATTTTTTGAAAAAGGAATCCCATAAGGGAAGCTTATTACTTTTTTTCAAATTCCAAGTAGAATTCATTGGCATTAAATTCCACAATTCGTTATTCATTACGAAAGACCAAGGGATAAAATGATCTACATCATAATGATTTTTATCTATTCTTTCATTCTTAAATACATCCATAACGGGTCTCATGTCCAATATGCCTTCCCAAAGTTTTCTAACCTGATCCAGTTTACGCATTTTTTCATCCAAAGGTACCATTTTGTAAACCAAACCTGGCACCTCTGGATTATTGTTTTGAAGCCACTTCACTTTCTCCAATTGTATCCATCCTAATATTGCCACTGTATTATCCTGTATCATTTGTATCCAACCATCATTAAATAGAATTGTACGATTCAAGCCAGTGCCATCACCAAATACATAGGGCAAAAGTATTTCTGTTCCACTTAATTTATTGTAGTATGCCATCATTCTTCCTGCCGTGCTGTTTAAATCTATCTTCTCTGCCCCACGGTTTGCAAATCCTGATAATACCTTATATGGCACATACTTTGTAAGTTCCATTTTGTATTTATGCAGCTCTTTATCTCCGCTGTATTCGGTCAGTTTATTTTTTATCTCTATCTTATCCGCGTGATTTGGCAATTGACTTAATTCTTGTAATCTAAGAACGGCCTTTTCAAGATTGTCCTTTAGCTGTCCTTCTCCAAATAAACCACTCAAATGAATATGAAACTCCAATACAGAATACCAGGCATTGTAAATCATTTCATTGATAATTTCATCATATGTGACCTGCTTTTTATTTTCCACTATCAAATGAACGATTGCCTCAAGCCAATAAAATTTATAACAGAAAGTAGGATTCTTCATCATTCTTGAAAAGCCTTCAATATCAAGAGAATTATAATATCTTTCATCAATAACTAAATCAGCCATGTTCTCACCTTCTCTCTCAAAACACGTCTTATGTCTATTTTCTTATTTTATTTTTTCATTTTTTCTTTCACACTTCTAGCATAACATACCATCTTCCGTAAAAGCAAGAAAGACAGCCGTATGATACATACAACTGTCTTTTCTGACTTATTTTTAAACTTTACATGCATTTGTTACTTTTTCCTAATGCATCAATCAATTTTGTCATTTCCTCTTTGGATTTTACCTGCTTACTTTTTTCAATAAATTCTGTTTTCTCCCTCTCACTCATATTAGAAAAATTTTTCATGGCATCCATATGCATTGCCAATGAAAACCCCAATCCTTCCGGTAATGCATCCGACATTCCATTTCTAGTTTCACTCATAGTATCCCCTACCTTTCTATCCGCTTTCCAAAAAATCATACGTTCAAAAGGAATGATGTCAAAGCCAAATATCCAAAACGAGGTTGTACTTACAAATGTAATACAAAGATATAGCTTGACTACAACATCATCCCATTCGAGTCAATCGGATATTCGCAATCCGCTCTGCTACTTGCTCATAACACGATTCGCTGCTAGAACAGCAGATCAGAAGTGGCTTGTCCCCACTCTGATACAAGCAAGTTCTCCCCACCACTTATTGCTCTACGCAATAGAAGTGGGAGATTTTCTTAATCGTGTTAAGGTAGTATAACCAAAGTTACTATAACTATTCAAAATTTATATTCTAATCTATTTTAATCTTTCCCTCTGAAACTAAATATTCTAAAAATCCCTCACAACCAGCTAACACATCTTTATAAGTAGCATCAAAATCCCCTGTATACCAAGGATCCGCCACATCTCGACCACTGCCTACAAAAGAAAGCATCTTATATATTTTGTTCTCTAGATCTCCACCAGCAATCCGATTCATATTGCGGATATTGGCAGTATCCATACCAATTAAATAATCATACTTCTTATAATCCTCTTTTGTCATTTGTACAGCCCGATGTGGAACAACTGGTATCCCCATCTCCTGTAACTTTCTCACAGTCCCATAATGTGGACCATTTCCAATTTCTTCCCGACTGGTAGCCGCGGAATTAATGTAAAATAAATTTTCGATGCCACGCTGTTTTACCATGTAGGTAAAAAGGCTTTCGGCAAGGGTGCTGCGGCAGATGTTGCCGTGGCAGATGAATAGGATTTTTATCATAGTTTTGTTTCTCCTTATTTTGCCCCGGAATGCCCTGTTTTGCAAGGTTTTCTGGGGTTATGGTAAAATGCTCTAAAATTACAAATTGTGGTAAATCAGAGCAGAATTAAGCATGTTGTTATTACCTGTTAGTAGTAAAATGGAGAGTCTTACTACTAAGGATCATAGTTTAGATGCAGACTCTTTGTTATCAACTCTTGCATCTACCACAATTGTCTTTATTTCTATTTTATATTTTTCTTCAGTTTCTCTTGCAATAGTTTGTATATCATTAATACACTTTATATCATTATCCGTAAAGGCAATAACCAAAAATATACCAAGTTTGCAAGAGTCGATTTTCATATATTTAGGTAATTGTTTTTTTAGACCATTCCAAAACTTAGTATTCTTAGCCAATTTTGCTTCTAATAACACACGTTTAGAATAACCAGTACTAAATCGAAAATCTACTGGTCCCATTCCCTGATTGACCTCTCTTGTGAAGTCAATGTTATTAGCTCTACAATGTTCATCTAATATTCCTTTAAATAAAATTTGAACATCCTCTTCGCTTCGTGGTGCAGTTTTCTTTTCATTCCATAACAACTTATATCCTGCACGTATTTCTACAAAATCTTTATAATATTTTGTAAACTCAAAAATCTTATCGAAAAAAGATGTATCATCACTTATTATTCCAAAGTCAAATTTGTTTAGCGAAACTATTTCTTTTGACATTTCATACCATGCATACCGAAATGTTTTTTTCATTAATTCTCCAAATGTACCTGTCTCACGTTTTTCCACAATTTAAACATATTCTTTCACTAAATCATAATGCTCAATTGCTATCTCGGCTATTTTTTCTTTATCTAAATTTTTATCGATTTCATAATTAAAATTATTTCTCATTCTTTCAGACAAATCTATAGTACTTTGAAAATCATCACTATTAATTTCAGGTAAAACATTCAAGAAATCTTTTGGTAACAAAATAATAGGTGAGTTATTCTTATACGGATTTATTGGTAAAAGGAATTCACCCGAACACCATCGTTTATATTCATAATCAGGACCACCCGTCCAACGGGTGGTTTGCTCTAGGGCTATAAGCCCTTGTTACTAGGCCAGCGTCTCAAGGCGCTGGCTTTCTCTTTAGGCTATGGGAATTCTGTTTGCACAGCCTTCCCACAGCTCCGTTCAAGCCATATTGCTCTTGACTCGTCGCTACCCCTTAAGGGGTATTGTTACTACCTGGCATCAACCCTTAAAAGGGTCTTCATATTCTTTTACACTCAGCTTATCCAATGCAATATCATGCATTTCCTGCTCTTGAATATATTTTTTATTGTAGCCTCATTTAATCCTACTGTGCTAACATAATATCCTTCTGCCCAGAAATGACGATTTCCAAATTTATATTTTAAATTTGCGTGTTTATCAAATATCATAAGTGCACTTTTTCCTTTTAAATATCCCATAAATGATGATACACTCATCTTTGGTGGAATACTTACTAACATGTGAATATAATCTGGCATTAGATGTCCTTCAATAATTTCGACACCTTTATAACTGCACAGTTGCTTTATAATATCTCTTATATCCGCTTTATATTGATTGTAAATTACTTTTCGTCTATACTTAGGTGTGAAGACGATATGATATTTGCACATCCATTTCGTATGTGCAAGTGAATTTTCTTTCTTCGCCATAAAATTACCTTTCCTTTCTGCAATATAGCTTGAACAACTTTATTGTAAACGGAAAGGTAATTTTTTTGTATAACAATGGGCTCAACAGACTAAAGTCCATAAAAATAAGGAGCAACCATTTCGGTTACTCCTTATTAAAAATCATTTTACTGTATATCCTTGATTACGTATTTTCTTCCTGCTATGACAAACTGGGTTCCTTCCTTTTTACCAATTAAGTTTTGTGGTTTTGTGTTAAGCACTTTACCAACAGCAACCACTCTACCATCAATAATAGAAAGATTCGGTCCATACTTCTTGCCAGTCAGATTATCAAACGCTTTAAACTTACTTCCCTCTCGAAGAGCTTTTACATTAACTACTTCAGTCATCACCTCAGCACAAAGTTCTTCAGCCTGTGCTTTATCAAGAAAGTCTAAAACCTTGATGGCCCCTGCTTGGTTAAGCTTAGCCAAAAAAAGTCTAATTTCTGTTCTTCCTAATTCCGGATGTGCTTTCAGCTCCTTTAATGCGGCCAAAACTAATACCTTGTTTCTTGCGTAAGAACGCTCTGTTATTGATGTAAAAATATCCTGCTTGCTAAAGAAATATTCCGTGTATTCATACGGGTTATCATTATCAGCATCATATGTTAAATATGCACTCCAAAAAAGCCTTGATATCCCCTGCCTAACAAACGCTTTTCCTTTTGATGCCTTGAAGAAATACCTATAACCTATTCTATCCAAAATCTTATTTGTACCGAGGTTCTTTTCTTCGCCTTCTTCCCTTGGTGCATCGTCATATTCTTCGTCCTCTTCATCGGGGGCATCAATTTTCCAACGAGTATTCATATAATCCCAGTGCTGAATATGTGCTAAATAAGCCCACAATCTTAAATCACTTGCTTGAACCGGATTTATTCTCTGTGAGAACGCTTCATATACAATTTTGGCATTTTGAAAATCAGTTTCAGGACCACCAATAATCAACTGATAATCAGGCACTTCAATTTCAGTATCAAAATAGTAGTTTGGCATATCCTTACTAATGAAATAATTCTCTGCCCACTGCTCTGTTCCCTGGTATTTTTCAATATTATCAGAAATGTCTTTTTCCAACATATCTAATGCTTTTTGCTTTAAAAAGTATACTTTCATGCCATCCTCCTTAATCTAAATCATTCAGATAGGATAAAGCCGCTACAAAATTATTTCCAAGAAGAATCTCAGCTGCTGTAAAAGGCTTACCTAACAATTTCTTGTACTTATTATCGTCATTCTCTGCATAGCGTTTTAAATTTGCGACAATGGTTTTATACCATGATTTACCCTCAAGACCGCTTTTCTCATCGGGATTATTTTCATCATTGCTAATGATTCCAATGGCCTCGACTACAACGGGAATTGATAAAATAGCATTTAGCATCTTGTACTTCTTCTTGTTATATCCACAGTTCTTATAGTCTTCAAATTGTTCTGTAGGCAAAGTGATGTTAATAAGATTACCTGTAAAGTCACAGCGCAATTCCTTCAATGAATCGCTACCCTCAAAATGTACGATTGAAGATCCATTCTTAATGATATCATTCTGATAAAATGCATCAAATGTTCTTTTTTGTCCGATTCCAACGATCTCTCCAGGGTTAATTGTATACTTGATTGAACGATATTCCTCTACAAAATCAGCATTCGTAAAATCGGTTATCTTCTCCATCGCAATAATACACGGAGTTAGTTCTACTGTTTCATGAATCAATGTCGGGTCTATTTTTTGAGCTACATTATTTGTAATTCTGACTAGCCTTCTAAGCCAAGTTGAAACACATTCGATTTCAATTGCATATGTCAGCTTACCCTCATCAATCATGCTCTGGATTTCAGTATTAGATATAGAAAACTTAGGATGGATGTAATAGCCATCATTTTCCGGCGTTACTGTTAATTCTCCCTCAAAAACAGTATCAATATAATCTTCCGAATATGGTCTTATTACCGGGTATGGATAATTAATACTAACGTTTAGCATATCCTCTCACCTCCAAAGTCTTTCGTACACGCTCAGCAATTTTCATACGTAGCACAACCTTATCTCCCTCGTTTACAGTACCTAACTCCACCATTCCATTTTTAATATTTAAAGCCTTACCATTTCGAGTAGCCTTTGATATTTCTGCTCTTGCCAAATTATTATCATCACTTGAAATTTTAGTTGCAATCATTAAATTATCTACAGCCTCATCAACAACAAAAGAAACTTGGTACTCTCCAGCCTCTGTATCGTATGGAGTTTTTATATTAGAAATATATACCTCTGATACTTTATTCAATCCTGTACCACGATGGTTATCCGTACGCTTACGTTTCTTCTTATCTTGATTGTCATCATCTTTAGGCTTATGGTTTTTGTGTTTCTTTGAGCCGCCATTCTTCTTCATGCTTATATCAGCCTGTTTTCTTCTTTTTCCAGTTTTAACAGTCTGAAGTTCAAAATCTAGCGGTTTAAAGTCAGCGAACGCCTTTTCTTCCTTCTTTTCGTCATCCTCGTCTTCATTGCGAAGAAATTCACTTAGCCCGAAAGCGTCTATAGATTTATCGCCCATATCGGGTATTTCGGCCTTTACTGCATCAAGAATTAACGAATGAATTTTATTGATAATTCCTCTCGCCTTTTCTTTTTCTTCCTTATATTCATCTGCAGCCCAATCATCGTGTGCTTGATTTTCACACTTTCTCAAGAAACTACTAATATTATCCTTTGGCTCGTCCGAAACAGCATTAGCACCTGTTGCAATGAATATCGCTGTGAAATTGGTTTGGATTCTAAAATTGATATCCTCACGAATCTTCATACCAGCTTGGCGCATTTCCAAAACTTTACGATCTGCACATTCATCCCCTACTAATAAATAGAGTTCGTATTCTCCCATGCTGTGACCATTGTATTCAAAATTCTTACCTACTATTGACTTACAATTCGGATTCGTAAGCATAGCCCAATACGAAGGGGCAGTAAAACTGAATGTTGTATCATTCTCCATATATTCTTTGCAATACTCTTCGTAGTAAGCAATCATATCTCCGAGATTACTCTTATTAATCTCTACGACTTTATCACCTTCAACAATTTCCACGTTCAACTTTCCACGATATATAGAATAGAAAAAGTACTCTATTACACTAATTGCTGATTGCTCAATCCAATCTTCCTCTTTTTCAAATCCGAGCACGAACAAATCAGTGCCAACAACATCACGTCTAAAAACAGGCGCTATATCATCAACAGAAAATACCGCATCAAAATTATCACTGTCTGTATCTGCAAATAGTCCAATATTCTGTTTTACAACATTTTTCTGTTTATCTTCATCAAACTCGCTAAAGGTTGTTAATATAGCTTTTCCTTGAAATGCTGTTTCTCCTTCTCTAGTCTTTGTAGAGTACAGAACCGTGCGTAGTGCAGAGAAATTATAAGGTGCAAATTTTCCGACACCAAATGCTCCACTTGAACCATTTGATTTATTAGTTGCACTTCTTTCTCTAACAAGTCCAGTCCAGTTACTACCTTTTTCTTCATGTACCCCGCGAAGTCCATATGTATTGTAGTCACTAATCTTTAAAACAGGAACCTTTCCTTCATGCGCAAGATACTTTTCCGAAGCATCACATATCACCTTAAGCTTTGCCCCATCATCTCCGTCATGGTAATATTCATGACACTTATGAATTACTTCATTTAATCTTTGATAATCAGGAATATCATCTCTATCAACATATACTAATTCGAATCTAGCTCTTACTGGAACATCTTCCGGCAATCTATCATCCTTAGCATCTGTTATATTTTGTAAAATTTCTTTTGCCAACCCTTTATAAGGCTGTCTTTTGAAAATTCCTATTCCAGCATCATTAACGCCAACCTTATCTGCTGCCCCAAGTTCCGAAAAAATCCACTTATAACTATTTTTCCAGCCAAACATAGTTCTCCTCCTTAGTCGAGAGTAAATCTACTACCTTTCTCACTATCCTGCTTACTAAATCTTTTTCGAGCCTCGTCTAATTCAAGTTGAATAGCCTTAAAGATTTTATCCACATCTTTTTGTGAGTACTCATATTGACTTGTGTTGCTACAATTTCCCAATAGTTGGACCATGTCAATAATCTTATTTGTTCTTGCCTCAGCTAATCTCACAAATTTGTCTCGTTTAGTTTCATTTTCAAGTCCTTTTTTTGCCGCCATATACAATACCCCTTCCAAATGCAACTAACATTCAAAGTATATTTCATTATTATTATAATCAAAATATCATATTTTGTAGCATTTGTCAAATACTATAGTTTATTTATCAATTATTATTCTAACATTATTTCTAGCATTTTTAAAATACCATATAGTTGCATTTATTATATGCATACAAAAAAGAGCATTTGCAATATGCTATATGCTTATTACAAATGCTCAATAAACATTTATTCATTTATATACTGTAATAACTTCTCAGCTATTCCTTTAGCAAGAAGTGGCGGAACAGCGTTGCCAACTTGTTGAAACTGCGAATCCTTTGTTCCCACAAATTCAAAACTATCCGGAAATGACTGTAACCTCGCAGCCTCTCTTACTGTAACTGCTCTATCCAAAGTAGGATGAATCCACATCGATTTTCTTACATTCACTACAGTACCAGATGGTGCATCCGGTTCTAACCTTAAATAAATTGTATTCTGTGTTCTCTCTGGCTTTGAATATGTCGATTTCATTTCCTTAGATAAACTGTGAAAATTTTTACCCGGCTGTATTTGTTTGAATCTCTCTAATGCTGTTTCTGTTGTTTGTGTTGTAATATGATTCTTTACAGAAACACTTCCTTCACGCATTTGTTTTGCATAATCACTTAACACTTCTACGCCTGTGTATGCTACTTCTTCAAATTCTTTATCATACCCAACTTCATAAGTTGCCAAATCCATGATTGCCTGTCCAACAGTTGGCACCACTAAATTATCAGGAGCTTTTGGTAACTCCAACTCCACATCACCATATAAATCTCTTCTAATTCCTATAACTATATGACGTCTTCGTTCCTGTGGAACACCAAACCATTCTGCGTTTACAGTATCTCCTTTTTGAATGTATTCGTCTCCTAAAATGGCATTCACATAGTCGTTAACCGAATATGAATTAACTCTATATACTAAGCAACCTTTATCATCCACCGAATACTGTCCTATCAATCCATTAGAACTAATTTCCTCCATCGTTTCAATCATCTTTTGCAATGAAACAATATACCTAATTACTTCTTCCTGTTCTGACACTTTGAGCATTAATTCATTCAGCTTATCTTTATAATCGCTTTCTTCTTTATTATCTGGTAAAGGCACCTCAGAAATTGAATCTTTTATTATTGTCAAGCGCGCCGCGATTGTTTCATCAATTCTATCTGTATTTAATGTATCATCAATACGTCTTATTATCTCTGCTGAATGCTTTTCCAAATATGTAGGAAATCTTTTCTTATTACCTATATTCTTTCCCAACACACTAAGTAGCTGCAACAAATCTTTCGGAATTGTAAATCTTGCAAAATCCATTTCATCAACTAATGAAAAATCAATATTTTCATATTGGCAGTTTGCCACATATAATATATCTTCTCTCTTTGGTATATCAAACCCTGTTGCGATTAACGCTTCTATCTCTTGATTGTCCTTTGTAGATTCATAAAACCTATGTGTATCTGAACGTAACATGCTTACATTCTCCATCACAAACGCTTTCGGTTTTATTTCCTTAATGGCTCTAAAGTATTCTTTAACCAATCCATTATTCATACTAATCAAATGATTCTTTTGTCTATTTGCATTTGAAAATCCTTGACACGGTGGTCCACCAATAACAATATCAATGCCTCCAACTTTTTCACTAAGTTGTGCAAAATCATACCCTACCACATTGTCAATAAATGTAAAACCATCATTATTTCCAACTAAGTTCTTCTTATATGTTGCCTTTGCATTTGCATTTATTTCGGCAGCTGCAACCAATTCGAATTGTCCTGTCATCTTAAACCCCAGACTCAAGCCACCCGCCCCAGCAAACAAATCAATTGTCTTTAACATCATTATCTGCCTCTCTTTCTTCGCTTGTTATACAATTCTGCCTGTGCATCCATTCATCAACTTCACTAATCTTAAATTTCCATTTTCTATCAAACTTATATGCAGGCATATTTTGCATTTTAACCATCTTTTTCACAGTGTCTCTGCTCGCACCGAGATGATTACAAATCTCTTCCATAGAAACCCAGCGTTCATTCTTATTCACAAGACATTTCTCCTTTCAAACAGCACTACTATTTTATCATATTCTCATATTTTTCTCAATACTATTATTTGTGTTTTAACAAGTTTAATCACTAATACTCGCTAATTATTACTATTTAATACTATTTTTATCGTTTTATGCACAAAAAAACCACCCTTCGTAGTAGATTACTACTAACGAAAAGTGGCTGTTTATTTGCCTTTATTCACTCTTCGGTTCAACCCTTAGTAGTCTAAACCGTAGTATTTATGCGGTTTTCCGCCATAATATGCCGTACTCTGCCCCGCTTTGCCAAACCCTGCATTATAGTAAAACTGGAGTGCCGTGGCAGATGAAAAGTACTTTTATCATATTTATCAATCTCCTTCTACAGATTATTCCTCATAATTTCCCTATAATTCTCTGGGAAGCCAATCAACTTCAAATCAATATCATCCCTATACTCACTTATCACAGTCTCTACCGTTTGAATCAAAGATTTCTTACTACTCTCATCTGGTAATCTTTTTAACAAGACAAGCGTATACGCAAATAAAGAGTTATTCTTTATTTCTGGATGTTTTCTCAAAAAAGACATTGTAAACTTTGCCGGAGGATTAAAATCTGTATTATACATTCTAGCCGCATGTGCACATTTATTTCGCAAAATTGACAAACAATGAAGATGATTTTCTAATGTACCTCTTCCAACATCAACCATATGGGCGATAGCATCCTTTTCCGAATAATACATAGAACTGTATAATTTAGACATATTAGAAAAAGACATTAATTCCACAATAACCCACAACGGCATTTTACTAGAGTATTTTATTTTGTGATGCTTCACAATCAGGCTATCTTTATAATAATTTTTCTCTCTACTGAAATTTTCCATAACTTCCCTATAACCCTTTTTGTTATAGAAAATATTTTTATCATAATGCTGATCATACGGAACTTCCGTACATTTAGCAATTGAAAATCCATATGCTATTTGCGTTCTATAATATACTTCTGCCTTTTCAATATACCGCCGAAATGTATCACGTAATATTTCATCCACTTTATATAGATGATATACCGTTTCAAATGTAGTTCCCTCTACATAGTCACTACCAGAAGGTTCTTGTCTAAATTGCAAAGCATAACCCGTAAAACGATAATAAGGTCAATGATTTTTTCAAATCCATAAAATCTCTCCTTTACGTAAAAAAGCTGAGCACAAGTCTCAGCTTGGTCCCCAATGCAAAAAAAGACTTTGGGCAACTCTGTTACATTTAGTATATTCAAAAAATAAGAAAAATACAATAGTTTTTATATTTTTCCCTTATTTTCATCGGTAAAAAGTCTATCACATCACATCTAAATAATTCATTACTACCAAGAATTTTTCCAACGCATTTGTCTTTCTTCCAGTTTAAATTGTCCTGAACATTTTCTGGTTCATCGGCTTCTCCTGTCCTTTTTCCATAACTTTTCTTTATGTTCTTTACTAAGAAACAGAATTATGTTCCTCCTTTTTCATTGATTCAATCACATTATCTGTAAACTTTTCTATTTTACATATTTGTTTATCTGTAAGTTTGCCTCCCACTAAACCAAAAGAAGAATGCCCTCGTAATAACATTCGTATTAACAACTTATTTTTATTTACAGTTATTCCTTTTTTTATTGCTATCTGTTTTATTTGTTTTAATGTTGTACCCATAGAACCGGTTGTAGAAAAGCATACAATTTCTCCTACTTTATCAACATTAAGATTTCCCAGAAAATGATATAAACTTTCATCCATTTTTCCCATATAAACGCCACCGCCCACAAACAATACATCCACGTATTCATCAAGAGTCACGTCCACTTTTTCCGCATTTGCTCCTACTTTTTTTGCAATGATTTCTGCAACTGCTTTCGTGTTTCCACCTCTTGACTGAAATCTCACTGCCACTTTCATACTATACCTCCATTTCATTCATCTTTTTGGTGAATATCTGAATAATCCAATGTGCGATTTCTAAATTTCCCGCAATGACAACAATGCCAATCAAACTATAAACAATCACATTACTTACTGAATATAATAATAAAGTTATGCTACTTGCAATAACCCAAATACTGATAGGTAAACAAATTAAACTAGTGATTAATGCAGGTATATATTTTCGAAGTATAATGCTTTGCCCAATATGTATTACCAGATGCACTGTGTAAGCCACAAATGCCCCTAGCCAAAGCCCATAAAATCCTGTAAATCTTGAAATGAAACAAATTACCAAGCACAGTACTAATTCTTCCATAACTGCCGCAGCCATGCCTTCTGTGCTATATGGCTTATATGTGTTACTAATCTTTGGATATTTGCTATCCAAAAGGTCTCTATTCTTTGTAAGCCATAATCCAAAACCAATAATCTCTTCCATATCGTGAAAAATAAACAAAATCGGAAATATCCATACAAATTCATTCATAAAAAATCCTCTTTTCAAAAAGCAGACTCTTGTGTCTTTTTTTATTTATGATAAAATAGAAAAAACATAATTACAATATTCAGCCATCAAGTGACACAATTTGAATAAAAAGTGTCAGAAAGGAATTTACATGAACCCTACTCAAAATCCGAGCGCAATACGCTCCAAAAACGAAATCACAAATACACTTTTACATCTAATGAAATCTTTACCCTATAATGAAATAACGGTAAAGCAAATCCTTATAGACGCCCATGTTGCACGAAAAACTTTTTATCGCAATTTCACTTCGAAAGACGATGTTTTAAATTCCCATATTGACCGTATTTTACATCAATATGTACAATCCCTACAGCAAATGCCAGATTGCCAACTTTCCTCTGTTTTAGATATTATTTTTGGTGTTTGTATGCAAAATCAGGATTTACTTTTTTTGCTTCGGGATAATAATCTTTTGCATTTGATTTTAAACAAATTAAATCTTTTTATTCCGATGATACACAATCAGGCAGTGAACCCAGAACATCCCTTTTTTCAACCATTTACTTCCGAACAAGTTGAGTATATCATTGCTTTCAATGTAGGTTCTGCTTGGAATGTTATTCTAAAATGGATTGAACGAGATATGAGTGATGCACCTGAATACATAAAAAAGACTATATTGCATTACCTAGATCATATGTCGCAATTTACCTAACTTCTGTATTATAGTTATATTTTCCAACAATAGAATCATGTGGACATTTCTCATGCCCTATACGGAAGCAATTACTGCATCCTATACAAAATGACAAATTTCCTTTTATCAGATGTATCTCTTCAAATTCAATTTTCCCATTCAACTTCTTTAGACATCTCTTTGCCTGCTCCACTAATTTCCAAGTGTTGCCCTTATGCACACTACCATTTATAATTAATATTTTTATATGTGTTAAATCTCCTCTTTATCAAGAGCTTCCATAAAAAGCATTTCTACTAAAGACTCCACAAACCTGTCTGTCTCTCTCTTACTTCTAAAGTCATAACCTAAAATTTTCTTTGAAAAATTCCCCGATTAAAAAGCAACCTGCATAAACGATATAAGCATAAATGCCAACAGCCTCTTTTTTCTACTTCTATTTCATTTATTCAACATTTCATTATAAAAATCGATATATTTCCCTTTCCGTAGTACATTATTACTTTATCTCAAATCCCCCAACAATTATATCAATGATATTTGCAACTTGCTCATATAAAAGCGGCAATGCGTGCCTTACGAGGTACTGGACTTGACCCCCGCATCTCGCACAAGAGTCCCCACCGCCTAAAGGCAATGGGGACTCTTGCTCTTTTACAAAAAACGACCTCACCAGACAACAGTCTAGTGAGATCACATATTCATACTTTCCGCTTAGGTACAAACTCAATTTTAAGAGCCATCCCCATTCCTTCTGCCAATCTTTTAAGTAAATTAACGGAAGGATTTCTTGTTCCATTCTCCAACTTGCTAATATCTGCCTGATTAATCCCTGTACGTTCTGCAAGTTCTTTCTGTGTCATATTCTGTGAAGTTCTTGCTTCTACAATTGCTCTAATCACATCAAGTTCAGGCTGAATACTTTCATACTCTTTCACAAATTCTGTATCTTCCATCTGTTCTTCTTTAAATTGCTTTAATGATTTCATGACCTTTCCATCCTTTCCTTAAAATCAGCCCTTCGTTCTTTGGCTAACTTAATTTCCTCTGGTGGTGTCTTTTGTGTCTTTTTAACAAAACCATTCGTTAGAACTATCTTTCCCTCATAGTAAAAGAAATATAATACTCTAGTAATATTATTACCAATTTTACATCTAATCTCAAAAATACCATCATCAATCGGCTTACTATATGGCTCTCTAAGCTGGTTTCCCTTTTCTTCCAGTAACTCAAGCAATCCTACCATTTTAGCTCGCATTTTAACATCCAATGATGTAATGAATTCTTCCACAGGGCAATCACCATTCTCTTTTTCATAAAAAATCACTTCAAATTCTGTCATGGTATCTCCTTTGTAATTATTATATGGCGTATATGCCATATTTGTCAATTGTATACTTATGATTTAATCGTATATATTTCATTATCTTATGAAAAGTATTAACGGTTGGACTCTACCTTTTTGGGTAAAGCAGCCCCCCAAACTCTCCAAAAGCATTAATTTTACTATAAATTTTCTGTCATTCCTATAAACTGGAAGTTGTCGTGTTTTTTACAAAGATAACATTTCAATTTTCCCTACTAACACAAATAACTAACACTAGTCAGCAACCACCACTTCAAGTGGTGGTTTGATTTTCGCCCTATAAGGGCATTTTACATGCGCGCCTAAAAGGCGGTGCCTCAAGCACCCTCTACCTGCTCACCACTAAAGTGGTTCCTTTACTTAGTCCCGCTCTGTTTCTTTTCTTTGGTCTTCTTCTTTCTGTTCCTGAATATACTTTTTGATTGCATCTTCTGTGATGTTACCTACAGTTGAAACATAATATCCCTTTGCCCAAAAAGTTCTGTCCCACTTACTACCCAATTCTGGATGTTTGTCAAACACCATCAAAGCACTCTTTCCTTTTAAGTATCCAACAAAATCTGAAACACTCAACTTAGGTGGAATCGCTACGCAAATATGTACATGATCTGAACATACTGCTCCTTCTATTATTTCCACTTTTTTGTATTCACAAAGTTTTTTTATTATTTCTCTGATATCACTTTTCAACCTTCCATACAATACTCTCCTACGATATTTTGGAATAAATACTATATGGTATTGGCATTTCCATTTAGTATGTGCTAAACTTGAACTGTACATTTGTACCGCCTCCTATTCTTGATATGGCTTGAGACACCATTATCATTTTAACATAGGAGGCTTTTTAATTTCACCATACCCACCACAGATTACTCTA
>JBNMLH010000005.1:0-204133 GCA_050875145.1 Lachnospiraceae bacterium
GCTAAAAATATAAACTTTGGCTGGTCATTTTGTTCATGACGCTGTTACCAGCTATGAACTCATATGTGCAAATTGCACTTCACGAGCAAGCTCTCACGTACAATTTGCACATATGAGTTCGCACCTTCTGAACAGTTACAATTCAAGTTAATAAAACTTGTTGTTTTTATACTACTATGTTTCATTATAGCATTTACCTTCTATAATGGAAATCAATATTTTAGCCAATTTTTCATGCTACGAAAGAAACTTCTGAACAGTTACATTTTGTCAATCTCTCCGCCTGCTATGTGAAACAGTTATAATTGCTTGCACACATTCAAGAAGTACCAAAGAACACTGTGATTTAACACAAGCAAGGAAGTCCCCCACTTCTATTGAGCAAAGCAATAAGTGGCGGGTGGGGACTTGCTTGTATCAGGAGGGGTACAAACCCCTTCTGATATGCTGCGATAGCAGATAATCGTGTTATGAGCAAGTAGCAGAGCGGATTGCAAATATCCGATTGATTGGTTGACAAGTTCTTTTTTCAAAAGTAAAATTAGGAATAGAGCGAATCAGAAGGAGGATGAAACATGAGAATCGGAATTTTAGGATATGGAAATCTTGGTAGAGGAGTAGAGTGTGCAATTAAGCAGAATCAAGACATGGAATTGGTTGCAGTATTTACCAGACGTGCACCAGAAAGTGTGTCAATTTTAACAGAAACTGCGACTGTTTGCTATGTTGAAGATGTGGAACAGTGGAAGGATAAGATTGATGTTATGATTCTTTGCGGTGGTAGTGCAACAGACTTGCCAGAACAAACACCAAAGTATGCACAGTTGTTTAATGTAGTAGACAGTTTTGACACTCATGCCAGAATTCCAGAACATTTTGAGAATGTAGATGCAGCAGCGAAGAAAAGTGGACATGTTGGAATTATTTCAGTAGGCTGGGACCCAGGAATGTTCTCTTTGAATCGTATGTATGCCAATGCCATTTTGCCAGAAGGACGTGATTACACATTCTGGGGAAAAGGTGTCAGCCAGGGACATTCTGATGCAATCCGTCGTGTAGAAGGTGTTAAAGATGGAAAGCAGTATACAATTCCGGTAGAAGCAGCACTGGAAGCAGTGAGAAATGGAGAAAATCCAGAGCTTACTACAAGACAGAAGCATACGAGAGAATGCTTTGTTGTTTTGGAGGAAGGTGCAGATGCTGCAAAGGTAGAAGAAACAATCAAAAATATGCCAAATTATTTTGCAGATTATGACACTACCGTTCATTTTATCAGTGAGGAAGAATTGAAGGCAAATCACAGTGGTATTCCACATGGTGGTTTTGTAATCCGTTCTGGAAAGACAGGCTGGGAGCAGGAGCATAATCATGTGATTGAGTATAGCTTGAAACTTGACTCAAATCCAGAATTTACAGCTAGTGTTATTGTAGCTTATGCAAGAGCAGCATTTCGATTATATAAAGAAGGTCAGAACGGCTGCAAGACAGTATTTGATATTGCACCAGCATATTTGAGCGCGAAAGATGGTGCTGAATTGCGTAAGAATCTTTTGTAAAAAAGAATTTAGATGGTTAATGGTTCACAGATTAGTGAATGGTAACTTTAGATGAAAAAACAAACGACCATATAAGAGTGGTATAGATCACTCTTGTGTGGTCGTTTTGTATTAATTACTAAAGAATTTTGTGATATATATTTGATGTGTGACAATGGTACGTCTGTTTGCAAAATATATTGCAATAATAATACGGATGTTTTAAAATACAAAGAAATATTGACAGCGCTACGCTTGGTATGGTAAGATAGTGTCGTTCGAACAAATAATTAGTGGTTATATAGAAGAAAATGTAATTACTAATTGTATTACTGAAGAATGTTTTATAGATAGTTTTTATGAATGCATATATCACGACTTAAATAAATAATGGAGTTATTCAAATTTATTAGAAATTGGGAGATTGACAAAAATTTCATTGAAATGTTTTTTAGGGATAATAGTATGTATATATGAAGGAGGGATTGTCGATAAAGCATGCTTCTATCTGTATACAGTGGTTCATCTACACGTTGAAAAAATATTTGATTTTTTGCAATGCGACGTGTATTTTGTGCATGCCATAATAATACAATGAGGAAGGAATAAAATACATATGAAAATTAGAAAACAGACAATAATAGGTGTATTGCTTGCATCAATTATTGTATCACCTTTGGGAGTGAAAAATAGTGCAATGGCTTCATCTGAGGATCGTTACACAAAGGATACGGAGAAAATATCTTGTCCAGATAAAGGAACACTTACCTCTTATTGTGAGAATCAAACATATGGAAAATTAACTGGAAAATCTAGAAAAATTAAGTTTTATACTTATGCCGCATATAATGGTTCAAGCAAGGTGGAAGAAATTAGGGTGTCTTGGAATTTAGGAGCTAAGATGCGTAATAAATGTGAACTTACTGCAACAGTTTCCATGAATAGTAACAGGGAATATGGAGTGAAGGCATCCGCTAGTATGTCTTGGCAAAATTGTAATACAGCAAAGAAATATTGGAGTAGTACAAATGGTTGTAGAACAGAATATGAAGATTCAAATTATGTAATTGCACCAGATGTAGATTTGAAGGGGTATCAATTTTGGTTGAAATCCACGGCATACGTAAAGTTAAAGGGATATTCACATTCAACTTCTATTAGCACTGGAACATGATGTAATTTATAACAGTAATATACATACAAAGTATGTTGGCATAGTTATATGATCTTGCTTTTATTGAGGCATATAGGCAAAAAGCTGACAAAGTGACGGGGAATTTTATCATTTGTTTTTAATGAGTTCCCTGTTATTTTTTGATTGAAAGGAAAAATCGAAAGTGATGAAAAACAAAAAAATATTTGCAGTCGTATTGATTATGATAACGATTTTGGTCAGTAGTGGATGTAACGAGAAAAAACAAGAACACAAGGCTCATACAGCAGAGAAAACAAAAATGGAATATTGTTCCACATTAAAAATGAAGGAACAAGAGGAAGTTATGTATGATGTATATAATGAAAGATTAGGATGTTATAATATCGTTTCCAATAAATACCAGTATTTTTATGATACGGATGGGGTATTTGCATATAAGACCGCTGGTGGTTTTGAAATGTATACAGTAGGATCTTCAAATTATAATTATTTCAGTATACTAAAAAGAAATAAAAAAGAGATTGAAAAAGTGATGGATATTGATCCGAAAGACTCTGTAACTCCCTGTGATAAGTATAAGGGGGAATACTATTTTTTGTTAGAAAAGGATTCCCTACAGACAAATCACTTGGATCGTAGTATTGTGAAATATAATGAAAAAGAGAATACATTAGAAGAGGTATTTGGGTTAAAGAATAAATATCTTATGCCAGGTATCTTTGTATCAGACAAGATGTATTATACGATTTACCAGAAAGAAAAAGATTGTTATGAATTGTATGCGTTGGATATGCATACGAATAAGAGTAAAAAGGTGCGTGATAATTTGCAGTCTGATGGTATTTATAACTATGAGGATACTATATTGGTACGAAATAAAGATAAAATTGAGGATTTGAAAGGGAATGTGTATTTCCAATTTAGGAATACTACTACTGGTATAGATTATATAAAGGAACGAAACGAGTTTATTCAGGTTTATCCAAATGAAAATGAAGACTTGCAGTATGATGTATGGAATCTGAAAAAAAAGAAAATGGTACTGACAAATACTTACTATCTGGGGCATGGTGTAGTGAATGGAAAACTTAGAATTTACACAGAAGATGGTTACCAAGATTGTGAGTAGTATAGAGAGAATAGGAATGGGTTACATGATAGAATTAACGGATGTGTGTTATGAAACAGAAAATCAAGGTATCTTTGCACATGTAAATTATCAATTTAAAAAAGGCATGTATATTGTACAAGGAGAAAGTGGAATAGGGAAAACTACCTTGCTTAATATGATTTATGGTTATAAAAAGCCGTTATCAGGAAGTATACATGTGCAAGAAGGTATCAAAATGCGGTACTTGTTTCAGGAAGATATGATTTTTCAAAATCTAACACTATTGGAAAACTTTATTATAAAATGTAATGCAATTGGGATTGTGGAAAACAGAATGGAGAAGATTCAAACATTGTGTATGCAATATGGAATAAAAGATAAATTAAACTGTAGGGTTAGTACTCTTTCCGGTGGGGAAAAAAAGCGTGCACAGATTGCCATGCTTGGCTTAGAGGAGTTTGATGTGCTTTTGTTGGATGAACCCATTGCAAATTTAGATAAAAAAAATAGTAATAGCATCATACAATTGCTATTGGAAATGAAGGAAAAAACGATTATCATTGTTAGTCATCAGAAGATAGAATTAGCAGATAAACGCGCGAAATGGATAAGGATAAAGGACAAAAAATTATATGAAGTCGAGAATTCATGAAACAAGAAAATTAATCTTAAAGAAAACCAGTAATTATCTAAGAAATTCGATTCTTATATTTATGTTGACGATTATATGTTTCCTATATGGATGTATGTTTTATGTGAGCAATCAACAAAATACCAAGCACAATTTTATTACCAATGAAAATGTACATATGATTCAAATTACAGGGAAAATAGAATCAGACAAGTATAAGGCGATTTCACAGAAGGATATTGATAAAATTCAAAAAGCAATAAAAGAGAAAAATATTTGTGTGAATGAAATACCAATCTATAAGATGACAGGTATAAGTAGCGGGGATGAATATGAGCCAATGTGCATTTATGGTGTAGATCCTCAAAAGGCAAAGTATGTTTGTAATACATCTATGAAAGACAACGTGCTCTATATTAGAGAGGATTATGACCAGGATAAAATGAGTCTAAACATCCAAGAGATACAGGAGGATGAAGATGGAAATTTACATTCGGACAAGGTGACTGCTAAAAAATATAAAGTTAGTAATGTTTTGAAATCTAGAACTACCTCTGCGATAATTGATATGGAGGATGAGCAATTTACAGATTATGCTTACGTTACTATGGATACATTTCAAAGTATGCAACAGATTATGTCTACAGATAAGGCAGAGAATGTTTACAATTTGCTAGAAGCTATTTATGTGGATGTGAGAAGTGTTTATGAGGTAGACCAGTGTGCGAAATTGTTGGAGGGGAAGGGATATCTTATTGATTATACATTCGATGATTTTGATGCAATGAGTACAACGATTAAAAATTCAACACTTTTTTTGAATTTGCTATTGATCATTATGGTATTTTCTTCTTCGATAAATTTACTATTATCTTTCTGTGACTATTTGAAATTGCAGCAAAAGGATGTAGGAATTTTGAAATATTACGGATTTTCAATCTCTGATGTGATGAAGATTTATCGAGGAAATATTAACGGAATTTTTGGTGTATGTGAGTTGATTGCAGCAATAGCGTGTGTGATTATGGGCATGATGTTTCAACTGAAAAATTGGTGGATTGTATCAGGTGAAATGTTAATAATTGTGACGATAGGAATGTTATTTCTTCGTTTTATTGTGAATCAAGTGATCCTAAAAAAAATTGTAACAAAGGATGTTTTAACCTTGGTTAAGGATACAAAGGAATTTGAGTAAGGAAATAACGACCATATATTTTTGTTACCGTTCACATTACTGTGGATCGCAACAGCTTTTCCATGCAATTGTCTTTATGAAAAAGAGTAATTATGGTATAATAAAGGAAAAAAATGGAGGTAGGTAATATGGGAAACAAATATGCAGGAACACAAACAGAAAAAAATCTTATGGAAGCATTTTCGGGGGAATCACAGGCAAGAAATAAGTATACTTATTTTGCTTCTAAGGCTAAAAAGGAAGGGTTTGAACAGATATCTGCACTTTTCTTAAAAACTGCAGATAATGAAAAAGAACATGCGAAAATGTGGTTTAAAGAGTTAAATGGAATTGGAAATACTGCGGAAAATCTTGCGGCAGCAGCAGAGGGAGAAAATTTTGAGTGGACGGACATGTATGAGGGCTTTGCCAAAACTGCGGAGGAAGAAGGATTTCCAGAATTAGCAGCAAAATTTCGCTTGGTTGGAGCAATCGAAAAACAACACGAAGAACGTTATCGTGCATTGTTGCACAATGTAGAAGCGCAGGAAGTATTTGCCAAGAGTGAAGTAAAAGTTTGGGAATGCCGTAATTGTGGACATATTGTAGTAGGGGAAAAGGCACCAGAAGTCTGTCCGGTTTGTGCACATCCACAGGCATATTTTGAGGTACGTGAAGAAAACTATTAAGATAATGAAAAGAGGGTGTCGTAATAACGGTTTTAAATCGCTATTGTGACACCTTTTTTTATTCAGTATTGCTATGAAGGTTGTTCCTATGCTTCGTTGTTAATCGTATACTTTTTGCCGCAATATTTTGTGTTGAATAGATATGATATGGAAGGAACAAATGAAATATTCAAATTTCAGTTTTCTCCTGTATAAACATTAAGGAAAAGCCACCAAATAAAAGCAAGCAGGAAATCCATATGGTGTGCATTTTGAAAAATAGAATAAAATAACTTCCCAAACCGGCACCTAAGGAAAACAGAAGGATGATTGCAAAGTAATGGAGGGATTTGTAAAGTGTTTGTTTATTGTGCATTTGCAAAGACATGCCCTCTTGCAATGTAGGTATAAACATCCTGTAAACCGCCGGATATGGATAATAAGGCAGCAGTAAGAAAGGATTCGGACATTTGCCTATTTGGATGATGGTGAAAATTTGTGAATTTCATAGTGCCTCCTATATAATCAAGATTTTTTAGTCATGAGGTATCTTTCATATTTTGTGACTGGCTTTCTTTGGGTTATTGCATTTTTGGCTATAAGAAAGTTCGTCCTATAGAGTAAAAAAGCTCTGCAAGCAAAACTTTTTCAAAATTAGGTACAGTACCGAAACGTTTTATCTGTAAGAATTCGAGCAAATATAAGCCCGAAAGGTAATGCCAAAATAATAAGCAATGCAGATGCAAGCCAGGAAGCTGCGGAAGTTAAATTCATAATGCCAAGGTTGTAAAATCCCTTATACAGATACAATCCAGGGACCATAATTACAACAGAAGGTACTGTAATGGAGATTCTTGGATAACCGACCACACCTTTTAGTGTAGAAGCAAGGATACCTGCAATAAATGCGCCAATAGCGGCAGCGGCAGCAGGTGGAAAAGCGCACAGGTCAATCAGTTCTAAGCGAATCGTATTGGATGCAGCACCTATGATACCAGAAGCAATGGCAAGTGGGATGGGGCTGTTAAACATAATAGAAAATCCAAAAACCCCACAAAAACTGGCAAGTAAGCGAAATAAAATCCATTGCCATAAAGCAAGATTTAATGGAAGAAAAGAGATTGGTTTAAGTCCAAGCAACATAGCAAGTATCCAGGCAGTCATAGTGGAAACTGTTACGATAATCAATGAATACATAAATCGCTCTGAACCAGAACGCATATCCAGTTTAGCAAGGTCGATTCCACTGGTTATAAAAGGAAACCCTGGAATAATAAATAGCATAGAGCAAATGTATCCAGCTTCATGTTGTAGTCGTACGGAAAAGGCAAACTCCAATAATTTTAGTAAAAGGGTATAACTGAGACAAGCAGCAGATACGGACGAAATAATACATAAAAACAAAGTAAAGTGATGTTTGGAAAGCTTGCATCTAATATAGTTTCCGATTCCTGCGCCGACAAAAGCACATAGCATTTCTACGATGCCGCCACCAAGAAGAAAGGTGAAAGCACTACATGCCAATGCAGCAGAAATAGCTAATATAAATGGAGAAGAAAGCCCATGAATTTTTTCAATTTCATCTAATGCGGAGTGGATTTCTTCACAACTTTCTGTAAGTTTTGTTTTGGAAAAATGAGCTACAAACTTTTCTAATCGATTGAGCTGTGAAGTGTTTACACCTGTATTTGTCAGACAGAGGGATTGGCTAAAACTGTTATTCCCATCAAAACAGGTATAGTTAATAGACATAAGCCCAATATCAACGGTGCAGGTGATATTCATAAGTTCAGATAGTTCGTTCATGGAACTGCGGACACGCCAGGCCCCAGTTCCACAGGAAAGCATCATAATACCCACCCTTCCGACTACAGATGCTTTTGCGGACAGGCTTGCTTTCGTAATGGGAGTATGATCTGCGGAATCGGCGTATTCATGCCAAAGGACATCCATATGATTTTTTTTAATGTTTGTTTGGGGTTTGGTGCTTTTCATAGTATCCCTCATTTCCATTATAGGTCCAGACTGTCATTTCCAGCAGTCTTTATCATTTCTTCGCGACATGACAGTACCAGTCCATCTATTGCGGTAAGGTGATGAAGCATCTTATTTTCAAATTGGTGGATTGGCAGGAGAACGCCTAGTTCATCAAAAGATTTCCCGGATTTTGTACCTGTTTCCTGCCCATAGAACACAATAGCAGAAAATGCTTCTTTTTGTATTTTGTGAAAAGTAGACCAAATCATATCATATGCCTGTGCTTCCGTTAGATTCAGTTTTTTGGTATCGGGTAAAGCATATAATATAAATATGCCCCTTTCTTTATTTTCTTTTTTTTCACAGATATTCATAGAATTTGTATAATAGCGGACAAGGTCGTATCCATCTGCCAAATATAATTTCGAACGAGGAGCAGCAGAGTGTGCCTTGTAGATTTCGTAAAATTTTTTATATTCATGTTTAGAGACCAGTTTCTTTTTTGATTCCAAAAGGTTTCCTTCCACATCTGTAAGAAGAACCGGGTTTTCCCCAGATTTTCCGTGAAAGCGTTTTGGAATTAAGTAAGCCTCCTTTAGTAGGTCAAACATACTGCGGTTGCATAGTTCCAGCAATAATGCACTGACGTCTCCATTTTTGTATGCATAAAGTAGAACTTCTGCAAAATGATGTGGATCTGGGTCAATGTACATGTTGTCATCGCATAAATGATCATAAAATGTTTCAAGAAGTCTTTCACAGGATTTATCTGAGGAAAGAATTCTTGAAAATATCTTTTCAACTTCTTCTTCTCTTGGTAGTACTAATGACATAAGATCATCTCCCTGTATTTTGTTACTTATTTTTTAACATGTATTTCCTGATTGCAGTAAATACATCTATATTTTTTGGATACGGACATCCGAAATATATGGTCGCAATTGTTTTCAATACTTGTGATACAACGTGGGTTTTCACACCGAATTACATTTTTAAGTTCCATTGGAGGAATGGGATGAAATTTATTCACCACTTTTCCGTCTTTAATCGAAATCAGTGTGATATTTTCATCCAGATAACCTAAAATATCCAGTCGGGGAAGCTTGTCTGCTCCTTCTATTTTAATCAGGTCCTTTTTGCCGTACTTTTGGCTTTTTACATATTGTAGAAGTGCAATAGATTGATCCATAGCTTCCAGATGCAAAAGATGATAAATATCCATGCCTTTTCCCGCAGTGATATGGTCAATTACAATTCCATTTTGAATGGATTCTATATTAAGCATTCTCAAATACCTCCTCTCCCGTTTTAGGGTCCGGAATACCTAGTAGTGCCATGATAAGTGCCATGCGAACGTAAACACCATTTTGTACCTGATCAAAATAGGCGGCACGTTTATCCTCATCTACGTCAAGAGAGATTTCATCTACTCTTGGCAATGGATGCAGAACTGGCATATCGGATGGAGCAAGTTGAAGCTTTTTTCTTGTTAGCATATAACTTCCCTTTAGACGAATATAATCTTCCTCGTTGAAGAAACGTTCCTTTTGCACGCGTGTCATATACAAAACATCCAGTTTTGGTAAGGTATCTTCCAAGTTACTTACTTCATGATAAGTAGCCTTGACAGGATGTAAAGTATCAGTAATAAGATAGTCTGGCACACGAAGTTCGTCTGGGGAAATGAAATAAAATTGATTTCCTGGATAGCGAACAAGGCTGTTTACGAGAGAGTGGACAGTGCGACCAAATTTTAAGTCCCCGCAAAATCCGATGGTAAGATGGTCTAAGCGACCTTTCTTTTGCCGAATCGTCATCATATCAATTAGAGTTTGGGTGGGATGATTATGCCCGCCATCTCCTGCGTTGATAACCGGTACTTTTGCATACATAGAGGCACGAAGTGGAGCCCCTTCTTTTGGATGACGCATTGCAATAATATCGGCGTAACAGCTTACTACACGAGCCGTGTCTGCAACGGTTTCTCCTTTGGTAGCACTGGATTGTTCAGCACCAGCAAATCCTAAGGTTTGCCCGCCAAGATTTAACATGGCGGCCTCAAAAGAAAGGCGTGTTCTTGTACTGGGTTCATAAAAAAGAGTTGCGAGTTTTTTCCCGTCTGCAACATGAGAATACTCGGAGGGCCGCATCAAGATGCGATCAGCCAAATCCAAAACTTTATTGGTTTCCTCCAAGGTGAAATCCAATGGATCAATTAAGTGTCTCATAGCCGTTCTTCCTTTACTTTTTAATCGTTATTGTTCATATTCTAGTGTGAACCAATGTCATTTACTTAAGTTCAAAATCTTCTTTCACGGGTTGCAATGCCAATATAGCTGCAAAAAACTGTACGAAAGCCTCGGTACTTCACATTGAACACTTGGCGAAGTATTTTTGAGTCTAGTGTGAAAGCGCACCCTTGCGGTAAATGAGCTGCTAATGTTTTTCAGCGAATTTAGTACCGCTAGGCTTAAGTCCAAGCGGAAGCGGGTTTTTGAAAGCTATGTTGGCATTGCAACCCTTTCGTAAAAATTCAAGGCTTAAGTAAATGACATTGAGCGTGAATAGTAACTTCAATCTTCTTATCTAAAGTGATTATAATTTGACATTTGTGATAAGTAAAATGTATTATTGATATAGTAGAAATAATTATTTGATATAGTGGGGAAAGGGTTTATGAATGTAAATTTTGAATACTATAGAATTTTTTATTATGTGGCAAAATACAGCAATTTTACAAAGGCGGCGCATGCATTAAATAGTAGTCAGCCGAATGTTACGCGTGCCATGAATTGTCTGGAGCATGAATTAAACTGTACGTTGTTTATTCGAACAAATCGAGGCGTTTGTTTAACACCCGAAGGTGAAATGCTTTATACCAGAGTTTCGGCAGCTATGATGCAGATTCAGCAGGCAGAGGAGGAATTGTCTGAAAGAGTGGGATTAGAACATGGTAGTGTTTCGATTGGTGCAAGTGAAACGGCTTTAAATATATATTTGTTGGACCGTCTGAAAAAGTTTCATATGGAATATCCCGGTGTTC
The DNA here is from genome assembly GCA_050875145.1 of Lachnospiraceae bacterium. Taxonomy (GTDB): domain Bacteria; phylum Bacillota; class Clostridia; order Lachnospirales; family Lachnospiraceae; genus CAG-411. The sequence goes on from JBNMLH010000005.1 coordinate 11,296, forward strand.
GATTAAAAATCTGTAATCATTCTACTCCACAGGCAATTCGTTCTGTGCGTAGTGGAGAGATTGATTTTGCGGTAGTTACGACGCCAACCAATTTGGGGACAGAGTTAAAAGAGATAAAACTTCAGGCATTCCAAGAAATTTTAATTGGAGGAAAAACCTTTACTGCGCTTGCAGATAGAAAGTTATCCGTTAAAGATTTGAAGGAATTTCCATTGATTTGTCTGGGAAAGGAAACCACAACCTATCATTTTTATTCGCAGCTATTTCAATCCTATGGAATAGAATTGATACCCGATACGGAGGCAGCTACAACAGATCAGGTCTTGCCATTGGTAAAGAGCGAGCTGGGCTTAGCCTTTCTACCGAAAAAAATGGCACAGGAGGCAATCAAAAAGCGTGAAATTGTTTTACTTACGTTAAAAGAAGAGATTCCCAATCGGTATGTATGCATGGTGTATGATTCCAAACGCCCTATGAATGTGGCAGCACAGAAATTAAAAAAGATATTATTAGAAGAAGAGAAAAAGGAAAGCAGGTGAAATCCGAATATGACATTACAACAATTAAAGTATGTAATAACGGTAGCGGAAACAGGAACCATTACGGAAGCAGCAAACCGATTGTATATTTCCCAACCCAGTCTTACCAATGCAATCCATGATCTGGAAAAAGAAATGAATCTTGTTATCTTTAACAGGAGCAATAAAGGAATCAGTCTTTCTAAAGAAGGGGATGATTTTTTAGGATATGCAAGACAGGTGTTAGAGCAGGCAGCAATTCTTGAGGACAAATTTAAGGGGAAAAATGGTGGTAAAAAGCAGTTTTGTGTATCTACCCAACACTACTCTTTTGCAGTAAATGCGTTTGTAGATTTAATCAAGGAATATGGACAGGAGGAATATGATTTCAGTCTGCGGGAAACACAGACCTATGAAATCATAGAGGATGTAGCACGAATGAAAAGCGAAATAGGCATCTTATTTTTGAATGATTTTAATGAGAAAGTGTTATTGAAAATCTTAAAATCCCATGATTTGGAGTTTTATCCATTATTTCTTGCAAAGCCTCATGTATTTATCAGCAGGATGCATCCTCTTGCAAGAAAAAAGGTCATTACAAACAAAGAACTGGAGCAGTTCCCTTACCTCTCATTTGAACAGGGAGAGCATAATTCTTTTTATTTTTCAGAAGAGATTTTTTCCTCATCAGAACGCAAGAAAAATATACGTGTAAGGGATCGGGCAACGTTGTTTAACCTGTTGATTGGATTAAATGGGTACACCGTATGTAGTGGTGTAATTGATGAAAACTTAAACGGAAAGGATATTATAGCAGTTCCTTTGGCAGATGAGAGTGACATGCGAATTGGTTATATTGCACATAGAAAGGGAATGCGTAGCAGATTGGGAGCGACCTATTTAGAAGCAATAAAAAAATATTTGGAGTAATCGGGTTATCCATAGCTTAAAACTATGGATAACCCTCATTTTTATGTATTTTGCAATAACATCGGTTCCAGCTATAATAAGGACAACTACTAGATGTCTTATAATTATGTACTCTTGAAATCTACATAAGTTGAATCATGCTGGCTATATTTTCGATATACCATTTCCATTTTCTCGTCTTACACACCGTGTACGCGCTGCGAAAATGTTATTGTATATCAAAAATCTATCTCAGAATTTTTCGATTAGTAAATTCCCAGAGTACATTAAGAAATGGAGGAAATACAATGAGCAATTTACAGACACCTTTTCGATATGATTTTGTAGGAAGTTTTTTAAGACCGCAGGCGCTTAAGGATGCAAAGGCAGCATATAAAGCTGGAAAAATGAACAAAGAAGAATTGGATCATATTGTAAATGAGGAAATAAAAAAGATTGTAGCAAAACAAAAGGAACTTGGATTTCATGTAATTACAGATGGAGAGTTTAGAAGAACATTCTGGCATTTAGATTTTATGTGGGGATTGGAAGGCGTTGCACATGAAAACACAGGAAAGGGTGTACAGTTTCATGACGAACTGGCAGCTCTTGACGATACCTATCTTGTAGGTAAAATTAAGGCAAAAGCACATCCCTTTGTAGAATATTTTAAATATTTAAAGCAATTTGAGGATGAAAATACGGTAGCAAAGTATACAATTCCAGCACCAGCGCAGACATTTCAGCAGATGATTGTTCCAATCAATTTGGAAAATACAAGAAAGTATTATGCTACGAATGAAGAATTGATACAGGATATTGGTGTGGCATATCAGGAAGTAATCAAACAATTTTATGATGCAGGATGTCGTAACCTTCAGTTTGATGATTGTACCTGGGGTGCAGTTGTAGGGGATGCCGCAAAGCAGAGATACAAAGCACTTGGAATTGATATAGAGGATGTAAAAGCACAGCTTCTTGCAGTAAATAATCTTGCATTGGAAGGAAAACCAGAGGATATGGTGATTACATCACATATTTGTAGAGGAAATTATCATTCTACATTCTTTACAAGCGGACCATATGATACCGTTGCAGATTATGTATTTGCAAAGGAAAATGTAGATGCATTATTCTTAGAATATGATGATGAGAGATCTGGTGGATTTGCTCCACTAGCAAAGGTTTCACCAGATAAAAAGGTTGTTTTGGGACTGATTACTACAAAATCTCCTGTATTAGAGGACAAGGAAAAAGTGATTGCTAGAATTCATGAGGCAGCAAAGTATGTTCCTTTAGAGAGATTATACTTAAGTCCTCAGTGTGGTTTTGCGTCTTGTGAAATTGGTAATAAGATTACGGAGGAAGAACAATGGGCAAAGCTGAAATTAGTAAAGGAAATTGCCGAGGAAGTTTGGGGTAAATAAAAAGAGATAAAAAGAATGAGCTGAAATGTAATGTAATAAGATGCATTTCAGCTCATTTTGATTTTTTTCATAAAAACCATCGTCCTTTCATAAGAAAATCTTATATCATATTACAGTCTTATTATAATGTATTATACAACTTATAGTTTGCTTGTGCAAGCATAGTGTGATAATTGGATCAAGAATACTCATAATTTATTAGAATGTAAAAAATAAATTATTATTGTATGCACTGAGGAGGAAACAAGAGTAATTAAACAAGGCGGGATGTCCTAAATGTGGAAGCACATAAAAATCACAAATCTTTTTGATAAGATTAGGAAAAAGAGGTGTGTGTAATGAGCATGATTAGAAAACAATTGTGTATCGGTGGAATGTCCTGTATCAATTGTCAGAACAAGATGGAATATAAATTAAAAAATACGGCTGGAATTGAGAAAGCGACAGTCAGTTATCAGACTGGACTTTTGGATATTGCTTATGATTCGGATGCGATTACTTTGGAAGAGATACAAAGCATGATTGAGAAAATGGGGTATGAGGTGTTACCAGAAGGCGATAAAACGGGGACGGATATGGTAAGAATGCTTTCTCTATTGGTGATTATTCTTTCCTTGTATGTACTGTTTCAGCAACTTGGAATTTTGAATGTATTGGTACCAGGGCAGTTGGCTGATGCAAAAATGGGCTACGGGATGTTATTTATAATTGGATTGCTTACATCGGTTCATTGTATTGCAATGTGTGGTGGTATTAACCTTTCTCAGTGTATGTTACAGGAGGATAATAGAAAAGAGAAAGGCGGCAGATTTGCAGTGTTTCAATCTTCCTTTTTGTACAATCTGGGGCGTGTGATTTCCTATACAGTCATTGGATTTTTTCTGGGATTTGTGGGAATGGTAATGGGAGGAGGCTCTAGTGCAGGTGTGTCGGTACTATTCCAAGGTATTTTAAAGATGATTGCTGGAATCTTTATGGTCATTATGGGTATGAATATACTGGAGATTTTTCCATGGCTGCGACGCTTCAACCTGCATATGCCTAATTTTTTTGCGGCAATCATTCATAAAAATAAGGAAAAAAACCATCGAGCGTTGTTAGTTGGTATGTTAAATGGACTAATGCCTTGCGGTCCGTTACAAGCAATGCAGATTGTAGCACTTGCTTCTGGAAATCCCTTTGTAGGTGCCTTTTCTATGTTCTTATTTAGTTTGGGAACTGTGCCATTGATGTTGGGGCTTGGTTCCCTAGTGTCTGTGCTAAGTAAAAAGTTTGCAAAAGGAATGATGGCAGTTGGGGCTGTTTTGGTAGTGGTTCTTGGACTAGCCATGTTATCGCAGGGTGGCAGCCTGTCAGGGCTTCTCCTGCCAAACCAGCTTTTGGGTTTGTTGCTTTTGTCTGCCATGGTTGGAGTGATTGCCAGTATTCCTTTTCGCAGAAATTGGTATCGGGCAGTCAGTTTGTTTGTGGTAATTGCCATTCTGGTTAGTGGCGATATTTTTCTGAAACAGAGAACGGATTCCATCGGATGGAAAAAGGCGGATGCTACAGACACAGATATAGAGATGGTAGATGGAGAGCAGATTATCAGAAGTACCTTGGATTCGGGAAATTATCCTACCATAACAGTGCAGTCTGGGATGCCTGTCAAATGGATTATTGATGCACCGAAAGGGTCTATCAACGGTTGTAATTATAAGCTTCTGTTGAAGGAATATGGAATTACCCATACATTTTCGGAGGGAGAAAATGTGATTACATTTACCCCGACAAAGTCTGGTACCATTTCCTACACCTGTTGGATGGGGATGATACGAGGGTATATTATAGTGCAATAGAAAACATGTGAAAAATACGGAAGAAAGGGTTAGTAAAAATGAAAAATAAAAATACAAACAAGAAGTCAAGCAATATATTATTGGCTGTTGTGGCAGTCGTTCTTTGCATGAGCGTAGTTGGAGTTTATATGTTTCAGAAAAATAAGAAAGCAGTTTCTTCGGATAAGACATCTGCTGCAACTTCGGAGACTGTAACCAAAGAGACGAAAAAGGAGGATGTACAGGTAATTAAAAAGGGAGAAAAGCTGGTGATTGCAGTCAGCGATATTTCTTCTACTGCTCACTTTTATCCGATAGAAGTGGACGGAACCAAGATGGAAGTGCTTGCGGTTACCGATTCGGAAGGAAATGTTCGTACGGCTTTTAATACCTGCCAGATTTGTTATGGTTCCGGTCATGGATATTATGAACAGGAAGGATCGGAATTGGTCTGCCAAAATTGCGGGAACCGTTTTACCGTTGACGAGGTAGAGGTACAGTCGGGAGGTTGCAATCCATGGCCGATTTTTTCAGAAAATAAAACAGTAACGGAGGATAGAATCGAGATTTCCTATGATTTTCTGAAGGAATCGAAAGAAATTTTTTCAAATTGGAAAACCTATTAATCACCAAAAAGTTTTCTGTGAACTAATGTCATTTACTCAAGCCTTGAATTTTTATGAAAGAGTTGCTTTGCACATTGAAAAAGCGAAAGGCAGTAATTATAATACTTGTAAATGAGAGAAGGAATAGGAGAGAGCAGAATGGCTGATTTGAAAAATATATTGGTAGTGGACGATGAAAAAATGATTCGGGAGGCAGTAGCTTCTTATCTGGAAAAACAGGGGTTTGAAGCAATGCAGGCAGAAACAGGACGGGAAGCATTGCAAATTTTGGAAAAAGAAACTATTGCATTTGTGATATTAGATTTGATGCTTCCAGACTTGTCTGGTGAGGAAGTTTGTGCTACGATTCGCAAGCAATCCCGCGTGCCGATTATTATGCTGACAGCAAAGACGATGGAGAGCGATATGTTGAATGGGCTAAATCTTGGTGCGGATGACTATATCACCAAACCATTTAGTTTGAAAAATCTCTATGCCCGAATGCAGGCGGTGCTGAGAAGGTCTTCGGATGATTTGAAACCACTTGCGGAACGGTTTTCCTGGAATAATGGAGACTTAGTGGTAGATTATGACCGCAAAGAGGTGCATAAAAAGGGAAAATTGATAGCGGTGACACCGATTGAGTGGAAAATCTTATCTGCCTTTACAAAGTACCCACAAAAATTGTTTACCAGAGAGGATTTAATAGAAATTGCCTTTGATTTAGATTTTGCAGGGTATGATCGAGTGGTAGACACTCATGTAAAAAATCTTCGCAAAAAGATTGAGGATGATCCGAAAAAGCCGATTTATATTTGTACCGTTCATGGTATGGGATATAAGTTTGGAGGTGTGGTGTAATGAGGCGAAAACTTCGCACGCAACTATCGATAGGATTTGTGCTGATTGTGTTGCTTCTTGTTTCTGTCATTAGTTTGACAGCCAATATTCTGATTCATCGACAGTTTGAAAAATATGTTGCTAAGCAGCAAAAGACATTTTCAGAAGAACTGGCAGACGCTTTGACGACCCAATATGACAGTAGTACCCAAAAGTGGAATCTGGACTATATACATGGATTTGGTATGTATGCATTAAAGGATGGCTATATTATCAAACTGTATGATAAAGAAAAGAAGGTTATTTGGGATGCACAGAACCACGATATGACATTATGCCATGAGATTATGCAGGAAATCAGCACTCAAATGGATCAGAAAAATCCAAAGGGGAAAGGGGAGTTTCTGACCTACCAGTATGATTTGAAGCAGCAAAATCAGCTTGTAGGGTATGTAGATGTGAGTTATTATAGTCCTTATTATTTCAATGAAAATGATTTTCGCTTTCTTACGGCATTAAATCAGATTCTTTTGATTGTGGGAATTTCTTCTATGGTTGTTGCGGCAATTGCGGGTATTATTCTAGCAAAACGATTATCGGTACCGATTACCAAAGCAACAGAAATTACGAGACAAATTTCAGAAGGAAATTATGCAATTCGATTTAAAGCCGATGTACGGACACAGGAATTAGCAGAACTGAGCAGTGCGGTCAATCATATGGCGGAGAGCTTGCAAACACAGGAGGATATTCGGAGGCGATTGACGTCAGATGTGGCACATGAACTTCGGACACCGGTTGCCAATGTATCTTCTCATTTGGAGGCAATCCTTGAGGGTGTTTGGGACCCTACAAAGGAACGGTTGCAAAATTGCTATGATGAACTGGGAAGGATTTCGAATATTATCAGTGATTTGGAAAAATTGCGCCAAATGGAAGATGAAAATATGAATTTAGAAAAAGAAGAAGTAGATTTGCTGGAACTGTCACAGGTGGTACAGACGGCATTTGAACCAGAGCTGGAAAAAAAGCAACTCACTTGTACTGTGACAGGGAAATCGGTAGTTGTATTGGGTGACCAAAAGCGTTTGTATCAGGTAATTTATAATCTGGTATCCAACGCCATAAAATATTCCATAGCGGGTGGTACCATCCATATAGCTGTCAGTAGTCATGAAGAAACTGCCACGTTACTTGTTGAGGATCAGGGAATTGGTATTTCAGAACAGGATTTGCCTTTGATTTTTGAACGGTTTTATCGAACCGACCGGTCTCGTAATCGGAAAACAGGTGGAGCAGGCATTGGTCTTACCATTGTAAAAGCAATTGTGCAGGCACATGGAGGAAACGTAACGGTTGAAAGTAAAGAAGGGCATGGTAGCAGATTTGTGGTTACGTTACCTATATGAAAAAATAATTGAGAGGACAGCCTTGTCTTGATATAATTAAGGCATGGCGATTTTGAAAAAAGTTTATAATTTCTCTTTAAAATGGAAAAAATGAATTTGTGACACCACTGGTGACACAAATCGAAAGGTGGAATATTTGTATGGGTAATGATTTGATATCGGCAGCCGGATTAATTCATATAATTGAAGAATCTCGACAAAATGCATTAAAGAAAGTAAATGAGGAGCTTATCAAGATGTATTGGAAAGTTGGTGAGTTTTTAAGCACGGGGGCTGAACAGGCTGCTTTTGGTGACGCATATATAGATGGGATTGCTAGGGAAATACAGGAGGCATTTCCTGGAATAAAAGGTTTTAATCGAAGAGGTCTTTATAGAATGAAAAAATTCTATGAGACTTATAAGGATAATGAAATTGTGACACCACTGGTGACACAAATTAGCTGGACGAATCACTTATTGATAATGTCAGGCTGTAAGACTGATGAGGAGAGAGAATTTTATATCCGTCTATGTATCAAGGAAAACTATTCTAAACGACAGTTGGAGAGACAGTTAGATAGTGGATATTATGAAAGATATATGCTATCAAAGGAAACTTTGTTACCAGAGTCTGTTAAAAAGTTGGGAGAAAATCCATTTCTGGATTCATATGTTATGGAATTTTTGGATTTGCCGAATGAGTTTCATGAGAATGATTTGCGAAAAGCTTTGATAAGAAATATGAAGGATTTTATTTTGGAATTGGGAAAAGATTTCACGTTCATTGATGAAGAGTACAAGATACAGGTTGGTGGAGACGATTTTCGGATTGATTTGTTGTTTTACCATAGAGGATTGCAGTGCCTTGTTGCAATAGAACTTAAAATAGGTAAGTTTAAACCAGAGTATATATCTAAGTTGGATTTTTATCTTGAAGCATTGGATAGACAGGTAAAAAAAGAGAATGAGAATCCGAGTGTGGGATTGCTTTTGTGTGCATCTAAGAATGATGAGGTGGTGGAGTATGCTATGAGCAGAACAATGTCACCGATGTTGGTATCACAGTATCAGTTACAGTTGCCGGATAAGACAGTACTTGAAAAGAAGTTACAGCAGCTAGTTAATATTCCACAGATTGAGGATTAAAACTTATGGATATGAGAATTTATAATCTGATAAATTATGAAGTGACGCAGTTGGCGTAACTTCAACAAAAACAGGCACTGACAGAGTAGTGCTTTTTCTTTCTCCATGAAACTCCTATTCGTATAATCTATTTTGGAAGTAGTTTAACAAAATGAATGATAGAAAGCGATACTCTTTGTTTTGAAGCGCTTACAGATTTTTGTTTGACTTTTTTGAAGAAAATATAATAGCTTTTGAACGAGTAGCAGGCTAGCGTAAATCTAGTTTTTGCTACTCGTTTTTCTATTTTAAATTGTATTATGCCATGAAAGAAGTGTGTAGCTTATAATGTTTTTCAGAAGCTTTCCTAAGTCACTCAAGATATATTCTACCCGTGGAGAAACTTTCACATAAATGGTACGGGGAAGCCGTGTAATAGTAGTTACATACATAAGTATACAAAATACCCGGCATAGATTAGCAGCATAATAATTCCGCAAGGCCTTCTCAGTTCTTTATTTTTGATTGTACCAAGCCAAAGTACGATGCCACTAATAATAGCAATAGTAGTGTCAATCATAAATTTGCTTTGGAATGGTACTGCACAAATCAGTGCGGTTGTTCCAATTACAAACAAAATGTTAAAGATATTGCTACCTACAATATTACCAATGGCAATATCAACATTTCCTTTTTTCGCTGCGGTAACAGATGTTACAAGTTCTGGAAGGGATGTACCAAAGGCAACAATGGTAAGTCCTATAAATCTTTCGCTCATTCCAAAGAATCTTGCAATTTCAGATGCACCGCTAACTGCAAAATCGCTTCCTTTTACCACCATGATTCCGCCGATTAACATAAATAAAATACATTTCCACACTGGTATATCTTTTGCTTCCTCCTCTTCCGGTGCCTTACTTTTCTTTGACATTACAAAAAGATAGCCAAGGAATGCAAGAAATAAAATCCAAAATATTACGCCTTCTATCAATGTTATTTTGGAATCGGTAATACCGAATAGCATCATTAAAATGGAGATTCCAATCATAAATGGTATCTCATAATATAGGGTAGATTTCTGAATTGCCACATTTGTAATAACCGCTGTAATACCAAGAATAACCAGGATGTTTAATATATTACTTCCTACAACATTTCCGATAGTAATTCCTGCATTCTTGTGTAATGCGGCTGTGATACTTACAGCAGCTTCTGGCATGCTGGTACCCATAGCCACAATAGTAAGGCCTATTATCAATTGGGGAATACCCAGCTTCTTTGCTAGGCTTGCAGCACCTTCCACAAAAAGATCCGCGCCCTTTACTAATAATATAAAACCTAATAATAAAATTAAAACTTGTAAAAACATAATGTTTGCCTCTTCCTTTAAAATATAATTGTTTTCTAGTCTACTTTGCCTACTCTTTTTCAAATAAAGTTAGGGACTTGCAGAATCAGTTGGCTATTTTATAATATATATTCCATCTGTCTTTCTTTGGTTTTCAGCCCCATCTTTTCATAAAATTTTTCAGCCGAGGCATTGCCAGCCCATACATTAAGTGTTATTTCATAACAGCCCAAACGCTTTGCTTCACTTTTTATATATTCGAACAGACTCTCACCAATATGTTGTCCTCGGTTTTTTGAATCCACACACAAATCATCTATAAAAAGTGATGTAAACGGTACCATATTATTGGAAAATGGCTGCTCCTTCAACTGACAGAAAGCGTAGCCTTGACATATATCATTTTTGTCTACGGCAACATAAACAGGCTTTGTGTTATCTTTTAATAGTTCTGTAAGCTCCTCCTTTGTGTATTTTGTAGTTCCAGGAAGAAAAATATCCGGTCTTATATCTGCATGAAGCTGAAGCACCTGTTCTAATAATTGAATCAGTCTTGGTATATCTTTTTCGTTTGCTCTCCTAATGTTCATTCTAAATACCTCCATATTTCTTTTTATGCTTGTAATAATTAATCCGCAGCATCGTAAATTTTGTTTTTTCACAGCTATATTTCGTATGCTTGAAGCTGGCAATGATTATTTTTAGATATTTTCATTGTTTAAAAGTGAATTGCAACTCTTATTATATTTTCTTTCGCTGGTATATGCAAGAAGTCCCTTTCAAAAATGTAAATTTCTCAGCCGTTTTGGTTACGGTTCACACGTCTGCTTGACAGACGCGTAAACAGTAACGTTTGGGTCAATGCTCCGCATGCAAAATTGCCCCAAACAATCCTGCGTTACTCTTTCTTACGCTCTTTGCAGCATAGTGCAAAGAGCTACCTGTGAACTGTTACTTTGGCACTTTCTGATATTGCACATAGGTTTGACTGCGGTATAATAGTAGTACAGAATGTGAGGTTGTGTAAATGAAGAGACAGACGGTAAAGAAAAGAATTTTTATTTCCAATGCACTGATGATTTTGGTAACAGTAGTATTGGTGGGAATCCTGAATATAGGGGTTGTAAAGATATATTGGGAAGCCATAGAACAGGATTGGCAGACGTCTATGGAAACAATGGCAGATACAGCAGATATAGGAGATATGTTGGAAGATTGGACGCTGCATCAACATTCTTTTTATGTGCTTTTTTTGGTGGATATGGCGGTTTGTGTTGCAGTATGGATTTTGGTTAATTTGTTCTTTACAAGAAGGCTGGTACACTGGATTATGAAACCGTTAGATGTGTTAGGACAGGGAGCAAAGCGAATCCGGGAAAATAGATTGACAGAGGAAATCTACTATCAGGGAGATGCGGAATTTGAGGAAATATGCCATACATTCAATGACATGCAGGCTCATATTTTGGCGGAACAGGAGAAAAACAGAAAATATGAAAAAGCAAGAACAGAAATGATTGCAGGTATCTCTCACGATCTTAGGACGCCGCTTACAGCTATTCGGGGAAGTATCAAGGGAATTCTTGATGGAGTAGTAACAGAAGAAAAACACAAGGAAAAATTTTTACAGATTGCATACCAAAGAAGCGGAGATATGAATGTATTGTTGGAACAGTTATTATATATGTCAAGATTGGAAACTGGAAATATACCACTGCACCTTCAAAAAACAAATGTATCCAGATGGATTTCAAAATATTTAGCTGAGAAACGGGAGTTGTTTACTGTGGATGAAGTAGAATTTACAGAGGAACTGGAAACGGTTTCTAAAATGGTTTTGATTGATCCGGAACAATTCCATCGCATTTTTGATAATCTTTTAGAAAACAGCAGAAAATACGGTAATGTGAAACCAATTGCCATAAATATTACCGTAAAGGAAACGGAAAAGGGAGTTGTCATTTGTTTTTCGGATAATGGAAGAGGTGTGCCGGAAGAAAAACTAGACTATATTTTTGATGAGTTCTACCGGGTAGACGAATCCAGAAATCAAGAGGACGGAAGTGGACTTGGGCTGTATATTGTCAAAACTTTGGTCGAATCCATGAATGGACAGATATGGGCAGAGAATAGAGATGGATTTGTGATTTATATAGAATTGCCGAAGGGGGAATCAGAAAGTGCTACAAGATAAAAAGATACTAATTGTAGAAGATGACGAAGACATTCAGATGATAGAGGAGGCATATCTTCAGGCCGCAGGGTTTCAAACAGAGATAGTTGCAGATGGGGAAAAGGTGGAAAGCATGCTTAATAAAACCTCATTTGATTTGATTTTACTGGATTTGATGTTGCCTGGGAAAAGTGGTTATGATATTTGTAAAGAGATACGGGAAAAGGTAGATATTCCTATTTTAATGGTAACGGCAAGGACAGAATCTTTAGATAAGATTCGAGGACTTGGATTTGGGGCAGATGACTATATTGTAAAGCCATTTGATCCGGCAGAACTTGTTGCAAGGGTTCATGCTAATTTGAGACAGTATGAAAGACTCATGAATAAAAATACAGCACATACGGAAGCAGAACAGGAAGAAATCTGTATTCAAGATGTAAGGATTCAGTTGAATAGCTGGAAGGTGTATAAAGGGGAGAAAGAAATCAAATTTCCAAATCGTGAATTTGAATTATTAAAATTTTTGGCTATGAATCCGAATGTTGTGTTTTCCAAAGAGCAGCTTTTTGAAAAAATATGGGGGTATGATTATGTGGGAGATAGTGCTACTGTTATGGTACATATTAACCGTATCCGGGATAAGATTGAGGATGACAGTAAAAATCCGAGAATTTTAGAAACGATATGGGGTGTTGGGTATCGACTGAATAAGTAGGAGGGAAAAAAATGTGGATATTATTTGCGATGGGTTCTGCTTTTTTTGCTGGAATTACTTCTATTCTTGCAAAATGCGGAATTAAGAAAACGGATTCAACTGTAGCAACTGCCATAAGAACCAGTATCGTTTTCGTATTTGCCTGGTTGATGGTATTGCTTACTGGATGTGGGAAGGAAATTATGCAGATAGATGGGAAAACAATGTTATTTCTTGTTTTGTCTGGTTTGGCAACGGGAGCATCTTGGCTCTGCTATTTTCATGCGTTGCAGAATGGGGATGTAAATAAGGTTGTACCAATTGACAAATCAAGTACGGTATTAACCATTCTTCTTGCGTTGGTATTCCTTGGGGAGGGATTAACAGTAGGAAAAACCATTGCTGTGGTGTTAATCGGTACAGGCACCTTATTAATGATTTCGAAAAAAGAAAACGAGGAAAAGCAGAATGAGAAAAAGAAATGGATGATTTCTGCTGTCGGTTCTGCAATATTTGCCAGTCTTACTGCAATTTTAGGGAAAATTGGTATAGAGTCGATAGATTCGAATCTGGGAACGGCAATTCGCACTACAGTGGTGCTCTTTCTGGCATGGATGATGGTGGAAATTACCGGGAAATGTCATCAAGTTAGAAAAATGGAAAAGAAGGAGCTGGTCTTTATTCTGTTGTCTGGTCTGGCAACGGGAGCATCTTGGCTTTGCTATTACAGGGCACTGCAGGATGGGCCTGCCAGCGTGGTAGTTCCGGTTGATAAGTTGAGTATCTTAGTTACGATTTTGTTTTCTTGGATTGTATTTCATGAAACATTGTCCAAAAAATCTGCATGGGGACTGGTATGTATTGTACTGGGAACGCTTTTGCTAGTAATAATCTAAAGTGAGTATATAGATTGTTTAGAATTTGTTTAGAAAATTATCTTCTGTTTGTTTAATGTAGAGTGGTAAGATGACCACATAAAAGAAACAGGAGGTTTTGGGTATGTTAAAAGAAGGAATCAGTGGATTTTGTATGGCACTAGCGGATAGCGTACCGGGAGTATCTGGAGGAACCGTAGCGTTTATCATGGGATTTTATGATAAATTTATTGGTTCGATTCATAATTTTGTGTTTGGAAATAGAAAAGATAAGAAAGAATCCCTACATTATCTGATAAAACTTGGCATTGGCTGGGGGATTGGTATGGTACTGGCAGTTCTTGTTTTATCTGCATTGTTTGAAAGGCAGATATATACAGTCAGTTCTCTGTTTATTGGTTTTATAGCAGGAGCGATTCCATTGATCGTGCTAGAAGAAAAAGAAAGTTTTCGCCAATTTGGAAAAGGAATTTTCTTTTGCATGGCAGGGATTATAATTGTAGCGGGAATTACATGGTTGAATGGACAGGTTGGAACAGCAGCAATGGATTTAAGTAATTTTTCTATCGGTTTGGGAATAAAATTATTTCTTATAGGAATGGTTGCTATTTCTGCTATGTTTCTTCCGGGAATTTCAGGCTCTACCTTGCTTCTGATTTTTGGAGCATATATCCCAGTAATCACAGCGGTGAGAGGATTTCTTGGATTACATTTTTCATATGTTCCATGTTTGGTATTCTTTGGATTTGGAATTCTTACCGGTGCGGTGACGGTGGTAAAAGGCATTAAAGTATGTCTGGAAAAATTCCGACCTCAGTCTGTTTATATGATTTTGGGGATGATGATAGGTTCTTTTTATGCAATCATACAGGGACCAACCACATTGGAAGAACCGAAAGCGGCTATGGGTCTTGTTCATTTTCAACCCGTTGCGTGTATGGTTGGTTTGTTTTTTATACTTGGAATGCAAAAGCTAAAAGAAAGAGATACGAAATGTGAAAATTAAAGTAATGGTTTTCTTTACTTTCCACCAATACAAGGACTTTCACATCTGTTTCTTTAATACCTTCCTTTAATTTGTAGTCAGAATTAGCTTTCAAAAACGCAATCATATTCTCTTTTGTTATTGCTATGCTGTCTCGATAATAATCATCCAAGAAACTTTTTTTAATATGCAATGATTTGAACTGTGCTTGTGCAAACCAATGTTTCTTAAGCAAAGGATAACAGATTGAAACAGTTGGTTTTATTAGGGCATATGTTGTCTTCATTGGTAAAACGAGTGCACTTTCAATTATTGCATATTTACAAATATCTTTTCTTTTTGAAAGTATTTCTGTGAGAATCTGTCAGTCCGTAAGTAAGCGTCCATTGTCGTTTTATTCTCCGACAACGTTCTTTATTTAATTCAGACCATATACTATTTTTTCTTCGAGGTGCTAATCTTTGTGCAGTTATGCCATTATCCATTTTCTTTGTGGTATTATCAATCCAGCCAAAACGAAACAGCATTGATGTTTATACAGGCGCTGGTTATATGCTACGCATTGACTGCTGGGAAGAAGAAAAGAACTTGAAAACCACACCCAGATCAGACTGTGCACTGAACGCACTTGCCATTGATGAACCATTGGAATACGCAAGGTTATATCTTGATGGAAATATGCAAATGTGGGTAGATGCAGAAGATTCTTTGGAAATCTAACAGTAGAGAGACCATAACAATAAACAGTTATGGTCTCTCCTAACATCTGGTATAAAAATATAAGTTTTCTATTATATATAATGAAATATATGATCATTAAGAAAGTTTATATTGCATGAAGTTACCATTATGTGTGAATCCAAAATCTGTATACAATTTAACACCCATATCAGACGCTGTAATCTGTATCGTTCCACATCCATATTCCCTAGCATCATTTATAACACGGGATAACAGTTCCTTTGCAATACCTTTTCTTCTGTATTCCAAATCAGTAAACATACTGGATAACAATCCTATCTTTCCACTTGGACATCCAAAATAGGGCGGCTTCTCCACAAATGACATCCCGCTTGTCCCAATAATATTTTCTCCATCAAAAGCAATCCAAGATACAAATGTTCCGTCTGCCATATGACGAGTATAATATTCATTCAATGCAGGAACTAGATCAATCTCTTCTTTAGCCCCTTCTTCTCTGAGCTGATTTATCCTCATGTCAATAAAAATATTCAGTTCTTTTTCTGTAAGTCTTTTATATTCAATATCCATTTACATAATCTCCATTTTATGTACTAATTTCAATGATGCAACTAAGTCTATCAAGGCTTTTTTCCTAAAACATTCTGAACATATTCTTGATATCCCTGCTCCAAAATACTAAAAGCACAACTATTGTCAGTTAATTTCTGCTTTCGATTTGTTGTAACCATTTCGTATATTTTATTTGCTTTCTTCTGAATTCTTTCGGCATTTTCCACACAAAACTGATATTCTTTATTCAATAACAAACGGTATTTTTCATCCCGAACATCTTTAATAATCAGCCTTTCAATACATTCCTCTGGCACAGGAATCATATAATTAAATCGCAAAGATCCTTTAATTTCTTTTTCATAATTTTGGAGATATCTATTGTAGTCCTCATTTATACGATAAAAATCCATATTTTATCCTCCATAGTATAGCAAAACAGGGAGATAAGAATCTTATCTCCCTGAAAATTAACGATTCGCATTTTAAGCTGCGAAGCACTTAAATTAAAGGTTCACATTCAAAGTAGTGAAGCACTTAAATTAAAGGTTTGCACTCAAAGTAGCAACGCACTTAAATTAAGCAAGTGTTCCTGCTCACCTATATTATATGTAATTATCAAGAAAAAATCAACAAAAACATCTTCATTTGCATTTATTTGACTGTTACTTACAATTTCCTTATTGGATGCCTGATAACAGTTTTACATTTTTCTGATACTTATCCATTATTGCTACCGTTTCAGGCTCGTTATCAAATGCTCCTATATGCATTATCTGTACGCATAAGCCTTCATCAATACTCATATATTCCGCAATGGTACAATCCATCTTTTTCTTTTTGAAGCTGTTTCCACAGGCAAATCAAAATCTTTCTTTTCACCAATACAAGGACTTTCGCATCTGTTTCTTTAATACCTTTCTTTAAGTTATCGCCTTGTTCCATCCTCATTGAAATTGTTTTTTAATGCCTTCTCCGTTGGAAAAATAGACCCAATCAAAAACACTAGTTGAATTACAACGATAATAATACTTAATATTCCCATTATACCGTCACTTGCTCCATAAAAAGGAATATGTATTAGCAATGTAGGACCTAGCAGACCAACTCCAACTTTCCACCAAAGTTTTCCTGCATAGTCATGTGCAAATTTCCAAGTATCCATATTTATCATTGACATCTTCGTTCTGTATCCCACAACGCCATTGATTTGCTTCGGACAATGTTTCCACATCATTCTCCCCGCAATTATCATAAGTACTGGAATAATACAATCACATATCAAAATGAACCACCAAAACCACATATCTATTCCTCCCACTTCTCGTTTATCTATTTCTTTTCTGTTTTTGGACTGGCAACTCCGCATACATAGCATCAAACAATCCTGTCAAGAATTCCTTATTATCCACTTCATCTACTAGCAGCATCTCTTTTGCTCCTTCATAGGGCAATTCATACGAAGCTGTTGGCATATACCGAATAGCTGATTTTACCGGTTTCACAAGCAATCTATCATCATAGATACCGCCTACAATCTTGCCGCGATAATAAATAATAAATTCTTCCATCATGGCGCGATATTTAATTTCCTCCAATTCAGATAGCTGTCCTAAAATAAACTCTAAGTATTCCTTGCATGAAGCCATAATACCTCCTCAAATTTCGATTGAGATTTCACCTGTTTTAAGAGATTTAATAACTGTTATATTTTGTTATTAAATTCTCTGCAAGCCCTTGAAAACACTGAATTTGTCGCAGGTGAGCTTTCTATTAGACTTTCCCTTGTGTTATATCGTCCCATACGAGTTTACGAACTCTGATAAGGGAAAATACAAGGGCAAGAAAATCTGATAACATATTATAACACGAAATAAAAGTGACATGGTGAACTGATTGAAATGCTTCTATATTTTCTAATTGATTTAAAGGAAACGCATTATGAATGCTTCAGATGGGATTATGTATGGGAATATTGCCAATCCTTATATTAAAATATCTGGTAATTCTGGTCGATGTTCGTGAAGCACCCGAAGCAAATCTTTTAATAATTTTTCTTTCAGTTCCCCACCAGTACACATGACTTCAAATTTATCCTCCCGCAATTTTGTAAATCTTCCAGTTTCGTGGAATCCATTCCTTAAATAAAAATTTCTTCTATGTATCCTCTGTTCATTGTTCTCTGCATTATCATCAAGTACCTCAAAATCCAAAATAAGTTGTAAATCAGGATATGTCTCTGCAAGTATCTTCATTGCAGCTCCACCATAATCTTTTGAACGAATGCTGCTATCTATTGCTACAAAATAAATATATCCGCACTCGCTATTCTTGAGCAGGACTGCATGGCAATTCTGTACAGCCAAGTATAATCGCATCTGCACCTGCCCTGTATCCTTTATTGGCAATTTCAATAAACTTTTTCTTTGTATCATTTGACACAATTCCGTGTTCTAATTCATTTTCAATATGGTAACCTATCCACTTGCAATCTTCATTGCTCGGTGTGATAACCTGTATCCCTTCTTTTTCAAATGGTGTTTTAAAATATGTATCTTTCATGGTTCCGTCTGTTCCGATGAGCAATAATTTATTGAAATTCTTTTTTTGTGCTTCTTTCACGCACACCTGAACCAGACTAAGCATAGATATATTTGTTTGTTCTGCAACTCTATCAAATACCATATGTCCGGTACAGCATGCCATAGCAATAAAATCACAATTGGCTTTCTCTAATGTTCTTACAGCACCAAGTACATATTCAGTCATACCATCGTAATCCTGTGCAGCACCATATGGGATCATTCTAAAACAACTAAGACTTTCGATTGTAATCTCTGGCAGCACAGATGCTCCAAGCCTTTTCATGACACCATATTCAATTTCTTTGTAATATTGCAGCGTAGCCTCAGGACCTACTCCGCCGATTAATCCTAATTTTTTCATTTTGATTTTTTCCATAGTCTTGTATCTTAATTCCAATTATCCGTTTCACAGGCTGCGAATTACAGCAAACATTCCAAATATACCTGTTCTTCATCAATCAAACCCTGTAACTTTATTTTTCCATATCCTGCAATTCTAAATCCATTCTTTAAATATAACTTTTTCGCCGGTTCGTTATGGACATAAGTGTCAATTCGTATAACGCTGCATCCATTGGATAAGGCGTATTCTTTCGCATACTCTACCATTTTATCTCCATAACCATTGCCAGCATATCTCGGTGGAATACAAAGCGTATGAATTACAAGTACCTGCTCATTATCTTCCATATATTTCCACTTAACATTTGTATATTCAGTTGCTTGCTCATGATTAAGCACCATACTGGCACAAATTTCTCCATTTTCTTCCAAAACATACATGGTTCCAGTGGGCACCTTATCTTCAGGTACACTGGCTGTCGGATATACATCCAGTTTCCAGTTTGAATGCGAACCATTTACTTCTTCATATTGTAATAGTTCTGTATATGTTCTGGTGATTTTTTCTATATCTTTTTCTTCAGCTATACGAATCATATAACCATACACCTCCCCATATAATCAAGTGTTTTTATTGAAAATTCAAAGTTTTTCAGCCTCTCTATACTATCCCTTTTTATTGCGGTATGAAAAATCAAGGATTGAGAATTTAATCCGGTTTGCTTCGATGCCACAATTATACATAAATCTATATTATTGTAAAGCGAAAAGCAAGCGATTCTCGTCTTGCTTTTCGCCAAACTGGAATCTAACGCTTCCAAACCATTATAAATTCCTTTTCTCTCGTATTGTCATCTACATTTTCAGATTGAATACTAAATTTTTCTCGCAAGTAAAATTGAAGTGCTCGCTTATTTTTTTGATAAACATTCAATCTTAGAGTGGACTTGACTTTCTTCACATGGTTCAATAGTTGTTTTCCGGTTCCTTTTGACTGTGCTGCCTCTTTTATAAAGATTCCTTCAATATAGTCGTCGTTTAATCCAATAAATCCATCTATCTGATTTGTATTGTCAACTTCATGTACATATATTTCCGCAAGTGGCAGCATTTCTTTTACCACATCAAAGTTGTTTTTCCAGTAATCAGGAGATATAAAACTATGTGCCTGAATATTCGTATTTAACCATATTTGCATCACCGCATCTATATCACTGTCAACGTATTTCCTAATCATTTCATCACCTCCGTAAATTTCAATTGAGATTTCATCTATTCTAAAGAATTTAAAATCTGCATTGCCGCACCATTTTCCATAACAGAAAATCCGTGTTTCTCATAAAATGGCACGTTTGCTTTATCTTCAGGCATTCCTTCAATATACAGAAAATCCTTATACTTTTCTTTGATATGTTCTATCATTCTTCCGGCGATACCCTGTCCCTGATAATCGGGATGAACAAGTACATAATGAATTTGAGCTAGCATCTGTGTATCATCCAGAACTCTTGTAAGTCCCACTAACTTTTCATCATCCCACACTGTAAGCACAGTTGATGAATTCATAAGTGCTTTATACAACCGTTCCGGATAATTTCCAGACACCCAGTTGACAGATAAAAACAACTGTTGTACCTGTTCCTTTGTAAATTTCTTTTCTTCCGTAAATGTAATCATGTTTTTCTCCATTCTATTATTATCTAACAACTATCAATATTATAAATTTTTGTAATATCTGTAAAACATTATGGCTGTTGTACATACCGCAATCGTATCAGCAATCGGTTCTGCCATAAAGACTCCGATAACCGATGTTTGAATAAATACAGGCAAAATAAATATAAGCGGTATAAGCAGTATAAGCAGTATAATCTTACGCCAGATTGTAAGAAAAATTGCCCATTTCACCTGGTCTAGTGCTACAAAGCTGTATTGGCACGCAACCTGTACTCCGTATATCAGCAGCATACTTAAATAAATTCTCATGCTGCCAGCTGTATATTTTACCAATGAACTGTTATTTGTAAAAATCGAAGCTACTTTATCCGGCATTGTCATACATATGAGCCATATTGCAAATGATCCGGTAACACAGCAGGTCAACAGTAACTGAAATGTCTTTTTCACTCTTAAAATATTACCTGCTCCAAGATTATAGCTTAACAAAGGCTGTGCACCCTGTACCAGTCCCGGAAGCAATAGCATGACAAACTGCATAATACTGTTAAGAATACTCATGGAAGCAACCGCCATATCCCCACCATATTTCTGTAAAGATGTGTTAAAACTGATTGCCATGAGATTTTCTGTAAGTTGCATCAATGCCGGAGAAGTTCCAAGTAATATGCAAGGTCCAAGTATTTCTTTATCAAAGCGGATATTATGAATCTGTAAGTGTAAATTGCTTTTCCCTCTGCAAAGGTAATAAATCACAAATCCTGCCGATATGCCTTGTGAAATTACGGTTGCCAATGCAGCACCTCTTACTCCCATATCAAATACATTTATAAATACTGAATCCAGCAGAATATTGGAGATTGCCCTTATGGCAACATTATACATACTGACAAAGGTATTTCCCTGTGCAGTAATGAAAGCATTCAACCCAAGTGTGAGCTGCGTAAATAATGTTCCTAGGCAGTAAATCTGCATATAGTCCGATGCAAAACCTATCGTCTCATTACTTGCACCAAACAACATTAAAATCGGGCATCCAAACAGCAGCATAACCAAAGTCAATAATAACGAAAGCAATACTAACATCCAAGTACAGCTTCCAAGAACCTCTTCCGCTTCCTGCTGCTGTCCTTTTCCCATGAAAATCGTTGCTTTCGGTGCTCCTCCCATGCTGACCAGAGCTGCAAACGCAGAAATAACCAGGATAACAGGTGTGGTCACTCCAACTCCTGCCAAAGCCTGACTTTCCACATCCAGAATGTGACCGATAAACATTTTATCAACCAGATTATACAGGATATTGATAAGCTGTGCCGCTACCGCTGGAATCGCAAGCCTGCAAAAGGTCTTTCCAATCGGAGCATTTGCTAATAAATCATCATTTTTGCTTGTAAACATAATTTCTCCCTTACTGATGATGATCACATTTCTGGCACTGTGTCATCTCATGTTTACTGTCTTCCTTGTAAAAAATTCCTGACCACTGACATATACTCTGTAAAATTGGAACTACCGACTTTCCCTTTTCCGTCAAATAATACTCTACCCTCGGGGGAATTTCATCATAAGATTTACGCTCAATAATTCCTGTTTCTATCAGTTCTTTTAAGGTTGATGCTAAAACCGCATCTGTAATATTATGCATTTCCTTACGGATTTCACTATAGCGCAGTCTGTCATTTGCAGACAGCACACATATAATACGTGATTTCCATTTGCCGCCAAACAATGTCAGTCCATATTCCAATGGACAACGTATATCATCATCTAATTTTTTCTTGTATTTTGCCATATAAAATCACCTTCACGCTTTTTTCTTATTATAACGTGAAGGTGTTCCATTTTGAAGTCACTATGAAATTTATTAGTAGATTCCAGATTACAATTCTTTCTTATTGTCGGCTCCTGGTGTTGTCACAATGACCTTCTCCGGTGTGATGATTAGTGCTCCTTTAGCAGTCGTAGCACCATTGAACATTTTTTCTACCATTACTTTAAAGGTATCAACGATTGCGCCCTGTGTCACATATTCGGCTGCTCCTTTAATCTGGTATCCTTCCATACTCTGTGCATCATAGGCTGATATTGCGATTTTTCCATTGTTTTCCTTGATATTATTTAAGGTTGTCTCAAGAAAAACGTCTCCCACAACAAGTTTGCCATCATCTGTTACATCCTTAAATGCAACTGGAACCACATTTGGCTCACCATTTGCACAAGTAGCAAGATCCCACATACCATTTTTTAATACTTTGATTACTGCTTCATTTAACATTGCATATACCTCCGTTTTTTACTAATTATGTTTTGCACTGTCGATACTACAATGTTAATCCATTTACTTATGGTTTTGAAGATATTGGTAAATTTATAAGTAACTATTAAATTTGATAGTTACTCATATAACACGATTAAACTTCCTTTATTTGTTTTCATCAAAACATTTATTCACCATAGTTCACTTTCATTCCAAAATACTTCGGTCGTCCCTTGTATTCAGCCCTAATGATTCCAACCATCTGCCCCGGAGTCTCTTTGCATCCATCATCCAGCCATAAACAATGCCATTGATGAACCATTGGAATACACAAATTGTATCTTGGGTTTTTCAACAGGTGCCTGTAGATTATTTGTTAAAGGTACCTGTTAAAAGTAAAGGAGGTCATATTATGAACAATATTTATTTCGATATTTACGAGAAACTGTCAACGTTGTAATGGCTTATGAAACGCCACCAGATGTTCTGTCAGGCAGAATCCGGTCCATTTGCTGACACAACCAGAGGACAGGGAAGAATTCTTGCCAATACTTTTGCCGGTTATTATATGATGTGTACTTCCGCACATACAATGGAACATGTAATGGGAAGCTTTCATGACAAACTTGTTCATGGTGCAGGACTGATTGAAATTGCACATGCTTATTATGACTTCTTTGCCGAAAGAAAAGCCTCTGAAGAAAACATGATAAAAATGGCTGCAGCAATGGGTGTTGCAAATCCTGTCAGCGGAAAAGATTTTATCAAAGCTTTAGATAAACTGATTTCTGATGTCGGATGTGGTGACCTCAAAATGAGTGATGATGGTATTACCAAAGAGGAATTAAAGTTATATCCTGCAAAGGTTCATGAAGTCTTAGGTGGTGATATTACCGCTGATCCACTTCCATTATCTGATGATGACTATTTAACAATATTTGAAAACGCATGGAGGTAAAATCCAATGAAAAAATTAGCAACTAATACAGTACTTTGTGTACAGCCACTTCCTCAGACAATTGTTTCCTGCAGAGATAAAGACGGAAAAAATAACGCTTTAGTGGTTGGATTTGTAGCAAATGTAAGCCTTGATCCTGTTATGGTCATGGTCGGCATTACACCAGCAAGATATTCCCATCACATTGTAAAGGAAGCAGGATGCTTTGTCATCAATTTCCCGAAAAAGAGCTATCAAAAAGAATATGGTTATCTCGGTTCTGCTTCGGGAAGAGATGAGGATAAATTTGCAAAAGCAGATATCAAATGGAAAGATGCAATTTATGTGGATGCTCCAATTCTTACCGATTGCCCGGTAAGCATTGAATGCAGTGTTGTTGACAGCACAATGCCTGGCACGCATGAAGTATTTATCGGAAAAGTGGAAGCCATTCATGTGGATGAAGAATATCTTGATGCCAATGGTAATATTCTTTGGGATAAGATGGATTTGATGTAATCTAATATACTGTTTCCACACGGATGAACAAAAGAAATATTTTTTGCGTGTATCATTTGCTATTCTTAAGAAATCGTTAAGGTTTTCGCTCATAAATATTAAGATTTAGCCTTTATAATAGAGTTTGTTTAGAAAAGCAAATCGTTACAGTTCACAAAACTGTGAAAGGTAACAGCGAAGGAGAAATCGATTATGGCAGGAAAAATGCAAAAAAGAAACAGTAAGCGCAAAAGAAAAAATAGAATACGTTTCGTATTCCTTCTTTTATGTAGTAGTTATATCCTATGTTCCATATTACATTTACAGCCGTTTGCCCATGGAAATGTACTTTTCAAAAAGTTGCTTCAAACAAATTATACAGCAAAATATGAAATTGGCACTCCAAGAGTGATAGAGGAGTCTGATATTTCGGATTGCTTATATACGTTATCGAAAACGTATCCGGAATTTAAAAGCATTTATGAAAATCAGGACGCTTACCCTGAAAAACTTTTATCTGCCTTATGCAATAACCCGGAAATGATTGATTTTGTAAAGGAATATCCGAAACACAAAGGAGAAAACACTTCTCATGCTACCTTACATTCTTCGGATTGGAATGTGGACGGTTATCCATTGCTTTTTCAATGGGATACGCGTTGGGGGTATCATTCTTTTGGTGATAATAACATTGGGCTATCCGGATGTGCTCCAACTTGTCTTTCTATGGTAATTATGGGGCTTACAAAGAATAAATCTGCCACACCTGAAAAAGTAGCGGACTATATTACAAACAATGGTTATTATTTAAAAGGCACTGGCACCTCTTGGAGTGTTATGACGGAGGGGGTAGCAGATTTTCAAATAACGGGGAAAGAAATTTCTTTAGATGAAACGGTTATTGCCAATATATTAGAGAAGAAACAGCCCATTATCTGTAGTCTGCGTCCTGGTGATTTTACTACGACCGGTCATTTTATTATGTTAACCGCATATAAGGACGGAAAGCTACAGGTTCATGATCCAAATAGTCCCTATCGTAGTTCGAAACTCTGGGATTACAATCGATTGCAAAGTCAAATTAAAAATTTATGGGCTTTTTCCAAATAGCACTTCAGAAACTGTATTCATAAAATGTTAGAATAGCTACTACAGGTGATACGTATGTAGCTACAGACCCTAAATTGTTAAAAAAAGGAATCAGTATGTCGATATAAAAAGGGCACAGGTACATTCTGTTTCACAGGAAAACAGGTACCCTAAAACAAGTAGGAAAGCCACTCGGACCTTTCTGGAGAGTGGTGTAATCGTGACTGACAGAGCGATTGCAGAAAGGGGATATTATGGAAATTACTACAAAGGCAGTGGGAAACTATTATGCGTATCACAAGTTTGATACAGGAAAAAAGTCGCAGGGTGCATTTGACTTTTCGTTGGGGGATGGTGAGGAATCGAATACCGAATCCAAAGTGTCAGACAAGGAAGATACCACATCTGCAACAGCAAAAGAATTATACCAGCAATATATAGAGGGAGAGACTACAAGAGTTGTAAACCGCTTTCGAAAGTGTCTGGAAGAGAGGATCGCAGAGCATACTCTTAATTCAAAAAACATCAAAAAAGAGGATGACTGGCGAAAGATGGACAATGAAGAGTGGGATAAGCTACTGGAGCATATTGACAAGTATATGGATGCAATTAAAGAGGAACTGGAACAGATGGAAGAGGAGCAGAAAAAAGCGGTGTTGGAGGCAGTTGCATCTGCTCCGGCAGACAGGAGAGCTGTGGCAATTTCAGACGCGTTGCAGAATGTCATTGCAAAAGGTGGCACAGAGGCAGGATTGGGAGAGAATGCCAGTT
Organism: Lachnospiraceae bacterium; assembly: GCA_050875145.1. Taxonomy (GTDB): domain Bacteria; phylum Bacillota; class Clostridia; order Lachnospirales; family Lachnospiraceae; genus CAG-411. The sequence continues at coordinate 37,415 of JBNMLH010000005.1, forward strand.
CTTTGGAAAAATTAAGTTGGACTCACGAAATGAAGACAGACGATCAGGTAATCTTGGCAACTGCAAAGATGGCAAACAAAAGGGCAGCGGATTCTGTTTCAAAAGTACAGGAAATGACGCAAACAAGTGATAGGATAAGTGGCACCAGTGAAACAGTGGATGATAAAAAGTATGCGGATAGAGAGGATGCAGAAGAAGGAAAGCAGATGTAAGCACTAAATTTTTAAGTCGTATGGTATGCGAATTGCTCCTCTTGAGTAGCAATTGATTTTAAATTGTCAGGTGGAATTGTAAAAAAGATGGTTGACAAATGTAAAAAAAAGGACTACTGTATATGTAATTCAATAGTCAAATGCGAAGAACAGGAAATGACTTTTTTATAGCACCGTTTACAGAGAGCCGCGATAGATGAGAAACGACAACAAGGAATGAAAAAGCCCTCACCTGCGAGCTGTTTTGATGAAAGACAGACCAGAAGGTTTGTTTAGTAGTGAAAACCGGAAACCTACGTTAATGGGACACATCTTCTGATGAAAAATCAGGCGGTGGTAGAGCGGTCAATTGTTTTTGGCAAGCAAAGTGGTAACGCGGAAGTAATAGCTTTCGTCTTTGCACAGAACTTTGAGAGAAAAAATTCTTGAGAAGTATGTGCGGGGACGGAAGCTTTTTTTACATTATAGGAAAATGTGTCCTATAAAGCAAAAACGCTCCGCGGGATGTGCACACACATATTTTACTTAACGAGGTACGAGTTTTAGTAAAATAGCGTAAAGAGTAGATGCGAAAGGAAGATGGTTGCAAAAGCGTGCAACCCGCATCTGGCACACAAAGTGGAGCAAGTCCCTCATGAGTGAGGAATATAGGGAGTTGACGTGGACTTGTCCACTTTGTTCCTCTATAGGAAAGGTGGCATCTAGTGGGCTTAGAAACGCATATCATTTTCTGAGAAGGGTTTGACTATAAAAAAGAAAGAAGGAACTATTATGAACACACTTGTTATTGTATTGATTGCAGCAGTTGTATTGTTGGCAGCTTATACTTTTTATGGACGTTGGCTGGCAAACAAATGGGGCATTGACCCAAAGGCAAAGATACCGGCAGTGAAGCATGAAGATGGAAAGGACTATGTACCAACCAATGGCTGGACGGTTTTTTGTCATCAGTTTTCTTCGATTGCAGGTGCAGGACCTGTCACAGGCGCGATTCAGGCAGCAGCTTTTGGATGGCTTCCAGTCCTTTTGTGGATTTTAATTGGAGGTGTATTCTTTGGCGCAGTAACAGACTTTGGTGCCTTGTATGCTTCGGTTAAAAACGAAGGAAAGTCTATGGGTATGTTGATTGAAAAATACATTGGTAAGTTTGGTCGAAAAATTTTCCTAGTATTTTGCTGGCTCTTTACTTTAATTGTCATTGCAGCTTTTGCAGATATGGTAGCGGGAACGTTTAATGCGTATGAAGTAGCGGACAATGCCACAAAGTTATCTCAGGCTGCCAAAACAAATGGAGCCGCAGGAATGGTTTCTATTATGTTTATGGTATTTGCCGTAATTTTTGGACTGGCAAAAAAGAAATTCAACTTTAGCGGTTGGAAGGAAATTGTATTCGGATTGTTATGTATTGTTGCTTCTTTTGCAATCGGAATGAATTGCCCTTTGATTTTTACAAAGGATACCTGGAGTTATATTACATTTGTTTATATTTTCTTTGCAGCGGTACTTCCAATGTGGCTGTTAAAACAACCAAGAGATTATATGACAACGTTTATGTTTATCGGTATGATTGCCGGTGCAGTAATCGGTTTGTTTGTGGCACACCCAACTATGAATTTGCCGGTATTTACCGGTTTCAACAATGATACATTAGGAACACTTTTCCCAATCTTGTTTGTAACCGTTGCTTGTGGTGCGGTATCAGGATTCCATAGTTTGGTTTCATCTGGAACCTCATCAAAAACCATAGAAAATGAAAAAGATATGCTAAAAGTTGGTTACGGTGCAATGGTTCTGGAAAGTCTTTTAGCAGTAATTGCTCTTTGTGTTGCTGGTGCAGCCGCTGCTTCAGATGGTACGGCAGCAGTTGGAACACCTTTCCAGATTTTCAGCCGTGGTGTGGCAGGATTTTTTGAAATGTTTGGTGTACCGGTTTATGTAGCAACTGTATTTATGACTATGTGCGTTTCTGCATTGGCATTAACCAGTTTGGATGCGGTTGCACGTATTGGTCGTATGAGTTTTCAGGAATTATTTAGCGTAGATGATATGGAACATGCCGCTCCTTGGAGAAAATTGCTTTGCAATACCTATTTTTCAACTGTCGTAACGTTACTTTGTGGTTATGTATTAACCAAGATCGGATATGCAAATATCTGGCCATTGTTTGGTTCTGCGAACCAGTTATTAAGTGCTTTGGTATTGCTTACCCTTTGTGTATTCTTAAAGGTAACAGGACGTAGCAATAAGATGCTGTTCCCACCATTGATTATTATGCTTTGTGTCACCTTTACAGCATTGGTACAAAGAACAATTGCCATGGTAAAAGCAATTCAAAGTGCAGCAGCAGTTGCCATCCCAGCAGGTCAGACAACTTGGGGTGCTGTATTTATTGCCAACGGATTACAGTTAATAATTGCAATTCTCTTAATTGCACTTGGCTTAATCATTGTAATAAACTCTACTAAGAGTTATGCAAAGAGCCAGAAAAATTCAGAAGAAACAGCATAAGTGTAGTTTTTCGAATCCCCTGTATGACAGAATTTGTTGTGCAGGGGATGTTTTTTGTTTTTACATGGATATTTTGGCACTTTATGAATGCCATGGATGAACTGTTACATTTGGCACAAACCATAGACAAGAAAAAATTGTAAAAAAATGGTCTCTATGCTAAAATAAAAGAAAACAAATTGGGGGGGATTTGTATGGTTAAAAAAGAAAGGCGAAAGGGACGAATCGGTCTTAGACGAAAAATACTTTTTATTATGGTACCTATCGTGATACTTTCCTATGTGGTGGTATGTTTATTTACATATTTAAATACCAGTAATAAAATGCAGGGGGAACTGGAAAATAAAATAGCATTGACGGCAGATTTGGTTACGGAGCAGATTAATGGGGAAATTGAACCGGTCATATGGATTATTGGAAGTCTAAAGGCATCCGTTGGTCGTTCTTGCAATGGAAAGGAAGAAGTAAGCAAATATCTGTACGGTATGGGAGATGCATATCCGGAATTAATTCCAACCGGAATATATGCTGGATTAACGGATGGAACCTACATTGATAAGATGTGGACACCGGACGCAGACTGGGTCATGAAGGAGAGACCTTGGTATATAGAGGGACTGAAAGCAGATGACGTAACATTTGGGGAAGCCTATATGGATGCGGATAGTGGAGAATATATTATTTCGGTGTATACGAACTTTACAGATGCCAGTGGAGAGGTAAAAGGTGTAATTTCTGCGGATGTTCCCATTAACTCCGTTGCTCAGATTTTAGAGAAGCAGAGCTTATTTGATAGTGGATATATGTATGCCATAGATGCTACATCTGGCATGTTGTTTGGAAATAAGAAAAATAAAGATTATAATGGAAAGAATATAGAGGATATTAACGATAATAAGCTAAAAAAAGTAGCCCAAATGAAGGAACAGAAGCAGCTAAATAAACTGGTTGTGTACGAAGGGGACTATTTGTATGTAAGTCAGGTAGAAGGCACAAACTTTTTTATTGTTGGAGACATTGAAAAAAATGTGGTGTTACATAAAGAAGTAGACCCTGTTAAGTGGACCTCTGTTTTTACATCTTGTGCCGGTGCAGTATGTCAGATTTTATGTATTTGGATATTGTTGTACATTTTCTTGAAACCAATTCAAAGGATAAATGGTGGATTAAAGCAATTAGGCAAATTGGATTTAAGGAAGGTTGTCCGTGTAAAGACTTCGGATGAGATGGGCGAGATTGCAGAAAATATCAATGCGTTTACAGATCGTATGAGCGAAACGATACGGCAGATTGGAGCTGCGTCTGCAGAGATTGACACGAAGGCGGATGAAAATGCAGCTACTGCACAAAATGTAAACGATGCAGCAAAGAAACAGCAACAGACCATGTCAAATCTGACAGAAACCATAGGGCAGTTGTCAGATTCGATTGATACGGTTACAGAAGGTGCAAGTACGTTAGCGACCAATGTATCCAATACAAAGGATGCAGTTGTGATTGTAGATCAGAAGATAAAAGATACGGTCAATCATATTTTAGAAGGACAGAATAATATGGGAAGAATGACCAACAATATGACTCATATTTCCAACGTATCAGAGGAACTACAAAGTGCCGTAAATAATGTGCGAAATGGTTTAGATGGCATTAACCGTATGGTAAGTGTGATTACGGATATTGCGGAACAGACCAATCTGTTATCCTTAAACGCATCTATAGAGGCTGCCAGAGCAGGGGAAGCAGGAAAGGGATTTGCAGTTGTAGCAGATGAAATACGAACATTGGCAGAAAACTGTGGAAATTCTGCTGTAGATATTGTCAATACAACAAAAGAAATGGATGGACTGGTAGAACAGGTATTAGAAAAGACGACAGAAAGTATACAGGCAATTCAGGATGGTACGAAAGTCGTGGAAGATACAAACCATACATTTAAAGATATTGACGGAAATATCTCTGGAATCAATCATGCCATGGAGATGGTGCAAACCTCCATTGGCGAGGTAGAGCAGGTTGCAACCGGTGTTGCGGCAAGCACACAGGAGCAGATGGCAAGTTGTCAGGAGGTGCTTTCCAGTAGTCAGGTTGTGTTGGATATGTCTGAATCGGTTGGAAAGCAGGCAATGGCAATGGATGATGCAGGGAAAAAATTAAAAGAGTTATCCGAGCATCTGGAAGAACAAATTAAGTTATTTACGATTGCATAAAAAACGAAAGTGGGCGGATAGTATGTATGAAATGAAACCGGAATATTACATTGGAATTGATTTGATTGATGAGGAACATAAGCAGTTATTCAAATATGCGGATGAGGCTTACGAGTTACTTCACGATGCGTTTACACCAGATAAATATGATAGAATTGATATGATTTTAGAGAACCTTCGTGAGTATACAGCAAAGCATTTTGCGGATGAAGAGGAATACATGGAGTCTATCCATTATAAGAAAATATTTACACAAAAGATACAACATCAGGAGTTCATCCAGAAGTTAGACGAGTTTATGGAGCATCATAATGAAGAGGTTGAGGATCAGGATAAGCAGATTCTAAGTATTCTGGAATATCTTACGGAGTGGTTAGTAAATCATATCCTGCATGTGGATGGGCAGATTCCAAAAGAATGATAGATATAGTATGTAAATTATAAAAGTGCCATTCTATGAAAAATGATAGAGTGGCAACTTTTTTTACCCTTTTTTTCTTTATAGCAAGTGTGACCTATGAAGAAAAAACGCTCAATGAGGATGCAATTGTTTTGTGATATGCGAACGTCTGGAGATTTGTAAGCAAAACGCTTTGCTTTACTGACATTCCAATTGTATCGTGATAAAATAAGAATCATATTAAAAAAGGAAAGGGAAAAGAAAGATGAGTAGAGTTGTGGTATTGGTTGGCAGCGTGCGGAAGAACGGAAATACAGATTTATTAACACAGGCATTTGTGGAAGGGGCAAAGAAAAAGAATGAGGTAGAAATAGTGTCGGTGGCAGATTATAAAATCCATCCTTGCATTGGCTGTAATACTTGTTTTGCGAGAGAAGGAAACGAATGCTTTCAAAAGGATGACATGCATAAAGTATATGATATGCTAAAAAAAGCAGATGTTTTGGTAGTTGCATCACCCGTCTATTTTTACGGAATTAGTGCACAGTTAAAAGCGGTGATTGACAGATTGCATACCCCTATGCGAAATGAATTCTCTATTCAAAAACTTGCTTTACTATTAGTAGGAGCAGCTACATTACCAGAATTATTTGATTCCATTAAAATACAATATCAACTGGTTTTAAATTTCTTTCACTTGGAAGATGCTGGAATGGTTTTGGTAAGTGGTGCAAAAGAAAAAGGGGAAGTGAAGAATGGAGATGGTTTAAAAAGGGCGTATGAGTTGGGATTATCGATGGAATAAAGAGACATTTTTGGGTTGACAATAGAAAAAAACAAGTGTATACTAACTGTACTATCATAAATAGTACAGTAAATACAGAAAGGAGGATGCAGATGATTCATATTGATTATAAAGATACACGTCCTATTTATGAACAAATCGTGGAAAAATTCAAGATTTTAATATTAAATGGAGTGTTAGAAGAGGACAGTAAGATGCCTTCAGTCCGAAGTTTAGCTATGGACTTGGCGATTAATCCGAATACGATTCAAAAGGCATATTCTAAACTAGAGAGTGATGGCTATATTTATTCTGTGAAAGGAAAAGGAAATTTTGTTTCCTATAATGAAAAGATGATGGATGAGAAAAAAAGAGAAATTGAATTAAAATGCAAAGCATTGTTGAAAGAGGCAAAAGAGGTTGGGATATCTTCGAAAGAAGTAATAGAAATGATGGAGAAGATGAAAGAAGGGAGTGAGTAGAACATGATAGAAATAAAAAATGTAAGCAAGTCATTTTCGAAAAGAAAAGCAGTGGATCATGTTAGTTTTACCATTCGTGAGGGAGAAGTATTTGGATTGATTGGTACAAATGGGGCAGGAAAGAGTACCCTGCTTCGTATGATGACAGGAGTATTTGATGCAGATTCAGGAGAAATAATCATTGATGGAAAATCAATAAAAAAGGATGTGAGTGCTAAGGAGTTATTTTTCTTTATTCCAGATGAACCATATTTTTTCGAAAATGCAACGCCAAAGGATATGGAGCGATATTACAAAAGCGTTTTTACGCAGTTTAATAGTGAGCAGTATTATGATTATTTAGAAAAATTTGAGTTAGATAAAAAAAGAAAGATTTCTACCTTTAGTAAGGGAATGAAAAAGCAGATAGCCCTTCTTTGTGGAATTTGTGCTGGAACAAAGTATTTGTTATGTGATGAAACATTTGATGGTTTAGATCCTTTAATGCGACAGGTGATAAAAACTTTGTTCGCAAAAGAGATGGAGGAACGTGGTTTGACACCGATTATTGCATCTCATAATCTCCGTGAATTAGAGGATATTTGCGATTATGTCGGTTTGTTACATAAAGGTGGAGTATTGTTAGCAAAAGATTTAGAACAGATGAAATGTGAAATCCAAAAAGTTCAATTTGTGTTAAAGGATAAGAATAAAAAACCAAATTGGGAAGGACTAGATGTGGTTTTGGAGGAACAGAGGGGTTCGCTTTACACTTTAACGGTACGTGGAGAACGACAGGATATTATACAGTACTTTGATAACATGGATTTATTATTCTTTGAAGTACTACCACTTTCCTTAGAGGAAATATTTATTAGCGAAACGGAGGTAGTAGGTTATGATATTAAAAAACTCATTTTGGACTAGATTAAGAGAGAATGGAAGAAGAAGAACCTGGACTTGGATCCTGCAGGCGGCTATCTTTTTTATGATGATGCCAATCAACTTAATCATGCAGATTTCCATGATGCTAGAACAAGCAGAAAGTAATGAAACAGTTGATATTGCAGAGTATTGTCAGGAGATATTGGCGGTTAACCCACTTATATCATTAGTGATTTGTTTGTTTGCACTAATGGTTGGGATACAAGGATATTCGTATTTACATAATCAAATGAAAGTAGATATGTATCATAGTCAGCCAGTGAAACAAGGAACGCGTTTCTTTTCTATCTACCTTAATGGGATACTTACGTTTGTGTGTCCTTATATGATAAATCTTATAATAGGTTGTATGATTGCAACAGGGTATAAGGAGTTTACTGGTAAGTTATTGGCAAATATAGTATATGCAGTTGTTTTTAATCTTGTTCTATTTTTGGCAGTCTATCATATTGCTATATTGGCAACTTTGTTAACCAACAGTATTGTGATTTCTGTTATATTAGCAACTATTTTTATGGTTTACGAGGAAATATGGAATGTAATCGGAGAAACATTTGCCCAATATACCATGAACCATAACATGTCAGGAGAACATTTTTATATTACGCCAGTATTAGTTATGCTGTCTGTTAGTGATAGCATTAGTTATCAGGACAATCTTGCACAAAATATTCAAAATAGCTGGTTTTTACTACTAGTTGCATTTTTAGTTAGTATGTTGATTCTAGGATTAAGTTTCTTTGCTTATATAAAAAGGAGAGGTGAAGCCTGTAAAAATACAATGGCATTTGACTGGACAAAACTTGCCGTGAAAGTTATGGTCTTAATTCCAACTGGTATTATAGCGCTTTTGATTTATATGGGTTACTTTAGTTTCGTAAATATTTATAATGTAAATAAAGATAGTCTGAATTTGGGAAATAACATTTTACTATTTGGTATGGTAGTAGGTTTCATTGTTATGTTTATCGTCAATGGTATCATAGAACTTGTTTACGAGAAAGATTTAAAGGCTATCTTACAGCATTGGAAGAGTTTTGTTTTAATTAGTGCTGGAACTGTTGTAATCGTTATTTGCAGTTTCCAAAATTGGTTTGGATTGTTTGATAAAACTCCAAGTAAGAATAATGTAAAAGATGTAGCTATTTATCTTGCCTATGATAGCAATAAATATGGATTAGAAGGTAATTTGGAAAAAATGAAATATAAAAATTTAGATGTGGTATATCAATTGATTGATGCATCTTTGGCAGATAAAGAAGCAAGAAAATATTTGAATGGAGAAAGCGGCGATATCGAGGAAGGGGAAAGAAATGATGCTACTTATCATAAGGTAGAAATTGCCTTTCATATGAAGATTGGTACAACCGTTTACCGTCGTTATTATGTTAATGTAAAAAATAATACAAAAGCATTGGATACGATATTCTCTAGTGATGAGTATTTAAAACATCAGTATAGTATTTTGTTCGAGAAATATGATCCAGAAAATGATATAACTTTTGACAGTGATAATGGTACGGATAATGATTATGATTCTTCTTCATTGAATATATCCAAAGAGGATCTAAAAGAGATAAAAGATGCTTTGTGGAAGGACCTAAAAAATACTTCGTATAGCCAGTTGTGTGCAAAAACAACGAAGCAGATAGGAACTATTTCTTCTATAAATCGAGGAGGGGAATTTGCTATCTATAATTCTTTTGAAAATTTTAGTAATTGGTTAAAAAAACGGCACAATTATGGATTTGATAAAAAGGATTTTCCAAAACAAATAAGTAAAGTTACTGGTGATGAAGGAGACATATATGACAAAGATATAATAGAGGAGTTGTATCAGAATGCGCTTGTTGTAGAAAAACAAGAGGAAGAGGATGGGGAATATACAACTGTTACCTTTGTGGAGAAGGGTAATGACTATTGTTATGCACAAGATGTGAATTTGAATAAGCTTTCTAAGAAAGCATTAAAAGCAATTGGTTATGAGGATGAGTAAGATTGTTGAAAAAGGCTTATCCATAGAATAACAAGCTTATTGTAAAAATATAAGAAGGGGCTGTCACATTAACGATTTTTAATTGTTAGTGTGATGGCCCTTTGTAAAGCGTTTTTCTAGTTTTGAAGAACCCTGTCGCTTTGAAGTTTTCCGTCATTTCAACAATTTAAAGAGACAGTTTAAATGGGTTAAATTTAAAAAGCTCTATTTATTTTTGCACTTTGGAACCGCCAAATACTTGTGACATTGGAATACGTGCAAGCATAGCATCCATTTCTTCTACTTCTTGCGTGGTTAATGTGATTTCTGATGCCCACATATTTTCACCTAGTCTGTCCAGTTTTCTGGTTCCTGGAATTGGTACAATATAAGGTTTTTTGGTGAGCATCCAAGCTAGTGAAATTTGTGCAGGAGTCGCATTCCTTTCTTTTGCGAGCTTCTTGAGCCAAAGCATAAATGTTTCGTTTTCTTTCAAACCTTCTTCCGAAAACTGTGGCATTACACTTCGATAATCCCCTGGTTTTTCAAAAACAGCATGTGAATGATATTGTGTGGTCAAAAGACCATTTGCAAGAGGGGAAAATGCCACAAATCCTATATTCAGTTCTTCAAGCACTGGAAACAATGCTTCATATTCTCGATACATCATCGAATAACGATTTTGGATAGCTGAGATGGGACATACTTTATGCGCCAGGCGTATGGTTTGTTCGTCTGCTTCCGACAATCCCCAATGTGTGATTTTCCCCTGTTCTATTAGCTCTTTCATGGCACCGGCGGTTTCTTCGATTGGTACTTTGGGGTCTATGCGGTGAAGATAATATAGATCCAGATGGTCTGTTTGCAATCGTTTCAAGGAGCCGTCAATGGATTTTTTGATGGTCTCTGGTCGTCCATCTGGAACCAACGGTTTATTGACGCTGGAGGCTGTTTCATCAAAATGAATCCCACATTTGGAAGCAATTTTAACCTTATTTCTGTAAGGTTTTATGATTTCCCCTAATAGTGTTTCGTTATGATGAGGATTATTCGGTGTCCCATAAATTTCTGCGGTGTCAAAAAAGGTGCATCCGCATTCGATTGCTTTGTAGATAAGTGTCTCAGCCTCCTTTGGCGTAGAAGCAGTACCGTATGCATGACTCATCCCCATGCATCCTAATCCTATTGATGATACTTCTAAATCATTTCCTAAAATTCTAGTTTTCATTTTTCTTGTTCCTTTCTCTAAAGTTTTTTACTTATTCTAATTTCTAAATTTATTATAAACAAGATAAGATTTTTAAAGAAGTCTCCCTTTGTTATGCAGTGTAAACCCAAAGGTTATAAGTAGTAATTTTGGTTGTTTTGTGTATTTGGCATATTACAAGTGGCACCTATGGAACAGTAATCATGCCTTTTGAGCATGATAAAAGATGAAATAGTAGTATTAGACATTTTGGATAAATAGAAGTAAAATGTAAATGTGTAGAGAATTTACACAAAATTGGATGGTTAGGATGATGGAATCGTAAGGGGGTCCGAATATGGAATATACAAAACTGGGAAATACAGACATTGAAGTTTCAAAATTATGTGTTGGTTGTATGAGCTTTGGAAAAGCAGGGACGATGCATGATTGGACGTTAGATGAAGAGAAAAGTGAGCAAGTGATAAAACATGCGCTTGACTTAGGCATCAATTTTTTTGACACAGCCAATGGTTATTCTGCCGGAACAAGTGAAGAGTATCTGGGGCGTGCATTGAAAAAACATATTGCAAGGGAAAAGGTAGTGATTGCTTCTAAAGTTTATTTTAATGAGGGAAGGCTTTCCAGGAAGGCGATTGAGAGAGAGATAGAAGGAACCTTACAACGACTTGGCACAGACTATCTGGACTTATATATCATTCATCGGTTTGATTATGATACACCGATAGAGGAGACAATGGAAGCACTTCATGAATTGGTAAAGGCTGGAAAGGTGCGTGCAATTGGTGCATCTGCAATGTATGGATATCAATTCCATAACATGCAGATTGTGGCAGAAAAACATGGCTGGACACCATTTTCCACAATGGAAAATCACTATAATCTATTATATCGTGAGGACGAACGGGAATTGATTCCCATTTGCAGACAAATGGGTGTTTCACTAATGCCATATAGCCCACTTGCTGCTGGACATTTGGCAAGAGTCGGATGGCAGTCAGATTCTTTACGTGGACAGACAGATCGGGTGGCAAAAGGAAAATATGACCGTATGGAGCAACAGGATATACAAATCGTAAAACGTGTCAGTGAGCTGGCAGAAAAATATGGATGCAAAATGTCGCAGATTGCACTTGCCTGGCAATGGGCGAAGGGAGTCGCTGCTCCAATTATCGGGGCAACGAAATCACAGTATTTGGATGATGCAGTCGGTGCACTTTCTGTTAAGTTGACAGAAGAAGATATTGCCTATGTGGAGGAACTTTATGTTCCACATCCGATTGTAGGTGCAATTGATAAAAATCCGGAGCAGGGAGTTATGTTGCTGGATGAGAAGAAATAAGGTTTTTATAAAAGAGCAAGAAAACCCACTGCCTTTAGGCGGTGGGTGCTCTTGTGCGAGGTGCGGGGTTCAAGCCCCGTACCTCGTAAGGCACGTAGTGCCGCTTTTATATGAGCAAGTAGCAACACGGATTGCGAATATCCTTGACTTAAACTAAAGTGGTTTTAGGGAGGATTTCTTTGCAGAAAGGAGAAAACAGAAATGATGTATAATCCTCAACTTGAAACATTTCTATGTGTTGTAGAATCTGGGAGTTTTAGTAAGGCTGCAGATAAATTATTTATTACTGCACCAGCGGTAATAAAGCAAATCAATTCCTTGGAAAGCAATCTTGGGTTGCAGCTTTTTGACCGTACGCATAGAGGATTGCTTGTAACAGATGCAGGAAAATCTTTATATAAGGATGCTTCCTATGTGATTCAGTATTGCAAAGAATCTGTCATAAGGGCACAGAATGCGATGTCAGAGGATAAAGATATGATTCGGGTGGGAATATCACCATTGACTTCTCCACAGATATTTGTTGATTTATGGCCAAGAATTCAGGAAATGGAACCTGATATGAAATTTCAGTTGGTTCCTTTTGAAAATACGCCGGAAAATGCCAGAGAAATTTTAGCAAATCTGGGGCAGAATATAGACGTTGTGGCAGGAATGTTTGATGATACAATGTTGGAATTGCGTAGGTGTAATGGAATAGAAATTTCAAGAGAGCCATTTTGTCTAGCTGTGTCCATTAATCATAGACTGGCGCAGAAAGAAAAGTTAGAAATGTCGGATTTGCATGGTGAAACAGTAATGCTTATGCGTAGAGGATGGAGCAATTATGTTGATATGCTTAGGGACGATTTGTGGAAAAATCATCCTGAGGTAGAGATTGCAGATTTTGAGTTTTATAGTGTAGACGTTTTTAATCAGTGTGAAAACGGAAATGATTTGCTTTTGGTAATAAAAAGTTGGGAAAGTGTCCATCCTTTACTTAAAGTGATACCTGTAGACTGGAATTACGGAACACCATTTGGGTTATTGTATGCAAAAAATCCATCAGCGAAGGTAAATAAATTGCTAGGAGTGATTGAACAAATAAAGCACAATGGATACTTATAACCTTTTGGTTTATACTGAATAACAAAACGAGACTTCTTAGGAGGTCTTGTTTTTTTTATAATAAAGATGCAAGGATTCAGAATAGTTAAAGCTTTTAAAGGAGATGTTTTAATATGAAGAATTTTATTTTTGAAAATGCAACAAAGGTGTATTTTGGAAAAAATTGTGTCAAAGAGTATCTTTCCTGTTTGGCAAAGCAATATGGGGAAAGAGTGTTACTTGCTTATGGCGGTGGTTCTATTAAGAAAAATGGAATTTATGAGGAAGTAACAGATATTTTGAAAAATGCAGGAAAAGAGATTATTGAATTTTCTGGTATTATGGCAAATCCCACATATGCTAAGGTATTAGAAGGTGTAAAACTTGCCAAAGAGAATCAGATAGACTGGATACTGGGAATAGGCGGAGGTTCTGTAATGGATTGTTGTAAGGCAGTTTCCATGGCTGCTGTCAGTGAAAAAGACATATGGGATGAATATTGGGCAAAGCCTGGCATAATTGACTTTGAACCTTTACCATTAGGGGTTATTGTGACAGTAGCAGGAACAGGAAGTGAATGCAATGGAGGAGCAGTCATTACAAATGAGGCGTTAAAAGTCAAAACAGGTAGGGATTATCCAAAATGTAATCCAAGATTTGCATTACTAGATCCATGTTATACCTATAGCGTACCAGTAAAACAGATGATTTCTGGTAGTTTTGATATATTGTCTCATATTATGGAGACATATTTTAGTGAACCAAATGAGGACAATGTTTCGGATGATATTTCAGAAGCATTGATGCGAAGTGTCATTAAAAATTTACGTGCAGCTATTGATAATCCAGAAGACTATACAGCAAGAAGTAACCTGATGTGGGCATCCACAATGGCAGAAAATAGAATTATCAAGTTGGGGAAAAAGTGTGATTTTGAATGCCATCAGATGGAACATCAGCTTGGTGCATATACGGACTGTAATCATGGCTGTGGGTTAGCGGTATTGCATCCCGTTTATTACAGACACATTTATCAGGATGGGTTGCCTAAATTTGTGCGTTTTGCGGAAAATGTATGGCAGATTCCAAGAGAAGGTAAAACAGAGGAAGAATTGGCAAGAGCAGGTGTAGAGGCCCTAGCAGATTTTATCAAGGAAATTGGGCTTCCAACAACACTTAGAGAATTGGGACTGGATTCAGATAAGGATTTGAAGAAGATTGCGGATTCTTGTAATCTGGCACCCGGAAGTTATAAAAAAATGACACAGGAAGAGATTTATGAAATCTTTAAGGAGTCCTTTTAGGCAGAGTGATAATCTTATAATAAAAGATAGGGAGGAATAAAAATGAGTATCTTATTTATAAATGGAAGTCCAAATAAAAGTGGTAATACAGCAGCATTGGCTACACAGTTATTACAGGGAAAAGAATATGAAACATTAAATCTAACAGATTATAAAATTTATAGTTATGGTCAGGTTTATGAGGAAGATCAATTAGAACTTGTAATTCAAAAGATGCGAAAAACAGATACGATTGTGATTGGTTCACCGTTGTATTGGCATAATATTTGCGGTTCCGTTCGTAATGTATTGGATCGTTTTTATGGATTAGTAAAAGAAGGAGAATTATCTGGAAGAGATTTATATTTTCTGTTTCAGGGAGCAGCACCAGAAAAATGGATGTTAGAAGCTGGAGAATATACGATGAAACGATTTGCTGGACTTTACGGAATGGAATATAAAGGAATGGCGACGAACAAGGAGCAGGCAAAACAGTTAGCCCCTTCATTGAATAAATAGGAGGCTGGTGTGTAATGCAACACAAAAAGGTACGATGGATGCTAGGGATTTGTTTTTTTGCATTGGTGATTTGTGCAGTAACTGGTTTTTCTGTTCAGGCACAGGAAAGTAGAGTTATCAGTTCTGAAACATTGTCAGTTAAACTTGGAACAACTAAAAAACTATTGTGGAAAAATTGATGTGTAGTTCACAGTGGGATGGGGCATACGAGCCAATTGTTCAGGCAAAAACTCCTGTTTATTTTGTGATTGGAGAAAATGATGAATACTACGGTTCCACTCCTTTTAAAAAAGCATATCAGACATTACATAAGCTTTATAAAAAGGAAGGCTTATCTGAGTGTGCTATTAATAAACTTTTGGTATTAGATGTAAAAGGAAAAGAGTATTTTGATGGAACACAGGTAACCTATCAACATGGTGGAGGATATTTGTTTTGCCGGGATAAAGAAATTATGGGATGGTTGTTTCAGCAGAATTAGCGTATCATCTTAGTTCCTGAAAAAATAAGACAGGAAAGGTACTTTTAGCAAATTATTTTCAACAGGTATCAAGGGCATTGTGCAGGCTATAGTTGGCGAAAACAAAACAGAAACCTCGTTGTTTGGAATACTAGGCATTCTGTTTTGGTTGTATTAAATTGCTTACATAGGGGCGTTTGCCGGAAAGTACTTCATCATAGAAGTTTTTCTTCCAGTCAATGTAAGCGACACTGTCTTCTAATTCTTTTATCGTTAGGCGTAGGGCATCCTGTTTTTTAGCCAGCAATTCTTTTCGTTGCATAATAGTGGTTTCCCCTTCGAGGCATAGTTGTAAGTATTCTTTCATTTCTCGAATACTCATACCACATCTTTTTAAGCAGGTAAGATCTTTGATCCAGTTCACATCTTTATCGTCAAATATCCGGCGGTTATTGCTGTCACGTTTGACGTTGGGAATCAGTCCTTCGTTGCAATAAAATTTTAAGGTTTGGTAAGTCATATCTAACTCTCGACAGACCTGCATCATTGTATACATAGTACTACCTCCTGAAAAAAAATTGAAAAAACTATTGACCGATTGTTACTACCGTAAGATATAATCGGTTGTATAAAGCAGGTGAACGCAGGTAAATTGTTTGCGTTTATGAGTAAGTAGCAAAGCGGATTGCGAACATCCGCAAAGAAATGATAGCATGAGAAAACAGAAAGTGCAAGAAGTTGAGGAGGAATTTACAATGAACAAATTTACATTTTCTTATCCTACAAAGGTATATTTTGGTGAAGGAAGTATAGAGCAGGCTTTTCGTGCAGAGATGGAAAAGGTTGGAGAAACGATAATGCTAACTTACGGTGGAGGATCTATTAAAAAGAACGGTATTTATCAAGAGATAAAAGAGCGTTTGGAACGGTTTGGAAAAAAAGTGGTTGATTTTTCCGGAATCATGCCAAATCCCACTTATGCTAAGGTACAGGAGGGTGCTGCCCTTGCACGGGAACAGCAGGTGGACTTTATTTTGGCTGTGGGGGGAGGCAGTGTGATTGATTGCAGTAAGGTGATTTCTGCACAGGCTGTTCTTGACGAAGATATCTGGGATATGGAGTATGGAAAAGGAAAATTCCCGGTAGCAGGGATTCCTATGGGAGCTGTTGTTACTGCGTCTGGTACCGGTGCAGAAATGAATGCAGGTGCAGTAGTCACTTATGAGGAAAAAATATGGAAGGGAGCTATTTTTGGAACTGCGGCTTCATTCGCTGTCCTTGATCCAACTTATACCATATCTGTGCCACCTATGCAGGTACTATCTGGCGCCTTTGACACGCTTAGTCATGCAATGGAGACATATTTTGGAAATTCTGATGAAGATAATGTATCCGATGATTTGGCACTGGCGGTTATGAAGAATACAGTGAAAAATATGCGTAGACTTTTAAGTGATATCCAGGATATGCAGGCAAGAAGTAATCTAATGTGGGATTCAGCCATGGCAGAAAATGGAATTTTAAAATGTGGAAGAGTGACTGATTTTCAGGCACACCAAATGGAACATCAATTAGGGGCATATACAGACTGCAATCATGGACAAGGTTTGGCAGTTATTCATCCGGCGTACTACCGTCATATCGTGAAGGACGCTCCGAAAAAGTTTACAAGATTTGCAGCGGAAGTTTTTGGTACAGATTCGGCAGAAGCAGGAATTGATGCATTAGAAGATTTTATCAAGGAATGTGGATTGCCTACTAAAATGCAGCAGTTGAAATCAAAAGTTGAGATTACACCGGAAATTCTCAGAAAAGTAGCAGATAGCACGAATCTGATCAAGAGTAATCCAAGAGAACTTGACCATGATGAAATTTATAATATTTTAATGGAATGTATGTAAGAAAGAGTAAGATGGAGAAATAACGTGGTTTCAATGAAGGTGTCAGCTTCTATAATAACAGAAAGGTATGGTGAATATAGAATGAAACAGAAAAAATGGATGCGTATCATGGCAATCGTATTTGCGGTGATTTTTGTGATAGGACAGGTTGCAATCCCACATATGGATGTGTTAGCGGCAGTCAAAGGAAAACGTTTAAATGTGAAAAAAGTCACATTAACGGTAGGTCAGACGAAACAGCTAAAAGTGTCTGGAGTAGGAAGGAATAAGGTAACATGGTCTTCTTCAAAAAATTTGGTAGTTACGGTAAGTAAAAAAGGTAAGATAAAAGCGAAAAAACCTGGAAAATCTGTAATTACTGCAAAATTCCCAGGAGGAAAATTAAAATGCAGTGTGACGGTAAAGGCAAAGAAAACAGCTAAAAAGCCATCATCAACAAAGAAGCCTGCGGTAACACCAACACAAAAACCAACCGTGACAGCGACTCCAAAGGTAACAAAAACCCCAACACAGGAGCCAACCGTGACAGCGACCCCAAAGGCAACGGAGGTACCAACGCAGGAGCCAATAGTGACGGTCATGCCAGAGGAAACAGTAACACCAACACAAAAACCAACCGTGACAGCGACCCCAGAGATAACAGAAGCCCCAACACAGGAGCCAACAGTAACAGCAACCCCAGAGATAACAAAAGCCCCAACACAGGAGCCGACCGTGACAGCAACCCCAGAGATAACAGAAGTCCCAACACAGGAACCAACCGTAACGCCGACACCTCAGGAAAATAAAATACTGGTTGCTTATTTTTCTTGGAGTGGGACAAGTGAAAGGATTGCAAAAAATATCATAGAACAGACAGGAGCAGATTCTTTTCGAATAGAAAGAGAAGTACCCTATAGTTCGGATTATCAGACAACTGCATATGGGGATGCCAGAGTGGAGGCTGAAACAAATGCCAGACCTGCTATTAAAGATCCGCTAGAATCTATAGCACAATATGACAAAATTATTATATGCTATCCAATTTGGTGGCATACGGCACCAATGACAGTAGGAACATTTTTGGAAAGTTATGATTTTACAGGAAAGACAATCTATCCGGTTTCTCAGTCGGCATCTATGGATAAATCCCAGTATGCTCAGTCGGTTGCGTTTATAAAAGAATGTGCCAAAGGTGCTACCGTAGAGGAAGGTATTTTTTCAAGAGATAACACAGCAATACAAGATTATATAAAAACAATACAGGAAATGGAATAGAGTTTCGAAGAAATACAAATAAAGTATAAAACCGTAGTGGAAAGGAGAAAAAATATTATGAAGATAAGAAAAATAGTATCCCTGCTCGTAATTGCTATTATGACAATGGGATTATTGGCAGGATGCGGCGATAAAAATTCAGATTCGCAGAATACACAGGATACTTCTGCAATAAAAAATAGTCCAGAAAGTGAAGATACAAAAGAGAGTCCTTCTTCAACGGATGAGAAAAAAGATAAGACAGGGAAGGTACTTGTGGTATATTATTCAGCAACAGGAAGTACTAAGGCTGTGGCACAGGTGGTAGCAGATACAACCGGTGGTGATCTGTTTGAAATAGAACCGAAAGAACCATATACAAATGATGATCTTAATTGGTCGGATGATAATAGTCGTGTCAGTAAAGAACATAACGATGAAAGTTTGCGAGATGTAGAACTAAAGACAACAAAGGTAGAAAATTGGGATTCTTATGACACGGTATTTATTGGATATCCGATTTGGTGGGCGATTGCAGCATGGCCAGTAGATAATTTTGTGAAAAATAACGATTTTTCTGGTAAGACAGTAATTCCGTTCTGCACATCGGTTTCATCTGGAATGGGTGAAAGTGGACAACTTTTGGCAGATATGGCAGGAACCGGTACATGGCAAGATGGAAAAAGATTTAGCTCTGGGGCATCAAAATCGGAAGTGTCAGATTGGATAAAAGAGTTAGGATATACGAGATAAGTTCAATAAAAGATGTTTTAGAAAGGATGTGTTGATATGAAAAAACGAGTAAAAGGCTGGCTTCGTATCGTAGCAGTATTTATGATAGCGGTACTCTTTTCAACCGCGTTAGGTGGAAATGCAGATGCGGCAACAAAAAAGAAAAAAGTAGTTGTTCTCTATTTCTCTGCCACAGGAACCACGAAATCCGTAGCCAAAAAAATTAAAAAGGCAGCAAACGGTGCTACGCTAATTGAAATAAAGGCAGAAAAACCATATACGGAAGCGGATTTAGATTATGGTGATTCAGATAGCCGTGTTACGAAAGAACACGAATCGGCAAAAAGTCCGGCTGTCAGTAAAGTAAGACCTAAGATTGCAAATTTGAAACAGATAAAGAAGGCAGTAAAAAAAGCGGACATTGTATATATTGGTTATCCCATTTGGTGGGGAGAAGCACCTCATATCGTGTATACATTGGTAGAAAATACAAATTTAAAAGGAAAAACAGTTGTTCCGTTTTGTACATCCGTAAGCAGTGGAATCGGAAAAAGTGGAAGTCATTTAAAGAAAAGTGCAATCATTTCTAAGAAAACGAAATGGAAGAAAGGCAGAAGTTTTTATGGAGAATCCACGCAAAAGACTGTGAATAAATGGGTAAAAACCATAAAATAATAAGGATGAGAAAGACGGCTTGAAAAAATGCTAAATAGAAAAAACATTACAAAATCAGGATGCTTGATAGGCATCCTGATTTTGTATGTTTGTAAGTATGCAAAGTGTGTGGTGAAATGTGTGGCGGTTTTTTATTTATAGGATATTGCTTACAATTATTTTTTATGTAAAAAAATAGTAGCATTAAAAAAACACTTGACTATGGGGGAAAAATGATTTTATAATATCCTAGAGTTAGCTGAGACTAACAAAATGACGCAATTTTTCAATAAGAAAATTCATCTATTAACGAGAGTGAATTAATTAGTAGCATCAAGGAGGCAAAACATGTATTTACGTGTCAATGAAATTTCAAAAAGTTATGGTGTAGGAGAAGCAAAGACGGATATATTAAAACAAATTTCTTTAAAGGTTAAAAAGGGAGAAATGTGTGTGGTATTAGGACCTTCTGGTTCGGGAAAATCTACTTTGCTAAATATTATTGGAGCACTGGATCAATCAGACAGTGGAGAAATTATTGTAGATGGAAAAAATATAACAAAAATGAATAAAAAACAACGTTCTTTATATCGAAGAGAAAAACTAGGATTTGTATTCCAGTTTTATAATCTAGTACCAGATCTTACCGTTCGGGAAAATATTCAGGTATGTGAAAATTTAGCGAAAACCCCAATTGATATTAATGAATTAATTCAAACTTTAGGATTAGAAGAGCATCAAAATAAGTTTCCTTCGCAGCTTTCAGGTGGTCAACAGCAAAGATGTGCGATAGCTCGTGCGCTGATAAAAAAACCAGAGTTACTTCTTTGTGATGAACCTACGGGAGCGCTTGATTATAAGACATCAAAAGAAATGCTTGTATTAATGGAAAAAGTTAATAAAAAATATGGAATAACTATGATTATTATTACTCATAATGAAGCAATTAAGGATATGGTACATCACGTAATTAAAATTAAGGATGGAAGAGTTTCGAAAGATTATGAAAATAAGCAATTGATTCCAGCGGCTAATTTGGAATGGTAGTTCTGGAGGTGTAAGCAAATTGATGTGATAACAAGGAAAAATGTCTACATGGTATCCAAATATTGGGCGAGATTGTGGGAGATTAAAAATAAAACAATTCGTAATGTGTTTGTTATCCTAACATCATTTATAAAGCTACGAATAAAAAAGGCTATAGTTAGAGAAGTTGGAATGGAGGACATCATGATTTTAAATAAAAGGATTAAAAGAAATTTAAAAAATAACCTAGGGCGTAACCTTGCCTTGTTTTTTCTAATTGCTTTGGGAATGTACTTTGTGGTTTCATTTGTTGGTTCGGCAGAGACTATTATGAATGGAATTGATTCGTATCAGAAAAAAAATAACGTGGAGGATGCGGAATTTTCTACCTTTCAGGCATTAACATCTGAGGAAGAAAAAGCGTTAGAAAAGAAGAAAATTACATTGCAAAAAATGTATTATCTTGATTTTAGGTTGGGAAAAGATAATACACTTCGTACATTTATAGTTCGTGAACAAATCAATAAAAATCAAATTGATAAAGGTTCTTTACCGATAGATGATAGTCAGGTGGTGTTGGAAAAACACTATGCAGAATCAAATGGATATAAAATTGGAGATACCATTGAGATTGCAAATATAAAATTTACAGTATGTGGGTTAGGATCTACTGCGGACTATGAAAAGGTTCTTGAGGAAGATACTGATATAAATGTAAATAGCAAACGTTTTGGAACTGCCTTCTTTAATCAAAAGGGATATGAAAAAATAAAGGATACGGGAAAACAAAATGAGGCGGAACGGTATTTATATGCAATAAAGACATCATCAGATTTTTCTACAAAGGATACAAAAAACTGGTTAAAAAGTGAATTGAAAAATAATCAATTATTATCTTTTGTTGAGAAAGCAGATAATGCAAGGATGGGGAATGCGTCTGAGGATGTGGAAATGAACAAAGAAGGAGGAATAATTGGTGGAGTATTATTACTTATTATATTTGCGTATGTCATTTCTATTTATGCAGTTCACAGCATTGAAGAAGAAAGTACAATGATTGGTACTATGTATGCATTAGGTTTATCTAAGCGTGAGCTTATTGTACATTATATGTCCCTTCCGTTACTTATTACATTTTTAGGTGGATTGGTAGGAACTGCTATTGGTTTTACGCCTGTGGGAATTGGTGTTCAGGCAGCATCTACATTTGAAAGTTATTCACTTCCTGTTATGGATACAGTATATCCATTATATTTAATTATTTATGGATTGTTTGTTCCGGCAATTATTTTCATAATTGTTAATTTTGGATGTATGAATAAGATGTTGGCAAGGGAGCCATTGTCATTGCTTCGCAATGAAAGAAAACAGAGAAAAGTATCAAAAATAAATTTACATAAACTTTCATTTAATCGTTGCTTTCAAATACGTCAGTTTTTGAGGGAGAAGAGAAGTGCATTTGCTATGTTTGGTGGCATTTTCTTTGCTGTTCTTATGTTGATGATGGCATTAGATGTTCAGGTTTGTCTTTCTAATATGCAGGAGCAGAATGAAAAGGATGTAAAGTTTGATGAGATGTATCTGTTAAAGGCACAGCTGGATAAAATTCCGGAACAGGCGCAGGTGGGGTATATGAAGTCCTTATATTGTGAGACCCCAGAGGGAGAAAATATGAAAGTTAGTATTTTGGGGTTGGATGATAGCAATTCCTATTTTCCGAATATAAAGAAGGCGGATAGAAAGCAGATTGTTATATCTTCTTCTGTTGCGATTAAATATAAGTTAAAGGTAGGAGACGAATATACCTTAAGGGATGAAAGCGAAGATAAGGATTATACATTTACAGTGGCGGATATTAAGCAGTATTCTGTTGGACTGTATGTATTTATGAAAATTGATGATATGAGAAAATTGTTTGGTGTGTCAAATGAACAGTATAATGTACTTTTTGCGAGTCAGAAACTTAATTTAAATTCGGAGTATATATATTCTACAACAAGTAAGGACGATATACGTGAGTTTTCTACTACGTTTATTGCCAGCATGCAGCCAATGGTAGTGGCGTTGTATGGTGTTTCCATTTTGGTATTTATTATTGTAATGTATTTAATGATGAAGGTAATTATAGATCGATCTGATTTTTCTATTACTTTATTCCGTATATTTGGTTATGGCGATAGAGAAATACAGAAACTCTTTTTAAATGGAAATTTGATTACGGTTATTATATCTGGTGTAATTAGTATTCCGGTATGTAAGTATTTGATGGATGCTATGTGGCCGGAAATTGTATCTTATGTACCAGTAGGATTTGATATTTCCTTCCAGGCCTACCATTATATTTTGGTTGCAGCTCTTATTTTACTGAGTTATTTTGTAATCAATTTTATATTAAATCAAAAATTGAAAAAGGTAGAAGATTATGGAGTAGTATTTTTGAAAGGAAGGGAATAACTTGAAAGGAATTATCTTTTCACATGCGGGAGGTTTTAGTTCATATTATCAGAATTTGAAGAAGCAGCTTGAAGAAATATGTCCACAGTTAGAAATTGCAGTATTTGATTATCAGGAAAGGCATTGGATTTCTACAAGAAAAACAGGGTATCAAAATTTTTCCGATATTATTGAAACGGCAGTGGATTGGCTGATAAATGATATTTTGGAGGGGGAGGAAGAATATTGGCTTTTTGGGCATAGTATGGGGGCGTATGTAGCTAGTGAAGTTGCTTTTAGAATGCAATATTTTTATAATCTACCACCAAAATGGATTGGGATTTCTGGCCAATCATCACCTGTAAGGACTAAAAATGATCATGTAGAAGATACAGATCAAGAATTGCTTGTATATTTACAAAGGCTTGGAAATTTTGAAACGGATAAGATGGTAAAAGAATATCTTCCAGAACTATTAAATATTATAAGAACGGATATGAAATTGTTGGCATCATACAGTTATAAGGAAAAATGCATAAAGTTAGAATCTAAGGTTTTTGTATTATATGGAGAACAGGACAAGGAAATTGATGAGAATGAACTGGATGAGTGGAAGCAGATTACTAGACTTCCTATTGAAAAAAGAAAGTTTGCTGGTGGACATTTTTATATACAAGAAAATATAGATGATTTATGCAAATACATAAATGAAAATTGTATGCATCTTTAAGGATGAAAGATATTTATAATTCTTTAAAGGAAATTAACCGAGGTTTTCTAAAAATAGAGGATCTTGTTAAAAGGAGGAAATTATGACACAACAGAAAATCTATTGGGCACCGGGAAAAGAATGGCAAATTGTAAAAGGAGAATTGGAAATTGCACCATATGTTTTTCATGGACAAATGGCAGAACTTTTTCCTGAATTTTATTTTCAATTGTGCAAAGGTAGTAGATTGGAAGAAATTGAACAGGCATTTCCAGAGTATTCTAAAATAAAATTAAGAAAGTTTGTACATAAGTTATACAATTTAGGAATACTTACTGACAGGGTTCAAACCACAATAGAGGTGTTTGCACCACAAGAAAAACTTTTTGAATCACCACGAGAATATGATAAAGATTATTTTTTGGATAAAGATTGTCTGGCACAATTTGTAGAACAGCAGTTGAGTAGAGAAATGTGGACAGGTGGCGAGAAAATTTCACTTACACATAATGAACTTCCGGAAGCGTGGTCTCAGAGAAGGAGTACAAGAAAGTTTAAAACAGATAAGAAAGTAAGTTTTGGACAGTTTTCGGCTATTTTTAACGCATTAAAACAATGCGGGGAAAACGGACATAGAAGCTATTTTTATCCAAGTGCTGGCGGATTGTATCCAATTGACTGCTATGTGTATGTGAAGGGAAATAGAGTGGACCAGATAGAAAAAGGTTTATATTATTATAATCCAGTAAAACATATACTCAATCGTATATCAGATGGAAATGCATTTCAACGTGAAATGCATTATTTCCTTAACAAAGATATATTTGAGACTAGTGCATTTTCTGTTTATCTTTTTTATAATGCAGCAGTTACAATGCCGAAGTATGGTGCAAAAGGTTATTATTATGGTTTATTAGATGCTGGAATTATGGTTGGTTTGTTAAATGAAGAGGCTATTCGAAATGGAATGGGACTCTGTTCCATTGGTGATATGCGTTTTGAGGAAGTTGAGGAAGAGTTTCAATTAAACGTATATCAAAAGTATTTGCATTGTGTAGAGTTTGGATTAAAATAGAGGAGTTTTCAAAAAGTGATGAAAAATTTAAGTAATCTTTGCGAGTTGTTATGGAAAGAAAATGAAACAGCAAGTATAGTTTTTTTTGGGGAAGAAAAACAGGAACAAAACTATTCTAAGGCTAGCTTTTCAAAGAAAATAAAAAATGTAGCGGGATATTTACAAAAAAAAGGAGTAAAAAAAGAGGATTATATTTTAATCAATGCTACAAAAGTATCCTCATACTTAACAATGCTTTGGGCATGCATGTTTGCAGGAGCCATACCTGTAATTACTTCCTTTTCTGAAAATACAAAGAATAGGTTAGATCCTTTGTTACATACATATACTATTTTTGATGAAAAGGAATATGAGAGGATTCAAAAAGAAAAATTTAGTTGGAAGCCAGTAAATATTTCTGGAAACGACGTGGCAGCAGTATTTTTTACATCGGGAAGTACAAGTGAACCAAAGGGAGTTTTGTTGACGCATGACAATTTTCTTGCGGAATTAGAGGGTTATGCTGAAAGTCTTGCATTGAACGAAAAAGATATATTTGCAAGTTTTTTACCTATGGAACATATATTTGGGTTTGTTAGTGTGCATTTGGCAGCATTGTACGTTGGTGCAACACAGTACTTAACAAATCCATCTTATTTTGTCAAAAATCCTAAATTATATCTAAAAAAGGCTGTTGAAGTACATGCGTCTATACTATCTGGGATGAATTTCACTGTAAGTGAGTTAAATAAATTAGAGTGGGATACGGATTTAGATTTATCATTTGTTCGCGCATTTTTAATGTGTGGTGAAGTTCTTCAATGGAAGGGAATGCGTACCTGTATAGAAAAATATAAAGTATTTGGTTTAAAAGAAACAGTGTTTGTTTCGATTTACGGAATGACAGAGTGTGCATGTGGAATCACTGTGTGTGGAGAAGGATTAGATTTGAATAGGACTTCTGAAAGCGGAGTTTCCCAAGGAAAATTGCTTTCTGGCATGGAAATTTCTATTGTAAATGCTGAGAAGATACCTGTTCGTCAAGGGGAAACAGGTGAAATTGCTGTAAGGGGCACAAATGTATTTCAAGGATATTTGACAGAGAGAGGAATAGAGAAAAGAAAGGAAAATGAATGGTTTCTAACTGGTGATATAGGAATTTATGAAAATGGTGAAGTATATATTATTGGAAGAAGTAAAGATATTATTCTGATTAATGGTGTGAATTACTATCCAATAGATATTGAAAAGTATATTGAAGAAGAAATTCCTGAATCGATTGGAAAAGTAAAGGTTAGACAATTGTTTACGAAGGAACAGGTTCCTTATTTAGTGATATTTTTAGAGGGAGATAGTCTGAAGGAAGAATGGATGTATAAGGTTGAGGAAACATTTCACCATTTATACAATTTTAAAATTTCTCAAATTGTTGAAATAGAGCACTTCCCACAATTACAAAACGGAAAATGTGATATTACACGTATGTGTAAGGAAGTACAAAGAAAAAAATATAAACAGTTAAAAAGAAGGCAGAATGAGAAAAAGTCTGCTTCTTTTTTGAAAGAGATGGTAGGCATGACTAACATCTGGAAACGTGTACTTGGGGTTACACCAGAGAAGGAAGGTAATTTCTATTATGCTGGTGGTGATTCAATTAAATTAATTCGTTTAATTGATGAGATACAACAGGAATATCAAGTATCTGTTTCTTTAAAAGAGTTTAAAAATTATGTAGAGTATTCTTCTTTGTGTGGTTATATTAAGCAAAAGAAAGAGGAAGGAAGAGAAGAACATTTTGAAAAGATTGAGATTCAGCAGGTGGGAGATACGCAGTATAAAAGTTTTCCGTTGACAGAGGTACAGATGTCATATTGGATGGGAAGAGATTCTATATATGAGATTGGCAATATTTCTACGCATGCATACATGGAATATGAAGTTACATTTCCTATAGAAAGATTGGAATGGGCAATAAATGAGATGATTCGAGTGCATCCTTGTTTTCGAACTGTAATTACAGAGGAAAATACACAACGAATTTTACGTGAGATTCCTAAATATAATCTCTCAATTATTGATGCTACAGAATGGGAATTGCAGAAAAGAGAAGATTGGATTGAACAAAATCGGGCAAAGTTGTCCCATAAAGTATACAATGCAAAAGAGTGGCCGCTATTTGATATTAAGGCATTAAAAATTGGTGCAAAGGGATACTTATTATTCTCTATTGATTTAATGGTGGTTGATGCGGCAAATTTACAAAAATTTAGGAATGATTTACGATTGCTTTGTGAAGGGAAACTTAGTTTTAAGGAAAATAAAGAGTATCCATATACGTTTGCAAGTTATGTGAATATGTTGGAGGAAAGAAAACAAACTGGTAAGTACGAACAAGATAAGATGTATTGGCAAAAGAAAAAAGAGGATTTTCCTTGCGGATTTTCTTTTGTATATAAGATAAAGCCAGATGAAATACAAAAACCTGTTTTCGTAAGAAAAACGTATCAAATGGAATTAGCTAAATGGAACAGTGTAAAGGAGCAACTAAAACAAAATGGATTATCGCCAACTGCAGTTTTAAGTACAATCTATGCCAAGACATTATCTTTTTGGAGTAATCAGGCAAAATGCAGTCTGAATTTTACTATTTTTGATAAGGAAGAAGGGAATGGGGTACTTAAACCGGTAATGGGAGACTTTACATCTACCGCTTTAATTTCCTATAATTTTGAAGAAAACAAAGAATTTATAGATGAGGTAAAAGAGGTACAACAGACAATTTATGAGGCTCTTGAACATCGGTATTATAGCGGTATTGCGTTTGCTAGAGATATTAAATTGGCACAGGCACTTGGCAATCAAGCAGTTGCTCCATTTGTGTTTACAAGTACATTGGCTTCAGAAGAGGGAAATGAATATATAGATTTAGGGAAAATGTGTTATGGCATTACGCAGACATCTCAGGTTTATTTGGACTGTCAAGTATATCAAAATCAGCAGGGATTGCGAATTACATGGGATTTTGTAGACGGATTATTTGATGAGAAGCAATTAGAGTGTATGTTTTTACAATTTAAAAGGGCAGTAGATTGTTTGGCAGACGGGTTGCAACAGGTATCTGATGTAATTTCTGTTAGCAAAGAGGACGAAAAAGTAATCGCTACTTATAATGATACGACTGTACCAATAGAAAAACATACTTTGCATGGACTATTTGAAGAACAGGTAAAGAAAAATCCAATGGCAATTGCCATAAAAGATATGGAAGGTAGTATTTCTTATGAGGAACTTGATAGACAGGCCAATCAAGTGGCTGTTTTCCTACAGGAAAGAGGAGTAAAAATAGGAGATTTTGTAGCTGTTAAGGCATGGAAACGGAGTCGAACTATTGCAAATATACTGGGAATATTAAAGGTTGGGGCTGCGTATGTTCCTATTGATCCGGATAATCCTAAGGAACGTCAGTTGGCAATTCAAGAGAATAGTGGATGTTGTTTATGCTTAGATGGAACGGAGCGTTTGAAAAAAGGACAGGCGAAGGACGTACAGGTTCCTTTAAATGGAATTGCATATGTTATTTATACCTCTGGAAGCACAGGTAAGCCAAAAGGAGTAATGATTACACATGAGGCAGCAGCTAATACGATTCAAGATATTAATATGCGATTTGAAGTAGAATCGGAAGATTGCTTTCTAGGGTTATCCTCTTTGTGCTTTGATTTGTCCGTATATGATATATTTGGCAGTTTGGCATCAGGGGCACGTCTGGTTATGGTAGAGGACGTACATGATCTTATGGAGATTATGCATTTAGTTAGGCAGGAGGAAATTACGATATGGAATTCAGTGCCAGCAATTATGCAAATGTATATAGAACAGTTAGAATTGGAACAAAAAATGGCAAAGACATCTAAGGGTACAAAGGAGCGAATTGTTATTGAAGAGGATTCGCTTAGATTGGTGTTGTTAAGTGGAGATTGGATTCCTATGTCATTACCAGAACGTATACAAAAGGCAATATCGGGTGTAGAACTTATTAGTTTGGGAGGTGCGACAGAAGCTTCTATATGGTCTATATATTATCCAATAAAACACACAGAAAAAAGTTGGAATAGCATTCCTTATGGATATCCATTAGCTAACCAAAATATCTATATCTTGGAAGAGAATGAGAAACTTTGTCCAGTGGGTGTAATGGGTGAAATTTGTATTGGTGGTGTAGGAGTTGCTCTTGGATATCAAAATGACAGAGAAAAGACAGAAAGGGCATTTATTCATCATAAAGAATTAGGTTATATCTATAAAACTGGTGATTATGGAGTATTACATGCAGAGGGATACGTGGAGTTTCTAGGAAGAAAAGATACACAAATTAAGATACATGGTCATCGCATTGAATTGGGAGAGATAACGGCGGCGGTAAAAAGAGTGGATGGTATTACGGAGGCTGTAGCATTAACAAAGAAAGATGAAAATCAGGTTCCGTATGTTGTGGTTTATATTACAGCAACTTGTTCCATAGAAGAGGAGAAACTAAAAAAAGAGATTGGAAGCAGAGTACCTGCATATATGATTCCAGAGTATATTATACAAATACCTCAATTTCCGTATACTGCTAATGGAAAATTAGATAGAAAAAAATTAGAAAAACGGCCCATTCGATTTGCGAGAAAAGAAAAGAAGAAGCCTGTTACTAATATACAGAAGCAGTTAGCCAAGATATGGGAGGAAGTATTGCTTACAAATGATTTTGGAATAAATCAAGATTTATTTGAAGTTGGTGGAGATTCTATAAAATTAATTAGAATAGCATATTTAATTGAAAAAAATTTGCATAGAAAAGTTTCACATAAGGAATTGATGCAGGCTGCTACAATTGAAAGACAAGCAGTTGTAGTGGAAAATGGGGAAAAAATTAATCAAGTTGTGGAAGTAAAACCGGATTTGGAAAATCGTTATGAACCATTCGATTTGACAGATGTACAAAGGGCATATTTGATGGGAAGGGATGATATTTTCCAATTAGGTGGAACTTCGACACATGGATATTATGAGTATGAGATTGAATTGGATTTACAACGTTTTCAGATTGCTTTAAACAAGGTGATTGCGTCTCAACCAATGTTGCGTGCTGTTATGGTGCCTGGTGGAAAGCAAAAAATATTGCCAGTAACAACGGAGTATCGAATGGAAGTATTTGATGCAAGGACTTTTTCAGAAGAAGAATATCAAGCATATATCCTGACAGAAAGAGAAAAATACAATCATGAAATTTTTCATCCGTATACTTGGCCACTATTCCGTTTTAAGGCAGTTAGGCGAACAGACACAAAAAGTTTACTAATGTTTGGAATTGATTTGTTGATTATGGACGCATCTAGTGTATTAATTTTCAAAGATTTAGTAATGGCAGCATATTTTAATCCAGATATGGAATTGCAAGAGACAGATTTTTGTTACAGGGATTTTGTGATTGGGTTACAGCGTTGCAAGAAAAGTGAGCAATATGAGATAGACAAAAAATATTGGAAAGAAAAGGCGGCTACCTTTGCACAAGCACCACAATTACCATTGTATAAAAAGGTGGAAGAAGTATATAAACCTCGGTTTAGGAGATTAGAATTAAGGCTTGCACGAGATGAATGGGAAATATTAAAGAAACATTGTAGAGAAGAAGGTGTATCTCCTTCTGCGGCAATTTTTACGGTGTATGCAAAAACCTTATCATTTTATAGCAATCAATATAAAGGTGCAATAAATTTAACGTTATTTAACAGGTATGAATTTCATCCGGATATTTATAAATTAGTGGGTGATTTTACTGCTACAATGTTATTACAATATGATTTCACAACGTCTGATGCATTATGGAAACAGGTGAAAAAAGTACAAAATCAGATTATAGAAAGCATGGAACATCGCTTATATACAGGTATTGAATTTGGAAGAGATATAAAGATCGCACAAAAATTAGGAAAACAGGTACCTGTTCCAATTGTATTTACAAGTACTCTAACAGGAGGGGATGCTACAAGATATAAAGATTTTGGTAAGCAGACCTATGGTATTAGTCAGACATCTCAGGTATATTTGGACTGTCAGGTGATGGAATATAATCAGCAGCTTTGCTTGAGCTGGGATTATATGTACGAATTACTGGATGAAAAAATGATGCAGGAGTTATTTGAAAATTTTAAGGACTTGTTGGCATGCTTATATAAAAAAGATAAACATACTTTGTGTTGTAAATCAAAGCAGGTAGAAAAATTTTATAAATTTTATAATGATACATCTGAAGAGTACAGTATTCTTTGTTTGCATGAATTGTTTGAACAGCAGGTGGAGAAAAATCCAAGTGCAATTGCGGTAAAAGATAGTGAAGGTGGTTACACATATGAACAATTAAATACAGAAGCAGAGTATGTAGCGGCTGATCTTATAGAAAAAGGTGTGGAAGTAGGAGATTGCGTGGCGGTACTTGTGTATCGAAACCGAAGAACGATTTCTTATTTATTAGGAGTATTAAAAGCGGGTGCGGCATATGTGCCAATTGATCCGGAACATCCAAAAGCAAGGCAGGAAGAGATTATAAAACAGAGTGGTTGTAGTTATTTTATAGATGAAACCTATACTTATACGAAAAAACGAATAAGAAAAGAAAAAGTGAATGTTGCAACAAATCAGCTTGCTTATGTAATTTATACATCTGGAAGTACTGGAAAGCCAAAAGGGGTTATGATTACACATGAGCAGGCAGCGAATACAATTCTTGCAATAAATAACAGGTATAAGGTGACAGAGGAGGATAACATAATTGGTCTATCGTCTATGTGTTTTGATTTATCGGTATATGATATTTTTGGAGCTTTATCAGCAGGAGCAACGCTTGTAATAGTTTCTAGCCTTCATAATCAGGCAGATATTGTTTCACTTGTGGAGAAAGAGGAAATTACGATATGGAATTCAGTGCCGGCAATTATGCAACTGTATATTGACTACCGGGAAAAGAAGAAAAAATTGCAGGAACAGACAGCAAAGATACAAAAGACTTCTCGGCTTGAATTTTATGAGGATACGTTACGCGTTGTTCTATTAAGTGGTGATTGGATACAGAAAACTCTACCAGAACG
This sequence comes from Lachnospiraceae bacterium, assembly GCA_050875145.1. Lineage (GTDB taxonomy): Bacteria > Bacillota > Clostridia > Lachnospirales > Lachnospiraceae > CAG-411. Next base: position 69,679 of record JBNMLH010000005.1, read on the forward strand.
AATTTGGAGAGAATTGGATGATGTGGAAATTGTTAGCTTAGGAGGGGCCACAGAAGGTTCTATATGGTCTATATATTACCCTATAACAAAAGTTGAAAAAACGTGGAATAGTATTCCTTATGGGTATCCATTACCAAATCAGCAAATGCATATCATTGGGGTGGATCAACAACATTGTCCATTTGATGTAATTGGAGAAATATGCATAGGTGGAAATGGAGTAGCAGTAGGTTATCAGAACGAGGAGGAAAAGACAAAGGCATCCTTTTATGAACATAAACAATATGGGCGTCTATATCGAACTGGTGATTATGGAGTAATGCGTCGAGATGGTTATATTGAATTTATGGGGAGAAAAGATAATCAGGTTAAAGTAAGTGGTCATAGAATTGAATTGGGAGAAATTGAAAATGTATTAAGAGAGCAAAAGAATATATTGGATGTTACCATTTTACTAGGACAGGAGGAACAAAATCAGATTTATGCTTATGTAGTGTGTAAGGGTTCTTGGCAAGAGGTTGAATGGAAAATGGCATTAGCTGAAAAACTTCCGGAATATATGATACCAAGTGCAATTATACCAATAGAAAAAATTCCGCTTACGGCAAATGGAAAAATAGACCGAAAAAAGTTGTTGACTCATAAGAAAATAGAAAAACAAGACAGTGTAATAGAACTAGAAACAGATACAGAAAAGAGAATTGCAGAGTATTGGAAGGGTATTTTAGATTTAAAACAAGTAGGGAAAAAACATAAGTTTTTCGAGTGTGGTGGGGATTCTATAAAAATGCTTCAGTTGTTATCTCGGTTAGAAGAAGATATGGGAGTTAAAATTCCTTATGGAATGATGATGTTTGTTAACAATTTAGAGGAAATGGCTATTTTGGTAGAAAGTATGTCAGAGAAGAAAGATGATAGGAAAATATCATATACAGTATCAGACAGTAGTAAACCAATTGAGTATATCTGGTTACCACCACTAGTGGGAGTTAGTGCACCATTTTTACGTTTCACAGATGTTATTCCAAATTGTACAATGGCATTTATGGATTATGTCACAGCGGACAGTCGAAAGGACTTAGTAGGCCTTTATGTAGATACTATAAAGAAGATGAATTTAGCAAATTCTATTGTAATTGGAGGACATTCAGCAGGAGGAAATTTAGCATTTGAAATTACCAAACAATTGGAAAAAGAAGGGTTACATATAAAACAGTTGATTTTATTAGACAGTTTTTATTTTAAAGAAATTCAAAAAATATCTTCCAAAAAAGTAAAAAGGATTTTTCGTATATTAATTAGAGAAAATGTATTAGAAGGGCAGGAATTAGAAAATATCAATAGGATACTTGATGATTATATTGATAAGTTTTTGGAGGGAATTCCACAGGGAACCATAAATGCAGATATATTGTTTATAAAGTCTGAGCCGCCATATTTAGAAGTAGAAAATCTTAAATCAGATATTATGGCATGGAAAACACATACAGTAGCTAATTTTTCTTTAGTAGAGGGATATGGTTCACATATAAAAATGTTATATACACCATATGTATATAAGAATGCAACTGTAATTAAACACCATATGAAGGAAAAAGGGTGATGGCAGAAGGTACAGATTGGTAAATGAAAACAGTTAGGAGAGAAGATAGAAAAGAGGTAAGGCATGATAGTAAATTCTGGTATGAAATATGATCTTGCAACAAATTTTGATACTAGGCTATTGGATTTTATTGAACAGCATGATGAGAATCACCAATTAGTTTCTTTGTTTGGAAAGTTAAGAACAGATGTGGTTGGAGGAGGAAGATCCTCTACCACATTGCCAGATATAACAGAAAAGCAATTGGCAGAGTATAACGACAGATGTAAACGTATGGGGATTCGTTTCAATTATTTACTTAATCCGTTGTGCTTAGGAAATAAGGATGTAATTTCGTCGGAACATAAGGAAATTCTTAGATTTTTAGAAAAATTGGATAGTTTGGGCATTGAATGGGTAACGGTAAATTCTCCGTATTTATGTGAAATAATAAAGCGCAGATTTCCAAATATGAAGGTTACCATTGGATTGTATGCAGTAATACAAACAGTACAACAGGCAAAACAATGGATGGATTTGGGGGCTGACGAACTGACATTGTCTCATGATGTAAATAGAGATTTTGATAATCTTCGTTCCTACTTGAAAGTATTTAAGGGAACAAACGTTAATTTAAGATTAATTGCAAATAATGGTTGTTTACATGCGTGTCCGTTTTCAATTAACCATGCAGCGGGGGTATCACATTCCAGCACATGTGACGGAACAACAACCCATAATTACATTGATTACAATGTGATGAATTGCTATTATCGAAAAATGAGAAATCCAGCTAATCTTATTGCATCAGATTGGATACGACCAGAGGATGTTCATTATTATAAAGAGATTTGTGATGAAATTGGAAATCAAAATCTGGTTATTAAATTAGTAGAGAGATCTAAGAGTACAGAGTTTTTAAGCAATCTTTTAGATGCTTTTTTACATGAACGTTATGATGGAAATCTTCGTGAACTATTGAACTGGATGGATGAGGAACAAAATGGAAAGAAGCGAATTGATGCCAGTGGATATATTAAAGCGATTAAAGCTGGAGAACTAGATTTACGATCTATTAATAATTACATGAAATTCTTTTCGCTTCCAGATATACAAATTGATAATAAGAAGTTAGATGGGTTTATTCAGCATTTCATAAATGATTATCATTGTAAAGAAAAAATTTGCTGGATGGAAAATGAAATTCCAAAGGAACGTGATGATAGATATTGTTATTATTGTGCGGAATGGGCAAAAAAGGCAATTCAAATTCCAAATGAAAAGGAATATACAAAATGGAAAAAAGTTGCAGATAAGTTACAGGATAATATGAAGAGCAGTCGTATGTTTTGCGTGGATAAAAAATATGAAGAAAGTGATAAAGAATTAAAGAGAGGCAGTATATAGATGAAAAAAATAGAGTTAGTAGGTGATATTTTAGCACATGCAGCACAGCATGATTATGGAACGCTGAGTGACAAACATGCTTGTGTTTCTTATAGAGAACTGTATAGAGATGTTATAAAATTTGCCATGTACTTGCACACAAAATATGAAAATGAACAAATGATTATTTTTGGGGAAAATAGTATTAGGTGGATACAGATTTTTTTTGCAATTGTTGAGTCGGGAAACGTGGCTGTACCTTTGGATGTGCGATTACAGGAAAAGGAAAGTGCCGCCTTAATTAAAAAAGTAAATGCAAAGGTTATATTTTATGACAGAGAACAAAAAGACAAAGTAAAAAAAATTTTGCAGAAAAATGAGCAAATTAGACAATGTATTTGTTTTCAAGACTGGGAAGAGAATATGCATGCAGTTTTGCAAATAAAGGAAAAGAGCAATAAGGATAGACAAAATTCAAATCAGGTTTGTAGTATGTTTTTTACTTCCGGAACAACAGGAAATGCAAAGGCAGTAATGTTGACGCATAAAAATATATGTAGTAATGTACTGGCTATTTGTGAGGGAGACATATACCAGATACAGGATATCCGATTGCTTTCTGTGTTACCGCCCAGTCATGTATATGGACTGGTGTGTGAGATAATGTGCGGAATTTATAAAAATGTATACATACATATCAATGATGCGATACCTCACTTTTTGGAGAATCTTAAAATAGTTAGACCGGATATTATTATGGTGGTACCTATGATGATAGAGTACCTTGTAGTTTGTTTAAAAAAACTTCAAAAAAAATATCCAGAAAAAAGTGCAAAAGAAATTGGAAAGATGCTTACAGGTGGGCAGTTAAAAAATGTTATATGTGGTGGTGCGCATTTAATTCCCACATATCAAAAGATATTGCAGGATTATGGAATTTATGTAAGGACTGGCTATGGGATGACAGAATGTGCACCACAGATTGCCACCCATAGCATTGAAGGAGGAAATAAAGAATCGGTTGGAAAGATACTTAACAATGTGCAGGTAAAAATAGTGGATCAAGAGATATGGGTTCGTGGAGATAATGTGATGGCAGGGTATTATGAACAGCCGGAAGAAACAGCAAAAGTGTTACAGAATGGATGGCTTCGAACGGGAGATTTAGGGTATATGGATGAGGAGAGAAACTTATATCTGACAGGAAGAAAGAAAAACTTAATTATTCTAAGTAATGGAGAAAATGTATCACCAGAAACCATTGAAAATAGATTGTTAGCTTTTTCGAAAATCATTGAAGAGGTAATAGTAAGGGAAGAGAATAATCAGATTGTTGCTCATATATATCCAAGAAAAAAAATGGAAGTAGAGGAAGAGATAGAAAACAACATCCAAAAAATAATTGATTTAGTAAATACCACAATGCCTAGTTATAGTAAAATTTGTCGCTTTGTTATTCGAACAGAAAAATTTGAGAGAACAAGCACACAAAAAATAAAGAGATAATTTAAAAGGAGGATATTATGTCAGTAATAGAACAAATTGAAGAAATATGGCGAGATACTTTAGATATGGAAGATGATGAAAAAATCAGCCATGAAAAAACTTTTTTTGAAATGGGAGGTAACTCTCTTACAGCGATGATTGTATTGGATGAAATTAAAGAAACTTTTTCCCTACAGATTGAAGTAAATGAATTATATCAAAATGATACGATTGAAAAAGTCGCAGAATTAGTAGAAAAGAAGTTAACTGAAGTACAATAAGGAATGGAGGAACAAGGTGAAATTAATATGTTTTGCACATGCAGGTGGTTTCGCATCGTATTATTCCTTTCTACGTGCGGAGGCATTTTCAGGAGTGGATGAGGTTATTTGTTATGAATATCCTGGGCGTGGCACAAGAAGTGGAGAAAGGCCGTTTGAAAGTATGCAAGAGGCAATTAGCTGTATTGCGAACGAAATGAAAGAGTTAGCAGTATCAGAAAAATTAATTTTTTTAGGATACAGTATGGGTGCATATATTGCTTACGAGGTTGCACTACATATGAAGAAAAAATTTCGATGTGAACCACAACTGGTGTGTATTGTCAGTCAAGTACCACCAGAGGAATATCAGGAGATTACAGAGGATTATAGTAATGATGAGAAACTGACAGACTATCTGGTATCTATGGGTGGAATAGAGGAAAAGTTAAAAAACAACAAGGAAGTATTATCTTATTTTTTGCAGGTAGTTCGGACTGATTTTAAACTTTTACAAGGCTATTCACCATCTAAAAAACAAGAAGTAAAAATTAAAAAAATGGCAGTTCTTTATGGAAAACAAGACCAGATAATACAAGAGAAAACAATAGAAAATTGGAAAAATTATGCGGATTTGTTTTTAGGCAAAAAAAAATTTCATGGTGGTCATTTTTTTGTAATGCAATATAAACATAGTTTTTTAGAATGGATCAATTATTACATTGAGCAGGCCACAGATGTTACAGAAGAAAGGGGATAAAAATGAGGTTTCCACTTACACGCGTGCAAATGGCCTATTTAATGGGAAGAAGCCAGGAATTTAATGGTCAGGTAGCAACACATGCTTATTATGAATTTAAAAATTCACTTAACATTTCTCAATATGAAAAAGCGGTGAATACTGTAATTAAGCGTCATGAGGCTCTACGTACAGTTATTGAGGAAGATGGAACACAATATGTTTTGGATATAAATCCATATTTTACAATACCAATTGTAGATATGACAGGAAAAAGTGAAGAAGAACAACAGGAATATATAAAGAAAAAAAGAAAAGAACTTTCACATAAAATTTTTCCTGTTGGGAGCTGGCCGATGTTTGACATGGAAGCAATACAATTGGGAAAAGAGAGTGTTTATTTATTTTTTAATTTTGATCTTTTAATTGCAGATGGAAGCAGTATGAAATTATTTTTAAAGGAGGTGGCAGAAGAATACCTTCATCCTAATATAAACCATGTAGAGATGCCAGTACAATTTCGAGAGTATATTGCATATAGTCAAAAGAAAAAACAAGGGGAAAAATACAAGAAGGATAAAGCGTTTTGGGTGGAACAAATAGAGGATTTTCCATTAGCACCGGAATTACCTTATAAGCTAGATGTAAAAAAGGAAAATGTGACATTTGCACGCTTAGAAAAAAAGATACCTGTAATGGTATGGAAAAAATTTAGAGAGCATGTACAAGAAAAAGGATTACCAACTTCAATGGTTCTTCTTACAATCTATGTTTCCGCATTGGCTAATTATACAAGGCAGGATCGTTTTACCATTAATGTTACGCTTTCTAATAGAGGTAAAATGAATGGAAAGCTGAAAGATAGTATTGGTGATTTTACATCACTTATGTTATTACCTATTAACATAAAAGGATTGTCGTTAGATTTTTGGGAAAGAGTAAACCAAGTACAGGAACAGTTTATACACTATTATAAGCATGCTTCTTATGATGGAGTTGATTTTGAACAGGAAATTAGAAAATATCATCAAACGGAGAAGCAAATCTCCTTTCCAATTGTATTTACCAGTATGGAGGAAATGAGTGGTGAAATGCAAATTGAACCAGTAATGGGAGAACAAAAGTTTAGCATTAGTCAGACTTCACAAGTATATTTGGATTTCCAGATAATACAGATTAGAGATTCTATGAATTTTACATGGGATTATGCAACAAATCAATATGAGGGGGAAGTAATGCAAAAAATATTTTCGGATTTTACCTTTTTATTAGATGCAGTTTTACAAGAACAAGAAAAAGGGATCTTGCAGGATAGGATTTATACAGAAAGAGAGAGGGAAGTCTTTTGTTCTTATAACCAAACCACAGAGAGAATATGTCAGCAAACATTACAGGATATTTTGAGGGAGGCATGGAGCAAAAATCAAAAACAAATAGCATTAGTAGATAACTGGAGTAAAATGACATATGCAGAATTAAACCAGAAATCCGATTGTGTGGCGGCATATCTATCGGAACAGGGAGTACAGGCAGGTGAATTTGTGGCTGTACAGGCGAAACGAAAATGTAGCACTATAGTTTCTATTTTAGGAATTATTAAAGTGGGAGCTGCATATGTAGCAATTGATCCGGATTATCCCAAAGCGAGACAAGAGTATATTTTACAACATTGTGGATGTAAATGTATGTTGACGGGAGAGGAAATAGTAACAGGTAAAGTTTTTAAGCCATCAGAAAATAATAAGGCAAAAAAGCAGGACATTGCATATATTATTTATACTTCTGGAAGTACAGGAAATCCAAAAGGTGTAGAAATTACTCATGAATCCGTAACAAATACAATAGTAGATATGAATCATAGATTTGGAATTTGTAGTACAGATACTATTTTAGGTGTATCTTCCTATTGCTTTGATTTGTCTGTATATGACATATTCGGAAGTATATTAGCTGGTGCAACTCACAGAATTGCATCAGAAGCAAGGAACATTGCACAAATTAAGAAATATTTACTAGAGGATAAAATTACAGTATGGAATAGTGTGCCGGCTATTTTTCAATTGACTTTAGAAGCATTTTTACCGGGAGAGGAAAGTGATGTATTGAGAAGAGTGTTTTTAAGTGGAGATTTTATTCCTGTAGGATTAGTGGAAAAGGCTGGAGAGTATGTGCCAGAAGCAAGTGTGATAAGCTTAGGTGGAGCGACAGAAGCAGCTATATGGTCTATTTATTATCCACTTAGCTATATGTCGGAACAGCGGACAAGAGTACCCTATGGTTTTCCATTATCAAATCAGCAATGCTATGTTCTTGATACAAAGGGAAGGCAGACAAATTTTGGCGTAGAGGGAGAAATATGCATTGGTGGTACAGGTTTGGCAAAAGGGTATCATTTGGAAAACGAACTTACGAAAAGAGCCTTTTTTGAACATCCCCAATTTGGAAGGCTTTATCGAACTGGTGATTTAGGTGTGTTCCAAAAGGAAGGATATATTGATATTTTGGGAAGAGTAGATCAACAGGTTAAAGTAAATGGATTTCGTATAGAAACGGCTGAAATAGAAAGTGTAGTTGAACAAAACGAACTTGTGGAGCAGGCAATTGTGTCTGTATCAGCTTTGAACAAACAAAAGAGATTGGGATTGTACTTGAAGCCTAAAATCAGGAAGGAATATCATAAAGATAACTTATGGGAGAAAATTACCCAAGTTGCTATATCAGAAAGCGAGAATATTGATGAGGATTGGAAAAAAGAAAAAGTATATGTACAGAATAAAGAGGCAGATGATTTTGCTGGATTAGTTATCTATTATTATATTGGAAAATTGACAGGAAATATACAGAAACCAATAGAAATGACTACAGAAGAAGTTATTGCAAAGACGAAAATACGTCCTATTTATCAGAAAATTGTAAAGGCATGGATGGATTGGCTTTGCAAGGAAAATAAAATAAGGAAGGAGAGAGAAAAATATATAATAGATGAACAGATATTTCCTGATTTAGCAGAAGTGTTGACACAACTAAATGTATTAGAAAAAAAGGGAAATCGAAATATGGAATATCTAAGACAATGTATTCTGCATATAGAAGAGATTTTAAAAGGAAAAGTAAATGCAGTAACGTATTTGTTCCCTAATGGAGCGTTGCAAAATGCAGAAGGTATTTATCAAAAAAATCCTATATCACAATACTTTAATCGAATTGTAGCCAAAATCGTTAAAACAATAGAAAAAGAAAAGGAGGGACCTGTAAATATATTAGAAGTTGGTGCTGGAACAGGAGGGACTACTGATCCAGTGTTAGAACAATTGAGTGGAAAAGAGATTCGATATTTCTTTACAGATATATCTGATTTTTTTACGAAAGAAGCTAAAAAAAGGTATGCAAATAAATCTTTTGTTAAATATGGTTCCTATAATATTGATGAAATGCCACAAAAACAGGGGATGCAGTTAGAAAAGCAACATGTAATCTTAGCTGCCAATGTATTGCATGATTCCAAAGATGTTAAAAAAACGATACAGTATTTATGGGATATGCTTGAACCGGAAGGAATACTTGTAATAATAGAAATGACAAAAGATACAGGCATGCAGCTTATCTCTACTCGCCTAATAGAAGGGTATTCAAATTATGATGATTTCCGAAAAAAGAAGAATTCACCGCTTTTGTCAGGACAGGAGTGGATGCAGTTGTTAAAAGAGAATCGTTTTTCGGCAGTTCAGTTATATCCAAATGATAAAAAATTAGATATACATTTAGGAGAACATGTTATTCTTGCAAAGAAAGAAAATACAAGAGCCTATTTGAGAAAGTCAGAATTGACAGAGCTGAAACAGCAATTATTAGAAAAACTTCCAATTTATATGGTTCCAACGGAGATTATGCAGCTTTCTAAAATTCCGTTGAGTGGAAATGGTAAAGTGGAAAGGGGAAAACTTCCATCTATTTCAAGTGTCAAAATGGAACATATTGAAATTCAACAACCAAGAACCGAAATTGAAAAAAAATTGTTTGATATTTGGAATGATAATCTGGAGACTTCTGAGTTTGGTATATATGAAAACTTTTTTCACATTGGGGGAGATTCTATCATAATGCTGAAAATAGTGTCTGAAATTAAAGAAAGGTTTCATTGTGCTTATGATTTTAAAGAATTTATGGCACATGGAACAATTGCAGAAATCGCAAAACATATTGAATCAAGGGTTAATTCATAAATAAAACAGTGGTGATATACCCTGCTTAAGTAGTTGAAAGGATGCAAAATATAAAAGGAAAGGATAACACAAGCATATAACGTATGTTGTTTGTGTCTGCATTATATGCAGAGATTGGTGAAAACATGAATAAACAAAATACAAAGAAAAAAGAAAATACTGCTACAAATCGATTAATGGAATTTGCTAAAAGACATTCACAAGAGTTTGGATTGTCTATGTTTTTTGCAATTTTGGGTGTGGCAGCAGGGATGGTTCCCTATGTTGGTGTGGCACAGATCATTAAGAAATTGGTAGAAGGTTGTAGAGAAGAAAATATTTATCTTAAGTGGTGTTTCATATGTTTGGCTGGCTTTGCGGGACGTGCCATCTTTATGGGAGTATCTACATCTATTTCTCACACAGCAACCTATCAGACATTGAGGGAAATTAGAGAGGAGCTTTTGAGAAAACTTTCAAGATGTCCTATGGGATACTTATTAGAAAAGCCTTCTGGAGAATTAAAGAATATCGTAATTGAAAAGGTGGAAAGTATGGAACGCTTTTTGGCACATATGATTCCTGAATTGACAGCATATTTGGCGGTTCCGGTATTTTTAATTGTATATGTATTTATTGTTGATTGGAGAATGGGATTGGTAACTTTCATTACAACACCAATTGCTATTGTGTGTTGCTGTGGAATGCTAATCGGGTATGAAGAAAAGTTTAACGGATTTATGAATGCAGGAAAACGTATGAGTTCTGTTGTTGTGGAATACATAAAAGGAATTGAGGTAATAAAAACATTTCATCAGACAGGAAGTGCATATAAAAAATATACAGAGGCAGTTAATGATAATGCAAAATATGCATTAAACTGGATGAAAGGAACACAATTATTTATGTCTATGACATTGACGATAATGCCTGCAATTTTGATTTCTGTATTACCTATTGGTATGATTTTTTATACAAATGATTCTCTTAGTGCAACCGATTTTCTTACTGTAATTGTGGTAGGAATGGGAATTATGGGACCGTTACTTTCTGTTATGAAATATTCGGATGCAATGACCCAGATTGAATCTCAGATGGGGGATATATGCAAAGTGCTTGATGTGCCTGAATTAAAGAGAAGTGAAAGTAATACAGAATTAAAAAATGGAAAAGTTGTAATGGAGCATGTATCCTTTTCCTATAATGAAGATGTAACTGAGGAAAATATGGTATTAAAAGATGTTAATTTAGTTATCGAACCAGGAACAATGACTGCCTTGGTTGGCCCTTCTGGTGGTGGTAAATCTACAATTGGAAAATTAATAGCAGGTTTTTGGGATGTAAATTCGGGTAAAATTACAATTGATGGAACGGAATTAAGTCAATTATCGCAGGAACAGATTGCAAATAGTATTGCATATGTTGCACAAGATAATTTCTTGTTTAATGATACTATTATGGAAAATATTCGTATAGGAAGGCAAGGAGCAAGTGATGAGGAAGTTATTGCTATTGCCAAAGCTTGTGGATGTCATGAATTTATTATGCAATTGGAAAATGGTTATGAAACAGTTGCTGGTGATATGGGAGGACATTTATCAGGAGGAGAAAGACAACGTGTGGCTATTGCAAGAGCTATGTTAAAAGATGCGCCGATTGTAATTCTAGATGAAGCAACTGCGTTTGCAGATCCAGAAAATGAGGCAGCAATCCAAAATGCAGTAGGACAGTTGATTAAGGATAAAACAGTAATTGTAATTGCACACCGTTTAGGAACTGTTGTGAATGCAGACAATATTATTGTTGTAAAGTCAGGTTCAATCTGCGAGACAGGAACACATGAGCAATTATTAAAGAGTGGAAAAACCTATGGTTCTCTTTGGAGTGCATATTGTGGAAATTAATGAAAGGGTTAGGTGAAAGTAATTATGTTACAAACGTTTCGAAATATATTTAATTTTTCCCAAAAGCGAAAAGGAATTTTAGTACAGTCTATCATTTTTAATATTTTACATTCTATTTTTGATATTATGCAGTTTGGTGCGTTATATTTGGTGATTCATGCATTGTTTGATCGTGATATTAAAAATGCAGGATTGAACGCATTTATCTTGATGGTAATTAGTGTACTTGGTCAAATTATCATGGATTACAATTCTAATTTACGTCAAACCAAGGCGGGATATTTTATGGCTGCTGATAAACGTATTGATATTGGAGAGCGTATGAAGTATATGCCAATGGGTTACTTTAACCAAAATAGCATAGGTAATATTACAGCAGTTGCAACAAATTTGATGTCAGATGTAGAATATAATGCACCAAAGGTTACTTAATACAATGGTATCAGGAGCTATTTATACGGTTGTACTAGCAGTTGTTGTTGTTGCATATCGATGGGAAATTGGGTTAATTATGATTTTAGCAATTATGGTTTATTTATTAATTAACTATTTTATGCAAAAATCAGCAAAAGAATTACTTCCACAAAGACAGGAAGTAGAAAGAAAAATGGTAGAGGATGTATTAGAATATATTCAGGGAATGCATGTGGTAAAGGCATTTCATTTGGGCGAAAAAAATCAAAAAAAGGTAAGTCAATCTGTACATAAAAATATGGAGATTAATCTTGCTATTGAAAAAAAGTTTGTTCCGTATATGGCAATTGCTGAATTTGTACTTTATGGTGCTACAGTAGCAATTTTTTATGTTAGTATTCATTTATTTCTTGCTGGAAACATAAAGATTTGGGATTGTATTCTAATTTTAATTGCAGCATTTTATTTATTCCGTCAATTAATGATGGCAGGAAGTATGTCATCATTACTTCGAATTATGGATGCTTCAATGGAGCAGGTAAAAAAATTGGAAGAAGTAGAGCTTATGGACATTGATGGGGTAGATAAAAAACCGAAAAACTTAGATATTTCATTAAAAAATGTATCTTTTTCTTATGATAATAAACAGGTAATTAAAAATGTAAGTCTGGATATCCCAGAAAAATCGACCGTTGCTATTGTAGGACATTCTGGAAGTGGAAAGACGACTCTTTGTAATTTGATTACTCGATTTTGGGATGTTAAAGAGGGATCTATTACTTTAGGGGGAGAAGACATTAGAAGCTATACATTAGATAGTTTGTTAGATTGCATTAGTGTTGTATTCCAAAATGTATATTTATTTGAGGATACGATTGCAAATAATATAAAATTTGGCAAACCAGATGCTACAATGGAAGAAATTCAGGAGGCTGCCAAAAAAGCATGTTGTCATGATTTTATTATGGCATTGCCAAATAAATATGATACAATAATTACTGAAGGTGGCGGAACTATTTCTGGAGGCGAAAAGCAACGTATTTCTATTGCAAGAGCAATTCTCAAAAATGCACCAATCATTATTTTGGATGAGGCAACGGCGAGTGTAGATCCGGAAAATGAAAATGAATTGGAAAAAGCAATTGAGGAACTAACAAGAAATAAGACTATTATTATGATTGCACATAGATTAAAGACAGTAAGACATGCAGATCAAATTGTTGTATTAGAACAGGGAGAGATTGTAGAACGTGGAACACATGAAGCGCTGGAAAAAGAAAATGGAATCTATGCAGGATTTATTCATCTTATTGAGGCAGCAAGTGGTTGGAAGTTATAGAAAGAAATTATATTGGTAATTCAATTTGGATATCAATGTAAACAGCCATCAAAGAAATCAGAATATAATTTGTAAATTAACAAAAATATGTTAAAATAGTGCTAGTTAGTTGAAACTAACTAGCACTATTTTATGTAAAAAATGAAATTTGGAGGAAGAGTATATGATAGTAAAAATTTTAGTTGTAATTGGATTCTGTTTTTTGTTTTGGCTAATTTGCTATGCAAATACTGGAAGCGATAAAAAAAATATGAGGGGATTTCGTTCTTATCCTAAAGAAGTGCAGGAACTGGTAAAAAATGATATGTATTTAGTGTCCCTTGCACCAGCATCGGTAAATATGATAAACGTGTTCGTATCAAATGTGGTTATGTTTTCAGTAGTTTTTTGTGTTGGAGGAATTATATTGAAATATACGGTTGGTTTTTGTGGTTTTTTAGATACGCTTACATATTTTATTGTTTGGGGACAGGTACTTAATTTGTTTGATTTACTTGTAATTGATTTATTGTGGTGGAGAAATACGCCACGTATCCGTTTTTCGTGTGCACAGGATAAAAGACTGTATCAAAATGCAAAAGTACATGTGGATTCGTTTGTGCATGGAATTGTGATGTTTTTTATCACGGCAGTTATTGCAGCAGGAATTGTGTCATTTATATAATATGGAAATGCGATTGCAGCTGCATGAATTAGTTTTAAAAATATATGGAAATTTCTAGGTCTGTTATAGATAATGAATCGGATGCGAAAGCGGGGGGTGAAATAAAATGGAAAATAAAACAAATCCATACCTATGTGAGATTTTACCGTTTATTGTTCGATTTGTAGGATCCAATTTTCAATATCTGTCATTGGGGTACGCAAATTAGATCCATCAAAGTGAATATTCATTCCATTTTTTATATCTGCACCCTGACAGGCATTTTGGATATCCTGGAAAGTATGTCCAATCCAGCCTCCATTTGTGGCAAAGGGGTACACAACTTTTCCCTGCCAGTTTTGAATATTTAAAAAGGTGTGTATTGCTGGGGCAAAAGTATACCACCATACAGGTGTACCAAGAATAATAGTGTTATATTGCTTCCAGTCTACATTGATAGATTGGATTTCGGGACAATAGCCACGATTTACTTCTTCCTGCCCTTGATTTACAACTTGATCGTAGTTATTACCATATGGAACAACTGTTTCGATGCGAAGCAGATCACCTCCAATTTTTTCTTGTATCAGTTCGGCAATGCCTTTTGTATTTCCACCATAGGAATAATAGGTAATCAATGTTTTCATAGTTTCTTACCTCCTGTTAATTTCTCTACTTATAAGTGTACAACTTAAAGTTTACTTTAAGTCAATACCTTTTTCTTTAGGAAAGTCCGTTTCATAGCACAAAAACACTCCGTTAGGATGCATAGTTCTTGGAGGTCAGTAGCTTTCAATCAACTATGATAAAATCGCTTTGTGAGTAATCCCTCCTTGTATTAAATAATAGAGTTTATTGAAAATATTTGAAGTGAATGATACAATGAGTTCAACTGTTAGCGAAACCAATATTTTTGGAAAATAGTTATTGTGTATTAGAAAGGGGGAAAATGTATGATTATTGATACACATGTACATATCGGAGGAGAAGCAGTAGGATTTCAAATGAATGAGCAGATGGTAATAGAGGCGATGGAGAAATATCACATTGCTTTTTCTTTGGTGTCTAGTGGAGATGCAGCGGAGATGACACATCAGCAGGTATTATTGCCAGAACATGTGCAAAAAACACAGGAGGCTTCTTTAAAAAGAGTGTTGAAATTTGTTCGTAGTAACCCGGATAGATTAGGAGCGGCTGTATGGGTAAAACCGTATTTACAAGGTGCGACGAAAGAACTGGAACAATTAATAGCAGATAATCTGGATGTGATTTATGCTATAAAATTGCATCCATTTCATTCTAATACAGCACCTACGGATAAAAAAATGTTACCTTATCTTGCATTGGCAGAAAAATATGATTTGGCAGTCGTCTCCCATACGGGAGGATGTGAGGCTGCTAGTCCGAAATATTTATATGAAGCAGCAAAGCTATTTCCGAAAGTGCCATTTGTAATGGTACACATGGGATTGGGGACGGACAATCGTGAGGCCATAGACTTATTAGGAAAAGCAGATAATTTATATGGGGATACAACATGGGTTCCTATATCAACAACAAAAGAGGTCATGCATCGTTATGGAAGTGCGAGGATGGTATTTGGCAGTGATATGCCAATTGATGGAGTGGATACTTACCTTTGTAATCCAAAAGGGGAACGTTCCATTTACCAGGATTATTTTCATGTCTTGAAAGAGGAAATTGACAAGAAGGCATATGAAAATTTGATGTATAAAAATGCGATGAGAATTTTTAAGATAAAAAAATTATAAGGTAAGTACCTCTTTCGCAATTTGCAACGATATTGCATTGAAAAGAGGAAAAATGTAACAGCGCACAGAGTGAAAGTGTCCAGCCCAAAAGAATATTTTTAGCCAATTTGTATATTCTGGCACTTTATGAATGACTCCAAATGAACTGTTACTGAGAAATAGATAGAATACCCAGGAGGAAGTATGTGGAATATAATAGATAAAGGAATCATCAGTCAGATTAACATTGGAACATTGCTATTGTTGTTTTGCTTAATGGCAGTAGTGCAAGGTTTTCAATATTTGGGGTATATCGATTCTTTCTCTAGATTTTTAGTTACAAGGGCTAGAAATATTAGAAGTCTGGCATTTTGTCTGATTGGCACTTGTTTTTTCTTTAGTATGTTGGTAACCAATGATGTGGCATTGATTATAACGGTGCCTTTTACCATTACCTTGTTACATCGGTTAGAGAGACAGGATAAAGCCATTGTTCTAATTGTATTGGAAACGATTGCAGCAAATTTGGGAAGTATACTAACACCCATTGGAAATCCACAAAATGTATATTTATATCAGGAATACCATATGAGTTTGGTATCCTTTTTTGTGACATTGTTGCCTTACGGGGTTGTAGCAATGTTTATACTTATAGGTTGTGTGTGGATAAAGTTTGATGTAAAACCTTTCTATGTGGATAAACAAATGTTTGAGCAGGAAAAAAAGGAGTTAAAACAAAAAAACGTCTGGACCGTTGTGTTTACTTTGCTTTTTTTCTTGTGTCTCTTAACGGTACTTCGAATTTTGCCAGGATGGATTACCTTTCTTGGAGTGGTTGTAACACTGTTACTTTGCAATCCAGCATTGCTAAAGAAAATTAATTATGGTTTGTTAGGAAAGTTTATCGTTTTGTTTGTGTTAGTTGGAAATATTGCAGCGTTACCAGCAATTGAAAGATGGCTGGGAATAATAGTAGCAAAGCATGAATTTGTATGTGGGGTTTTATTAAGTCAGATAATTAGTAATGTTCCAGCCGCAATTTTATTATCGAAATTTACATCAAATGGCATGGATTTGATGCTTGGAGTGAATGTGGGGGGTCTTGGAACGCCAATAGCATCTATGGCAAGTATGATTTCACTGGACTTTTATTCCAAAAGTATGGCAGCAGAGCAAAAGAAATATATGGTTACTTTTTTGGAATATAATGGGCTCTTTTTGGGGTGTATGTTCCTGTTGAGACTGTTGTTGCAATGGATATAAAACAGGTTCTGTAGGTAAATCGTTTATGAAAGTTCAAGAAAACCTTGCCTATAGGCGGTGTGGGGCTCTTGGATTATGTAGGGGGTCAATCCCTGTACATCACAAGGCACGTAGTGCTGCTTTTATATGAGCAGGCAGCCAAGCGGATTGCGAATAGAATTGACGAGTAAGGACAGAGAAGGGAGAGGAAAGTGCATGCGTTTAGCATTAGTGCAAATGTCAAATGCAGGAAGTATCGAATCGAATTTAGTGAAAAGTATAAATGCAATCAAAGAGGCATCCCGACAAGGTGCTGATTTAGTATTGTTTCCAGAGGTTCAGCTAACGGAATTTTTCCCACAATATCGCTTCAGGGATGTAACTGCATATCAGGTTACTATGGATTCTGAAATAGTAAGAAGATTTTGTGATGCCTGCAAGGAAAATAATGTTATGGCTGTTCCGAATTTGTATTTATCGGAAAACGATAAAAATTATGATGCCAGTATCTTGATAGACCGTACCGGGCAAATAAAAGGTGTTCAAAAGATGGTGCATATAGCACAGGCAGAGCAGTTTTTCGAACAGGATTATTATGCTCCATCAGAGGATGGTTTTCAGGTGTTTGACACAGAGTTTGGCAGGATTGGAATTATAGTATGCTTTGATAGACATTATCCGGAAAGCATAAGGACAGAAGCCCTAAAAGGGGCAAACTTGATTCTTATTCCTACTGTAAATACAAAGGCGGAACCTTCAGAAATGTTTGAGTGGGAACTTAGGGTTCAGGCATTTCAAAGCAGTGTAGCTATTGCAATGTGCAACCGCGTTGGAGTAGAAGGTGAGATGGTTTTCTCAGGAGAATCTATCGTAGTGGATGAAAATGGAAATGTAATCAAAAAAGCAGATGATAAAGAACAGATTTTATATGCAGATATAGACCTGAAAAAATCGGAAAAAGTAAGAGCACAGCGTCCTTATACGCAGCTTAGGAGGACAGAATTTTATGTTTAATATTTATAACCGACAGTTGTTATACTATACTTATACAATTTCGTTAAAATAATGAGTTATTGTTTCATAACCTAGTGTGACCAGTAACAATAAGGAAATTTTGGTGTATATAGGAATGTTGACGAATGTTTAAACGTACGTTATAATGAAATAAAAAGAGGTGATATTATGACAGCGATTACAGCAACAAAAGCAAGAGAGAATATTTATCAGTTGATACAGGATGTAAATGTAAGTTGCACTCCCATAACAATTACAAATACTAGGGGGAAAAATGCAGTGTTGATTGGCGAAGAAGATTGGAAAGCTATCGAAGAAACGCTGTATCTGATGTCTATTCCTGGCATGGCAGAATCTATCATTGAAGGGGGAAATACAGATATTTCTGAATGCCTTGATGAATCAGAGGTGGATTGGTAATGTATAGGATTATTTATACAAAACAGGCAGTTAAAGATATAAAAAATTTGAAATCTTGTGGATTAGATAAGAAAGCCAAAGAATTGATTGAGGTTATGAAAAAAAATCCTTTTCAAAATCCCCCTGCATATGAAAAATTAGTAGGAAATTTACAAGGATATTGTTCAAGAAGAATTAATATTCAACATAGAATAGTGTTTCAGGTTATAGAGGAGTCTCCTATAAAGGAAGATATAGAATATGAGGGTTATGTAAAGATTATTCGTATGTGGACACATTAAGAAAGATATGAAGTAAGTACATATGATGAAGCACAGAAACTGGCGGATACTTTAGAGAATTGTGAGTAGCAATGTAATCGTATAATACAGGAGAAAACAGATGAATGAAATTGTATTAGATACTAAACTTGTTGGAGATATTACAGGAACATTTTTTGTTCCATCATATCAAAGGGGTTATCGTTGGGGAAAAGAAGAAGTCGAAAGATTGTTAGAGGATATTTATTCCAACGGTCCTAAGGGTTATTGTTTACAACCTATTGTTGTTCGAAATAGCGAAGGGCGATATGAACTTATTGATGGACAACAAAGATTAACAACATTATATCTAATCTACTATTACATGTATAAAATATCAGGTGGCTTTTTTATGAAGCCGCCTAAGTTTTCTCTCATTTACGAAACAAGAGAGAAGTCAGAAGAATTTTTGAAAAACATTGACCTTAATCAAAAGGATGAAAACATAGATTATTGGTTTATTTGCGAAGCTTATCAGACTATTTCGGACTGGTTTGATTCCAAGGGCGATGATAAATCTATTCCGGTTACTGAATTTAATACATATCTTGGAAAAAATGTTGAAGTGATTTGGTATGAAGTAGATGAATCTGAAGATGCAATTGCTTTATTTGCAAGATTGAATATTGGAAAGATACCTTTGACAAGTGCTGAATTGGTAAAAGCTATGTTTCTCAGTAAACAAGATAATGATGATATGAATTATGAGAAACAGGAAGAGATTTCTTTGCAATGGGATAACATAGAAAAGGAATTACATAATGAATCTTTGTGGTGTTTTCTTACCAATGAGGATGCTACAAAATATCAAACCAGAATTGATTTGATTCTTGATTTGATTACAAATAAACCAGCAAAGAACAGAGAAAAATATTATACATTTTTTGAATTTGATAAAAGAAAACAAAATGAGCCACTAACTGATATTTGGAACAATATACAACATACTTTTCTGATTTTAAAAGAGTGGTATGAGGATCATGATCTCTATCATAAAATTGGATATTTAATTGCCTCAAAATCACAAAGTGTAGATTCTTTATATAAGTTTTCAAAAGAAAAGACAAAACGAGAATTTAAGGCAGGGCTTGATTCATTGATTTGTGAAAGCATTGCCTTTTACAAAAAATATGAAGAGCTTAGTTATGAGAGTTCAACAGACTATAAGCGGATTTCGACATTGTTATTATTGTTTAATGTTGAATCAGTCCGTTTGATTGATGAAAAGTCGCAAAGATTTCCATTCGACCGGTTTAAGGAAAAAGGTTCCTGGAGCTTAGAACATATACACGCCCAGCAGTCAGAAGGTATGCGAAAGCAGGAAGAATGGAAAAAATGGCTTGAATTACACTTGGATTCGCTTATTGCTGTGGAGGCAGATAATGAACTGATAGAGAGAGTTCAAATTCTACTGGAACAGGAAAAATTAGAGAGGAATGATTTTGAAGCTGTTCAAACGGATGTTATTAAAGCATTATCCGTTGATACAGATGTTGAGTATATTCATTCTATTTCCAATATGGCTCTATTAAACTCAAGAGACAATGCTGCACTTAATAATTCTACGTTTGATGTAAAGAGAAATTTAATTATTGATTTGGATAAAAAGGGAAAATATATTCCGTTTTGTACGAAAATGGTATTTCTGAAATATTATACAGAATCAGATAAGAACCAGATTCATTTTTGGGGACAGGCTGATAGAGAAGCGTATGTCCGGGAAATTAATAAGGTTTTGAAACCGTATATGCAACAGACAATACCGTTGGAAAGTGCAGGTGAGTAGTATGGATACAAGATTGCATACTTTTATGAATATATTTGATAGCGAATTTGAAGTAAATGATGAAGTTGTGAAGCTGAAAAAGATTGTAATTCCTATCATACAACGTGATTATTCGCAGGGACGAGTTGACGATGAAATAAAAAGAATCAGGGAGAGATTTTTACAGTCTTTGTATAATGCAATAACAGATACACCAATTAAATTAGACTTTATATATGGTGATGTGGATGAAAACGGAGTGATGACACCTTTAGATGGACAACAGAGATTAACCACTTTGTTTTTATTACATTGGTATGCTGCAAAACGATGC
Organism: Lachnospiraceae bacterium; assembly: GCA_050875145.1. Classification (GTDB taxonomy): domain Bacteria; phylum Bacillota; class Clostridia; order Lachnospirales; family Lachnospiraceae; genus CAG-411. The sequence continues at coordinate 90,458 of JBNMLH010000005.1, forward strand.
AAAGTAGACAGAGACGATTATTGCTTTTTAGAAAATTTCAGTTATGAGACAAGATATAGTGCTCGAAGTTTTTGCAAGGCTTTAGTCGAATATAATCCAACTTTTGAAGAACCATTATCGGAAGAAATTATTGATCAGGCATGGTTTCCTTTGGATTGGAAAAATGATGCCACGATTCAAGCCATGTTGGTAATGTTGGATGCTATTCATGAGCGGTTTCAGAAAGTAGATATATTGTGGGAAAGGCTGAAAAATGGAGCAATCAGTTTTTATTTTCTCCCACTGCGGGATATGGGATTATCTGATGAGCTATACATTAAAATGAATTCCCGTGGAAAACCGTTAACAAGCTTTGAACATTTCAAAGCAGAACTGGAGCACGAACTCAAACAAATAAGCGAAGACATAGCAAAAAGAATTATGCATAAGATTGATATTGATTGGACGGATTTGCTATGGAAATATCGTGGGGATAACAATATTGTCGATGATGAGTTTTTACGGTATTTCCGCTTTATATGTGATGTTCTATGTTATAAAAAAGAGGGAACGACTCAGGGAAAGAAATTTAATGAGTTTGATGCATTAAAGGAATATTTTTCTAAAGAAGCGGATAATGCAATGAAGAATATTGAATTGTTGGAATCTTTCTTTGATGTCTGGTGTGAGATTAATAACGAATGTAGTCCTTCAGAATATCTCGAAAGATTTATTGCATCGGAACATACAGAAGGAAAAATCACATTGGATAATAAGCCGGATATTTTTGCAGATTGTTTGGAAAATTATGCGGATGTATTTGGTAATGGTAACAGAAGTTTTCCGTTAAATCGTATCATTTTACTATATGCAATTGTTGTCTATTTGCAGAATAAGAACGATATTTCAGAGAAAGAGTTTGCCAGAAGACTTCGAGTTGTTCACAATCTGACGAGAAATTCTGAAGATGAAATAAGTGATAGCGAAAGTCGTAGTGCCGGTAACAGAATGCCTGCAATTCTAAGACAAGTGGATTCTATTATTGTTAATGGAAAAATTGATTTGGAAGAAAGTAATAACTTCAATTTGTTCCAATTAAATGAGGAAATCGCAAAATTAAATTGGACTAATAAACATTCTGGCATGCAGGAGAAGTTATTTGAGCTTGAAGATCATCCGTTGTTATATGGACAGATATCTATTGTTGGTTTGGAAAATGCAGATAACTTTGAGAAATTTGAGAAGTTATTTGATTGCGATAAAGATATCGTAGATAAAGCATTAATCGCAACAGGAGAATACTATCAAATAGAAAGAAACGGATGGAGATGTCAGATTGGTTCCTCAAATATGTCAAAAGCATGGACGAATCTGTTTCATAAAAGCCGGAATACAAGATACGAGGATACGAAGCAGATTTTAAACAGGTTACTATCCGCGTTGGATACGGTTGATGAAAAAGAATTGTTATCGGTTGTTAAGGAATATGTTTCTGAATGTAAGCAACAGAAATTATATCCGTGGACCTATTATTATATTATATACGATGACTTCCGGCCGGGAAAATATGGAAAGATGTATTGGGAGGACGATGTCAGAAAATATCGTCTTCGTATTATGCAAACAGAAATACAGGCTTCGGAAAATACATATGATCCTTTTTTATATTCTGTATTGCCTGAATGTATCACACGAGAATATGGTGGCAGATATCTTCATATTGAAGATGACTATATTGAGAGTGAGAATGATGCTTTTGTCGTATATGACTGGGATTCGGAAAATGAAATAGACCAGCTTTCAATAAAGCAGAATGAAAATGGTATTGACAAAGAAGATAGAATAAAGAAATTGCAAAGATATTTGCAGAAAAGGTACGATTTTTCGAAATAGTATAATTTTATACCACGGGTATAATGACAACTAAAGTATTTTGTGATAAAGTACGGTATAGAAAAATGAAAAGCGGTATCAAATACCGGGAAAGGAATTAGAATCATGTTTACATTACGTATTGCTTATTATCAGTCAAAAGAACACTATTCGGAAGCTATGCTCGAAAACAAATATGAGCACAGTCTCTTTAGTGTACCTTTTATTAGGATAAGCGATATGAATGAACAACCGTGTTTAAGGATAGAGTCAGATTAAAGCAGTGGTAACAAAAGATGTTCCGGCGAATGCCATCGTGGTAGGAAATCCTGCAAGGGTAATGCGAATGGTAGAAAAAGAATAGCCATGAATAAACATGGATTTGAACGGATGAAAAATGGAACAGCCATTCAGATTTGTAATTATTCGGATAAAAGATAGCAGGGAAATCGTTCCCTGCTAAATTGTTGCAGTTTTGTAATTAGCGTCTTGTAATGACCGAGTTAAACACAAATAAATCTGGTCGGTTTCTTGATTCGGTATATTCAAACTGGATGCCGTCATTATTGAATACATGAGAGGTAATGACGGCGAGACAGTTGTAATCATCTAAATCTAAATATTTTTCATCAAATGGTGTTACTCTTTGTACGGTAACACTTCTTTTTATGGTACGGATGGGCATACCTACTTTTTTTTCGATAAAGTTAAACAGAGAGCCTTGCAAAACTTTTTCTGTCAGTCCAGGAATCAGGCTCTTTCGGAGTAGTGTATTATCCACCATCTTAGGAATGTCATCAATGGAACGTAATCTTTGGATAAAATACAGTTCTGTTCCCACTTCAAAATCCGTTTTTTTCGATAGTCGTTCGTCTGCAATCATTTCTGTAAAAGTAATCACTTGATTGGTAACTTTATAACCGCTTTTTGTGGCAACCTGATATAACCCTTCAATAGAGGAATTTAAAATAAAATCATGTTGTTTGTGGGGAGTATAAATGACACGAACACCGCGACCGTGGATTGGTTGCGTGTAGCCCTCTCTGGTCAGTAGTGCCAAGGCACGTCTGAGTGTGTTTCTGGAACAATCGTATACCTGCGTTAGGTCATTTTCGGATGGAAGCATGTCTGCATAATCATACTGTCCGTTTTCTATTTTCTCTTTTAAATCATGATAGATTTCATTATATTTTGCTTTTGCCATGTCTGTTTCTCCTGTTTTCCGGTGCATTGTTTCGGTAATGGATGTTATTTTATAAAAGTTCAAGAAAACCCTCTGCCTTTAGGCGGTGGGTGCTCTGTATGAGGTGTGGGATTCGAGTCCCGTATCTCGTAAGGCACGCAGTGCCGCTTTTATATGAGCAAGTAGGTAACAGTTAGCCGGGGTCATTCATAAAGTGCCAGAATACACAAATTTGCTAAAAATATTTTTTTGGCTGGACACTTTATTCATGTCGGGCGTCTGCCCGATAGAAATGATTGTGCAAATTGAACTTAGCCTGCTAGCAGTCATGTGCAATTTGTACAATCATTTCTGCCTGGCTGAACTGTTACGCAAGTAGGTAAGTGGATTGCGAATATCATTGACTTCCTATAGGTGATTATATGCTAATATGCTAATATTTTCAACATGTTGTTATGGTATAGAGGGTGCGAAGGTATCCTATAAGATGTGCAACTTGTCTGAACAAGTTGTGCATCTTATACAAACTCAAGCTTTATTTCTAAACAGAATGCCAAAAATGAAAAAAGTAATGAAAAATGGTTGAACTTGTTTAAACAAGGTGCTACGATAAGGGTAGAAAAAATACTTGTTCAAACAAGTAGGGTGAAGGGTATACGGTGTATGCGAAAGGAGGTAACATTATGGCTAGTAAATATGATGGTTTATCAAGAATTATTATCCAAAATGTAGGTGGTAAGGACAATATCACCAGTATTACACATTGTGTAACAAGATTAAGATTCAAATTGAAAGATGAGTCAAAGGCAAATACAGACGTATTAAAAAATACGGATGGAATCGTTACAGTAGTACAGTCAGGAGGACAGTACATGGTTGTAATCGGAAATCATGTACCAGATGTATTTGATTCCGTTGTTTCCGTTGGTCATCTAGAAAGCAAATCTCTTAAGGCGGGGGATGACGAAGTGGATGATGGGCCAAAAGAAAAACAGGGATTATTTGATGCATTTGTAGGAATTATTACAGGTGTGTTCTCACCATTCTTAGGTGTGTTGTGTGCTTGTGGTATTTTAAAGGGCTTTATGTCTTTATTTGAAGCAATCGGATTAGTGAATGGTGCAGGAGGAACATACAATATACTATACGGTATAGGTGATGTAGCATTCTATTTTCTTCCAGTTATTTTAGGTTTTTCGGCTGCAAAGAAGTTCAAGCTACCGGAGATGGAAGGTCTGGTAATCGGACTGGCATTGGTTTCTCCTTATATGTTAAATGATGGAACCTATGACATTTCCAGATTGTTTGGTATTCCGGTCATCGCACCATCTACTGGAAACTACACAAGTACCGTACTTCCGGTAATTTGTGCGGTAGCATTTGCAGCATGGTTTGAAAGATTATATAAAAAATATATTCCAGATGCCATTAAAATATTTGCAGTGCCATTGATTACCTGTACCATTACCATTTGTTTGACTTTGTTGGTAATCGGACCGGTAACCTCTGAAGTATCCAAGTATCTTGGAATGGCATTTGAGTCAGTCAACGCATTTAGTCCGATTCTTATGGGACTCTTGGTTGGTTTCTTCTGGCAGATTTTAGTTATGTTTGGATTACATTGGGCTCTTGTTCCAATTGCTCTTTCCAATATGACACTGGTAGATGGAAATGGATTGTTGATTGGTGAGGTTATTCTTACTGCAATGCTTGGTACAACCTTTGCACAGACAGGAGCTTGTCTTGGTATCATGGTAAAATCAAAAGATGCAAAATTAAAACGACTTTGTCCACCAGCCATTATTTCTGGTATTGCAGGTGTGACAGAACCAGCTATTTATGGTATTACGCTTCCTAAGAAAGCACCATTTTTCAGAACTTGTGCTGTAGCTGGTATTGCAGGTGCCATATTGTGTGCATTGGGTGTAAAAGATTATCAGATGGCTGGTATGGGTGTATTCTCTTATACCATGTTCATCAGTCCGGATACAAAAGACATACACCCTATGGTGATTGGAATTATTGTTTCAATCGTATGTGTAATTGTAGCATTTGTATTAGAATTGCTGTTCTATAAAGATGGAAAAAAAGGTACAACTACAAGTAAGGAAACGGTTTCTACTGGAAAGAATACGACAGATAAAACAATCGTGGCACCAATCAATGGAACAGTAGTTCCACTTTCTCAGGTGAAGGATGAGGCATTTGCATCAGAAGCATTGGGAAAAGGAGTAGCCATTGAACCGAAGGAAGGTAAGGTTTATGCACCAGCAGATGGAGAAATCTCTACGTTTTTCCCAACAGGACATGCCATTGGAATTACTTCGGATGCAGGCGTTGAAATTTTAATTCATGTAGGCATGGATACGGTAAAAATGAATGGAGATGGATTTAAACCTGCAAAGAAACAGGGCGACAGAGTGAAAAAAGGCGACCTTTTGTTAGAATTTGATATGCAAAAGATCAAAGAGGCTGGTTATCCTCTAACCACTCCAGTTATTATAGCCAATACCAACGATTATGCAGAGGTGCTTCCAACAGAGGCAGAGGAGGTAGCTTCTGGTGATATGCTCATTCACATATTATAGTTGTTTGAATTGAGTAGCCTTTAGATAGGTTATGTAGTATGGAAAGGAAGGTCACAGTATGAGTGTGTTTAGAAAAGATTTTTTGTGGGGCGGTGCAACTGCTGCCAATCAATATGAAGGAGCATGGGACATAGATGGAAAAGGTGCTTCTGTATCCGACCATTGTACCAATGGTTCTCATACAACACCCAAGAGAATTACAAAGGAATTTGAGGATGGTACGTTGTATCCAAGTCGGGAAGCTACGGACTTTTACCATCACTATAAAGAGGATATTGCCCTTGCCAAAGAGATGGGATTTAAAGTATTTCGTATGTCCATTAACTGGACTAGAATTTTTCCAACTGGTATGGAGGAAGAACCAAACGAAGCAGGACTTGCTTTTTATGACAAGGTGTTTGACGAATTAAATAAAGTGGGAATTGAGCCATTGGTTACAATTTCCCATTATGAAATGCCATATGCATTGGTAGAACAGGTAAATGGCTGGGCATCCAGAAAATGTATCACGTATTTTATGAATTACTGTAAAGCAATTTTTGAACGCTATCAGGATAAGGTAAAATATTGGCTTACCTTTAATGAAATCAATTCCGGTACGATGCCAATGGGGGCCGTCCTTTCTCTTGGTACCGTTCAGGGATATGAAGGCCCCGTTACAGAGGTTCCGGACAATAAGCAGGAACGCTATCAGGCATTGCATCATCAATTTGTGGCAAGTGCCATGGCTGTGAAATATGCCCATGAAAATTATCCACAGTTTAAAATGGGAAATATGTGCATCTTTGCGACCATGTATCCAATGACCTGTAATCCGGATGATGTGATTGCATGCCAGAAGGAAATGCAAAATATGAACTGGTTTGCTTCAGACATACATGTAAGAGGTGCCTATCCATACTATGCAAAACGTTTCTTTGAAGAAAATGGAATTACTATTCAAAAAGAAGCAGGGGATGACGAAATTCTCCTTGCAGGTAAAGTAGACTTCTATACCTTTAGTTATTATATGTCAAGCTGCATTACGGCTGACAAGGAGAAAAATGCAGCAGGTGGAAACTTAATCAGCGGTGTGAAAAATCCATATCTGAAAGCCAGTGACTGGGGATGGCAGATTGACCCACAGGGACTTCGTTATACCTTAAATGAATTGTATGCCCGTTATCAAATTCCACTTATGGTTGTGGAAAATGGTCTTGGTGCGTATGATACACTGGAAGAGGATGGAAGTATTCACGACAGTTATCGAATCGATTACCTGCGTCAGCATATCAAAGAAATGGAAGAAGCTGTGAAGGATGGTGTAGACCTTATGGGATATACTCCATGGGGCTGGATTGATGTAGTATCTGCATCAACCGGAGAAATGGCAAAACGTTATGGTCTGGTATACGTGGACAAATATGACGATGGAACTGGCGATTTGAAACGTAGAAAGAAAGATTCCTTCTTCTGGTATCAAAAAGTGATTGAAACCAATGGAGAGGTTTTGTAAAGGAGCAGTTTAGCAATATGAAAAAGGTTTTGTTTTTTGATATAGACGGAACTTTGTATGATTTTACCGGACATATGCCTGACTCGACGCTTAGTGCGTTGCGTCAGGCACATAAAATGGGGCATCAACTGGTCATTTGTTCCGGAAGGTCAAAATATCAGGTATATCCCGAACTGTTTGAGCTGTTTGACGGCTATGTAGGAGCAGCGGGAGCTTATGTGGAACGAAAGGGAAAGGTAATCTATGAACATTTTATGCAGAAAAATACCATAAAAGAAGCAGTAGATGTGATTTCCAAGGCAGGTGGTGTGGTAGCTGCCATGACGGAACACAATCTGATTTTAAATGAGGAATGTGAAACGTATCTTTTGCATAAATTCAGAGCACAGGGAATTGGTATGGATATGATTTCACGCATTATGGGAAATTATGAGCTGACTGATCATTTGGAGACATACAGCAATATTGAAAAAATGTTATATTACCGTTCTTCCTGGCCGGTTGCAAAGGTTGCCGAGGCGTTGCAAGATTCCTGCGATATTACGGCTTCCAGCTTTGAAGACCCAGTAGAGGACAGTGGTGAAATTACCGTAAAAAATATCAATAAGTCTTTGGGCATGCAGAAATATATGGAATCGTTGCATATGGAGGTGGCGGATACCATTGCTTTTGGAGATGGACCCAATGATATGGATATGATTGCGTATGCCGGAGTAGGTGTAGCCATGGGAAATGCCAGAGAAGAGTTAAAGCAGATTGCAGATTTTGTTACAAAGCCAGTGAATGAAGGCGGAATTGCCTATGCCATGCAGAAATTAGGATTGTTGGAAGAGAAATAGGACCAGAGGTGGTAGTGTGAGAAAAATTATATTTTTGGATGTAGATGGTACGTTGGTGGATTATGAAAATCATTTGCCAAAATCGGCAGTGGAAGCAATTCGAAGAACGAGAGAATTGGGAAATCTGGTATTTATCTGTACGGGGCGTAGCCGGGCAGAAGTATACGAGAATATCTGGGATATTGGCATTGATGGTATGATTGGCGGAAATGGCAGTTATGTGGAATACCAGAATCAGGTTGTGATGCACCAGAAGATTACCAAAGAAGAATGTCGGGAAATCGTGGACTGGCTTCATGAGAGAAATCTGGAATTTTATCTGGAGAGTAACAATGGATTGTTTGCCAGCGAAAAGTTTGAGACAGAGGCATTGTCTACCATTCGGGCATACAGTGCACAAAAGGGAAGGGATGCAACGCATCTGACGGTGCGGGATGCATTTCCAGAAATGATATTTGATGGACAATTATATCGGGATGATGTAAACAAAGTAAGTTATGTATTGAAAAACTATCAGGATCATCTAGATGCCAGAAACCGTTTTCCAAATCTTCAGCATGGAACCTGGGGCGGAGTCGGTGAAAAAGCACTGTTTGGTGATATGGGTGTAAAGAATATAACGAAAGCACATGCGATAGATGTATTACTACAAGCGATTGGTGCAACAAAAGAGCAGACCATTGCATTTGGCGATGCAAAGGTAGACATTCCTATGTTGGAGTATTGTTCCTATGGTGTAGCAATGGGAAATGGTGGTACGGAAATAAAAGAAATGGCAGATTATATTACTGATACGGTGGAAAGAGATGGCTTGCAGAAGGCATTTGAAAAATTGGGATTGTTGTAATACTAAAAAGTTAAATCTGCATACCAAGAAGAATTGATGAAGCAAACAGACTTGTATATGAGATTGACGAATTGCAAAATATCAAAGTCATCTCATGTTAAGGACATTATGAAGAGTAGGAAAAATTCTACTCTTCTTTTTTTACCCCATGGGAAAGCAATTCTATAAACCTTTTCAAGTACGGTTTTTGTTGCACCTTTTTATAATATAATCCGAATGAAATGGTTTCCTTGCAAGCAAGAGGAAGAGTGACTAAATCCTCTCGTTTTGGAATGGAAATATCAGGAAGCAGAGCAACTCCAAAACCCGCATGAACAAGGAGTAAGATATTTTCGGTTGTCTCGCATAGATAAAGCTCAGAGGGTTTTTTATCAGTTGTCCATTTCCATTGTCCATCAATTACAGAGGGCGCTGCAGAGCCGGGAGCATACAAAATCATAGAATAGGAAGTTAAGTCTTCTTTGTGAATGGTTTTAAGTGAGGCAAGAGGCATATCCTTTTGCATCACGCAAACAAAGGGAGTTTTTTTAAGTTCTTTGTAATGAATGGAAGAAGGGATATTTGATGTATGAAAACCAATTGCAATATCCAGAGTTTCCTGTTCCAGCAGTTCCGAAAAGTGAGTTTCCGATGAAATTCGGATGTTGGGATGTATCGTTGGGTAATCTTTCTTTAAATCATGTAAAGTACGGATAAGTTGTTCCATATGTAATGGATTGGAGCATCCAATAGTAAAATCAATAATCTTTTCTGCATCCTTTTGGGCAAATCGTTTTACGGAGCGGTGGGCGGCAGATACCATGGTGTGTGCGTCTGCAAGAAAAATCTGTCCACTTTCAGTCAATTTTACGATGCGTGTATTTCGGATAAATAATTGGGTGCCAAGTTCATTTTCCAAAGATTTAATCTGTCTGGTAATGGCAGGCTGTGAAACGTGCATTTGTTCTGCAGCTCTCGCAAAATTTAAATACTCTGCAACGGAAAGAAAACATTCAATCTGAAAAATCGTCATAAGAACCTCCTATACGCAATAACAGTAATACGTTTTTATTATCAATAATAACATTTTTTGAATTCAAAGACAAGGAAAATAAAGGTAAAATCATAGGGATGATGTTTAGAGAGATAAGCAATTGTAAAAATGGCAAAGAAAGGCTGCTTGTATTGCAAGGCTTAGTTAGAGAAAAAAATAGGAGGAAAGAAAATTATGCCTAGACATAAGAGAGAAAGTTTGATTTATACAATTATGATGTGTTTTTGTATGGTATTGTGGATGAGTATTTATAATGTGGCTCTTCACAGTGGACAGTTGAATGGGGAGGTTTTGAAAGAAGCCTGGCTTGGATTTCCACTGGCATACATTTGTGCTATGTTATTGGATTGGTTTGTAGTATCTGGCATTGCGAAAGGATTTGCCTTCCGCTTCCTTGTAAAACCAGAGAGCGAAGCGTGGAAAAAGGTCATTGCGGTTTCCTGTTGCATGGTTGTTCCTATGGTGTTTTTTATGTCTTTGTATGGAGGGGTGGAAGTCTGTGTTAGAAGTGGAAACTGGAATGCACTGTTTCTAATCTGGATTACCAATATTCCAAAGAATTTTATTATGGCACTTCCATTTCAGTTATTGATTGCCGGACCAATTGTAAGAAAGGTATTTCGTTATGCTTTTCCAGTGGGAACGGTTTTGATGGAAACAGAATAGATAGGATAAAAATATGGTCGATTACTCATTGCCTTTAGGTGATGGGTAATCGACTTTTTATATGAGCAAGTAGCGAAGCGGATTGCGAATATCCTTGAATCGAGAATTGCAGTATAAGGCGGGGCAGTGTTTGCAATGTGGTTGTTGTCTTGAAGTATGTCCAAATTTTTTAGCAGGGCATGAGTTCGTGGGAGCGTCTGCAATGGTGGAAGCGTATCGGGTAATGGAACAAAATGATAGAGGAGAACATAAAGAAGAAATATTGTTAGCCAAACTACTTGTATGAAAGGTATTCCGTTATGCTTTTTCTGTGGGAATGGTTTTGATGGAGGCAGAATAATCAATGCCTTATTGGGCAGGAGACAAAGAAGAAGCAAAATGGATCGGCAGAAGATAGATTTGTGTGTATCTGTAGAACTGTCAGGAGTTCAGATTGCTGGAACAATGCCAGAAAAGCTGGCAAAGTTGCGAAAGAAACATCATATTCTCAATAGTATAGCAATAAGCAGAAAAAAGACAGGACAATAAGATAAACTTCTTGTAAAAAAACAGATTGACATTTTTCTATTTATGTATTATTCTAACACATAGAAATATTTCTATGTGAGGTGATTGATTTGGAAAAAATTTATACAGACACAGCAAAAATCCTCAAGGCATTATCTGATCCAAAGAGACTTAGGATAGTTGATATGCTTTCTTGCGGAGAGTTATGTGCCTGTCAGATACTTGAAGCATTTCATGTAACACAGCCTACGCTGTCCCATGATATGAAGCTTTTGGTCGAGACAGGAATTGTAAAAGATCGCAGAGAGGGGAAGAATATTTATTATTCGCTTGATGAGAAAGTGTTAGGAGAATTGCAAAACCGACTTTCTACCATGTTTCAGTCAAAGCGGGAATGCATATGTCATAACAATTCCGGCTGTAAATGAAAAAGGAGTGGAAGGTCTTTTAATTACATTGATTGATAAGGAAGGTGATTAAATTGAAAAAGGCAGAAACAGGCATAAATTTCTTTCAGAAGTATCTTACAGTATGGGTAATTTTGTGTATGCTCCTAGGAATTCTGATGGGAAAGTTCATTCCGGTTATACCGAGTGTATTGGGGAAAATGGAGATTGCGGGAATATCCATTCCGATTGCAATCTTAATCTGGATTATGATATATCCGATGATGTTAAAAGTTGATTTTCAGAGTGTAAAGCAGGTTGGGAAAAATCCGAAAGGTCTGATTGTTACATGGATAGTCAACTGGCTTATCAAGCCATTTACGATGTATGGAATTGCATATCTGTTTTTATTTGTGGTATTTGAAAAATTTATTCCGGGAAATCTGGCAACAGAATATCTGGCTGGAGCAGTCTTGCTCGGAGCAGCACCATGTACAGCAATGGTATTTGTATGGAGTACGCTGACTCATGGAAATGCAGCATATACAGTAGTTCAGGTTGCTACCAATGATCTGATCATATTAGTTGCTTTTGTTCCAATTGTAAAATTCCTACTTGGTGTTTCAAATGTAAGTGTCCCATATAGTACACTGTTTATAAGTGTGTTCCTGTTTGTTGTTATTCCGCTTGCCGGAGGGATGCTTACCAGACTTGGAATGATAAAGCGTAAAGGAACAGAGTATTTTGAAAATACATTTGTGCATAAATTTGACAATGCGACAACAATAGGGCTTTTGCTTACACTTGTACTTATTTTTGCATCACAGACAGAGGTTATTTTATCAAATCCGGTTCATATTGTTTTAATTGCAGTACCCCTTATCATACAGACATTCTTTATCTTTGTTATTGCATTTGGTGCATGCAAGGTTATACGGTTGCCATTTGAGGTTGCAGCTCCGGCAGGAATGATTGGTGCATCGAATTTCTTTGAACTGGCGGTTGCAGTAGCAATCGCACTGTTTGGTACAACAAGTCCGGCAGCACTGGCAACAACAGTCGGAGTTCTGACAGAGGTTCCGGTAATGCTTACACTTGTAAAAATAGCCAATCATATGAAGGGAGGCTTTCATGAATAAGAAAAAAATAGCATTTATATGTGTTCATAATTCCTGCAGGAGTCAGATTGCAGAGGCACTGGGAAGACATCTTGCAGGGGATGTATTTGAAAGCTATTCGGCGGGCACGGAAACGAAGCCAAAGATTAACCAGAATGCGGTTCGTCTTATGAAAGAGCTATATGGAATAGATATGGAAGCAGAGGGACAATACAGTAAACGGATTCATGATATTCCGACGCCGGACATAGCAATATCGATGGGATGTAATGTGGGGTGTCCGTTTATAGGCAGGGATTTCGATGATAATTGGGGATTACAAGATCCGACTGGTGGTAGTGATGAGATGTTTATGGAAGTGATATCTGAGATTAAAAACAATATTTTAGAATTAAAAGAAAGATTTAGTTTATAAAAGAGCAAGAAAACCCACTGCCTTTAGGCGGTGGGTGCTCTTGTGCGAGGTGCGGGGTTCAAGCCCTGTACCTCGTAAGGCACGCAGTGCCGCTTTTATATGAGCAAGTAGCAACGCGGATTGCGAATATCCTTGACAAAGACAAAGTTTCCCTTATCAGAGCTTGTAAACTCGTATGGGAAGATATAATACTATGTATGAGTATCTTTTTTCAAATGGCGTAAGATATTTGTTTGATGAATGTGGACGTATATGATTGTGCAATATCCGTAAATATATTTTTCTGTGTTTAAGATTTTCTTCATAAAGCTCCTTTGTATTTTTTGCTTCTGGATTAATTTTGCATTCTTCTTCGAACTTCCGTATACTATCTCAATATTAAATTATCAGTTAGATTACTTTCATTGTTTGAATAATGAAGTGCATCACTTATCTGTGCAAAAGTCAATATATTCATTGAAAAAACTTGACTCTACAACTATTGTAGAGTTTATAATAGTAGGGTTAATAAATTAAGGAGGTTTCCTGTTTATGGAGAAAAATTTGACCCACGGTAGTGTGTTTAGGAATATCCTGATTTTCTCGCTGCCGTACTTACTTTCGTACTTACTGCAAACCTTATACGGTATGGCAGACCTTTACATCATTGGACAGTTTGGTGCTGTTTCAGATACCACTGCTGTTTCCATCGGTTCTCAGGTTATGCATATGCTGACAGTTATGATTGTAGGGCTTGCAATGGGAGCAACAGTCTTTATTGGGCAGTCGATTGGTGCAGATGATAAAAAGAAGGCTGCAAATGGTATCGGAAATACAGTAACGATTTTTATGGTAGTTTCCGTGGTACTGACTGTTATTCTTGTTGTATTGGTAAAGCCTGTCACAACGCTTATGTCTACCCCTGCAGATGCAGTTTCCGGAACGATTGATTACCTGACCATCTGCTTTATTGGGATTCCGTTTATTACGGCATATAATGTAATTAGTGCCATTTTCCGTGGTATGGGTGACTCCAAAAGTCCTATGTATTTTATTGCTATTGCCTGTGTTACTAACATCGGATTGGACTATCTGTTCATGGGAGTATTTCACATGGGACCTGCGGGAGCAGCTCTTGGTACAACCTTTTCACAGGCTATTAGCGTGTTTGTCTCTCTCACTGTTATTTTGAAACGACAAATCATTTCATTGAAGAAGGATGATTTCAAGCCTTATCGTCCTGTTATGGGGAATATTCTAAAGATTGGTATTCCGGTTGCCTTACAAGATGGACTCATTCAAATTGCCTTTATCATCATTACTATAATTGCCAATAACCGGGGACTTAGTGATTCTGCAGCTGTTGGTATCGTAGAAAAGGTAATGAGTTTCCTATTCCTCGTTCCATCCTCTATGCTTTCTACTGTTTCGGCTTTGGGAGCACAGAATATCGGTGCAAACAAGCCCAAGCGTGCTGTTGATACGCTACGTTATGCTGCTTTCCTTGCCGCCGGATTTGGCTGTATCGTTGCAGTAGTCATTCAGTTCTGGGCAGAGCCAGTGGTATCTATGTTCACTAACGCAACTACCGCAGAGGGGGCAGAAGTTGTACGCTTGGGCGGTCAATATCTTCGAGGTTATGTGTGGGATTGCATTTTTGCCGGTGTGCATTTCTGCTTCAGCGGCTATTTCTGTGCTGTCGGAAAATCCAGCATTTCATTCCTGCACAATATCATCGCCATTGCAGTAATGCGTATTCCGGGTGTGTATCTTACTTCCAAGTTGTTCCCCACAACGCTATTCCCTATGGGATTGGCTACCGCATCTGGTTCAATTATTTCTGTGGTGATTTGTGTTATTGCGTTTACGATTGTGATAAAGAAAAATAGACAGAATGAAATTGAGGTTCAGCATGGATAAACAAAAGCTCTTTTCTATTGGAGATGTAGCAAAGCTTTTTCACTTGAGTGTGAGCAGCCTGCGGCATTATGAGGATGTGGGGCTACTCGCCCCGGAATACACTGATCCTGACAGCGGCTATCGTTATTATGGTGCAAGACAGTTTGAGGTACTGAACAGTATTCGTTATCTTCGTGCCTTGGATATGCCCTTAACGGAAATTGCGGACTTTCTCGACAATCGGGATGTGGAGCGAATGGAAGAAAAATTGCTTCTTCAAAAACAGTCGGTAATTGCCAAACAGGAGAAACTGAAACGGATTGAACGCAAAATAGATAATCGTTTGCGAGTGATTGAAGATGCAAAAAATTCCGTATTTGATACTGTGCAACTGACTCACAAAAATAAATGCCGCATGGTTTGGGTTGGAGACTCGTTAAAAATTCGTGGTTTTCTGGACATGGAGGCACCTATGCGACGCTTGGAGCAGGAACAGGCAGAGGCACTGGTCTTTCTGGGCAAGGTTGGTGTCGGAATTTCCCCGGAAAACTTGAAAAGGGGCTGCTTTGACAGCTATGACGGTATTTTTCTGATTTTGGACGAGGAAGATTATTTTAAGGGTGAAACTACAGAGATTGCGGAAACGCTGTGCGTGTCCGTCCGTTTTCATGGCAGTCATGCCGAAGCCGCTTCGCAGTACCAAAAACTGCTGGATTATATTGCTGAGCATAAACTAAAAATTAATGGTTTTTCACGAGAAATTACTATGATTGACTATGGTCTTACCAATGATTTGAGCAAATTTGTCACTGAGATTAGTATTCCGGTAATATAAGAATGATATTTTCCCTTAACAGAGTTCATAAAACACGATGGTAAGATATAATACAAATAGAAAGTTTGATTTATACGATTGTGGTGTGCGTTTGTATGAGTATTTACAATGTAGTCATTCACAGCGGACAATTGAAAGGGGAGGTTTTCTATGGAATATATGTATCATTATCCTTCACCACTTGGCGAAATTACGCTTGCAAGCAATGGAACAGCTTTGACCGGATTGTGGTTTGACGGACAAAAATACTTTGCAGATACGCTTGAAAATGAACGGGAAGAACGAGCGTTACCAATTTTTGCAGAGACGGAAAAATGGCTGAATTTTTATTTCAGTGGAAAACAACCGGAGGTGCAATTGCCACTTTTGTTAAAAGGAACGGAATTTAGAAAGGCAGTTTGGAAGATTCTGTTGCAAATTCCTTATGGGAAAACTATGACATATGGGGAGATTGCAGAGCAGATTGCCAAAGAGAGAGGAGTAAAAAGCATGTCTGCACAAGCGGTGGGAGGTGCGGTAGCACACAATCCCATTTCAATTATTATACCTTGTCATAGAGTTGTAGGGACCAATGGAAGCCTGACTGGTTATGCGGGTGGTATGAAGCGGAAAATAAAATTGCTGGAGTTAGAGCAAATCGAGTTATCATCGTTTTTTGTACCTAAAAAAGGAAATGCATGATAGAGAACAGTAGAATTGATAAAAAGGAACCGTCTTGTCAACAGTGAGAACTGTTGACAAGATGAAATTGTTGCCGTATAATTACCATTGGTAATTATCAAGGATAATTATAGAAAGGAAAGGAGAATTAAAAAGAGGTTATGAATGCGGATAAGATTAAAAGAATGTTAGATGCCTGCTATCTTGCAAAAAGAATCCGGGAACTACTTCCAGAGCT
This sequence comes from Lachnospiraceae bacterium, assembly GCA_050875145.1. GTDB lineage: Bacteria > Bacillota > Clostridia > Lachnospirales > Lachnospiraceae > CAG-411. The sequence continues at coordinate 106,997 of JBNMLH010000005.1, forward strand.
GCCGGAGGGGGTAAAGCCGGCATATATTCAGTATATGGATGTGATTCATAAATTGCAAAAGGATACCGAAAGAGTGAAGGTGTCAGATATTAGTGATGCTTTAAAACTGCCAAGACCGGGAATTACAAGAACGGTTAAAGAAATGGAGAAGAAGGGGTATCTTTACAAATATGCGTCGGAAGAGGATGGAAGAATTACCTATATTGCGATTACGGAAAAAGGTGAGGAACTATCGGATCGGTACGACAAAAATTATTACAGCCGGCTTTCAAAATATTTAGATACGATTTCGGAAGAAGAAGCGGATTGTATGATTCGGACGATAGAAAAATTTTACCAGGTTATGAGTGAAAGGAGAGTTGACATTGAATAATTCAAAATCTGATTTTACACAAGGAAGCATACTTGGAAAGTTGATACCGTTTATGGTGCCAATACTGGGTGCATTAATCCTTCAGGCGGCTTACGGTGCAGTAGATTTATTAGTAGTGGGAAGATTTGGAACAACATCGGGACTTTCAGCGGTATCCACAGGAAGTCAGGTATTGAATCTTGTTACATTTGTGATTACACAGTTTGCAATGGGTATTACTGTTTTGATTGCACGATATATAGGAGAAAAGAAACCACAGTATATTGGTTCCTTAATTGGTGGTTCCACAATTATTTATGCCATTCTTTCAGTGGTGTTATTTGTTATTATGATAGGCTTTTCAAATCAGATTGCAGTGTTGATGCAAGCACCCAAAGAGGCTGTTACGTTTACGGCTGTTTATGTGCGCATTTGTGGTGGTGGTATCTTTTTTATTGTTGCGTACAATCTGCTTGCTGCGATTTTTAGAGGACTTGGAGATAGTAAATCTCCATTGTTATTTGTAGCAGTTGCATGTGTGATTAATATTGTGGGCGATTTAGTTTTGGTTGCAGGATTTCATTTGGATGCGGCCGGAGCAGCGATTGCAACTGTATTTGCACAGGCTGTCAGCGTAGTATTTGCCATAGTGTTACTGGTAAAAAGGCATTTGACTTTTGAGATTACCAAAAAGGATTTTAAAATCAACAGGCACTGCGTGAGGGCATTAAAAATAGGATTTCCACTTGCATTGCAGGAATGCCTGACACAGATTTCCTTTCTTGCACTTTGCGCATTTATCAACAGATTGGGGTTAGAAGCTTCCTCCGGGTATGGTGTTGCCTGTAAGATTGTAAATTTTGCAATGTTAATTCCAAGTTCACTTATGCAGTCCATGGCATCTTTTGTATCTCAGAATGTAGGAGCTGGAAATGAAAAGAGAGCAAAAAAGGCAATGTTTACAGGCATGGGTGTGGGACTTGTAGTTGGCTGTGTGGTATTTACGTTTGTTATGTTCAAGGGAAATCTTTTGACTGGCATATTTACACCAGATGCAGTGGTGGTGCAAAAAGGATATGATTATCTGAGAGGATTTGCATTGGAAACAATAGTTACTGCAATTTTATTTAGTATGGTTGGTTATTTTAATGGACATGACAAGACCATATGGGTTATGGTGCAGGGATTGGTACAGACGCTGTTGGTTCGTTTGCCATTGGCGTATTATATGAGTATACAGCCGGATGCAAGCCTTACTAAGATCGGATTTGCAGCACCAGCCGCTACGATATTTGGGATTCTTTTAAATGTAATTTTTTATGTTTGGACAAATCGAAAAAGTAAAAAAGAATGGCAATTACAGTAGTGGTAAAATGACTTGACAAGTAAAAAAGTGTATTATATACTGGGTATCGTTCATCGGAGGGTGATTTGTTCATTTAGAGACAATAGCTGGATAAGATGGCAGATTGAAATGTCTGCTTTCTTATCCAGCTTTTTTTACTCTATAGGAAAGTGCGTCCTATAGAATAAAACGCTCCGCGGAATGTGCAGACACATATTCTACTTAATGAGGTACGTGTTTTCGTAAAATAGTGTACAGAGTAGACTGGGAAGGGAGAATTGTTGAAAAAGTGTGCAATACGCATCCGGCACACAAAATGGAGATAGCCGCCCATAAGAGAGAAACTTACGGATTATATAAGGAGGTAAAGTATGAAAGAGAATACATCATTTACGGAAGGGAAGATTTTAAAGCCGTTGATTTTGTTTGCATTTCCGGTATTGCTGGCGTTATTTTTGCAGGCTATGTATGGTGCGGTAGATTTACTTGTGGTAGGTAAATTTGCATCGTCTGCAGATGTATCCGCAGTATCTACGGGATCACAGATTATGACTACCCTGACAAATCTCATTAGTAGTTTTGCAATGGGTACCACTATCCTGCTGGGACAACAGATTGGAAGTGGAAAACGGGAAGAAGGAGGTCGCACAGTGGGAACTGCCATTCTGATGTTTGCGGGAATTGCAGTGGTAATGTCTGTGCTTCTGCTGTGTTTTGCTTCCCAGGTTTGTAGTATTATGAATGCACCAAAAGAGGCATTTGATCAGACCGTTGCCTATATCAGAATCTGTGGTGGAGGTATGTTGGTTATTGTGGCATATAATCTGATTGGTTGTATTTTCCGCGGACTTGGGGATTCCAAAACGCCACTGATTACGGTAGCAATTGCCTGTATCTGTAATATTGTCGGAGACTTGATTTTGTGTGCAGTTTTCCACATGGGAACAGTAGGAGCAGCGATTGCTACTGTATTTGCACAGGTCGTAAGTGTGGTGGCATCTTACCTTTTTATTCGCAAAAAGGAATTGCCTTTTACCATGAAGAGGGAAAATATTCGGATTTGTGGAACATATCTGCGTAAAATGATTGGGTTTGGTGCACCAATCGCACTGCAGGATTTGTTGGTCAGCATTTCCTTTCTAATTATTCTGGCAATTGTAAATGCTATGGGAGTTGTTGTTTCGGCAGGTGTGGGAGTAGCAGAAAAGGTTTGTGCTTTTATTATGTTGATTTCTTCTGCATTTATGCAGTCCATGTCTGCGTTTGTGGCACAGAATTATGGTGCAAACCGTATGGATAGAGCTCGAAAAGCATTACATTACGGTATTATAGTTTCTTTTTCCATTGGGATTGTGATGTTTGCGATTACATTTTTCCACGGAGATATTCTGGCGGGAATTTTCTCACCTGATAAAGATGTGATTTTGGCAGCCGCGGATTATCTCAAGGCGTATGCAATTGACTGTTTATTTACAGCAATATTCTTTTGCTATACGGGGTTTTATAATGGAATTGGAAAGACCACATTTGTCATGTTTCAAGGAATCCTTGGTGTTTTTTTTGTCAGGGTTCCGGTGTCGTACATCATGAGTATTCAGCCGAAAGCATCCTTGTTTCATATTGGCTTGGCAACCCCCATGTCCTCTGCGTTACAGCTACTTCTTTGTGTGGGATTTATGTTGGTGTTGAAGAGAAAAGAAATGAGGAAGGATGTAAGGTAAATTCGTTGAATGGTCTCGATTTTCTTTACCATTGTTATTTTCAAGCGATTGTATGATATAATTGGTTTAAACATTTAGACGAAAGAAGGGAGTATTTTATGGATACATTACAATTAATGAAAGAAAGACATAGTGTGCGTCAGTATAGGAAACAGCCCATTGAACCGGAAAAGCGAAACGAAATAAACCAGTGTATCGCACAGATAAATGCAGAAAGTGGATTGCATATGCAGGTTTTTTATGATGAACCGAATTGTTTTGATTCCTTTATGGCTCATTATGGAAAATTCACAAACGTATCAAATTATATTGCCATAGTTGGTACAAAACAAGAGCAGGAAAAAGCAGGATATTATGGGGAAAAGCTGGTATTGAAATGTCAGGAGCTTGGACTGAATACATGCTGGGTAGCTATGACACATGGCAAGACAAAAGCGAAAATCACAAAAGGGCAGAAACTTTTAATTGTACTTTCACTTGGTTATGGAGAGAATAAAGGTGTTTCACATAAGAGTAAAAGCATAGAGGAACTTAGTAAATCAGACGAGAATATGGATTGGTTTGCAAAAGGGATGGAGGCGGTATGTTTGGCTCCTACAGCTATGAATCAACAAAAATTTCAGTTTGAACTTAAGAATGGAATGGTAACGGCTAAGGCACGAAATGGTTTTTATACGAAAATAGATTTAGGAATTGCAAAGTATCATTTTGAGTCTGTAACGGGACATGAGGTTAAGTAAATGCATACAAGAGAGAATATAGATGATCTTGCTTCTGATTTTGAAAAATGCCAGAAAATATTGCTTGCACTGGGAGATGAAAACAGACAGCATATGATTTTGGGAATGATGAAAATGGGAAATTGCTCAGGTGTTCGAGTGAATGAAATCGCCGAAAAGACACATTTGTCAAGACCTGCAGTATCGCATCACCTTCAGATATTAAAAAATGCCGGCATTTTAAAAATGAGGCGGGAAGCAACTAAAAATTATTATTATTTTGATCCAGATATGAAAAGTTTCAATCTTTTAATCGATGTGTTGCAGAGAGCGATTCAGATTACTTCTGATTCTTATTTGGATAAGTAAAAGCGGACACTTTATGGATGGTCCTAGTGCAACAGATACGGAAATTGTGAGTAGTCGCAATGGAACCGTTGAAATTACAAGAAGTTTTTGTTATGATGGCTAGTATGATGAACCATTGGGCAAGTCAAGGTGCTAATTACTTGAGGTTCGTTATACTAGGAAAAGAGGTGTAAAAAATGCAGATTTCCAGCAGATTTACTATGGCAATCCATATGTTTGCCTGTATCGATACCTTTTCAGATCAGAAGATGACCAGTGATTTTATGGCAGCCAGCATTGGCACAAATCCGGTTATCATACGAAAACTTTTACAGCAGTTAAAGGCAGCAGGATTAGTGAAAGTTTTAAGGGGAACTGGTGGCGTTACCATTACAAGACCGCTTAATGAAATCACATTTCTTGACATTTATAAAGCAGTGGAATGTGCGCCGGATGAGCAACTGTTTCATTTTCATGAAAATCCCAATCAAGCGTGTCCGGTAGGAAGAAATATTCATCGTGTGTTGGATAGCAGATTATTGCAGGTTCAAAAGGCAATGGAAGAGAAACTTGCAGGAATGACTCTGGCGGATGTAAAAAATGAGGTAGCTTTGTGTATAGAGAAAGAGCAGTAAGGAAAGGCTTCAGATCTTTGATCTGGAGCCTTTTTTACTCTATAGGAAAGTACGTCCTATAGAGTAAAACGCTCCGCGAGATGTGCAGACACATATTTTACTTAACGAGGTACGAGTTTAGTAAAATAGCGTACAGAGTAGATGCGAAAGGAAGATGGTTGCAAAAAGCGTGCAACCCGCATCTGGCACGCAAAGTGGAGGTTATATAATTTTCAGAATTTTTCCTCTAAAAACAAAGCCACTCCATCCTCATCATTTCCTTTTGTCACATAATCTGCCACTTGCTTAATTTCCGGTTTGGCATTTCCCATTGCCACCGAAGTACCTGCTAATTGTAGCATATCCTTATCGTTTTCACTATCTCCGAATGCAATCAGATGGGAAGCATCCGAATGTAAATGTTCACACAACCATTGTAATGCTTTTCCTTTTGTGGCATCTGCCGCTGTAATTTCGATATTATCGGCCCTTCCAGAACAAACACGAATATTAGGTATTTTTTGCAACTGTTCTTTGTATTTTGTCTTTAAATCTACATCCTTAAAAAACAAAGTAATCTTTTTAATGCCTTGATGTTGTGTTAATTTTTTATACCACAACTGTTCTACCGGACACCGACTTTTCTTGTAATATTCCAGATAATCCCCCTGAAAATATTCTTCAACCTTCTTATACGCTTGCAAATCACAATATCCCACATCTTCATAAAACAAATCTGCTAAAATAGCTTGTTTTTGAATATATTTTTGTAATTCTAATACACTATCGTCAGGAATAGTTTGTGCCAATACCGTCTTCTTTTCTTGGCAGGAAAATATCTTTGCCCCATTCATAGAAACAACATAAGAAACTATATCCCCTTGCAAAAGTGTCGGACTCACTCCACTTATTGGTCTTCCAGTTGCCACAATGATACTATGTCCTTCTTGTTTTAATTCTTTTAATCTGTTTTTTAATCGATCCGACATTTCTCCTCTGGAATTTAATGCGGTTCCGTCTAAATCCATTGCTATTATTTTCCTATTTTTCATCATATTTACTAGGAGTGATAAACTTCATTCCTATCTCCTTACGAAACATTTTAATTTGTTCTTTCATCTGTTGATTTTTCTTTTTGGTTTCACACTGTAAATTTTGGTAATAGAAACGTTTATCGCAATAATTATCTACATGATTTTTTCTGAAACCATCCATACCGGCAATAGAAACCTGTTTTACCTTTGCTCGAATTAATAATTTAAGAAGCATTAAACCGGAACTATCATAAATTTCCTGTCCTGCATTTAATAACTCCGAATAACTTACCACATTCGCACCTTCTGGAAGTCCCTTTATATTGGATGAAAAGATAAAATTAGATAAATCTACATCCTTTGGAAGTGCCTCAAATCGCTTTTGATTGGCGACAAAAATCATATCTACCTTTGTTTCCGGCATAAAATTGATTGCAATGGTATAACATTTCTTTTTTAATTGATATTCTTCTATTTCCTTTTTTCTGCTATGTAATGACTTTCCAGGCGCAAGCATTAAAATATGTTTACCTTTCCACTCTTTTTTTAATTTTCCTATTAATTCCTTGTCATCAATGGCATTATTTTGGTATGTTTTATAAATGTCTTCTACCAAATCCTTGTGATACGTCAAACGATATTCCTTTGGAATTTGCTTTAACAGACTTCGTATTGTTCGCATTTGCATGTTTTGTTTACTAATTAAATAGGACACGTAATTTGGATGGCATTGAAAAAAAGAGGCAAGAAAATAGGCGACGGAATATCCCCATGGATACTGAACATATATGGGCATAAGATAATTGTCCACAATTTCTAATATAGGTAGCACATCATACTGTTTGTTTGCATTCTGGTTCAAATATGGAAGCAATAATTCACTACATAAATTTCCTGCGCCTCTCCCCATACCATAAACGGAACAATCTATAAAAATATCCCTTTGAAAACCAAATTCCACCATCTTCTGAGCATTGGCAAAAGCAAGCTGTTGGTTATTGTGAGCATGATAACCAAGCGCAATACCTTCTTCTAAATTTTTATCCAACATATGCATCATGTGAATCATATCTTTTACGGACATTCCACCTAACGTATCTACAATATAAAAGGCATATGGCTTGAAATGATTTATTTTTTTCACCAATTCCAGTAAACTATAATCTTCATAATTCGCAGAACCTACCGGTTGCATAAATACTTTATACCCTTTTCTCTTTAAAATGCCCGCCCATTCAAATGCCTTTTTGATTTCCTTTTTATGGAAGGTTAGTCGAATACCACCAATAACCGTATTTTTTGCATCCACCAACAAATCCGGATGGATTTCCTTTTCTCCAATGGCTATCATTGCAACATACAGTACATTTGGATTTGGATTTTCAATATACGCATCAATTTCATTTGCATTTTTATATAGACTATGATCCTCTCCCTTTACCAATTCTGTTAAAAATCCACATTCAATGATATCCATTTCTGCCTGAGACAAACGTTCCAAAATTCCTTTTATGGTATCTTTTCCAAACTTCCATTGATTGATATATCCTCCATCCCGAAGGGTACAATCTAATGCCTTAATATTTCCCATGATTTTACTACAATCCTTTCTGCTTGTTCTTTCTAAAAATTTTAGTAACTATTCAGAAGATGCCATTCACAAAATGCCAGAATATACATAATGACTAAAAATATAAACTTTGGCTGGTCATTTTGTTCATGACGCTGTTATCAGCTATGAACTCATATGTGCAAATTGCACTTCACGAGCAAGCTCTCACGTACAATTTGCACATATGAGTTCGCACCTTCTGAACAGTTACAAATTTCAATAATCACTTAAAAACACATTTTTTTACTTTTACAAGTTATTCCCTCTACAATGCTGAAACCAGGCATTTGCCACCATAAAATCAATTGGCTCATTTATGTCAATTGCTTCTTCTTTGGATACTTCAATAAAATAAGGATTCTCTCCCGTTCTTCTTCCTTTTTCTAAAATCAGCTCTCTAGAATACACATAAAGTCCGGTTGTTTCCACATAAAATTGCTCTAAATCCTGCGTTCTTGGTATCATTTTTGCATCATAATTAAGCGGTTTTTCTTGATACCATAAAAAATCATGACAGGGTGTAACAGCAAGTGCCGAATCATAACCTTCTACTTCCACTGCCTGCAATCCCTTCTCAATACTTTCCCTTGTAATAAATGGTGCGGTTGCATGGGCTAATACATAATGTTTTGCCTCTACCTCTCTTGCAAAACTTTGTAATACTTCTAAAATCATTGTAGTATTTTGATCTAAAGAGCTGGAACGTTTTAAGAATTTCACTCCATCTGGTAAATAGTCACAAATTTCTTCCTTACTACAATATACATAAATTTCATCCAATCCCTTTGTTTCCAATAAGGTATGTAAAATATAATGAATCAACGGCTGTCCGTGCTCAAAGGATTTTGTATTTTTTCCTGGCAATCGCTGATTATTCATTTTAATAGGCACTACTGCTACATTTTTTTTCATTTATACCAACCCTTCCTGTTCTAAAATGGTTTTTACAAAATGTTTTTCTGTTTTATACTGTTCAATCAGATTTGCCGCTTGGAGTAAAACTTGATCTTCATTTTGATGTTCCTGCTTCTGGAGTGCATATTCCAAAGCACGTACTTTTCCTTCCAGTAACCGCTTTTCCATTACCTCTTTTACGGAAACCTGCAACTGTTGTTTTGAATTTATTAAATCTTTTTCAATCATTTGCGCTTTCATTCCTTTCCTCATCTCTGGATCTGGTGAATAAAACCATATAGACGTTTTCTTCTGGCTACCATCTTTATCTGTAAGAAGCATTTCACATTCCAACATATTTTCCGGTTTTATCCATTCATAACGTAAGAAACTATATCGTTCTTCAAACTCTAAGAAAAAGATCGTATCCTCTTTTGTCAGTTCTCGTTTCTGTCCATTTTCGATTTTATGATGCCATCCACCATCAATTACAATGGTCTCTTTCCCCTCCTCAAACGATTTCCATTCCAACTGTAATAGCTCAAAAAAATTCTTTAAAAACAATGCATCTCCATTCTCGCAATAAATGGTCTGTTCTTTTCGTATGTTCTGTAAACACCGACAAACAACATAATACATATGTAACCGCTCATAATATACCTCAATATTCTCCCCAAAATACCAAATCGTGTCGCACGAGCCACGTAGCCCTCCAATGGAGGTAGAGTTTGGTGTAATCACGCAATCCAAGTTTCCTTTTAACATAAAAGGCAACAGTTCTGAAGGCACACTGCAATTAATTTCCCTGCAATCTGGAAACATGGTTCCATATGGCAAATATCGATCTTTTGGATGCGGCTTGATAACCAAATTACAATCCTCTGCAAAATAATCCATAAGGATATTTGTCATCTGTTTTTGCATGGCAATGCTTTTGATTTCCAGATTTCTGTGATATTGTGTCAAAAATAAAACATTCTTTTTTTGTTCCGAAAGCTGAATAATCTTTCCATTATACAATTTTATAATGTCATACCTCTTGCTTTCTTCCATACGAGAAAGGTTCTTATATATGGAGCAATCAATTGCTTTTTCATCAAAAAAGCCTTCCGGCTGATTTTCCATATCGCATAGTTTTTTCACAACAATCCTGCTTCTTCCAGCACCCTTTAAATATTGACATAACGTAAAATTGTGTGGATTCGTGTCTTTGATAATTTTTAAATACCTTCCCTCAGCTCCTAACATTCCACTGGCATCTTCCATATAATAATATGGTATCTGCTTTTTCAATAAATACGTTCCAACCGTCCACTGATCTGCTGCCATATAGATTTTTTCAAATTGTTCCATTTTATAAGGGCACCAGTTTTCTAATAGCTTACACATCTGTTCAATAACCTGTTCAATTTCTGAAGTTGTACTAGAGGGCTTTAAATTCCGTCCCGTTATCTTTCGAAACTCACTTTCTGGAACAACCATTACATCCTCAAACCAACCGGTTTCTTTTACTTTTTGCACAAATTGGTTTAATTCATCCGGAACTGCCATATATTGTGTGATCATCAATACCGCCGGCTTATCATAGTAATAATAAACCTTATGTACAATGCTATATAAAACGTGATATGCCGTTGAACCATGATAAAGTATCATTGAAACAGCTCCTCTCTATATTGTTTTATTCCTTCCTTTCCAACGGAAAATAAATCAAACATAAACTCTGGGGTAAACGAAAACACCCGATCTCCCACTTGTCGAATCTCGTTACATTGCCTGCAATAAGATTCCATCACAGCATATAGTAATTCTTTTTTTTCATTGGCAATCTTCTTTGGTTGGATAAAAGAAAATTTTTCTGTAGATATGTTTGCAAGGATTGGACCATCCATTTGAAAAATGCAATCTAAAATATCATAACATTCTTTCAATTCCTCATGGTTCGAATCATTTTTTATACAATCCTTCCATGTAATATAGTCTACATTTCTCTTTTTGGGTGACAAAAATCGGATACATTCCTCGATGCACTTCGTTCCCTCTGTAACATCCACAACCAAAACATCTTTATCCTCTCCAAACCAAGCCTCCAAATACTCTGTACACACCTTTCGATCCTGTTTCGATTTAGGCAGCTCACTCCACTCTTTCAAAAAACGATCCCATTGTTTTTTTACAATATATTCTTCCAACGGTTTTTCTGTATCATAGGTCAATGCTTCGGCTGTATAATTGCAAAGAGAAGGCATAACAGACAAAACACGATACCAGTCCTCATCTTTTGTAGGATTTTGAAATGCCAAATAAGAACTTTCTACACAGATTGCATTTCCCTTTACTCTTTCATAAACCTGAAAAATTACATTCTCACTGTTTCCTAAAAATAAAATCTTTTTTCCTACACTCTCCCGTTCAATATAGGATATAATTTCATAAACAATAGGAGCCAAATAACAATATAATATTCTAAAATGTTCCGAATGCGTTCCACCTGCATACATTCCTAATGCTGCCATTCTTTTATGTATGTCTCCAAATGCCATGGAAGAATTTGGCAACCCTAGTTTTTCACAAAAACGAAGGGGAGAAGGAGAATAGATTGCCGACATTTGTTTCTTTCGTAACGGACGGATAAATCCTTCAAAATCCTGACTAAAAAATACACTTTTATATTCCTTGTCATACATCTGCTTTTCTGCTTGTCTCATTCGCTCAACAGCATATTTTGCCGCTTGCTTTCCATCCACAGATGAGGTAATGATTTCTTTTACATATGCAATTCCATGATTTTCTAATAACTCTTTGAAAAATCCGCTGCTGTAACTGCTACTTTCAATTACCGTAATCGGAATATGATTTGCTGCAATTGCATCTAAAATCTCTAAAATATAAGGATTGATCCGCACTATTTTTTTTACAAGATCCATCTCTTTTTCCGGTGTTACTTTCTGTCCCAACTTTGCAGAGATTTCTTCATAGATCCAATCAATACTCTTAGTATCATCTTCTAACTCTATTCTCACACTTGCAAAACCCTTTATTCCATATTCTCTTTCCAGCATTTTATATAGGGTTTCTTTGGAACAGATTGGAAACAACAACATCCCGATTACATTGACATATACATGACCATATTTCATCAATGTTTTTGCAACATTATAGCTATTGTGTCTATAATAAATTCCTTGGAAATTTTTGTTCTTTGTTCCCTTTAACTTCCAGTCTGTTTTTGACTTTCCTATTGTGTTATAATACCGAATCTTCATTAAATTCATGAGAAATGTAAGTGGCTGATTGTAAAAAGTATTCGAATACTTTTCTAAATACACCTCACTATAATAAGAAACATCCTCATTTCCATTAGTTAAAAAATGAAACAATTTCTTTTTTAGATTTCCTTGCATGCCCTGTGTCAAATCCTTTCACGTATTTTCTGCAACCACACGGTTGATCCTGTCTCTTTTGTTATGCCTTGCATCTTTTTTTCATTTTTTACAGGTATTGTATTCTTACAATTAATCAAGTTCACAAGCTTAACAAACGAACCTTTCATCCTCTGCGTTTCTTTCTATAAGCATAATTGATTATACAATAAGCTTGTGTATTCCCTATATTTCTCACGTAAGAATAAGGTAAAATTTTTGTAATTGAAAAATTTGAGCTTTTAACAAACAATTGACCAACAAGAAGATGCACTTTTCTTTCTATAGAGTAAAATTTTAAATTTCTTACTATTCTGCTTCCATCAAAACAGTTTCCACTGGAAAAGCGTAACGAAATACCATCTCAGGTTGTAGAAAGAAATGGTGTAGCAGAAAGAGAAAAGGACATGAAGACGAGATAAAAAATATTTTTTGATGTAACTATTGACATTACAACAAAATGATGGTATGATACAGCTATAAGATGTAACAACAGTTGTTACAAAGAAGAAAGAGGAGGTATTTTTTATGCAGAGAGTAGTAGAATTTTTACAGAAAAACCCAGTTCAGTATTTGGCAACCGTAGGACGTGATGGAAAGGCAAAATGCCGTCCGTTTATGTTCTGTTTTGAGCAGGATGGAAAGCTTTGGTTCTGCACAAACAACACAAAGGATGTTTATAAGGATATGCTTGAAAATCCAGAAATTGAAGTATCCGTTTCTTCTCCTGAATATGCATGGATTCGTCTTCATGGCAAGGCAGTATTTGAGAACAATATGAGCGTGAAAGAAGGATGTATGAATAATCCTATTGTTAAGGGACAGTATCAGACAGCAGATAATCCTATTTTTGAGGTGTTCTATCTGGAAAATCCACATGGTGTGATTGCTGATTTTTCTGGAAATCCACCTTACGAATTTTAAGAATTGTAATACAGGTCCCACAGGACATACCATCCTGTGGGCTGTTTTGTTATTTCTGTATGCAGGTGTAGAAGGAGGGAATTTCAAATGACAAAAATGGATTATCTTAAGTTACTTGTGGAGGAAATCCATTCCACAACAGTAGCAACTATAGGAACGGACAGGTATCCGCAGACTCGAATTATAGACATGATGTACTATGATGAAGAAGGTGTTTACTTCCTTACGGCAAAGGGGAAAGCGTTTTATGCCCAACTAATGGAACAGCAATTTGTAGCAATCTCGGCTACAAAAGAGAAAGTAGCGGTATCACTGCGTGGGAAGGTCAAGAATATCGGAAAGAAGAATCTTGAGATTATGTTTGAGAGAAATCCATATATGAAAGAAATCTACCCCGGTGATACGAGAGAGGCAATCGAAGTGTTCCAGTTATATGAAGCACAGGGGGAATATTTTGATATCAGCAATCCTGCAAAGATTGTGAGAGATACGATTGTGATTGGCAAAGAAAATGCTGTTCAGACGGGATATTTTGTCGGAGAAGGTTGTATCGGATGCAAGTTATGCTATTCGGTCTGTCCACAAAAGTGTATCGATATTTCTTCCATTCCGGTTACAATAAATCAGAATCATTGTCTGCATTGCGGAAGGTGTGCAGAAATTTGTCCGAAACAGTGCATTCAGAAAAGGGGGTAACTATGTTTTTTAAGAAAATCAAAAAAGGTCATGTGAATTGGAATGATTTTTTATGTGGTACGCCCGCAAGAGATTATGTATTTCAAAAAGAGGCATATGAAGACCAGATTAAAAAAGCGGTAGAGCTTATAAAAGATGCAGATGCTGTAATGATAGGTGCCGGAGCAGGTGCTTCTACGGCTGCAGGAATTGCGTACGGCGGAAAGAGATTTACAGAAAATTTTGCTGAATTTATAGAAAAATATGGGAGTCAGTATATGACGGATATGTATGCTGCAGGCTTTTATCCATTTCCATCGGAGGAAGCCAAATGGGGATATTGGTCCAAACATGCCCTCATGAATCGATTTGATCCGCCTGCATTACCCCTTTATACAGAATTGTATGACATTGTAAAAGAAAAAGAATATTTTGTGCTTACAACCAATGTGGATCATCAATTTTATAAGGCAGGATTTGCAGCTGACAGAATATTTGCAACGCAGGGCGACTACGGAGAAATCCAGTGTCAAAAAGGTTGTCATCCAAAGGTCTATGAGGCGGAAGAATTATTTAGAAAAATGGATGTTCAGCGAAAAGATTGTCAGATTCCTTCGGAACTTGTGCCAAAATGTCCTGTATGCGGTGGGAAAATGACAATGCATCTTAGGTGCGATTCGTATTTTGTGGAGGATGAACAGTGGCATGAGTCTGCTGACCGATATGCGGATTTTCTGGAGCAGAATAAAGGAAAAAATGTTGTGTTTCTTGAACTTGGAGTGGGATTTAACACCCCTATTATTATTCGATTCCCATTTGAAAAATTCGTTCGGGAGCATGATACATACTCTTTAATCCGTTTGAATATGGATGAGGCTGTGGTACCTGAAAGCTTTGGAAGACGTGCGATTGGAATTGGTGGTGACATGGCAAGTGCAATCACAGATATAAGGAGGGGCATTTTATGACACAAGCGGAAAGAAGAGAGTATTTAATTCAATATCTTTTAAAAGAAGAAACGAGGTTTTCTGGACAGAAGATTCCTGCTGATAGGCAGGGACAGGAGAATTTGCTTCGCTCGTTACTGAATATCAGATTACCCAAGCCTGTTAGTGATACATTTTTAAAAATCCAGGATGCCTATTTGAAAGAAAGAAATATAGAACGTGGAATTACGGATATAGCTGACTTAAAATCTGTAAAATCGGATCCAAGACTTTATATCTGGCAGGGAGATATTACAACACTGAAATGTGATGCCATTGTCAATGCCTGTAATTCACAAATGCTTGGATGTTTTTCTCCTATGCATGCCTGCATTGATAATTTTATTCATACTTATGCCGGAATAGAGCTTCGTTTGAAAATGCATGAGATTATGACAAAACAGGGACATGAGGAAGAAACGGGTAAAGCAAAGATAACCTCGGGATATAATCTCCCTGCAAAATATATCCTTCACACTGTGGGACCGATTATTCAGTGGGAAGTGACAAAAGAGGACGAAGAATTACTTGCCAGTTGTTATAGAGAATGTTTAAAACTTGCTGCAGATACGGGCGTTACATCAATCGCGTTTTGTTGTTTATCTACAGGAGTGTTTCGATTCCCACAGAAAAGAGCGGCTGAAATTGCAATAGATACAGTAAAGAAATTTTTGGAAAAGGATCATAGAATAAAAAAGGTAATCTTCAATGTATTTAAAGAGGAGGATTTCAGAATATACCATAAACTTTTATAGCGAAAAAGACTTGACTTAAAGTTCACTTTAAGTGTTATGCTAACTACAACAGAACTATGGTTTTGAAAGGAGAGTTAGTATGTATCAGTATAATTTAACTTTAAGGAATGGGGTAAAGATTCCACAGCTTGGATTGGGAACTTGGTTTATTGAGGATGACAAGGCAGCAGATGCTGTGAAAGCCGCAGTAAAATGTGGATACAGACATTTTGATACGGCACAGGCATATGGAAATGAGCGTGGTGTTGGCGAGGGAATTAGAACTTGTGGGCTTTCACGCGAAGAATTGTTTGTAGTATCTAAGGTTGCGGCGGAGCATAAAACGTATGAGGAGGCAAAAGCTGGTATTGAAGAGACCTTAGAAAAGATGGGATTGGAATATTTGGATATGATGATTATTCATTCTCCACAGCCTTGGGTAGAAGTCAATCAGAGTGAAGACAGATATGTAGAGGGAAATCGAGCTGCTTGGAAAGCTTTGGAAGATGCGTATAAGGCTGGAAAGCTGAAAGCCATTGGTATTTCAAACTTCCAGGTGCAGGATATAGAAAGTTTGCTTGAAACAGCAGAAATAAAACCTATGGTAAATCAGATTTTGCTTCATATTAGTAACACTCCAATGGAACTGGTAGAGTATTGCCAGAAGCATGACATTGCTGTGGAAGCATACTCTCCGATTGGACATGGAGAAATCTTAAACAATCCAGAACTTATTGCTATGGCAGAGAAATATAAGGTGTCTGTTCCACAGCTTTGTATTCGCTATACATTACAGCTTGGGGCAATTTCTCTTCCTAAAACAGCAAATCCGGAACATATGAAGTCTAATGCAGAGGTTGATTTTACAATCAGTGCAGAGGATATGGAAGTGCTCAAGAACTTTAAGAAGATTGAGAGTTACGGTGCAAGTAGTGGATTCCCAGTATACGGTGGAAAGATGTAAGGTGACAAATAAACATTACGGTTCACATAGTATATAAATACAGGGACAAATATATTTTTCATACGCGGGTTTGTGTCTGCACGCACAAGACACAAACTCGTGATGCATGAAGAATGTGCGTAGAAATGAGGACGAATGTGAAAAAACCATATATTATATGTCACATGATGATTTCAATTGACGGACGAATTGACTGCACTATGACATCGAAGTTGCCGGGAGTGAATGATTACTACACATCGTTAGATGAAATCAATGTGCCAACGACAGTTAGTGGCAGAGTGACAGCAGAGCTCGAAATGGCAGAGCCGGGAGAATTTATTTCAAAGAATAAAGAACCTTATGGAAAGGAAGGCTTTTCGAAAAAGACAGATGCAGCAGGCTATGAAATTGTTATTGATACAAATGGAAAACTACTCTGGCCGGATGCAACAGGTATGGCAAAGCCTTATTTAATCGTAACAAGTGAGAAAGTATCCAAGGAATATGTGACTTACCTTGATGAAAAAAATATATCATGGATTGCATGTGGAAAAGAGCATGTTGATTTGGTACGTGTAACAGAAATCCTTGCTAGCGAGTTTCATGTAGAGCGCATGGGTATCGTCGGTGGCTCTAAGATAAACACTGCATTTCTTGAAGCGGGACTGCTGGATGAAATCAGTCTGTTGGTTGGCGCAGGAATTGATGGCAGAGGTGGCATGCCAGCTGTGTTTGACGGACTTGCAATGGAGCATGATGTTATATCATTGAAGTTAATAGATGTGAAGAAATTTGACAGTGATGCTGTGTGGATAAGGTATCGGTGTTAAAAGCCAGGTAGTGTTCAGATAGTGTCTGAACACTACCTGTTTTTTTTATCCGGTTCGTGCTCATGCCTTTTCATTTGGATAAATTGCTTGTGAGTATATGCGTAATAATGTCAGGTATGCCGGCGGGAAGTACAACCTCTATTTTGGCTGATCAGTATGGTGGTGATGCTATGTTTGCTTTACAGATGACGTTTGTGTTCACGTTACTGTCAATTGCAACAATACCGGTATTGGGAATGATATTGAATTGCTAAAAATTATTGCGTTTACACTTGATATTATCTTTGAGAGCGGTGTCGATGAGAAGATCAGAATTTCTATTGTTTGTTAGAAAATTAGTTGCTGATCGTATAAGATGGCGATATACTTGTTATAAAGAAAATTATTTGAAATCAGGACAAAAGATACCAATGGATAAAGAGTTGAAAATATGGAAGCTGGAGTGAAAGATGCAACCGTAGTATTGGAAGAAAAGCAAAGTAGGAAAAGGAGAGAAACAATGTCTGAATTTTTGGAAAAAGAATCGAACTATGAGAAAGCAATTGCGAGAATGACATCTATGGAGCCATACCATTGTGGTCCATTTGATAACCCACCAGAATTAAAAAAGAAGGCAAGTGATTTGGTAAAAGAATTAGAATCATTAACCGAGGAAGAAACGGACAGAAGAGAAAAAATCATGACAGAGCTTTTTGGAACATCAAATAAACGTGCATTTTTAGGAAATGGATTTCAGTGCGATTATGGATTTAACATTCATTTTCATGGGTTAGCAGTTATAAATTATAATGTAGTAATGCTGGATACATCGCCTATAAACATTGGTGCAGGGGCGTTTATTGCTCCCGGGGTATGTTTGGCTTGTGCAGGACATGGGATTCATCCAACCCAGAGAAGTCGTGTCTTAACAAGTGCTCCTATTACATTAGGAGACAATGTTTGGCTTGGGGCAAATGTGACAGTAATCGGTGGCGTGACAATCGGAGCTGGTAGTGTGATAGGTGCTGGAAGCGTAGTGACAAAGGATATACCAGCAGGAGTCATTGCAGCAGGAAATCCTTGTAAAGTCCTAAGAGAGATTACAGAAGAGGATATTTTGGAAGATATGATTGAAAATTAAGGAGAAAAAATGAAAAAATCAAACAAATTTTTATTGCTATTTACAGGTTTAGGTGTTGTATGTATTTTATTGTTTTTTGTATGTATTGTTGTTTCTAAAAATCAAGGTTCTAGTTATGAAATTCTGGGGATAAACGCTTTCTTATTGGAAGCAGTCTTATTTCTTATTGGAATGTTATTTTTGACGATTGCCAATATTTTAAGTGTAAAATACTGGAAGGAAAAAGGAAGTGCAAAATGAATCTACACATTCGTTTTGCACTCCCTAAAGTTTGTTATAATTCTAAGTATTCCTTTTATTTATCTTAGCTTTTCAATAAACCCAGGAAGTTCTCCTAAATGGTACAATACGCCATCTGCGCCTGCCTCTACAAAGGCATCTTTTACCTTTTGGCACAACTTTTCTTGCTCTGGTTTAGAAAGTGATTCATATTCTTTTTGTGACAGTGCCATAAGGGAGCTACCTTCGATTACCCCCAGTGTAATGACACCAGCGGCTTTTCCTTCTTTAATGTCGGATATGGTATCACCAACCTTTATAACATTTTGTACAGCAGAAACGTGTAATTGTTTCAGATTCTCGAAAATCATATAGGGATAAGGGCGGCCCATATTGTTTACACTATTTGGACTGAACCAGGTATCTGGTGCATATCCGTTTTTCTTTGCCTCAGGAACAACAATGTCCATCATCTCATCGGTATAACCGGTGGTGGAGCCAATTTTTATGTTGTTTTTTCTTAAAGTATCTATGGTTTCTAATACATGGGGTTTTACGTCACAAAAGTTTGTCAGAATGTTAAGAATACCGGTTTCGCTTACTGCGTATACTTTGTCGATGTCTTCTTCTGTAGCAGTATGTCCGTATTTTTCCTCCCATGCCTGACGGATTCGTGGCATTTCCAACATGTTTTTAATATGGTCTCGTTTTAACATTCCCATTGGTTTTCTGACTTCTTCTACGGTTGGAGTAATTCCAAACTGTTCAAAAGCATAGATAAATGCTTGTACGGGTGCGAAACATCCGTAATCTATAGTTGTACCTGCCCAGTCAAATATTACTGCTTCAATCATTTTCTTGTCCTCCTAATAGTTGATCATTTTTATATTCCTGCACTTTATGAATGCCCATCTGAACTGTTACAGGTATAGTTACCATTGTTTTGTTACATGAAAGATAGGCATTCTTTGAATGTGCAACTTTGTTCTAGTTAAATCGCAACTGCTTCCTGTTTTGTAGCTAAAAAGGCTTCAATCAAGTCGCAGACTTTGTTGATGTCTTCTGGATAAATTTCTCCAATGTTTCCAATGCGGAAAGTGTCTGCATCGGTTACTTTACCGGGATAGATGGCATAGCCGCGCTCTTTGATGTATTGATACATTTCCTCAAAAGAAAAATTGTGATTTTCTGGGTAGAAGAAAGTGGTAATGATTGGTCCCTGGTGTGTGCGGTCAATATAAGGGTGAATACCCAGTTTTTCCATACGTGCAATCAAAATTTCATTGTTTTTGCGATAGCGTGCTTCACGCTGTAAAATGCCGCCTTCTTCCTCTAATTCTTCCATCGCCTTTGCAAAGGCAAGTACCGTATGGGTAGGAGAAGTAAATCTCCACTTTCCATCTTTTTCCATTGTTTCCCACTGATCATATAAATCTAGTGACAGGCTGTGGCTTTTGCCTTTACATTCCAGTAATGCAGCACGTTTACAGATAATAAAGGAAAAACCAGGAACACCTTGGATGCATTTATTGGCACTGCTGATTAAAAAGTCAATGCCCAGTTGTTCTACTGCGATTGGGACACCTCCAAAACTGGACATGGCATCTACAATCATTGTTTTTCCTTTCGCTTTTACGACGTTTGCTACGGCAGCAATATCATTTAAAATACCGGAAGTGGTTTCGCTGTGTACCATTGATACATGCGTAATGTCTGGATTTGCTTCTAATAGCTCGCTTACTTTTTGAGCATCTGGAATTTTATCGTAGTTTTCTTCGTATAAAAGATAGGATAATTGATTTTTTTCTGCAATCTGTGCCATACGTTTTCCATAAGCACCATTGGCACAAATCAGTAGTTTTCCATCACTTCCTACAGAACTGCCTAATACGGACTCCACACCAAAGGTACCGCTTCCCTGCATGAGAACAGCAGTATAAGTTTCTTCTTTTACCTGTGCTAGTTTTAATAAGTTCTTTCTGATTTTTTGGGTAAGATTTTTATAGTCCTCATCCCAAGTACAATGATCCACCATCATTTCCTGTTTTACGGTGTCGGTTGTGGTTAAAGGTCCGGGTGTTAATAATTTATAAGTGTTCATAATTGTTTCCTCCTATTTTATCTATAACAAAAAGTAACTATTCAGAAGGTGCCATTCACAAAATGCCAGAATATACATAATGGCTAAAAATATAAACTTTGGCTGGTCATTTTGTTCATGACGCTGTTACCAGCTATGAACTCAAATGTGCAAATTGCACTTCACGAGCAAGCTCTCACGTACAATTTGCACATTTGAGTTCGCACCTTCTGAACAGTTACAACAAAAATTTATTTACATGCTTCTGACAAGTTTTTATGTTTTTCTAATAGGTCTACTGTTAATTTCTCTGGAAATGTTTTTGGATAGGTAGACTGATTTGCCTTATCCGCCTTTTCCCCTTTGTAGATTGGATTTGGGTAAGTTTTAATCAATTCTTTTCGTCCCTCTTTGATGATGCATTCCGCCATTTTCATGGCAAGGTCTTTATTTTCTCCTTTTTTATCTACCACAGCTACCGATTCTGTTAAAGAAAAGTTTCCTTCTGTAGGATCGACAAAATCAATAGGAAGTCCGTCTGCTTTATCTGCAACAGCCTGATGACGCAGACCAAAGCCGATTGCTACTTCACCTGCTCGTACTTTTTTCAAAGGACCAGAGCCGGATTCTTCTAAATGTGCACCTGCATTGTTATAAATTGCTTTCAAAATAGTCTTGGCTTCTGTTTCGCCATATTGATTTATGAGTGCCTGTAGCATCAACCATGCAGTGGATGAACCAGAAATATCGGGAACGGAGATAAAGCCTGTGTATTCTTTATTTGCCAAGTCCTTTAAACTGGTTGGGGTTGGCAGATTATTTTCCTTCATAACTTCTGTATTGAGAATGATAGCACCTTCCTGGGAAGTGATTGGAGTATAGTAATCTGGGTAAGTATCTAAGGATTGCGTATCAAAAGTCAGGTCGCAAAACATCTGTTTCTCATCCTGTGCACTATCTAAATAGAAGGAACTCATTGTAACTAGGTCTGCTTCTATATTTTTTCCTTCAGCCAATAATTTTCCACCCAGTTCGGAAGTGCCGAACGTCTGCAAAATGTATTTTCCGCTGTAGCCATTTTCATCTAATGCTTTCTTCATGGCATCGACTGCCTCATCATCTGCATTGGAATAAATGACCACTTGTTTGTTTTGTTTTCCACAGCCTGTTACAATACCTGTACAGGCAATCACTCCTGCCACAAACATTGCTGCGGCTTTTTTCCATGTTTTACGTTTCATTTTTAGACTCCTTTTTTCTTTATATTTTATTGTTGCAAGTAGCTTGATAATTGCTTTTGCAGCAATATTGATGCATAAAATAAGCAATGAAAGTACAAAAATTTCATTAAATTTTGCATAATGTTGTAACTCTTTGATTTTTGTCGTAATTACCATAGTTCTAGCACCCGCCAAAAAGATAATGGCACTTACGGTTACCATGGCATTGACAAAATAGTATCCAAACACTTCCAATAAAGTGGAAAATGCATTTGGTGTAACAATTCTAAGAATGGTTTTGATCCAACTGTCACCCATAAGGCGTGCGGTGGTTTCCCAAGAGGCATTCATTTTTTCTAATGCACCTTTTAACATTAAATAAGGAGTAGAGAAAAAGTGAATGATATTACATAGGACAAGAATTGCCATAGTATTTTGCAAAGAGGTACCCGTAAAGGTGAGCAAAAAGGCAATACCAAGTACCATTCCTGGGATTGTATTGGTTACTTGCGCAATGCTATCTAGTACCTTTTTTCCGAATTTATTCATTGTGCTTCGTGCAGTAATCAGTGCGGCTCCGTAAGATACAAGCGTTCCTGTTATAGCGGTTAAGGTTGCTGCAAGCAGTGAATTTTTTACAACCGTAACAAGTGCAACATCGGAAAATACATCCGAAACATGTTTGCCAGTAAAATGCATACGGTATGGCCATTCCTCCACAAAAGGGACAATGATAACAACTGCAAAGATGGACAATACCAATAGTAAAATTGCATAGGAAATGCAGCCTAACACGATGTCACGGAAGGTATTCTTTTTTAATTCAACTTGTGAAACCTTTTGGTATCGGATGTTATAGCGATCCAGATAGGTTAAAACACAGATGGATACAATTGAAGGCAATAACATTAGAAAAGCAACAACAGCACCCCGATGAAAGTTGGGAACACTACCGAGCATTTCATTGTATAGTACACCTGCGATAACATCTACTTTTCCACCTACGGAAGCAGGAATACCAAAGTCTGTAAAACTTAAAAAGAAACATTGTATCACAGAGATGGCAAGTGTTCCAAGTAATGGTTGAAAGACCGTTTGAAAAAAGGTTTTTGCTCCGTTGTCTCCCATCAACCTAGAAACAATCGAAAACTTTTTGTCAATATAACTCATGCTGTTATGCAGCAGCATAAAGGCTACGGGCAAAGTATAAATGACATAGCCGATTAGCAATCCATTGATACCATAAATATCAAATAGTTGTCTTCCGAATAATCGGGTTAAAAGTCCCTGTTTTCCAAAAGAATATATAATAGCAAATCCATATGTAATCGTAGGAAGAAGCATAGGGAGCAATGCCAGTGTAGAAATTCCTTTTTTTAAAAATGGTCTTACATTGGTAAAATGAATGGTATATGCCATTATAAATGCAAGAACAGTGGTAATACAGGCAGCAAGCAGTGCAATTCCGATACTATTAAAGAAAACGGCTCGGATCTGTTTTTGTTGTAAAATAGTTTGAAAATAGGTTACAGTAATGCCCTTATTTCCTACAAAGGATTGTATAAATAATATGATAATCGGTACGACTAAAAAGGTTAAAAATAGTATACATAGCAGAACAAAGACAGAACGGATTTCCACATTTTTGATTTTTTTCATTTTATCCTATCCTTTCCTGTTAAAAACCTTGTGCCATCAATAATTCTTGATTAAAGAGGGAATAAATATTATTCTTTTTGATTTCCAGTTGATTTAATATGAAATCTTTTACAAACTGGTTATCAGGTCGAATAATAATATCCTGTGGTTTTCCATACTGAGAGATTTTTCCCTCGTTTATAATCAACACTCTGTCGGATAAAGTGAGTGCTTCTTCCGGGTCATGTGTTACGATAATGGTTGTAAGGTGGTATTCTTTTGCAATCGTTTTGATACGTTCTTTAATGGATTCTTTTATGACTCCATCTAAGGCACTAAGTGGTTCATCTAATAAAAGAATTTTTGGTTTCATGACCATTGTGCGTGCCAGTGCGACACGTTGCTTTTGTCCTCCAGATAATTGGTCAATCCGTTTATTTAGATGTTCTTGTAAACCAAGTAATTCGATTAGGTCATCTACCTCTTGCTTGGTTGAAATATCTGGTTTATTTTTTAATCCATATGTGATATTTTGTAGTGCGTTTAGATTTGGAAAAAGTGCGTAATCCTGAAATACGATATTGAATCCTCTCTTTTCCATAGAAGTGTGTGTAATATCCTTCCCATGAAAAAGAATTTTTCCAGAATCTACAGTTGTAAGTCCTAAGATTAGATTTAATAATGTTGTTTTTCCACTTCCGGAGGGCCCTAAAATAGAAATAATCTCTCCTTGATTTATGCTAAGGGAAATATTATCTAAAATTGTAACTCCATCATATTTTTTTGTAATATTTTTTAACTCTAAAGTATTACTTTTCATATCTATTCTCCTTTGCTTTGGCGTTCTATTTGCTTGACACCCTAATCTTACTGGACAAGAAAACATGCAACTACCAAGTTGGAGTAAAAGTTTTGTAATATTTTTTTTACAGAAAAAGCCTAAATCCATGTAGAAAAACTACATAAATTTAGGCTTTCTTTACGTCGATTTTAGAAATAGTTGTTTCCATTCTACTATACATCTTTGGAATTGGTTTCATAGGCCTCATTGGTTATGATTTCGCTGTTTTTTTGCATCCTTTTGGTATAGGTATCATAATCACTAACTAAGATTCCCATGTAAAGCATATCTACAACAGCTAAATGGGTCGTTCTGGAGAAGATTGTATTTCCATAGAGAAATTGCTGATTGGAGGTTTCAATTAAAATATCCGCCTGTTGTGTTAGTGGAGTGTTTGTGAAATTGGTGATGACAAGAGTAGTGGCTTTCCTTTTTTTTGCCAGTTTCATAACATCTACCGTATTTTTAGAATAACCACTATAAGAAATACCAATGGCAACATCACCCTCATGCAGATTTCCAGCACTGATTTTTTGTAAGTAGGCATCCTCGTAAATCCTGCAGGGGATGCCCAGATACAATAGTTTGGTCATTAAATCCGTTGCGGTTGTATTGGAATTTTCTACCGAGTAAATAACGAGCTGATTCGCATTTTTTATGGCTTCCACTGCCTTTTTCAGTTCTGTTTTGGAAATACGTTTTAAGGAATCCTCCAGCAATGCGATAGTATTATGTATGATTTTTGATGGAACATCCTCAATGGTATCGTTTGGACTGATAGAAATTCCAAGGGGATTTGTATTTTGGGGCAGCAAATCTTTTTTTGCTCGTTGTGTAGCAAATGCCAGTTTTATTTCACGAAAACTATCATAGCCAATCGCTTTTAGAAAACGCATAACAGTAGGTTGACTTACGCCAGCTTGTTCTGCCAGCTCTGCAATTGTCATTTTTTCTATTTTATCATCATGCGCCAACATATAATCTGCCACTGCTTTTTCTGACTTGCGAAGAGAAGCATATTGTTCTTTGATTTTCCATAATATCTGCATATAGCAAGGTACCTGCCTTTCAAAATTTATTGTGGTGTGCCTAAGAGTGTTCTTACACGTTACTAAAAATTTTAGCCATTTGGTATATTTGACATTTTGCGAATGACACTCTCTGAACAGCTACAACATTATTATATAAAACTTTCGTGTAAAAAAACTACATATTTTTCAAAAGGTTAAAACCAATGTATGTAAAATTTTATTTTACATTTGTTTTTTGGGGGGAAGGATAATTATTACACAATAGGTAAGTGCAGGGAAAAAATTCGCAATCTGCCCCAAAACCGGGCTACTTACTTTCATACGGTTAGGTTGATAAATGTCTATAATTCTTAGCAAGCGAGCTTGCATGAATCATAGATGTTTGCCAACACTTTCATAGTAAAATAAGCATTAAAAGTTCTTTGTATTCCAAAAGAACTTTTAATGCTTGAAAAATGCTTTAAACTGGCTCTTGTGATTTATTTTAGCATCAAAAGAGGATTTACACTGTCTTTTTCCTCTTTAATCTGGAAGTAAAGATTACAGCCTTCTTTTTTGTAGTATTTGGTTGGTTTAGCTAAGGTTGCAATGACAGTGCCTTCCTTTATGGTATCTCCTTCTGCTACTTTTGGATTATCCAATTGACCGTAAATATAAGTATAATCTCCAGATACGGCGGTTATCGTAAGACCTGTTTCGCTGTTTCGTTTTACTTTGGTAATCTGGCAGTCGCAGGCACTTTTTACTTCATCTCCAACTTTTCCCGCAATGACGATGGAAGGGTTACATTTGTATTGACCAAGTGTTGAAAAATAAATTGGTTTGTCCATGCTGTAAGTCAATAAAATATCTCCACTAATTGGCCAAGTAAGACCCTGGTTTTGATCTTCGGTATTGATAACAGAAACGGTAGTATCCTCATTTTTTTCTGTTTTTTTGTCTGTAGTATTTTTTTTCTGTATTGGAGCTTCTGAAGTTTCAGCAGTGATAGAAGCATCTGATTTTGGCTTTTTAATGTCGCTGGCAGTACTTGAATCATTTTGAATTTGTGCTACATCTACTGCACGATCTTCTTCTTGTAGTGCTGCATAGTTATGTTGGGCTGCCTCTGTTGTTTCTGGTGCAGTGGTTGATGTTACCGTAGCGTATTTTTCTGTTTCTTTTTCTTGATTTTGAATACTCTTTTGCACACCTACAACAGACAAAATAGCGAATAGGCATAGGAAACATGCAATATAAAATCCTTTTTGCGTATAAAATTTCTTGTTGTGGTTCTGATAATTCATATACAAATCCTCCATTTCTGTATCATAGTGGTAAATGTTCAGCCGTCAGCTAAAATTACTTTTTGTGTGTAATTTAACGTTTCGTGGTTGACTTAGCTGCTGATACCTTTCATTCTAGACATAGTCTTGCCTGTTTTTTGGAAAATATACTTGCTATAAAAAATAAAAAAAATTATAATGAGCATACAAAGAAAATTGCATTGGAAATGTATAGTTTCCTTCTATTTTGCCTATAGATAGAAGGAAAAAGATGGTTTATTACAGAACGTATTATAAAAAGAAGGGATGATTTCGCATGAAAAAGAAAGCGTTGATTTTTTTAGCAGAGGGATTTGAAGAGGTAGAGGCTTTAACGGTTGTGGATATGCTTCGTAGAGCAGATATTGAATTAAAAATGGTATCTATTACTGGTAATAAAAAAGTAACAGGTTCCCATGGCATTGCTGTAGAAGCAGATGTGTTGTTTGCGGAAGCGGATGTTGCAGAGTCGGATGCATACATTTTACCAGGGGGAATGCCAGGAACAAGAAATTTGGAGGCATGTGCACCGTTGATTGACGTATTAAATCAGGCAAATGAAAAAGGAAAACTTCTATGTGCTATTTGTGCAGCACCATTAGTATTAGGTGTAAATCACTTATTAGAAGGAAAGAGAGCAAGTTGCTATCCGGGATTTGAAAAAGATTTACGTGGCGCATTGGTTTCTTATGATCCGGTATCAAAGCAAGATAATGTAATTACAAGCCGAGGAATGGGGACGGCGATTTCTTTTGCATCGGAGATTATCAAAACTTTGTTAGATGAAAAGACGGCAGAGGAGATTGAGAAATCTATTATTTATAAGTAATTGTTTAATACAGTGGTAGTCTGTTTTTAATAGGTTATAAAAAGTGTGTTGTATTGAAGTAAAATTAAATAAGGTGTTTGTATAGAGGAATTATTTTCTTGACATAAGTAGAATACTATCTTAGGCAAGGATAAATGAAAGGTAATTCATTTGTTTGGGGAGATGGAATTGTATTGTTGGAAAATAGTTCCTTTTTTAAAATAAGTATTTTGTATGAATAGGTAAGACATTTTAACACTATCAAGAAAGTCCCCCACTTCTATTGTGTAGAGCAATAAGTGGTGGGTGGGGACTTACTTGTATCAGGAGGGGGGAGAAGTCCCTTCTGATATCTGCGATAGCAGCTAATAGTGTTATGAGCAAGTAGCAGAGCGGATTGCGAATATCCACTTGACAGCAATAAAGTTGAGAAAAAAATGTTGAAAGAATGTCAAAAATATTACAAAAATTTGATAAATATTACAAAATTAGGAATAAAATATTGAAAAATATGTAGTGCTATGCTAAACTATCGCCGGATATATACAAAATAAATTTATAAGGAGACGGAGTTTATGAAGAAAAAAGGAAAAGTACTTGCGTTACTTCTTGCCACTGCTATAGTTGGAACATCTTTTGATGGTAGCAGTCTTGTTGGATATGCCAAGACAACAAGTAAAGCAAAAGAATCAGAAGCTTCAGATTCTTCTAAGCAGGAATCTGTTGTAGCACCAAATGGTATGTATACTGATCCGACAGACAAGGAACATGCAACTGGAGATTCGAAGAAATTGGAGGAAAGGCAGCAGAAGCTAGAAAAACAGATAACTTCGGATATAAAAACAGATGATGTCGATAAGGAACAGTCATTTCCGGCTGCAGTGGATAATAGTACGAATGAGAATGCAAAATATTTTCCAGCAATTGGGAATCAGGGACTTATTGGTTCATGTGCATATTGGGCGGACTATTATTATGCTGGAACTTATCAATATAATAAATTTATGGGGACTGCAGCATCAGAAAGCACTACATTTTCGCCAAGATGGTATTATATCAATGGGGAATTTGCTTCAGATGACCAGATTCACTTTGGAATGACCATTGATCGTTGTCCTATTGATACATTTGATACATTGGATGGAAGTGAATTTCCGGCAGATTGTGAGAGTGACTGGTTAAAGGCACAGTCTATATCTGCTACTGGTGAAGGGTGCTATTATGTTGGCAAGTACCTGATTAACCAATGGAAGGAATATTTAACAGAAGGAAATGTGTTCAGTGTTACTACATTTCCATATTGGTACAATTATATGAATATAGATGGGGATTTATGTAGTGAAAATAAAAAGTTTGATGGAGAACAAGCAGTGGTTGCTGATATGGGTATGGATGGTTCAGATTCAGGATTACATGCTATTACTGTAGTAGGATATGATGATGATATTGAATTGGATCTAAATGGAGATGGTGTTATTGAAGACGGGGAAAAGGGTGCTTTTAAAATTGCCAATTCCTGGGGAACATCGTGGGGAAATGATGGTTATATGTGGATTGCATACGATGCTCTAAACGGTTCATCAAATTATATTTCTACTCCCAAAGAATATAGACGAAAAAGAGCTGTTACGGGTTCCTGTGTATTTAGAATGGAGACACAGGAAAAGAAGGATACACCAAGATATTATGTTACTGTTACTGCAGAAAGTGATAAATCTGGGTTAGCCATTCGATTGAATGATTTAAATGAAGAATTTTGTCGTACTTCAAGAAGTAGTTATTATCAAAAAAACTATGCAGGAGCATCATCTGGGGTTGTTGAGTTTAGCCAGACTGCTGCAATATCTTCTCTTGAAAATTTAGATTATATTACCGTTATGAATGAATCGCAAAATAGCGACATTACGGTAAAGGATGTACAAGTCGTAGATACAGTTAAAAAGGTTACTTATGATTTGTTAGATAGTACAGTTGTATTGAATTCTGAAAATAGTGAATTGAAGTTACAATATCATAATAAAACATATCCGATTGCGCCGTACTTTTCTGAATTTTCTTTGCAGAATGACAGTAGTCAGGCAATGGTAAAAGGAAAAGTAACAGCTATAGATACGGCAGGACAGATTACTTATAAGGCTTCTTATACCTGTGAAGATCAGAAAGATGCTGGTACGATTACCGTAAGTTCTAATGGAAATTTTACTTTTATACCTGAAAAATATGGAACATATAGGGTAAAGGTGGTAGCCACTGATTCAAAAGGAAATGTGTCAAAACGAGAGAAAACGGTGGTTGTAGAAGATACAAGATTGGATAAGTTGGAATTTACTTCTTCTGTCGCCTCGCCCGTTGCTTATGTTAAAGCTGGTGATGTTACATTAACTGCAAATGCAAGGTTTGGAAGCGGTTCTTATTCTTATCGTTTTGGAGTACTTCATTCTGCAAAAGAATATTATGCAAATGAACAGTTTAATTCTGTTAATCATATTACGTTAAAGGAATTAATTGATAAAACAGTTTTTTCAGATGATGGTCTTATTTTATTTGTTGATGTAAAGGACAATAAGACGAATGAGATTGTTCGAAAGAATATTAAAAATTATGTTGTTACTGGAGGAAAGATTGCTGGTATTCAGGTAAAATCAAAGGATAATTCTTTTGAAGCTGGAAAACCACTTACACTGTCTGTTAAATTAAAGGATCATGGGAAAATTGAAAATTGCAGTTGCTATTTTAATATAGTATTAAATGACGTAATTATAAAACAGATAGATGCAAGTTCCATTTCAGATACAGAAATGTCTGTTGAGTGGACGCCAACAAGTACTGGAACATATAGGTTTAGTGCTGTTGTAAGCGGTTTGATTGGCTCTTTTAAAGTGGCAAGAAAAACGGTTCAGATTAAAAATGCAACAATACCGACAGCGACACCAACAGGGAATACAGCAACGGTATACTATAAAAATAATAATTTTTCTAATGCGTATATTCACTATAAAGTGGGAAATGGTGGATGGACAAATGTTCCAGGTATAAAGATGTCCACAAGTGACCGTTCGGATCATACTTGGATGTATACTATTGATTTGGGAACGAATGATACGGCAACAGTATGTTTTAATAATGGAAGTGGTAATTGGGATAGTAAAAATGGAGCAAATTACACAGTCAAAGCTGGAAAATATGGAATTTCTAATGAACAGGTGTATGAGTTACCACAGGTGACAGCGACACCAATTACAACACCGACTATAACGCCGACAGTGACACCAACTATAACACCGACTACAACGCCAACGGTAACGCCAACTACAACACCGACAGTAACACCAACAATAGCACCAACGCAGGAAACAAATGTATATTTTGACAATACAAATGCAAAATGGAATAATGTGTATGCTTATGTGTGGACAGATGGTGCTTCGGCTGATGTACTTGACACGACAAAGGTTGCAGATGATATTTATAAGGTGTCAGTACCAAGTAAGTATAAAAAGATTATTTTTAAGAATACAAGTAGTGGATGGGATAAGCAGACAGTTGATCTTTTAATACCAACTGATTCTAACAATTGTTGGAAGCCAAATGGAAGTTCCAATAAGTCATCAGGAAACTGGTATGCATATCGAGAGCAAAATGAATTTTCTGTTGATGTAGTTCTTTATGGAAAAAAGGGAAATGTTAGTGCGAAAGCAGTAGTGTCTAATGGTACTGCACCATATACATTCTCCTTTGTGGATAGCAAGGATGGAGAGGTACGTACTCCTATTAAAGGAGATACCCCTTATGATTATTATTATCATACCTTGTCTGCATATTTTGGGGGTCATTATGGAACAACAGTGACTGTCACAGATGCAGAAGGTAAAGTGGCTACTGCAACGGCCTCTATACAAATTGATCCTTTATGTATCACAGCTATTACCCCAGATGTGACACCAGGAATTGTAGGACAAAAGGTTTCTTTCCATGCAACTTATGAAAATGAATTTTTCTATAAATTTCCGAATACAGGAACTTGGACTATTAAGGATGCCAAGGGAAATATTGTTAGCAATAGTTTTGAGTTTACACCTGAATTTCCAGGTACCTATTATGTAACATATACGTTGACAGATGCAGCACCAGAGACTGCAACAAAGACAATTGAGTATACTGTAAAGGATAATAAGAGTAATTATGCTACAGTGTACTATAACGGTTCATGGAACAATGCTTATATTCATTATTGTGTAAATAATAGAAGCTGGACAAATGTACCTGGAGTGGAAATGAAAAGCAGTGACCGCTCAGATTATAAATGGATGTATACGATTGATTTGGAAGAGCAGACGGGAGTAACTCTTTGCTTTAACAATGGAAATGGAAGCTGGGATAGCAATAATGGCAGTAATTACTCATTGGGCGTTGGAACATATGGTGTGAAAAACGGAAAGATTAATAAACTTGATGAAGTAGTACCAACACCAACTGTGATACCAACTACAGTGCCAACAGCAAGTCCAACTACCGCACCAACAATAACACCAACTATAGTGCCAACAGCAACACCAGTAGAACAATCTTATGTGACGGTATCTTATAATAATGCAGTGACAAATTGGTCTAATGTATATGCTTATGTATGGAATACAACACAGGACCCTATTGTATATACTCCAGCATATAAAAGTGGGAAAGAATATGTGTTTAATATTACAGGAAAATATACATATATTATTTTCAAAAATACCAAAGATACTTGGGAGCAACAAACTGCGGATTTGAAACTTCCTGCATATACTACTGATTATACAGACAAATGCTTTACACCAACTAGCGCACAGAGAGGTGCCAATGGAAGCTGGGGAAAATCGACGGTATTGAAGGAAAGAAACAGCATAGTGCCATCGGTTTTTGCAGCAAAGACTACCATTTCTGTAGATGATACGGTAAACTTTATTATGAAATCAGTATATGAAAATGGTAATTATAAAAACTCCCGTAGTTTACATTTTACTTATGAAGATGGAACAACAGAAACCCTTTATTCTTCGGAAGCAAATAGTTATACAGATATCTTTACTAAAACGGGAACCTATACGTATACAACTGATTGGAAACCTAAAAAGACAGGAAAGGTAATAGTTACCTATGAGGTAAGTATGTATGAGGAGCATGGTGAAGAGTCACAGCCGATTATACTTATGGTGAAATAAAAAGCTTATGTGTCAATTATATTTGAATATAAGTTTAAACTAAAAATGATTGGAAGTAATTAAAACACCTCTCCTGACAGCAGATTAATATGCTTGTCAGGAGAGGTGTTTGTTGTTTTTACATACTATGTAGCAGTTTTATTTCTTTACCTTCTGTGTAATTGATTTTGTTGCTTTATTGCCATAAGCATCCTTTGCTACTACGGTTAGTTTATAAGTACCAGTGTTTTTTACTTTGTAGTTTACGGAATTGCTTGCGGTAGTCTTTTTTGCAAGTCGTTTGCCATTGCGATAAATGGTATAAGTATAGTGAATTGGTGCAACTCCGGCATTTACCTTGACTGTAAACTTCACAGTGCGTCCTTTTTTCATTACTTTGTTTTTTGCTAGTTTTGTTATTTTTAATGGATTAACTTTACAGGTTGTGTAATTATGTGTGGTATTGCCGTCCTTATCGGTAACATATACAAGAATTAGACAAGTACCTGATTTAGTAGGTGTCCAGTTTACACTTCCAGTTTTGCTGCTTTTGGTAGTGACATTATTATTTTGACTAAAGTAAACATCATAGGTGTAATCACCAGTGCCTCCACTTGCATTTATAATAACAGAATATTTTTTACCAATATTAATGTTAGAACTTGTGATACCAATACGATCAATTTTAATTGGTGAAACCGTAGCAGTTGGGGTTGGTGTCGCTACTGTTGGAGTCTTTGTGACTGTTGGAAGCTTTGTGACTACTGGAGTTTCTGTTGCAGGTGGATTGCTTGGACTAGGAACCGCAGTAGTTTTTGGTGGCATCGTAGTCGAAACCGTAGCAGTTGGACGTATTGGTCGAATACTTGTTACTGGTGTTTTTGTTGGTGAAACAGTAGCTGTAATGCTAGGTCCCGAAGATGTTTTTGGAGTATTGGTTGGTCTTACAGTGGAAGTTGGTGCAATTGTTGTGTTGGTGGTAGGAACAGGTGTGGAAGCTGTAATAGTACCATTTTCTAAAAGTTCTACAGCACCCAATGCATTTAACATTCCATCTGAAGAGACCTTTCCTTTTAACGTATCCATTTTAGATACAGAATTTAAAATTGCATTTTTAATATCTAATATAGAGTAGTCTTCGTATTTGGAGTAAAGCATAGCTGCTACACCAGCTACCATTGGAGCTGCCATAGATGTACCGGTCATTGTTTCATAACCTGATTTTGCTGCACTGTTAAAGGAGCTACTGGTATCTCCGTCATTTTCTGTACTTGTACTGTAAATATTTGAACCAGGTGCGGCAAGTTGTACTGTTTTAGCACCATAGTTAGATGAATAATGTAAGGTTCCATCACACTGTATATTTGCGACAGATAAGACGTTATCATAATCATAGCAGGCTGGATAAGTAGGAGTAGAATCATTATCCACACCGTTATAATTGCTGTCACCATTACCAGCAGCAATTGTAAATAAAACATTAGGGTTGTTTGCAATGATATTGCGTAGTGTTGTATCATCGTCATCGCCACCAAGACTTAGATTAATAATGGTAGCACCGTTATCAATGGCGTATTGAATTCCCTTTACAACACTTTCCGTTGTACCATATCCCATAGTACCGCCAAGTGCTTTTACTGTCATAATTTCTACATTAGCATTAGAAGCAATTCCTACGACACCTGTATCGTTATTAAGAGCTGCGATAGTACCTGCACCATGTGTTCCATGCGAATCTTCTGTTGCACTGTTTGCATTGTAGCAGGTGTTATTTCCGTTTGAAGATGTATTAGAGGAACCAGGACGAGCCTTAGTGCTATCATAATCGGAACCCCACCAGCTAAAAGAGCCGCTTCCATAGAAATTCCATCCATATACATCATCTATGTAACCATTTCCATCATCATCAATTCCGTTTCCGGGGATTTCACCTTCGTTTACCCACATATGATCTTTCAGGTCTTCGTGGTCATACATGACACCAGTATCAACAATTGCAACAATGGTTTTTCTGTTTCCTGTACTCTTGCATGCTGCGATTGCTTCAGGGTATTGAATATCTACACCTGCCTTTGCCTGAACATTAATTGTACTAGAAGCAGAAGATGCCTGAGATTTTACGGAATAAGAAGAAAAAGGCCATGTCCAATTGTTTCCATTATTTTGATTCCGATAATCTTCTTCTTCATAAGATAAAGTTCCGTCATTGTATAAGCCCCATTGCTTTGAAAAACCAGGGTTACTTTGCAAAGAATTAATAACAGAAAGAGCATCGTTACTTTCGGAAGTAGCATAGTATACATAATTTGGTTGTACATAGTCAACCCTGCTATCGGTACTTAAGGCTTCGACGGCATCTTCCAACGCATCTTTTGAGTCCAGGCGGAGAATAACAGAATTGTCTGTCAAAGTATCTACGCTAGCATCTTGTTCTTGCTTTTTGGTTAAAGAAGCAATACTTAAGGTCTTTTTTTCTGTTGCATTGGAATCTTTTTTGTAGACAACAATTACTTCATTAGAATCATATTTTGAAATATCAGTTATAGATTCGTCGGATAATTGTTTTTGAGCGGCGAGAGCCTTATCCGTTGTAAGCGGAGAAGCTACAACAGAAGATAAAACCGAGGTTACGAGTAAGTTTGTTGTTAAAATTGTACTAATTACTTTTTTCATAATAGTATCCAAGGAAATGTGTTTCATTCCCTGCCACATATAGCGATTGAAGAGTGGTGGCATCCTTTCATTTTTTATTTTCAATCGTTAGTTTTGTGTAATCTCAAGATAACAGTTGCTATTCTTGAAAATAGTTGTAACGGTTTACATTTTATCTAAAACTGTTACAAAATACACACCACGCCTATTATAGTCTAAATTATATTACTATTTCGTCTTATTTTTGTAATAAGTACGAAATTATAATGTAATATTCATGTTTATTTTAGAATTATTTGGAAAAAAAGGCAATAGTAATTCTGTACAAGAATAAAGAAGTGGAATAGTATAATCTGCCAAAACATATAGTAACAATAAGGGATCAAAAAGTTTTGAACCGAGATTGTCAGAATAAAAAGGGTGTTGTAATTACGAAAGTAAGGAGAGAAGTGTATTATGCTGGAAGTAGGTAGTGTGTGTATTCTGGGAGTTACTGGGTTGGTAGGTCTTATTTTATTTGCTAGAAAATTGGAAATGGTATTCGGTTTTCTGGTAAGGGCATGTGTAGGAATTGTATTGATTTATGGTGTAAATCTTTTGTTGGAACAATGGGGATATGATACGGTGGTTGGTTTAAATTTGTTTACCATTGCCTGTTCATCTGTTTTAGGTGTCCCAGGAGTTGTTTTGCTGTACGCGTGTGGAGGCATTGTGCTTTGGTTATAAAAAATTTATACTTTTTTTGTCACAGGGTTTTGAAGGTTTGTAGTTTCAACTAAAAGATAGAAATTGCTTTGAAAATAAGAAAATAAACAATTTATTAAATCTGATTTATGGGGTTGACCACAACTATTTTTTAAAGTAAACTAGGGCGTGTTTTAGGACATGTCTTTGATGCGATGCCGTATTTTTCAGTGTATGATTGTATGTATGAGTGTCAAGATGTGAAGGTAGGTCATGCGTTACGCTCAAAATGTTTTACTAATATTTGTATGGTGAAATGTATTGGGTAAGTAGGTAACTGAATTATGTTTTGGAGGTGAAAAAATTGGAGTTGAGTGGATTATAAGTTTACTATTAGGTGTAGCTATGTTTTATGATTGGAAATGCTATCGGATTCCAAATTGGGTTATTATTTTCGGTTTAGGGGTAGGGTTTTTTAATCAGATAGATTTACATGGTTGGAAGGGATGGATGATTTATTTTTCTAGTGTGATTTTAACTGGAGTTACGTTGTTCCCTCTTTTTTATCTTCGGATGTTTGGAGCAGGAGATATAAAATTATTTATTATGATAGGCGGAGTACACGGATGGTATTTCGTTATAAAATATTTCATGATTGCCCTGATCGTAGGTGCAATTTATTCTGTATGTAAGATGTGTAAGCATCAAAATCTTTTTTCTCGTTTGCGGTATCTCGCAAGTTATCTCTATATATTAATGGCTGGAAGAGTGATTCAGACATATGAAATTAACAGGGAAAATGAAGATACGATTATACCTTTTGCAATTCCTATGGGACTTGCCTATGGTATAGATATTTTAATGATAAAGTATTGGTAAGGTAGGATGGAAAGAATGTCAGAAAAAATATTAGCAATTTTAGAACCAGAGAAAGAATATGCCAATTTATTTCTAAGCTTTTTAGAAGAAAAACAGGAGCTTCCCTATAAAATTCGGGTTTTTACAAAGGAGCAGACATTGAAGGAATTTTTGGAGGAAGCTACAGTGGATGTATTATTAGCGGCTGAGCAGAGTAATTATAGAACCCTGGAAGGTTTGATTTCAAGAATTATTATCTTAGTGGAAAATAAGAAAAAAGCGGAAGATTGTGATGAGAGGCATATTTACAAGTTTCAGTCAGCAGAGCATATTTTGCAGGAAGTATTTAAAATCTGTATACAAAATAAAGAGGAACATGTTTGTGACTATTTATCTCGCAAAGAAAGGGGAGCAAGACAATACGGTGTGTTTTCGCCTGCTGGAGGGATTGGAAAGACAACGGTAACATTAGTATTGGGGCATTTATTGGGCAGGGGGAAAAAGGTATTAATTGTTAATTTAGAAGCATTTTCAAAGAGGTATCACTGGTTACCCTCAAACAGTGAATCGGGAATGTCTCAACTATTATATTATGTGTTACAGGGATATTCGGAGTTAGATATCAAACTGGCATCTATGGTTGTGTCGGTAGGAAATGCTTCCTATCTTTGTGGAGTTGCTCACTATTTGGATTTGCAGGCAATTGAGATGGAACAAATGGATAAAGTATTGACTGCATTGGAGCAATATTCAGATTATGATGTGATTATATATGATATGTCATTTGTAAGTGAGGGCATGTGGAGTGTATTTAAAAGGTGTGAGGTTATTGTGGAGCCTGTTTTGAAAGAAAATCATGAAAATACGCCGGAATGGGTAAACTGTATGTCCGAAAAAGAATGGAAACATGTACAGGAAAAAAGAAGAACCGTTGTAATGCCAAAAGTGCAGGAGAGATATACCAGTGTTGAATATATTAGCCAGGGAGTTTTGGGAACGATTGTAAGCGAATTAATTCAAAGGGAAGGATTAGGATGAGAGAACTAAAGGAGGAAATCCGGGAATGCGTGGTAGAACAAACAAATCTGGTAAAGGATATTTCTGATGAAGAGATAAAGCAGTTAATTGATAGAGAGATTTTTAAGAGAGAGGAATGTAAGGACATTGCAGTTTGGGATAAGATACAGTTGCATCGTGACATTTTTAACAGTCTTAGAGGTCTGGATGTTTTACAAGATTTGCTGGAAGATTCCAGTATTACGGAGATTATGGTAAATGGAGTGGAAGATATCTTTATTGAGCAGGCAGGAAAGATACGCCGTTGGGATAAGACTTTTTCTAGTAAAGAAAAATTGGAAGATGTAGTGCAGCAGATTGTATCAAAAGCAAATCGTATTGTCAATGAAGCATCTCCTATTGTTGACACTCGTTTGATGGATGGTTCTCGTGTAAATATCGTGTTGCCGCCAGTGGCATTAAATAATGGACCAATTGTTACCATAAGAAAATTTCCGGAAAAGGCGATGGACATGGAGCAATTAATTGCGATGAAGTCCATCACAAAAGAAGCTGCCCGATTTATGGAACAGCTTGTCAAAGCAAGAATGAATATATTTATCAGTGGCGGAACCGGTTCGGGCAAAACCACATTTCTAAATATCTTATCAAATGCAATTCCAAAAGATGAGCGAATTATTACGATTGAAGATTCTGCGGAGTTGCAAATCAGGAAAATTCCCAATTTAGTAAAGCTGGAAACGAGAAATGCAAATGTGGAAGGGAAAAATGCGATTACTATTCGAGAGTTGATTAAATGTGCTTTGAGAATGCGGCCTGACAGAATCGTGGTTGGCGAGGTGCGTGATGCAGCAGCCATTGATATGTTGACAGCATTAAATACTGGGCATGATGGTTCGCTTAGTACCGGACATGCAAATTCTCCAGAGGATATGTTATCCAGATTAGAAACGTTGGTCCTTATGGGGATGGATATTCCCTTGGAGGCGGTAAGAAGGCAGATTGCTTCAGCAATTGAAATTATTGTGCATTTAGGAAGGTTGCGGGATAAAAGCCGTCGGGTATTACAGATTGTAGAAGTTTTGCAGGTGGAAAATGGAAATATTGTAACACAGCCACTTTATGAATTTGTAGAGGAAGGTGAGGATGCAGGGGGGCGGATATTGGGGAAATTACAGCCTACAAAGTATTGTTTGCAGCAGACGGAAAAATTGCAAAGGGCAGGGATAACTTTGTAGATTAGTAGGTTTGTTATAGAGACAGATTAGGTAGGAGAGAAGTGTATGACAATAAATTATGGAGAATATCAGGCAAAAGGAGCAGAAAAAAGAAAATTTTTATGTAGAGGTTTTCTTTTGACAAGTGCAATTGCATGGCTTTTTTATAGAAGTTTTTTTGCGGTACTTTTATTTGCACCAGGGGCACTTATTCTTTTAAAATGGCAGGAAAAGAGCAAGATAAAAAAGCGTAAGTGGGAGTTAAATCAACAATTTAAGCAGGGAATTTTAAGTCTTTCGGCAGCGTTAAATGCGGGGTATTCTATTGAAAATGCCTTTAAGGAAGCAGTGAGGGATTTGCTTCTTATGTATGAGAAGGATGCAGACATTATTCGGGAGTTTTCATGGATTAGTAATCAAATATCTATGAATCGGCCAGTGGAGGAGGCATTATCTGATTTGGCAGTCCGTACAGAAATTGAGGATATTGAGAACTTCGCAGAGATTTTTCAGACAGCAAAACGTACAGGTGGAGATATTATGAAAATTATCAGGCAAACAGGAAAAAACATTGAAGAACGATTAGAAATAACACGAGAAATGGAGACGATGATTGCACAGAAAAAACTGGAGGCCAATATTATGTCTGTGGTTCCGTTGGGGATAATTGTATATATGTGGATTGCATCGCCTGGATTTTTAGATATATTGTATGGCAATTTGTTTGGTTGCATTTTTATGACAATGATATTGTTAATTTATGCAGGAGCATATTGTCTGATGAAGAAAATTACCAATATTCATTTATAGGAGGTGAGAAAAATACTGACTTGTGTATTGTGTGTGACAGGGTTGCTACTGATAGTATTGCTTTTTCTTAAAACAAGAGCCTATCAGAAAGTATATGTGAAACAGTTGCCTTCAAAAGAGCATCCTTTTCGTTTGTTGTATTCTATGTGCTTATATTTACTATTGGAAACAAAATTATATAGTGTGCTGGAAAGAAAAAAAGAAGAACAGGAACTATTAAAACAATTGCATATAAGGGAGGATGTCAATGAGGTACAGATTTTATATTGGTGCAAGAAATTATCTATTCTGATAACTGTATTTGTAGGAAGTATCCTGTTGATCTTGACAATGGAATTGGGTGGAAGTGGCACAAAAGCGTTGTTAAACAAAGGGTATTTAGAAAGAGCAGATGTGGGTCAAGGAAACAAACAGGTAGCTATTTCTGTAGATACAGAAGGGAAGGATTTAGAGGAAGTTCAAGTAGAAGTTCCGGAACAGACCTATACGGACAAAGAGCTTCAGAAAAAAATGGAGGAGGCAAAAAAATATGTAACAAAAAATTACTTAGGAAATAATAAAAATGAGCAGGAGATTTGTTCGTCACTATATTTGATGAATCAGATTCCCGATAGTGCCATTTCTGTTATTTGGACCAGTTGGAATGATAGTATAATTGGAGAAGATGGAAGTTTACATAATGGTTTGTTACAGAAAGCAGAAATCTGTGAGCTTACAGCTACATTGATGTATGGAGATATGGCAGAGGAACTGAACTTTTCAGTGATGGTGAATCCGGCAATTGATATGACACAGGAGGAGTGGAAAAGGGTATTAAATACTACAATAGAAGAGATTGTACAGAGCAATTTGTCTAGTAAAAAAATAGAGCTTCCTAAAGCTATTAACGGGAAAATGGTAAAGTATGCGAATGTAAAGAAAAAAAGTCAGAGTGGAATGTTATTTTTATTTGCGATGGCAATCGCTGTTTTGTTATGGATGAGTTTTTCACAGGAATTAAAACGAAGTATTGAAAAGCGAGAACAACAGATGCTAGTGGATTATCCGGAATTGATAAATAAATTTACTTTATTATTAGGTGCTGGAATGACAGTAAATATGGCTTGGGGAAAGATTGCTACTGAATATAGAAAGAAAGTGGAGGAAGGTAGAAAGAAAAAACGATTTGCTTATGAAGAATGGGAGTTGACTTGGATAGAAATGTCAAATGGAGTGTCAGAATTAGTTGCATTGGAGCATTTTGGACAGCGAACAAAGTTAATGCCGTATTTAAAATTTTCTACACTGCTTGCACAAAATTTAAGGAAAGGTTCAAAAGGACTGTTAGAGCTTTTAGAATATGAGGCAATGGATGCGTTTGAAAATCGAAAACAGATGACTAAACGACTTGCAGAAGAGGCGGGAACAAAGCTTTTGGCACCAATGATGATTATGTTGATACTTGTTATGGTAATTATTATGACACCCGCATTTCAATCATTATAGAGAAGGTTTGGCAGAGGATGAACCATATTGAAAATGTAACTATTGACTGTATAGATGGGAATAGGATGATATGATACAAGGAGAAAAAATATGATGAAAACAATAACTAAAAAGTGGAGTAAGGGAAAAAAGACAATAGGAAAATTGAAAAAAGTATGGAAGGATTTTTGTTGTCAGGAAGATGGAATGGGAAGTGTGGAAATTATTTTAATTTTAGTCATTCTCGTAGGATTAGTTCTTATTTTTCGCAATCAGGTTACAAAAATTGTTGAAAATGCGTTTAAGCAGATTAAATCAGATTCTACGAATGTCAATAAGAAGGTTACGATTAGTGGTGGATATTAAAAGGAGGAGAGCATGTCCTGGCAAAGAGGAAAAACAAAAGGAAGTATTACCGTATTTTTGTCTATGGTATTGCTTGTTATAGTGTCACTTATTGCGGCATGCTTGGAAAATGCCAGAGTACAGACAGCGTCCCTGCATATGGAACGCTGTCTGAAAGGTGGAATGGATGCAGTCTTAGCAGAATATTATAGACCTCTATATGAGGATTATCGTTTATTCTTTATGGATAAGGGAATTGAATCAGACGCATTGGAGTATCGAAAGATAGAAAAAACATTAATGCAATATTTGGACACAGGATTATCGACTACATATGAGAAAAATAATTTTAAGGAAAATGGTGTAGATTTATATAAGATCGGTTTGAATTCTGTACAGGTGTCTTCTGTTGTTCGGGCAACAGATTATCAAGGAAATCTGGTAGTGGATGAAGTGTTGCAATATATGAAATATGCGGCAGCAGTTAAGGAGTTACCATCCGTTTCATCTTATACAAAACTGGTAAAAGACACGAAGGCATTTTCTGATGTCATGGAGATAGAAAATGAGGTAGAGCAGGCATTTTCAAAATCAAGTGAATTATTAATAAAGTTAATGGGGCAGATAGAAGGTATCACTTATGGAAAAAATGGATTGGAAATTCAATCAAATGGAAGGATCAAAGTAAGAGATTGTTTTGCAAAGAAAATATGCACAGATGTGCCTACCAAGGAGAGTGTGGGAGTTACAAATG
The DNA here is from genome assembly GCA_050875145.1 of Lachnospiraceae bacterium. Classification (GTDB taxonomy): domain Bacteria; phylum Bacillota; class Clostridia; order Lachnospirales; family Lachnospiraceae; genus CAG-411. The sequence goes on from JBNMLH010000005.1 coordinate 149,395, forward strand.
AAAACGTATGGCAATCCTTAAAAGGGCATTATGTAAATGCATCTGCAATTTTAGTAGAAATAGATAAAATATTAAATACAATGTTAGAGAAAAGTTCAGAGAAAGCAGAAAATCAGGAAAATACAGATAACAATAAAGAAAAGACAAGTGGAAAGGAAAAGAAAAAACAGAAAGACCAGTCAGAATCAAAGGATTTTAAGAAGGAGAAAAAACAAATTATTCAAAAACAAAATACATTACAAAAGATTGTTTCTGATACAATAAAGGAAACAAAAATGTCAATTCATACAATAGAGCAGTTACAAAAGACCATTCCAGAACTTTCTTCTCAAATTTCTGGCTATGAAAAAAAGGTGGGAGAACAAAAAAATAAAATTACAAACAAGCAGTATGGCAATTTACAACAAAATGTAACAGATGTAAGGAATGATATTTCCAAAATAAAACAAGTCGTAAATATGAAAAGTCAACTTCAAAAAAATTTGGATATATTAGAGGGATTAAATAGAGAACTCAAAAGAGAAGTAGGAAATACCAGAGAGGAGTATGAGAAGAAGAGAGAAGGAATAGCTAGCCAATTTGTAACATTAGAACAGTATAGTATATGTTCCATGGTTTTTTCTTATGGAACCATTGGAAATAAAAATGTAAAAAATCCTGTGGACACTCTGAAAAAGTTGAAAGGTTCTGCGTTAAATTTAACAATGCCTGAAGGAAAAAAGGTATCTAAAAAAAGTATTTCTAATCCGGATTACTATTTTAAAACATATAAGGGGAATACAACCGCAGTAGAAAATGTTAATACAGGAAATTATGTTATATCGGGTGATAAAAAAGGACTCTTTCAAACAATAGGGAAGTTTTTTGGAGAAGAAAAGAGCGTTTTAAATTTGGGAAAAGATGTTACAAATGCAATACTATATCAGGCATATATTAGGCAATATTTTAAAAGCTTTGTTACTAAGGAGAATGTATTTGAAAAAACGCCATTAGAATACGAACAAGAATATATACTATGCGGGCAAAAATCAGATGAAGAAAATATAATGCAGGTAGTCAATCGTCTTTTGCTGTTGCGTACTGTGACAAATTTCTCTTATTTGCTGACAGATAGTGTAGGAATGAAAAAAGCATATGCAACTGCTACGGCACTGGTAGGATTTACTGGTTTGGAACCTCTGATTCGAGCTACGCAGGTTACTATTTTAACAGTGTGGGCATATGAAGAGAGTCTGGTGGATGTTGCTGCATTAATGCAAGGAAACAAAGTCCCTCTTTATAAGACTATAGATACTTTTATGCTTTCTTATTCGGATATCCTAAATTTTAATAAAAATACCATGCAAAAGAAAGCAAAACAACTTGGAAGGAAAAGTGTAAAAGGTTCTATGAGTTATGAGGAGTATTTAACCCTCTTTCTATTGTTTGAAAAGCAGATACAAAAAACATATCGTACAATGGATATGATTGAGGAAAATATGAAACTTCGTCATAGTAAGATGTTTTCTTTTGAAAAATGTATTTATAGTATGAAGGTTAAGGCTGACATTCAAATACCTGCAAAATTTGCAGCTTTGTCCCTTTTGACTGATTGGGATTATGCCAGTGGTCAATGGAATTTTGAGTTGGAGCAAGAATATTCTTATTAGTAGTATTACTGAAGTAGCAGATTTTCGTATTACTGCATAAAACGATAGTAATTTCATGACAGATGATAATATAAGAAAGTACGGACTGGTGAAAAATACTCTTTCAGGAAACGATACTGTTTAATTATTATGATTGCACAGCAGAAAGTATATTACCTCTTATAAATAAGGATAGATACAAAATAGGGGCTTGCAAGTGTAGCTATTTGTTTTTCATTTGTAATCCATTTGTGTTTGTCGAAAAATCCATACTTGAAAGAGTATTTTTCATCAGTCTGTAAAAGCAGGAGGAAAAGTTGAAAAAACAGAGTGAAAAAGGATCTATAACGGTGGAGGCATCGTTGATCATGCCGGTATTTTTGAGTGTAATTTTATTCTTTCTATATTTCTTTCAAATTATGCTTATACAGGAGAGAGTAAGTATAGGGCTTTGGGAAACTGCAAAAGAAATTTCAAAATATGGTTATATCTATAATGCTTATGGAATGGAGGAAATGAAATCTGATTATTATAAGTCCATGACTAGAAAATTGCTTGGTGGTTTTCTGACAGGAGAAAAAATGAAAACATATATACCAGACGTTTTGTTAGAGCAGTCGTGTATAAAGGGAAAAAGTCGGGGGATAACTTACTTAACTGAAGTAGGAAATGTGGATAAAGAGGTGAATTTAAAGGCTTCCTATGATGTACAATTGCCGTTGTATCGGTTTGTATTACCTTCTATGCATTATGTGCAGCAGGTAAAGACCAGACTTTTTGTGGGAACAAACGAGATTGGTTTAAAAGGGGGCGAAAATGATGCGGATGATTGTAGCGTTTATATAACCAAAACGGGAATGAATAATAAAATTTATCATATGGTAATTACCTGTAGTCATTTAGATTTAAAAATTTTAACTACAACGATTCAACAGGTTACATCTATGCGAAATCAATATGGAGGAAAGTACAAACCTTGCGAAAAATGTGTAAAAAATACTGTTATTACAGAGGGGAAAGCAATCTATGTGACAACAGATGGAAATCGGTATCATATTCAATTAAGTTGTTCTGGACTTACAAGGAATGTATCGGAAGTCAAATTATCGACATTGTCTGGTTATCGACCATGTAGTCGTTGTGGAAAGTAAAAGGAAGGTAAGAGGTATCGATGAAGAAACAGAAATTAGAACAGGGTAGTATGACAGTGGAGGCCGTTTTTGTATTTCCTATTATAATTTTTGTGTTAATAGCAATTATATATATGAGCCATTATATGGCAGATAAGTGCAAAGGGCAATCGATTATTAATTTATATGCACAGGAACAGGCACTATGTTTAAAAGGACAATATCCGTTGGGGACAAATCAGGATTATACGAAAATTCTAGAAAAGGGTATCTATTTCTATTTGTCCTCTCTAATAAAAGAAGAAACGGAGTTAAACAAACAGGTAAGAAAGCAATTATCAGATGCATTATTAATGGGAGAGGTGAGTAGTGTTGCAGCAAAAGTATCATATAATTCTGTAGTTATTACTGCGAAAATAAAACTTACTATTGGAATTAGCAGAGTAAAAGAATTTTTTACAGGGACCCCATTAGAATATATCATTGATATAAAAATACCTGTTCATAGCCCGGAAGAATTTGTTCGTGCATATACTGCTTTAGCTGGTACGATGGACGAGGAAAAGGGAGAAAAAAGTATAAAAAACAAATTGATAGAGATAAAAGGAAAAAGTAAAAACAGCCATGAAAAAGATTGAAAGGAGTAGAAAATGTTAGAGGCGGAGGTAGTACATGACATTAAAAAGAATTATCTTGTAATTCAGGGAACAGAAGAAAAACAATATATGATACAAATGCTGGATGGAAATAGTGTAAAGGGTTTGCTGGAATTAGATGTTCGCATATTGGATAATAAGCGTCAATATTATTATGACATTACGGGAAAAGAAACTTTGGTGCAGAAATCATTAAAAGCAAAGTGGAGAAAAGGGGATGTGATTCAGGTTGTATCAAATATATTGGATGCACTTGGGAGAGCCAGAGAGTATTTGCTTTGGCCAGATCATTTTGTATTGAAGCCAGAATATATTTATCGACAGATGGAAACGGGAGAAGTATTCCTTTGCTATACATGGAGTTATGAGCAGAATATAAATGAGCAGTTGACAGAATTGTTTTCCTATTTTTTAGAGCAGGTAGATTATGCGGATAGGGAAGCAGTGGAGCTTGTGTATAGGCTTTATGATATCAGCAGGGAGGAAAACTGTACGTTACAGCGTTTATGGAGTGGATTTTCTATGGATAGAAAAGAAATTCAGCAAAAACCAAAAGAGAATCAGAGGCAGTATGCAGAATATCCTGTCGTTGATAAAGAGGATAAGGGAGGTCAGTATGGAGAAAAAGATGGAAAAGTGTCAATGGAGGCTAAAAGAAAAGAATATGGACCTTTGACAAATAAGAAAAATATACGGAGAGACAAAGATAAGGCATTAACGGGAATACAAAAAATTAAGAAAACGAAAAGCGTGCCAAAAGAAAACAAAGACCATAAAGAGAATAAGCATTCTGTGAAAATATCTGTAGAAAAAATAGTGGTAGCGGTAGTATTACAGATTGCAATTTTGTTAGTGTTGTCTGTAGGAGCAAAATATGGAATGTTTTGGCAGTATGGGCAATTGTCTTATACAAAGATGGGGGGATGCTTATTAATATGCGGGATATTAGATTGGTATATTTTGTCTAAGGTCTTTAGGGAGGAGGAAGAGAGAGACCCTGTTTGGCATGAAGAAGAACAGGAAATAAAACGGGAAATAAAACAAGAATGGGAAATACAAAAGCCAAAAGAAATAAAAAAAGTTTCTGCAACAAATTTTTATTCCTATGAAAAAACGGCTATTACAGATTCAGAAAAAACAATTGTACAGCCTGCGCCTTTGTTTAGTAGAAAAAATGAGATGCAAAGACCGCAGTGTTATTTAGTGCCTGAAAATGAGGAGCAAATTAAAATTGAAGTGGCAGAATTTCCATTTTTTATTGGGAGGTTTCAAAAAGATACTGATCAATTGAAAGAACAAGTGAATATAAGTCGTATGCATTGTAAATTAGAAAAACAAAATGGACGTTTTTTTCTGTCTGATCTACATTCGACCAACGGAACTTATATAAATCAAAAAAGACTAGAAGGAGAAGGAAAAGAAGAAGTAAAAGAAGGGGATGTGATTTCACTTGCAGATATACAGTATCGGTTTACATTGCCAGCACATATATAAAGGAATATAAAAGGCAAAATTCGTTAGACGACTCGTTTCTCTACCTTGTATCTCCTACTTAATCTTGTTATAATAAAATGAAAAAGAATTTTTATGAGAAGGAAAGGAAATACAAATTGTCTATGCAAATGGAACAGATTACAAAGCACATGGTACATTCAGGCTTTACACGAGCAGTGGTCAATGGAAGTCATGTAGAAGTTTTATTGCAGGTGCAGGCGAGAGATGCATATGCAGTAGTTATGGTGGACTGTGATTGCTTTGAAAATATGACGGTAGAAGATTACGAAAATTTGCAAAGAGGTGTTCGGAGTTCTTTGTATCAGTATGATTTTCAACAGGTTCGCATGTTAAATGTTCTTTGTACCAAAGACCCAAAGCGGGTAAAGAATTTGGTGGAAGCATTTGGAGAACATTGGGTTATTGATATGAGTGAAAATCGTTTGTTAATTTATGAGAATCAGATTGCATCCTTTTTAAATACGAAAGAAGTGATAGAAGAAGTTTTATTGTACGGAGATGAAGTTGTAATTGAGCAGGTGGAAAAGAGAGCTAACTTTTTTTCGATACTGAAAGATAATTATTGCACATATTCCTTGGTTCTTATCAATTGTCTTGTGTTTTTAGTATTATCCATTATAGGAGATACAGAGAATGTAATGTTTATGGAAAAGCATGGAGCTTTAGTAATTTCACAGGTGGGGCATGGTCTATGGGAGACACAGATGATAACCAGTATGTTTATGCATTTTGGAGTCTCTCATTTGTTAAATAATATGTTTATGCTTCTTGTCATGGGCTCTTATCTGGAAAAGAGAATGGAAAAATGGAAGTATATGACCATATATCTGGGTGCAGGACTGATTGGAAATATTGTGTCGCTGTATTATTATATTGGAACTGGAAATGTGGATGTGGTATGCGCTGGAGCATCTGGTGCGATTTTTGGTTTAACAGGAGCCTTACTGTGGGTAATTATCTGTAACCATGGAAGAATAGAGGATATCTCCTGGTTTCAGATTGCATTTCTTATTTTGTTAAATATTTATGTGGGAATGGCAGATTCTACGGTAGGAAATGCAGCACATATTGGTGGTCTTATAGGAGGATTTTTATTGGCAGTAGTGCTTTACAGAGGAATAGACAAGGAGGATAGAGCGTCATGAGAATTAATATTTATTATGGCGGAAGAGGCTTAATTGAAGATCCCACTATTTATGTGATGGATAAATTAACGGAGGTATTGGAAGAGTTACGTGTGGAAGTTGTTCGCTACAATTTATATGAGGATAAAAAGGGAATTAATATGTTGCCGAATACTATAAAAGAGGCAGATGGTGTAATTTTAGCCACTACGGTTGAATGGTTTGGTATTGGTGGTTTAATGCAGCAATTTCTGGATGCTTGTTGGTTATATGGTGATAAAGGTAAATTAAATGGGATGCGTATGCTTCCGGTTGTACTTTCTTCCACTTGTGGGGAACGGGATGCACAGTATACTCTGGTAAAAGCATGGGAGCTTCTTGGAGGAGCACCTTGTGAAGGCATCTGTGCTTATGTAAAAAATCATGTGGAGTTTGAAACAAATGCGGGATATGCTTTTTTAATTGAAAAGAAAGCAGAAGAAGTATACCGCCTAATTAGTCATAAACAACAGAATTTCCCGACTAGCATCAATGTAGTGACGGAGACGGTGCTACAGGGAAATGCGTTGGAATTAACACCGCAGGAGAGTGAGCAGTTGTCTATTTATGTGTCTGACGATAGTTATGTAAAAAAACAAAAAGAGGACATACAAGAACTGGCACAGATGTTTAAGGGAATGTTAGGAGAAGAAACAGAAAAAGAGGAAAATGTGGCAAAAGAGGATGAAGTTGTAGAGACTCGTATTCCTGCATTTAGAAGTCATTTTCATGGACAAATGGGACTGAAGGCTACCTATTGTTTTAACATTGAAGAGGAAGATGTTCATCTTCTGTTAGAAGTAAAAGGTGAAAAGCTTACTTGCACTTATGTAGATTCTGATGAAGCGGAGGTGTCTGTAAAGATTACAACAGAAGTGTTACAGAATATTTTAGATGGTGAAATGACATTGCAACGTGCGTTTATGTCTGGAGCAGTGACTGCCAAAGGAGATTTTAAGGTGTTACGAAATTTTGACTTGTTGTTTCAATTTTAAAGAATTTTTTTAACATTGTGCTTATTAGAGGATAGTTCCTTATCCGTTTCATTAATTATAATAGGCGTGTTGCTACTGCAACACGCCTATTATTGTATTCTGAAAATTTCAAATTACTTAACTTTGAAGGATATTGTTTTAGAAACAACAACACCTTTTCCATTTTTTACATAAACGGTAATTTTGTAAGTACCTTTCTTTTTTGTTTTCCAGATTACTTTATTTATTTTTGAATAATTCTTGGTAGCAACTGTTTTTCCAGCACTGTTGCGTACTACAATTTTATAAGAAACTTTTCCTTTGGTTGTGACTGCTTTTGCAGTAATTATGATTTTGGTTCCTTTTTTCTGACCGGACTTTTTATTCGTTGTTAATTTTTTGATTGTAATTACGCGTTTCTTAACTGTATATTTTTTAGAAACTGTTTTCAATACTTTTCCAGTAGACTTATTTATAATCTTAACTTTGACTAAATAGGTACCACTTGCAGAAGGAGTCCAGTTTACGGTTGTTTTCGTTGTTTTTGAAGCGAGTGTTTTTGTTTTTTTGCTTTTTGTCACAGAGTAAGAGTAAACATATTTTACTTTTGGATCCTGTGATTTTTTAGCAAAATTCAAATGAACTGGAATTGTTTCTCCTGCTGTTTTTCCAGAAGTTATTTTAATGGAAGCAGTTAGTGGTGCAGAAGTAACTGCTGGTGTAGAAGTAACTACAGGAGTAGCTGTTGGCTCTATCGCTGGAGTCGCAGATACTACAGGAGAAGCAGTAATTGCAGGAGCAGTTGTAACATCTACATCAGGAGTGGCAGATACTGCAGGAGAAGAAGTAATCGCAGGAGCAGTTGTAACATCTACATTAGGTGTAGTAGATACTACAGGAGCAGTTTCTGTGGTAGTTGGTGTGGTTACACGTTCAATTGTATATGGTTTGGAAAGTGATTTTAATGTTTTTCCGTCTGTAATAGAAACAGTAATAATATGTGAGCCTGCTTCTAAATCTTCAGGATTCCATTCAACACTTGCATTATTACCGTTATAGATAATAGTTCCATCTACTGCAAATGTATAGGTAACAGTACCCTGTGGGTTTACGACAACAGCAGAAAGTGTTTGCTTTGTTGTATTTAATTGTGGTGCAGATAAAGAAGCACCAAAGTAAGCATCCATTTTTACTACAGGAGTAGCAGTAGGAGCTGTTGTTGGAGTAGCAGTAGGTTCAACAAAAGGTGTGTTATTTGGGTCAACTGTAGGTGTAGAAGAAACGGTTGGAGTAGCCGTAGCTTCTGCAGGAGTAGCAGTAGGAACCGCTGTTGGTTCTACTGTTGGCATAGCGGCTGCATCAAAATTGATGGTTGTTCCAGTTGTACCCTTAATTGTATAGCCACCTAAAGAATCTGGAAGCTGTACGATAGAGTTACATGGTCTGAATGGAAGTCCAGAATTTCCGTTTTCATCTACTAATACAGTAGAGGTTGGAGCTACAGCTCCCTGTACAGAAGTGAAAATAACCTTTGCTTCACCTGTTGTTGTAGAAACATCAATACTATATGTATCATTTCCTTCTGACTTCATCTCTGTGCCAGGCCAGTCACCTAATGGATAAATTGGAAGTCTATCTGGATCAGCAGCGGTTTCAGGAGTATCATAGTATGCGTATGCATAAATATGTACATCATCGCCAGTCCAGTTGCTTCGTTTGTAATTTTTAATAGAACTGTCATCGTTACTTGGAATTTTATAAGTTACCTTTAATGTAGTTTTACTTTCTTCCGCAGTTTTCTTTACAAGTCCAAATAATTTTGTTAGGGAAGATTTCAAAGATACAGAAGTATAACTTCCCACTTTGGTAGCTTTGTAATAGGTAAATGTTTGTGTGTTTGATACTGATCCGTCAGTAGAAGTTACTTTTAAGGTAATAGGAGAATTTGCAATTTTACCTTCTCCGATTTTTACTGTAGTAGCTTCTGTAATTGTTTTTGTCGGACCATTGTCAATAGAATAAGTAGCACTTGTAGCACCATTAATTGGGGAAATCTGTACGGTTAAAGTATCAGAATCTTCTTCATAATAAACAGTGCCGTTTGGAACATCTACAGCTACCTGTGCACCTTCTACTGGTTCAACAGTAGGAACGGCAGTAGGGTTTACTGTAGCAGTGACAGCTGGGGCAGTAGTAGTGACGGCAGGAGTTGTAGCTATAGTAGGAGTTGTACTAGGTGTTGGAGTAGAGCCTTCCTCACGTCTTAAAGTGCCTCCCTCAAACCAGCGTTCTTTTGGTAGTTCAAGACCTCCCTGATTTTTGGCAGGAATTTGAACAATAATATCATCATCAGAATATTCTGCACTATCCTTTACACAGGCAAAGATAACTTCAATAGTTTTTCCTTCTGGTGCAGTAGGAACATCGGCATAGTAATATCCATCTGAATCCTTCTCTGTCATTCTTACACCAGGCCATTTTCCTAAAAGAGGGACGCTTGTTTTTTCGTCATCCATATAGTAGGCATAGGCATAGATATGAGAATTATCTGTAGTCCATGTTGCCAAATCCTCTGCTGAATTTGGTGGGGTAAAATGAACACGAATGCTAGAAGCCTTTGTGTCCGTAGCTGTTTGTGCAGCATCAACAGTTGCTTGTGTTTCTGCAGCTTTCACGTTAATTGCATTGCTACTAAAAATGGTTGTTATTGATAGTAAAGCAGCAACGGTAACGCTAATCGCTTTTTTCGTAAATTTTTTCACGAAAATACCTCCTTTTTTCATTAAATATAAAGCTAAATTTAAAAAGAATTACCTACTACCATAATAAGGAAAAAAACAAAAAAAAGCAATAATTTTTTAATATAAATTTAAAGAATACGTCATAAATTTCAAGAAAAAAAGGAAGTGCGAATAATAGTATCACACTTCCTTTGAAAACTGATTATTTTACTTTGTAAGTTTTTGTCTTAGAAACAACAACACCTTTTCCGTTCTTTACATACAATGTAATCTTGTAAGTACCTTTCTTTGTTGTTTTCCATTTTTTTACTGTTTTCTTAGAATAACTCTTAGTAGCAACAGTTTTTCCTTTGCTGTTCTTTACTACAATTTTGTATTGTGGTTTTCCTTTTGTAGCAGTAGCCTTTACTGTAATTGTAAGAGTTTTCTTAGCTTTGATTGTTTTCTTGTTAAACTTGAATTTCTTAATTGTAATAATACGTTTCTTAACAGTGTATTTCTTAGTTGTAGTTGTAATTGCTTTCTTCTTTTGGTTGTAAGCTGTTACTTTTACTTTATAAGTACCTGTTTTGGTAGGTGTCCAGTTTACAGCATTTTTCTTTGTCTTAGAAGCAAGTGTTTTTACTTTCTTTGAACCTTTATATACAACATAAGTATATGTATAAGCTGATTTATAATTTGTAAGTTTAGCCTTTACCTTAACTGTTTCACCAAGAGATTTTCCAGCCTTATCAAAGGAAACTGCTAATACAGGGTTGTTAGGTACTGCAGTTGGATCTGGAATAATTACAATATCAGGTGTAGAAGTAGGAGCTACAGTAGGAGTAGCAGTAACTTCAGCAGTAGGAACTGTAGTAGGAGCTACAGTAACTTCAGCAGTAGGAACTGCGGAAGGAGTAGCAGTAACCTCAGCAGTAGGAACTGCGGAAGGAGTGGCAGTAACCTCAGCAGTAGCAGTAGGTTCTACAACAGGAGTTTCGATTGTATAAACCTTCTGATCAGCCCAAGTATTATTTTTATCAGAAATTTCGGCTGCAATTACATGTGTACCAGCAGTTAAAGAACTTGTATCCCATGCAACAGAGTTATTCTTACCAGAATAAATTTCTTTTCCATCAACTGTAAATTTGTAAGTTACATCACCAACTGCATTTACGGCAACAGCAGAAAGAGTTTGAGCTGTTGTGTTTAACTGTGGTGCAGATAAAGAAGCACCGAAGTAACCGTCTAATGTTGCAGGTTGTGCAGTAGGAGTAGCAGTAACCTCAGAAGTAGGAGTTACGGAAGGAGTAGCAGTAACTGTAGGTGTTGCAGTAGCTGTACTTGTAATAGAACCACCTGTGAACCATGTTTCACTTGTCACAATATAACCATCTACAGGAATCCAGTTTCCATAACCATCAGTGATTTCATTTCCTTCACTGTCTGTAACCCATCCGTAAGGAAGTTTAGCAAGTTCGTCACATGCATAGTAGTCTTCACCCTGATTATTGTATGTATAGCTTCCTTTTCCACCTTTTACGCTTACAAACATAACCTTTGCATAAGGTACGGATGTAGTAACTTCCTGATAATAAGAACCATCAGAGTCTTTTGTCATCTCTGTACCAGGCCAAGCACCAAAAGGTTTCTGAGTTGTTGTTTTTCCATTTATAGTTTCATCATAATATGCATAACAATAAATGTGAACATCATTACCAGTCCATTTATCTCTATCTGTAGTTGGAAGATTGAAATGAACTTTAAGTTTTCTTGTCTGTGAAACAGCAGCAGTTCTTACAGTGCTAAATAAAGAAACCATAGATTTAGCAACAGTAGTTTGTTTAGATGTAGCTGCGTTGGCATCCAATGCTTTTGTTTTCTTGAAGTAATTAAATGTCTGTGTATTTGTAACTGTTCCGTTTGTAGAAGTTACTTTTAAAGTAATAGGAGAGTTTGCAATTTTTCCTTCTCCGACTTTAACCTGTGTAGTACCTGTAGCAGTTTTAGCAGGACCATTGTCTACAGAATAAGTGATGCTTGTTGCACCAGCTACTGGACGAAGTTCTACAGTCATATAGTCTCCGTTTTCTTCATAGAAAGAAGTACCGTTTTCTTTGTTTACATAAACCTGAGGACCTGAAACAGGTTCAACAGTAGGAACAGCAGTAGGTGCTACGGTAGGAACTGTAGTAGGAGTAGCAGTAGGTGCTGTGGTTGGTTTCTGTGTAGGAGTAGCAGTAGGAGCTACGGTCTGATTTGGATTTGTAGTAGAAACCTTACCATCTACGATCCAAGCATTGCTTGAAATGGCATATCCGTCAACTGGAATGTAGTTACCATGTTCATCCTGTATAGGATTTCCCTCTGCATCTAATTCCCAACCGCTTGGAAGCTGTGCCTTTGTAGTACACTCATGATATGTATTTCCATTAGCATCTTCTCTTTCTTCGCCAACTACACCATCAATACTTGCAAAAATGATTTTGGCAGAACCAGTTGTTGTAGTTACATTAGCAGAGTATGTTCCATCTGCATTTTTTGTGGCTGGTGTACCAGGCCAAGAACCTAAAGGTTTCTCTGTTGTTGTTTTACCGTTAGTTGTTACATCATAATATGCGTATGCATATACGGTAGTGCCAGTCCAATCTTTATCAGTTGGAGCAGTAAAGTTTACTGTGTAAGTACTTGTCTGTGCTGCATATGCTGTAATTTTTGTATCTACCTGCTTGGTAAATGGAACAGTACCAAATGCGGAAGAAACTGTTACAATGGAAGTAAGAGCAAAACAGACTACTTTTTTTGCAAATTTTCTCACGAAAATTCCTCCTTTTAACTATTTTTTAATTAGTAGCAAATGGTAAGCGTGAAATTCGTATCTTCTACGCTTTGTAAACTAAAAAAGGAAAGAAAAACCAAGAATAAAAAATGCTGTGTCATGTTTACATTGATTATGCTTGGCTTCTCTAGTACGATTTTTAATTTACATTATTTGTTAATACCATCATACAAAATAATTACAAAAAAAGCAAGATTAAATTTCAAAAATATTAACTGAAATTAACAATTTCGTTAAAGTGCATAAAATGTATTACCAAATTTAGGGGAAAATAACAAACAATTTAATTTCGTTTATGTAGTACAAAAAAAAGCTTGGATATTTTACTGCATTTAAATTGGGGAAAATGTAGAATGATTATAAAAAAAGACTTTCCTTTTAGAAATAAATAGTGTAGAATAGAACCAGTTTCTAAAAAGTCTATATAATGTATAGTTATAATTTAAGAGGGCTTCCATAATTATACTTATCTAAAACATCAAAATTACCGATAGTTGAATTTAATTGAGTAATTGAATTTCCCGAAAAGGAGAGAAGTGAATAATGATAGAAAAATATGAGCATATGACAGTGGCGGAGTTGAAACAGAAAGCCAAGGAATTTGGATTGAAAAATATTTCTGGAATGAAAAAGCAGGAATTGATAGAGCTTTTAGGAAAGATAGAGGAAAAAGTCGGAAAAGGAAAGAAAGAACAGAATGAGGAGAAAAAACATTCTAGTCATGTACATAATCATGAACATGAGGCTGAAACAGAAGATTCTCAAAAGAATCATTCCACTCATGATACAGAGCAATTAGACAGTGGAGAGACAAAAGAGGGAATTTTGGAAGTGCTGTCAGATGGATATGGATTTATTCGTTGTGATAATTTTTTGCCGGGAGAAAATGATGTGTATGTTTCACCAGCACAGATTCGCCGTTTTAATTTAAAAACAGGTGATATTATTGTTGGAAATACAAAGGTTAAGAATCAGAATGAAAAATTTAGTGCATTATTATATGTAAAAAGCGTGAATGGCTTTCATCCTTCAGAAGCTTCCAAGAGAAAGAAGTTTGAGGATTTGACACCGATTTTCCCAAATGAAAGAATTCATTTAGAAACCCCAAATTGTAGCGTAGGTATGCGTATGATGGATTTAGTATCTCCAATTGGTAAAGGACAAAGAGGTATGATCGTATCTCCACCGAAAGCAGGAAAAACTACCTTATTAAAACAGGTTGCCAAAGCAATCACAAAAAATCATCCAGATATGCATATGATTATTTTGTTAATTGATGAACGTCCGGAAGAAGTTACGGATATTAAAGAATCCATAGAAGGAAAAAATGTGGAGGTTATTTACTCTACCTTTGATGAACTTCCAGAAAATCATAAGCGTGTTTCGGAGATGGTAATTGAACGTGGACGTCGTTTAGTAGAACATAAAAAAGATGTTATTATTTTACTTGATAGTATTACCAGACTTGCCAGAGCTTACAATTTGACGGTACAAGCAAGCGGAAGGACACTTTCTGGTGGTTTGGACCCGGCTGCTTTGCATATGCCAAAAAAATTTTTTGGAGCTGCCAGAAATATGCGTGAGGGAGGAAGTCTTACTATTTTGGCGACTGCTTTGGTTGAGACAGGAAGCCGCATGGATGATGTGGTATTTGAGGAATTTAAAGGAACCGGTAATATGGAATTAGTATTAGATCGTTCCTTATCAGAAAAACGTATCTTCCCTGCAATTGATTTATTAAAATCCAGTACAAGAAGGGATGATTTGCTTTTGAGTCCAGAGGAAGTAGAAGCTAATCGTACGATGCGAAAGGCATTGAGTGGTATGCGTTCAGAGGAAATGTTGGAAAGGTATATTGATTTGTTTGTAAAGACAAAAAGCAACAAAGAATTTATTGAAATGACGAAAAAAATGAAGTAACGGTTCAATGAGTGTGATTTGGTAAGAAAACTGTTGCATTGAAAAAAAAGCTATGTTATAATGAAAAAGTTGTTTATAACAGTATTATAATTGAATCGGTTGGGAACCGATAGAAGAGGTGAAACTATGAGAAAAGGAATACATCCAGATTATTACCAGGCTACAGTAACATGTAACTGTGGTAACACATTTGTAACAGGATCTACAAAGGAAAGCGTGCATGTAGAAATTTGTTCTAAGTGCCATTCTTTCTACACAGGTCAGCAGAAGGCAATTAAGGCCCGTGGAGCTATTGATAAGTTCAACCGTAGATATGGTTTAACACAGTAAAATAGTCAATTGAAATGGTCACAAATTCAGTGCAAAAACTGGACTTGTGACCTTTTTGCTATAAAATAGCCATGCAGTTTGGTATCTAACAACACTTCGAGCAAGCTTGCTTGCAGAGAAGTGTTGTTAGATACCAAACTATAGGGCGATAGCCCTGCATGAAGATTTTCCAACGAGAAGAGAAAAAAGAGAAAGAAAAGGAGAGGAAAATCTGAATGCGCATGGCGGGGAAAGAAGAATAAGCAAGCTTGCTTGCAGAGAAGTGTTGTTAGATACCAAACTATAGGGCGATAGCCCTGCATGAAGATTTTTTAACGAGAAAAGAAAAAAGAGAAAGAAAAGGAGAGGAAAATCTGAATGTGCATGGCGGGGAAAGAAGAATAAGCAAGCTTGCTTGCAGAGAAGTGTTGTTAGATACCAAACTATAGGGCGATAGCCCTGCATGAAGATTTTCCAATGAGAAAAGAAAAAAGGAAAAGAAAAGGAGAGGAAAATCTGAATGCGTATGGCAAGAAAAAAGGAAGACCAGGAATTTTATTAAGATATAGAACGAAAGAATACAGGGAAAGTGGTGAGAAGATTGAAAAGTTCAGGAATTGGCGGACAGGCAGTTATTGAAGGGGTTATGATGAAAAATAAAGACCAGTATGCAGTTGCTGTTCGTACCCCAGATAATGAGATTGTGGTGGATAAACAAGAATACCATAGTGTGGCAGAAAAGCATCCTTGGATGGGACTGCCGCTGATACGAGGTGTAGTAACTTTTGTAGAATCTCTTAGTATTGGAATGAAAACACTCACATATTCTGCCAGTTTTTATGAAGAAGAGGAAGAACAGGGTAAGAAAGAGAAAAAGGAAGAAAAGAAAGAAAATCGATTTGAAGGAATTGTTATGGGCTTTACTGTAGTGATTGCTCTTGTGGTCGCAGTTGCCCTTTTCATGATTTTACCATGGTTTATAGCGGAACAGGCAGGTAGTTTAATTGAAAATACGATTGTGCAGGCACTTATGGAAGGCGTATTGAGGCTTGCAATTTTTATTTTATACGTGTTTGCTATTTCCCTGACAAAAGATATTAAGCGTGTATATATGTACCATGGAGCGGAGCATAAGACGATTAACTGTGTGGAAAATGGATTGGAACTTACGATAGAAAATGTAAGAAAACAGTCAAAGGAACACAAAAGATGTGGAACAAGTTTTCTACTTTATGTTATGTTGATCAGCATTCTCTTTTTTATGTTTATTCGTGTAGAGGAACCACTTCTTCGTATATTGCTTCGTATTGTGTTGATTCCTGTGGTAGCAGGAGTTTCTTATGAATTTATCCGATTTGCAGGCAGTCATGATGGAACTATTATTACTATTCTCAGCAAACCTGGATTATGGATGCAGGCACTCACCACAAGAGAGCCAGATGATTCTATGATAGAAGTTGCCATTCAATCGGTAGAAGCAGTATTTGACTGGAAGGCATATCAGAAAGAAATGGAAATGTCAGAAAAGTCTTCTATGGTTACTATGCGACATCCAGATGCGGAAGAGGAAGAACCGGAAGTAGTGGTTAGCAATAAAAACAAAGCAGAAACTACACAGCCACACAGGGTTGCAGCCGTAAAAAAGGCGGATAAGAGAACAAGACGTGGTGCATATTTCCATGAACCTGTTGTAGAAAGAAAGCAGGAAAGTGACCGCAAGGAAACTGAAACGGAAAAAGTAGAGAAAACAGAAAAGAAGGAAACACAGGTGCATCATGTAGCATCTCTGAAAAAGGCTACAGGAACCAGACATCCAATCCAGCCTATTGAAGAACTTCGCAGGGATGGTATTTTGGAAGATTCAGAGTCGGATGATGCAGATGATGAGATTTTAAGTGCTTTGGATAAATTCTTTGAGTAAAAGAATGGTATATGAAATGTAAAATACATTGAAAGGAGGTAGGTATATGACATTAGAAGCGTTGCTTCAAGAAGGAACGGTAGAACTTACACAAGCCGGAATTACGGATGCGGAAATTGATGCCATGTACCTGCTGGAGTATACTTTTGCTATAAAAAAGATAGATTTCCTATTAGATAGGAACAAAGAAGCAAAGAAAGAAAAGATAGAATTATATCGTTCCTATATTGCAAAGAGAAAGGCGCATGTTCCATTACAACATATTATTGGAAGTCAGGAATTTATGGGATATGAATTTATGGTGAATGAACATGTTCTGATACCTAGACAGGATACGGAAATTTTAGTAGAAGAAGCTTTAAAATATGCGGAAGGAAAACGTGTGCTGGATATGTGTACGGGATCAGGTTGTATTATTTTAAGTTTAAGTAAACTTTGTCATTTGAAAAAGGCTGTTGGAGTGGATTTTTCAAAGAAAGCGTTGGAAGTTGCTAAGGAAAATGGGACTCGTTTAAATTGTGAAGTACAATGGATTCATAGTGATTTGTTTTCTAATGTAACCGAAAAGTATGATGTAATTGTTTCGAATCCACCTTATATTGAGACTAAGATAATAGATACATTGATGGAAGAGGTGCGAGAGCATGAGCCTTTCATGGCGTTAGATGGTGGAGCAGATGGACTAGATTTTTACAGACGTATTATTTCAGAAGCAGAAAATTTTCTATTACCGAATGGATGGCTTTGTTTTGAAATTGGATACAATCAAGGTGAGGCAGTAAAGTGGCTTATGGAACAGGCTGGATTTGTGGAGTGCCATATTGTAAAGGATTTGCCAGGGTTGGATCGAGTCGTATGCGGTTGCTGGAGCGTAGAACATGGATAGCGGTTGTTATTTGTGAGAATTATTTGGAATAGTTACAAAGAAAGGAAGAACAACATGTTTGATAGATTAGAAGATTTAGGAAGAAGATTAGAGGAAATTCTAAACCAGCTTGGTGAGCCTGGCGTGGCGAATGATCAGAATTTATATCGTAAATTAATGAAAGAACAGGCAGAATTAGCACCTATTGTAGAAAAATATAATGAGTACAAGGCTGCAAAAGAAGGAATTGAGGATAGTTTAGCAATTTTGGATGAAGAAACAGATGAAGAAATGCGTGAACTTGCCAAGGAAGAATTAAATGATTGTAAGGAACGTTTGGCAGAAACAGAAAACGAACTTAAAATTTTATTGTTGCCAAAAGACCCAAATGATGAAAAGAATGTTATTGTGGAAATCCGTGCAGGTGCAGGTGGCGATGAAGCTGCTTTATTTGCTGCAGAGTTGTATCGAATGTATGTACATTTTGCGGAGGCAAATCGTTGGAAACCAGAACTAATTAGTGTAAATGAAAATGGAATTGGTGGTTTTAAAGAAGCTGTCTTTATGATTAATGGAGAAGGTGCGTACTCAAAATTAAAATATGAAAGTGGTGTGCATCGTGTACAGAGAATACCAGCAACAGAGTCTGGCGGACGTATTCATACTTCTACAGCAACGGTAGCAATTATGCCAGAGGCAGAAGAAGTGGATGTTGAAATTGATATGAACGATTGTAAGTTTGACGTATTCCGTGCATCTGGTAATGGTGGACAGTGTGTCAATACAACGGATTCTGCTGTTCGTTTAACACATATTCCTACAGGTATTGTGATTTCCTGTCAGGATGAAAAATCGCAGCTTAAAAACAAAGATAAAGCATTAAAAGTATTGCGTTCTCGTTTATATGATTTAAAGATGCAGGAAGCACAGGATGCAGAGGCAGAAGCAAGAAGAAGTCAGGTAGGAACAGGAGATCGTTCCGAAAAGATTCGTACTTACAATTTCCCACAGGGGCGTGTAACCGACCATAGAATAAAGTTTACTTCCCATAGATTACAGGAAGTATTAAACGGAGACATTCAGGAAATTTTGGATAACTTAATTGCAGCCGACCAGGCAGCGAAGTTGGCGAAGATGAATGAAGAGGGCTAGAATTGTTTGACTTCATTCGTTTACTGAAAAGTATCAATTAAATAGAATGGTAGAAAACGGTCTTTGACATATGTCATTGACCGTTTTTGATTTGCAAGTAATTAGAGCAAACAGTCATTTGATCATTTTGACGCTTGTATGGTTTGGCGTTTTATGAAGAAGTTTGGCAAAATTATTATTTTTTTGACGGAAAATGAAAGAAAATGATTGACAAAAATGACGGAATGTGAGAGAATAAGAATAGAAAGAGAGAAAAACATTCATAAGCAATCAAAATAAATCAAAAAACTAGAAAAGGAGGGATTATATGTTATCGGAAGAAAGGCACAGTGTGATTTTGCAATTGTTGCAGGAGCGAAAAGCTGTGACGGTTACGGAATTTACAAAAATATTAGGAATTTCGGAGTCCACAATTCGAAGAGATTTGAATACATTAGCAGGAATGGGAAAGATTAATAAAGTACATGGCGGTGCTACTGTTATAGAGGAAGAGCGAAAAACAATCGAAGAAAATGTGGCGCAGAAAGAAGTAAAAAACGTAGAAGAAAAAAATAAAATCGTAAAATATGCGGCCGGTTTGATACGGGATGACGATTTTATTTACTTAGATGCAGGAACGACCACTGGAAAATTGATTGATTGCATCAAGCGTACAAAAGCAGTGTTTGTAACCAATGGAATTTTTCATGCTAAAAGATTAACACAAAAAGGGATAAAGGTTTTTTTACTTGGTGGTGAATTAAAACTATCAACCGAGGCAATGATAGGTATGACAGCGTTAGATGCGTTAAAACAGTATAATTTTACCAAAGCATTTCTTGGAGCCAATGGAATTCATGAGCAATATGGTTTTACCACACCGGATCCTGCTGAGGCAATGATTAAAAAAGAAGTTATGAACCGCAGTTTTATGCGTTGTGTATTGGCAGATAGTAGTAAGTTTGGGCAGATTAGTTCTGTCTCTTTTGGAAATCTCAGTCAGGCATGTATCGTGACTGACCGGTTAAAAAATAAAAAATATGCGGATTATACCGTAATAAGGGAGGTGGGACTATGATTTATACAGTGACATTCAATCCAGCATTGGATTATATTATGCGGGTGCCAAGTCTTGAAACGGATACAGTGAATCGAACGGACAGCGAAAGTGTTTTTTATGGTGGAAAGGGAATCAATGTTTCCATTATATTAAGTCGTTTAGAAGTACCCAATGTTGCACTGGGATTTATAGCAGGTTTTACGGGAAGAGAAATTGAAGACGGAGTGAAGGCACAGGGTGTGGAGACAAAGTTTATTACTCTGGACCAGGGATTATCCCGTATCAATGTAAAGATTAAAAATGCAGAAAAAAAAGAAGAAACAGAAATTAATGCACAGGGACCTAAGATACCGGATGACAAATTACAGGAATTGTATCAACAATTGGAACAATTAACTGCTGAAGATATGCTTGTTTTGGCGGGGAGCATTCCAAATACATTACCTAGTGATGTTTACGAACAGATTATGAAACGTCTACAGGACAAACAGGTGCCAATTGTGGTAGATGCAACGAAAGATTTATTGAAAAATGTGTTGAAATATCATCCGTTTTTGATCAAACCGAACAATTTTGAATTGGGTGAGATGTTTGGTGTTACCTTACATTCGAAGGAAGAAATTGTACATTATGCCAAGGAATTACAAAAACTTGGAGCTAGGAATGTAGTAGTATCCATGGCTGGTGATGGTTCCATTTTGGTAACGGAAGATGGAGAGGTTCATCAAATGGGTGTAGCCAAAGGTATTGTGAAAAATTCCGTAGGAGCAGGGGATTCTATGGTAGCTGGCTTTGTGGCAGGTTATATACAAAAAGGTGATTATGCCTATGCATTAAAGTTGGGAACGGCAGCCGGTGGTGCAACCGCATTTTCAGATGATCTTGCAACGAGAGAAAAGATACAGGAAACATTAAGAAGTTTATAAACCTTTTCCGATTGCGTGACGGATAAAAAGGGGTAAAAAGGAGGAGTTGTTATGAGGATTACAGATTTATTAAAGGAAGATGGGATTGTTTTAAATGGTAGTCCAAAGGACAAAATGGATGCAGTCGATCAATTGGTAGCTTTACAGGATAAAGCAGGAAATCTTCTGGATAAAGAAGAATACAAAAAAGGAATTTTAGCCAGAGAGGAACAGGGAAGCACTGCGATTGGAGAAGGTATTGCCATTCCCCACGCCAAAAATGCAGGAGTAAAGCAGGCAGGGCTTGTAGCAATGACCGTTCCAAGTGGTGTAGATTATGAGGCGTTGGATGAGCAACCATCGAATTTGTTCTTTATGATTGCAGCACCAGAAAAAGGTGGAGATGTCCATTTAGAGGTATTATCCAGATTGTCTATGTTATTGATGGATGAGGATTTTCGCAAAAAGTTATTAGCAGCGAAGGACAAAAAGGAATTTTTAAAATGTATTGATGCAGCAGAGAGTGAAAAATTTCCAGAGGAAGCAAAAAAAGAGCCAGAAAAGAATAACGGCGGATATCGTATTTTAGCTGTAACGGCTTGTCCAACTGGAATTGCACATACTTATATGGCAGCAGAGGCATTGGAAAAGAAAGGAAAAGAGATGGGTTATCCATTAAAAGCAGAAACCAATGGTTCGGGTGGCGCCAAAAATATTTTGACAAAAGAGGAAATTGAAGAGGCAGATGGTATTATCATAGCTGCGGATAAAAATGTAGAGATGGCTCGATTTGATGGAAAAAAGGTGTTGAAAGTAAAAGTTTCGGATGGTATTCACAAACCAGAACAGCTTATCCAGAAGATTGTAGATGGAGAGGCTCCGGTTTATCATCATCATGGAGCGAAGGAAGAAGATACAAGTGGCGAAAAAGAAGGAATTGGTCACCAGATTTATAAACATTTGATGAATGGTGTTTCGCATATGCTTCCATTTGTCATTGGTGGTGGAATTTTAATTGCATTAGCATTTTTGTTGGATGACTATTCTATCGATCCTAAAAATTTCGGTACCAATACACCGGTTGCAGCATGGTTTAAAACGATTGGTGGATATGCATTTAACTTTATGTTACCTGTACTTGCAGCCTATATTGCAATGAGTATTGCAGACAGACCGGGACTTGCAGTTGGATTTGTAGGTGGATATATTGCAACACTTGGTTCTACGTTTGTCTCACCTGGTGGTGTTACAGGTGGTGCATCTGGTTTTCTTGGTGCAATGGTTGCTGGTTTTGCAGGCGGATATTTGATGCTAGGTTTGGAAAAATTATGTGAGAAACTTCCAGATGCATTGGAGGGTATCAAACCGGTACTTATTTATCCGGTAGCTGGTGTTTTAATGATTGGATTGGTTATGTGTGCATTGGATCCTGCAGTTTCTTGGTTAAATAATGCACTTTATAACGGATTGAGTTCCATGAGTGGAAGCAGTAAGATTTTACTTGGTATTGTTCTCGGAGGTATGATGTCTGTAGATATGGGAGGTCCGGTAAACAAAGCAGCCTATGTATTTGGTACAGCATCTCTTGCAAATCAGAGCGAAGCAGGATTTATGATCATGGCAGCTGTTATGGTCGGCGGAATGGTTCCTCCACTTGCAATTGCACTTGCTACTACATTTTTTAAGAACCGTTTTACTCCAGATGAGAGAAAATCCGGTGTAGTAAACTATATTATGGGTCTTTGCTTTATTTCAGAAGGAGCCATTCCATTTGCAGCAGCAGATCCATTGCGTGTCATTCCATCTTGTGTAATTGGTTCTGCTGTGGCAGGTGGTTTATCTATGGCATTTGGATGCACACTTCGTGCACCACATGGAGGATTGTTTGTGGTTCCAGTAATTGGAAATTGGGCGTTGTTCCTTTTAGCATTAGCAATCGGTTCTGTCGTAGGTATGTTCTTATTGGCATTGCTTAAGAAACCAATTGCAAAGAAGGCTTAGAAAGTAGTATAAATGAAATTAAAATAAACTAATAGAGAGAGAAAAGAAAGGGGTAATTATTATGGTAACAGAAAAATTTACAGTAAAAAATGAACAGGGATTGCATATGCGTCCAGCAGGTGTTTTATCAAAGGCAGCAGCAAAATATCCATGTGAGGTAAAGCTGAATGTAGGAGATAAGCAGATTAACGCAAAGAGTATTATGATGATTATTGGTGGCTGCATTAAATGTGGTATGGAAGTAGAAGTAGTCTGCAATGGAGAACAGGAAACCGAGTGTTTGGCAGAAATTAAGGAATTATTTTTATCAGGATTTGGAGAATAATTGTTTTTTAACACTAGCAAGCAAGTCCCCCACTACTTATTGCTCTAAGCAATAGAAGTGAGTGGGGACTTGCTTGTATCAGAAGGGGTACAAGTCCCTTTTGATATGCTGCGATAGCAGCTAATAGTGTTATGAGCAAGTAACAGAGCGGATTGCGAATATCCGCTTGACAGTAGGGTTTGCATGAAAATTGCAGGTCCTAAATCGCAAAAAAACAGAAAGAGGTGATTGGGATGATACAGGGAATAGGAGCTTCAAAAGGATATGGGGTTGGAGCAATTGTAAGAATTGAGGAGACAGATTTAAGTTTTGAGGATAAGAAAATAACCGATGTCGATGCAGAGATTGCACGTTTTCAAAAAGCGGTAGAAGATTTTACCGAGAAAACAATGGATATGGCTGCGAAGATGCGGGAACAGGTTGGAGAAAAAGAAGCTGAAATCTTAGAGGGGCATGTGATTATGGTATCAGATCCGGCCATGGCAGATGAGGTTACAAATCAGATAAAGGATGGAACTTGTGCGGAACGTGCTTTATGGAATGTCTGCGATATGTTTATTCAGATTTTTTCGATGGCAGAAGACGAGCTTACCAACCAGCGTGTGACAGATGTACAGGATATGCGTAACCGTTTGCTGAAAATATTGCTTGGAAAAGAGGAAGTGGATATTAGTCAAGTACCAAAGGGAACGATTTTAGCGGCCAGAGACTTGACACCATCTATGACGGTGGGATTGCATAAGGAAAATGTAGTTGGTATTCTTACGGAAGTGGGTGGAAAGACATCTCACTCAGCTATTCTTGCGAGAGCGTTGGAAATACCAGCGGTATTAAGTATTCCAGATATTATGCAAACGGTAAAAGATGGACAGGAAGTTGCTTTAGATGGCGATTTGGGTGTGGTAATTCTGGACCCTTCCGAAGAAGAAAAGGCAGAATACCATGCGAAACGAGAGCAATATTTAAAAGAGAAAGAGGCACTTCGTGCATTGGTAGGAAAACCTACGATAACAGCGGATGGAAAACAGGTAGAATTGGTTTGTAATATTGGAAAACCACAGGATAGTGATATGGTGTTGGAACGAGATGGAGAAGGTGTTGGATTGTTCCGTACAGAATTTTTATTTATGGACCGCACCAATACGCCTTCCGAGGAAGAACAGTTCCAAGCATATAAGCAGGTTGCAGAAACCATGCAGGGTAAACCTGTGATTATTCGTACGTTAGATGTAGGCGGCGATAAGGAAATACCATATTTAAATCTGGAGAAAGAGGATAATCCATTTCTTGGATATCGAGCAATTCGTGTATGTTTAAAGCAAAAGGACCTATATCGGGCGCAGCTTCGAGCACTTCTTCGTGCCAGT
Source organism: Lachnospiraceae bacterium (assembly GCA_050875145.1). Lineage (GTDB taxonomy): Bacteria > Bacillota > Clostridia > Lachnospirales > Lachnospiraceae > CAG-411. Next base: position 173,824 of record JBNMLH010000005.1, read on the forward strand.
GCATATGGAGATATCCGTATTATGGTTCCTATGGTTACTTGTCTGGATGAGCTTCGACAGGTAAAAGAGATTCTGGGCGAGCTGATGAAGGAATTGGATCAGGAACAGATTGCATACAATAAAGAAATAAAGGTAGGTATCATGATTGAAACACCTGCCGCATCTCTTATGGCAGACTTACTGGCAAAGGAGGCGGATTTCTTTAGTATAGGAACCAATGATTTAACACAATATACGATGGTAGTGGATCGTGGGAATGCACAGGTAGCATATTTGTATTCTGCTTACAATCCAGCGGTATTACGTTCCATCGCACACGTAATTGCCTGTGGAAATGAAGCTGGTATTCCAGTGGGAATGTGTGGAGAAGCCGCTGCAGATGAAAAGCTTATTCCGTTGTTATTGGCATATGGATTAGACGAATTTAGTGTCAGTGCAACTTCGGTATTAGCCACTCGAAATACGATTGCAAAGTGGACAATAGAGGAGGCAAAGGCATTAGCCAAAGAGGTGGAAGGCCTTGGAACCAGAGAAGAAGTAGAGCAACTGTTAGAACAACGAAAAAAATAAAGAAAAAAAGGGTGTCGTAGATGGCATCCTTTTTTGCTTTGTTTTCTTGCAATAAAAGAGTTTCCACTGTATTATTTAATTGTATTAAAATTAAAAAATTGGTTATATTTTGCCTGTAAACTATTAAATGACAAATAAAACCACAGATAAAAGAGATAGAGGAAAAGATGAAAAAATCAAGAAAAAAAATATATATGTTAATGCTAATTTTAGTAGGAATGATTATGGTAGTTATAGTGTCCTATTGTCAAAGTAGGACATTAAAGAAAAACACTTCTTCAAACAGTGTATTTACAGAAGAGTATTTCGATGGTCTTGTGCAGATAGAGAGTTGGACTGGGGAACAAAAGACGGATGAAGTAGATAAGTTGCGGAAGTTTTGTACTATATTAGAAAATCTAAAAATAAAAGAGATTGAAACTGAAACTCAGTTAAATAAGTATGGTGGTTATTCTTATAAGTTGCGTTATAAGGGGAAAAAAGAAAAAATGATTTCAATCATAGGCATAAACGATACGAGGACAATCATAAGTGTAGATAAGCATTATTATGAAACAGATAAAGCTATATTACCTGAGGTTGTAGACATATTTAGATAAACAGAAATGCAGCAATTGGAAAATGGCGGATACGAGTTCTTGAACGAGGTGCGGAGTTAAGCCCCGTACCTCGTAAGGCACGTAGTGTTGCTTTTATATGAGTAAGTAGCAAAGCGGATTAGGAATAGCATTGACTTTATGCGTTAGATTCGGATTATTCCAGGTAAGTTTTGTTCTAAGAGGAAGGCATCCAGATCACAGACCTTTTTCTTTTTTGAGACAAAAAATATAATTGCACTATCCCTTTGATCTTTGGCATATAAGGGAGCGAAGCGTGCTACTTTTAATAAGACCTGAAGCTCATCAAGAGAAAGCATCATTCCCATACCCAGACAGATAAGAGAATCTCTGGAAGGTTTTCTTGTGCCATTAAAAAGTTGGTATCCATATGTGCGATCCAATTCAGCACATTTAATTACATTTGCTTTTTTTAATTTCTTTTTTAGGAGGAGGTTTTCTAACCAGTCAGAAATAGCAATTTGTTGTAATTCCTGTTCATATGTACGATAGTAGTTTTCGATAGAAATTCCGCTGGTTAAAATTTCAAGTAATTCTTGTGTTCTGGCTTTCATAAGTGATATTTTCTCCTTTGCTTTAATTATATGAATAGGTAATTGCGAAATTCTCAATAAACTGTATTTTGTTTGTATAATTGTAAAAAATGTAAATTTATTGTACCATATATTATGAAAATAATACAATTGTTTCGTGTAAAAGAAGGAGAAAGAAAATATGTCACATATAGAGGAGTATTTAAAGGAAAAATATAAAAGTTTGTTGCCTTTAGATAAAAAAGTACCTCACAGAACTTTTTTGGTTTATAATACATGGACCAGTGAAGTAATGGTGGAAAAACGGGTAGAAAAAAGTAAAAAGATTATTTATCAGAAATTACAACAAGTATGTTCGCCCCATTTAGCACAGATAGAAGAAATTGTTGAATTGGACAAGGAGTGTCGCATTTTTGAAGTATATATTAGTGGAGAAAGTTTAAAGACAAAGTTGGAACGGGGAGCTTTACCTCCAAAAGAAGTAAGAAAATATAGTTGCATGTTGTTGGATTTGCTAAAGGAATTGCAAAAGAAAAATATAGTACATAAAGATATCAACCCTTCTAATATTATTATATCTGCGGATGGGGTTTTAAAATTGATTGATTTTGGTATTGCGCGGTCTTATCAACAGGAAAAAACAGCAGATACAGTTATTATGGGAACTGTGGGATATGCAGCACCGGAACAATTTGGGTTTAGTCAGACCAATGAAAGAACAGATATGTACGCATTGGGAATTTTGATCAATGTAATGCTCACGGGGAAAATGCCAACAGAGTATTTAGTAGAATTAGAGCCTTTTCGTGGCATTGTGATGACCTGTACGCAGATTGATTATCGAAATCGTTTTGATTCTTATGCTCAAATAAAGGAACTGTTGCTGGAGGAGACGCAAAATAAAAATTCTAATGTCACTTTGGATGATAAAAAAAGGCATAGCATTCGGAAAATACCTGGATTTCGTTCCGGAGTATGGTGGAAGGAAATTTTGGCAGCACTTGGTTATTTTTATGGGGTGCTTATTTTATTTATAATGGATTTTTCCTATCTGGAATTACCTACTCTTCAAGAAAAGGTACAGGGGGTTTTGTTTGGAACTATGGCTATTATAGTTCCGTATTTTTGTATGATAGATCCGTTTTCATGGTTTCGTAATTGGTTCAATGAATGTGAAAAATGGGAGCGTTATTTTATACAGGGATGCATTGCAATGGTCTTTTTTATAGTAGGAATATATTTTGCACCTCAATTGTCTCAACAATAACACTATGGTAGTTTGAGCAAAAGCAAACAGCAGCCAGCGTTCATGAGTAAGTAAAGTGGATTGGGAATGTCTGTTTTACCATTTTGTATGCAGACAGCATACCATTATAGAAAAAGTTTCCTTTATACTGAATAGTAGTAGTTTTCAATACAGTAAAAACTTACGAAAAACAGAGGAGGAAAAAATATGAAAAAACCAATTTGGAAACGCTGGTGGTTTTGGGCAATTATTGTTGTGGTTGTCCTGTGTATTGTTGCAGGTGGTTCAGATTCGTCAGATGAGGGTGCAAAGAAAGTAGAAGAAAACAAAGTAGAACAGACTGACACAAGTAAAACAGAAACAACAAAGAAGGATGCGAAAGAGGAGAAAAAAGACAGCCAAAAGAAGGAAGAAGAATTTTTTGTTGGAGATAAGGTGAAATTGGGCGAGTATGCAATAAAAGTAACGAAAGTTTCTTATTCAAATGGAACCCAATATGACAAACCGAAAAGTGGAAAGGTATTTGTAACGGTAATGGTTGCTATTTTCAATAATGGCGATAGTCAGATTAGCTATAATCCTTATGATTTTTCTTTACAAAATAGCAATGGGGAGGTAAGTGATATTACATTTACAGCCATAGATCAGGATACGGCTTTAAATTCCGGAGAGTTGGTTGCTGGTGGGACAGTAAAAGGTTCTCTGACATTTGAGGCACCTAAAAAGGACAAAAAATTAGTATTACGATATCAGCCTAATTTTTGGAGTGATAAAGAGATTCAAATTCATTTGAATAAAGAAAAATAGTAGATTCAAGTGGTTGAAAGAAAAATAGAAAAGTGCGTCTTATAGAAACTTTTGATTATATGTTGAAAAAAATAAATAATCTTGCTACAATAAAAAAGGAAAATATGCAGGGGAACTAAGTGTTGAGAAGGCATTGCCTGACCCTTTGAACCTGTCGGTTAATACCGTGGTAGGGAGCATAAAATAGTATGATAGATTTGTTTATCGGATAAATACTTTGCAGGAAAGGAAAAGAATCAACACGTTTTGGTGTTGATTCTTTTTTTGCTCTAAAGGAAAATACGTCCGATAGAGAAAAACGCTTTGCGGCAAATGTACACACATATTTTGCTTAACAAGGTACGAGTTTTAGTAAAATAGCGCACAGAGTAGATGTGTAGGGAAGATAGTGGAAAAAGCATACAACTGAGCTTGCGCTGCTATTGTAGTTATACATAGAAAGATAAAGTTTTGAAAACATTATAATATAGAAAGGTTGGTAGATAAAATGTATACAACACAGATGGACGCTGCCAGAAAAGGCATTGTTACAAAAGAGATGAAAGTGGTTGCGGAAAAAGAAAACATGGATGTAGAAGAACTGAGAAAATATATGGCAGAAGGAAAAGTTATTATTCCTTGCAATAAAAAGCATACAGCCATAGACCCTAATGGGATTGGTTCTATGTTGAAAACCAAAATTAATGTAAATTTAGGAATTTCCAGAGATTGCATTGATATGGACATGGAATTAGCGAAGGTACAGAGTGCAGTGGATATGGGAGCCGAGGCAATCATGGATTTAAGCTCTTATGGGGATACCAGAACTTTTCGAAGAAAAATTGCTACAGAATGTAGTGCAATTTTGGGAACAGTGCCTATCTATGATGCGGTTGTGTATTATCATAAGGCATTAAAAGAGATTACTGCACAGGAATGGTTAGATATTGTACGAATGCATGCAGAAGATGGCGTGGATTTTATGACCATTCATTGTGGATTGAATAGAGAAACTGCAAAGCGTTTTAAGAAAAATAAACGTCTTATGAATATTGTTTCCAGAGGTGGTTCTATTATGTTTGCGTGGATGGAGATGACAGGAGAGGAAAATCCATTTTATGAGCATTATGATGAAATTTTGGATATCTGCCGAGAATATGATATTACAATGAGTTTGGGAGATGCCTGTCGTCCGGGATGTATAGCAGATGCTACGGATACAGCGCAAATTGAGGAATTGATTGTTTTAGGAGAACTTACGAAACGTGCATGGGAAAAAGATGTACAGGTTATGATTGAAGGGCCGGGACATATGCCATTAAATCAGATTGAGGCAAATATGACAATACAGAAAACCTTGTGTCATGGTGCACCTTTTTATGTATTAGGACCGTTAGTTACTGATGTAGCACCAGGATATGACCATATTACATCTGCAATTGGTGGGGCAATTGCTGCTACATATGGGGCGTCTTTCTTGTGTTATGTTACACCTGCAGAACATTTGCGATTACCAGATTTGCAGGATGTAAAAGAGGGAATTATAGCGGCAAAGATTGCGGCACATGCAGCAGATATAGCCAAAGGCGTAAAAGGAGCAGCAGATTGGGATTATGCTATGAGTGCAGCACGAAAGAAATTGGATTGGGAAGAGATGTTTGACTTGTCTATGGACCCAGAAAAAGCCAGACGATATCGTGCGGAAGCTGCACCGGAAAAAGAGGATACTTGTAGTATGTGTGGAAACTTTTGTGCAGTAAAGAATATGAACCGAATTTTGGACGGGGAAATTGTAAGTATATTTGATGAATAATAAGGACATAGCAATGTGGAAGTAACAGTTCAGCCGGGCAGAAAGGAAATACTATGAAAAAGATAGATTATAGCCTGTATCTTTGTACGGAACGAAGCTATTTACAACACACCACTCTGCCAGATGCAGTGGAACAGGCAATTTTAGGTGGTTGTACCATGGTACAGCTTCGGGAGAAGGATTGTAGTACAAGAGCTTTTTATAATTTGGCGAAAGAGTTAAAAGTGGTTACCGATCAATATCAGGTGCCACTTCTTATCAATGATCGCTTGGATATTGCTTTGGCAGTAGATGCGGCAGGTGTTCATCTTGGACAATCGGATTTACCAGTAGCACAGGCACGTCGCATTTTAGGACCTGAAAAGATGATAGGAGCTACGGCAAAGACTGTAGAGCAGGCAAGACAGGCACAAAAAGAGGGGGCCAATTATTTAGGAGTAGGAGCAATCTACCCTTCGCCTACCAAAAAGGATGCCAAAGGAATCACGCAGGAAGAATTATGTACTATACGACAGAGTGTGGGTATTCCTGTTGTGGCAATTGGAGGCATTACGGCAGACCGATTAAAAGAAGTAAAATCCTGTGGAGTAGATGGAGTTGCAGTGATTTCTGCTATATTGGCTTCGCAGGATATAAGAAGGGCAGCAGAAGAACTTAAAGCTATATGGGGGCAAAATATCATTGACGATAACAGTTCAGTTGAGCAGAAAGGAAATACAATGCAATGAAAAAGGTGTTATCAATTGCCGGAAGTGATTGCAGCGGTGGCGCAGGGATTCAGGCAGATTTAAAAACAATGACTATGCATGGAGTCTATGGAATGAGTGTGATTACAGCACTTACAGCACAAAATACAATGGGCGTAACAGATGTAATGCTGGTAAGTGGACCGTTTTTAAAGAAACAATTAGAGGCGGTTTTCTCGGATATTGTTCCAGATGCCATAAAAATTGGAATGCTTGGAAATAAAGAAATAATTGAGGCATTAGCTGATTTTTTTGAAGAACATAGTGAACTTATCAAAAAGATACCGATTGTATTAGATCCTGTCATGGTATCTACCAGTGGACATATGTTGATGGAAGCAGATGCAGTGGAAGTTTTGAAGAAAAAATTATTTCCTTGGAGTACATTGATTACGCCGAATTTACCTGAGACCAATGTATTGACAGAGGAAAAAATTGAAACACTTGCACAGATGAAACAGGCAGCGGCTTCCCTTTCAGAACAATATGCTATTTCCGTTCTAGTAAAAGGCGGGCATTGCTCGGATGGTGCCAGTGATATTTTATACGAGAAAGATAAAAAGTGCAGTACGTTTTCGGGAGAAATACTGACAAATCCGAATAAGCATGGAACTGGTTGTACGCTATCATCTGCAATTGCCTGTAATTTAGCGAAAGGATATACGTTGCAGGAAAGTTGCCAACAGGCGAAAAGATATGTAGAGGATGCAATTCGTGCAAATCTGGATTTGGGAAAGGGAAGTGGACCTCTTAATCATATGATAAAAATGCAATATTAGAGACAAAAAACAGAATGTTACCATCTACATAAAGAGAAGAAACTTTTGTAGATAGGGAAACATTCTGTTTTTATATAAGAAACTTTATTCTTAAAATCAAAAATAGTCCGTCAAGTGATGCCGTTTGCAGAGAAGTGGCTAGTTGCTTTATCATACTGCAAATGTGCTAATGCTTTACAAAAACTTTCGTCCTTACAAATTTTCTAAAATGTGTAATGCATCTGCCTTGGCAATCAATTTATAATGTTCTTGAAAATAAGCCATGGTAGCATAAGTATTGCGTTCCAGCTTGCCAAATTCACAAGTGAGATTACAAATTCGATTAAATTCTTCCATTCCGTGAGAGTCTTTGCTCATGATTAAATAATAAATTTCATTTTCTGTATCCTTGTATAGGGAATTTGCTCCCTTGTATAGTCCGTTTAATTCCTGCGCTAAAGAAATAACCTCATCTAAAGATTCAAATGAAAAAATACGAATGGTATTAACTGGTTGCCCGGTATCCTTCTTAGGAGCCTGTTTTTGTGGAAGAACATTGCCTGGCGCAATTGCATTTGAAAGAGGAATAAAATCCTTTTCTGCTTCTGTATCATTGTTTTCTACATCTATTACATCAGAAAAGTCTGCCTCACCATCTGATAAAACCGGAAAATCTAGTACGTCATCTTCTTCCAAGTCGAAGGTATCCATATCGCTATCAGAGGAAAAATTGGAAAAGCGTGTATCCAGTTCATCTGGGTCCTCTACTTTTGTAATGATTAGTACAAGACTTTCGGAGGAAAGTGGGATCGCTTCAATCATTAATGGAATATCCTCTGCTTCAAAACCAAGTTCATAAGATGCCTGCTGCATCATGTCACGGAATAGTTCTTTTGCCTTTTCTGTACCATATGCAAGTTCACTAATTTTTAACTCTCGATCCAGCAAGTCTTCTTTATTTAAGGTACAACGGATTTGATTATCATTGATTCGTTCTAGTTTCATAAAAATCAACTCCTTCCTTTTTCTCAGTATAGAATATCTATCGATTAAAGTCAATAATAGGATACCCGGGGCGGCAAGTATCATTGGCACTTTTTTTAAAACATCTGCTTCTCCGTCTATTGTTTACATTATCTTGCATGTTATGAAGGTTCTGCTATTTATGATAATTATATAGAATATTATGAAGATATTGAAAATGTAAATGTAGAACTTATGAAATAAAACAAAACATAGAAACGAAAAGTTTTTGAAAGATATGTTTCAATCCTTTTGTAAATATGTGAGGCTTGACTAAATGACATTTCCCCCTGAATCGTGATAAAATAAGGAAATAGGTATGGTGTGACATTTTAGTCTATAGAAAAGAAAGGATATTTTGGAGGAAAATTTGTTTGATTTGTGCATTGCAATGTATTTGAAAATCCACTAGAATAATGCTTGTGATAACACAGGAGACTGTGTAGGGGAAGGTTGAAGAAAGTGAAAATTGCAACGCAACCCCATACTACGATCTACATTATTCTGATTGTTTCTATTTTATCTTAAACTGTTTTGCAGAAAACAGTATTCTACACGGAATCGTGATATTCAATTCCATTATAAAAAGAACGAAAAAGAACAGAAAAATGACAGAAGCTGTGTTAAAGCAATCAATGAAAATAGATGTTGCGATAGGGCATACATCTATACGAAGAAAAGCACAGATAAAGTGGTACAACCAACATATGGAAAAGCAGAAATTGAAATAAGAATAAGAGATAGGTCTGTTATACGGGCGTTACGATAAATAAAAACATTTATCGATTGTGTACCCTTTATTTGTAGGGGAGGAGGAATGGAGAACAGAAACAAAAATGTAAAAGGATACTGAAGGAATTTATGTACCAGTACAGTGCATAATCCAAAACCAATCCAAATGAAATGGTATGTCTGTTTTACAGATAACCATGATAGAAAATATTTTAGATTGTACTAAATTTTGGTAAATCGTTCAGTAATTTATTTATGCGGGGAAACCTAAGAAAGTTTCGCTCGCTGGCAGTTGTGTTTACACTGCTTACATTGCGATGTAATAGTCGCACACTACAAAAAAGTTATAAAAAAATATTAAGAAAGGACCAAGCATCCCAAACTGTTGTTGAAAAGTCAAAAGAATCCGAAAAAGTGCGGTGTCTTTTGACTTTTTATCTATTACTGGATATAATGAGACTGGTAGATAGGCTATATTTTATAGGCATAATTATTTACGCAAAAGAGTAAAGATAGGACTGGATGAACAGGAGGGAGAAAAATGATGGAAAATGATAAGAAAAAGGATATGACAGAGCAGCAAAAAAATGAGACGGGGAAGGAAACAGAAAGTCTTTTAGAACGTTCCAAACGAGAAAAATGGGAAGAAAAGAAGAGAAGAAGGCAAGAGAGAAAAAACTCTGGGAAAGGAAAATCTAAGCTTCCAATTGTTTTGGCAGGAAGTGTTGTACTACTGTTTGTTGTGATTTTGTTTTCTTTCTTTTATAAGCGTTATTCTCCAAGTAATAAAATGATGCCATTATCGAAGTATTTTCAATTGAAAGACAATGAAGTGGCACTTATGGTGCATGATACACGTTTGGAGGATACTGGTTTTATTGAAGATGGCGAAATATACATTCCATATGAGGTCGTACAAAAATATATCAATAAACGTTTTTATTTCGATAGTAGCGAAAATATATTATCGTATGCTACTGCATATGAAGTAATACGAAGTGAAGTAGGAAGTGACACGTATCAGGTAAATAAAAGTAAGGCAAAGGAAGACTATACGATTGTAAAAAGTCAGGGAGAGAAGGCATATATAGCTTTAGATTTTGTAAAGAAACATTCCAATGTGGAGTATCACCTGTATAAGAACCCAAGCCGTATTATGATTGAAAGTGGATGGGGAAATACTTACTCTTATTATAAAGTAAAGAAAAGTACAAAGCTTCGATATAAAGCAGGAATTAAATGTGATGTCTTAGAAAATTTAGAAGAATCTGATGTACTGCGTGTTGTCCAGGATGGAAGTGAAGAACTGGAAAGCTATGCCAAAGTCATGACAAAGGATGGAGTGACTGGCTATGTTCTGAAAAAGCATTTATCAGATTTGTATGAAGAGACGATGACAAATGATTACAAGGAGGAGGAATATCCGCATATTACTAAGGATAAGACCATTACAATGGCATGGCATCAGGTTACAAATATGTCAGCTAATGGAGGGCTTTTAAATACAATTTCTGCAGCAAAGGGATTGAATGTGATTTCGCCAACTTGGTTTGCTATTTCATCAAATAAAGGAGAGATTACTTCTCTTGCCAGTGAGAACTATGTGCAGCAGGCACATAACAATGGACTGGAAGTATGGGCATTATGCAATGATTTCGAAGCAAAAAAAGGAACAATAGATTTAGCAACTGTGCTTGGAAATACTACAAATCGCGATAAATTGGTAAATAGTTTGGTTGCTAGTGCAATTGAGTATAACTTAGATGGTATTAACATTGATTTTGAGTATATTACAGAGAAAACGGCAAATGCTTATCTGGAATTTTTAAGAGAGTTGTCTGTAAAGTGTAGAGTGAATGGAATCGTATTATCCGTAGACTCATATGTGCCAAGTAATTATACAACTCATTATGATAGAGAGGAACAAGGAAAGGTAGTAGACTATGTGATTGTCATGGCATATGACGAACATTATGCAGGTAGTGAGGAAAGTGGTTCGGTAGCATCCATCAGTTATGTGCAGGATGCAGTCAATCAGATTACCAAAATGGTAGATCCAAGTCAGGTGATTGTTGGAGTGCCGTTCTATACAAGGCTTTGGAAAGAAAATAAACAGGATGGAGCAACAAAGATCAGTTCCAGTGCGTTAGGTATGTCACAGGCGGAGGATACAGTAAAACGCAATGGAGCAACTGCAAAATGGGATGAAACAACTGCACAAAATTATGTGGAGTTTGAAGCAGATAACAGCGTATATAAGATGTGGATGGAAGATGAAAAATCGATAGAAGCAAAATTAAAAGTCATTTTTGCAGAACGTGACAATGGAAAAGTTGCTGGAATTGGTTGTTGGAAACTGGGGTTGGAAAAGGACAGTATTTGGAATATTTTACAAAAATATACAAATTAGTGAAAAGTGTTTTCGCTGCTAAAAAGTTACAGGTATAATAGTGCCAGACTTTTCATAGAATAAAGAAAAAGGGTAGCGGAATATATGAGAAATAGAAGATTGATTTTTTCAGGAATTGCCATAATCGTTTGTGTTATGGCAATTTGTTATGTGGGAGTTGTTGATGTAGCACAAAAGAAGACAAAGGATATTGTAGTTGTTGTGGATGCTGGCCATGGAGGTTATGATCCGGGAAAGGTTGGCATTTCTGGAGTGTTGGAGAAAGATATTAATTTGGCAATTGCTTGTAAAGTGAGACGTATTTTAGAAAAAGAAGGAATACAGGTAGTTATGACTCGAAAAGAAGATGTGGATTTGTGTGCAGAGACAGGAGCCAGCAAAAAAAGTGCAGATATGCGAAAACGCGTGGAGATAATGAATGCCAGCGGAGCTGCTGTTGCAGTAAGTATTCACCAGAATAGTTTTACGGATGCTTCATCGCATGGAAGTCAGGTATTTTACTATGAGGCATCCAAAGAGGGAGAAACACTGGCAAAGACAATTCAGGAAAGCATAAAAGGAGTCATAACAGAAGAAAATCATAGGCAGGCAAAGGCAAACCGGGAGTATTACATATTAAAAAAGGTAAGTTGTCCTGTAGTTATTGTAGAGTGCGGTTTTTTATCGAATCAGAGGGAAGAAATGTTGTTGACAGAGGAAGACTACCAGGAAAAGATGGCGCAGGGAATTGTAAAAGGAATTTTGCAGTATGTAGCACAGGAAAAAGGAAATATTCCGAAGGAGTGATGTACAATTTCAACAGAAGGTACAAGTAGAAAACAGGGGCTTTTTTTTCTTTGTTGTGCGTTATATAATAGTATATATTTGAATTGGAAAATTGATGGATAGAAAGAAGAGAGATACATCATGGTAACAAGAATGCGGTTAGTAAATGGAGAAGGACCGGATGAAGTCTATAAAGAGGCTGCACAGATATTACAAGAGGGTGGTTTGGTAGCGTTCCCTACGGAGACAGTATATGGACTGGGAGGAAACGCATTGGATTCCCAAGCTGCTAAAAAGATTTACGAGGCAAAAGGCAGACCATCAGATAATCCACTGATTGTGCATATTGCCAGTATGGATGCATTGGAGGAGCTTACGGCTGCTGTGACGGACCAGGCGAAACTACTGGCAGAGAGGTTTTGGCCAGGACCATTGACTATGATTTTGCAAAAAAGTGGAAAGGTGCCGTTGGGAACTACGGGAGGATTGGATACAGTAGCAATTCGTATGCCCAATCATCCAGTGGCACTTCGTCTTATAAGAGAATCAGGTATCTATGTTGCAGCACCTAGTGCCAATACATCAGGTAGACCAAGTCCGACTATGGCATCTCATGTGCAGGAAGACTTAGAAGGAAAGATTGACATGATACTGGACGGAGGTATGGTTGAAGTTGGTATTGAATCCACCATTGTAGACCTTACGGGAGAGGTTCCTACTATTTTGCGACCGGGTTGCATTACGAAGGAAATGTTAGAGTCTGTAATAGGTTCTGTGGAGATTGATGCAGCTATTCTAGATAAAAAAGGAGCAGTTAGTGGAAAGCCAAAAGCACCTGGCATGAAGTATAAGCATTATGCGCCAAAGGCACAACTTACGATTATACAGGGCACAAAGGAAAAGGTAGTAGCCCGTATTTGCGAATTGAGTGAACAGGGAAAAGCAGAAGGAAAAAAGGTTGGAATTATTGCAACAGATGAAACGACCGAATGTTATCATGCAGGAGAAGTAAGAAGTATCGGTTCCAGAAAAGAAGAGGGAAGTATAGCCAGAGGCTTGTATAAGCTTCTTCGGGAATTTGACCATTTGGATGTAGATGTGATTTATACAGAAAGTTTTGAAGGCGATCAGATGGGAATGGCAATTATGAATCGATTAAATAAAGCAGCAGGTTATTCTATTCTTACAGTAGAATAAAAAAGAGGACATGAAATATGCGTAGATATAAAAAAATACTTTTTATTTGTGAAGATAATACAGCCACAAGTCTTATGGCAGAAATGATTTGTAAAAGTATGGTGACAGATAAGGAGGTAACAATTACATCTAGAGGAATGGTCGTACTATTTCCAGAACCTGTTAATCCAAAAGCGCAGGTGGTATTGATCAATCATGGATTAGAACTAGAAGAACGGACAGCAAAGATGTTAGACAATGGAGATTTGGATGAAGAAACATTGGTGCTGACGATGACAATAAATCAAAAAGAAAGAATTGTCCGGGACTTTGATTTCAGAGGCAGTGTTTATACTATGTATGGCTTTATAGATGAAGAAATGGATATGGTAGATCCTTATGGAGGAACAGTAGTAGAATATGAAGAATGTTTTGCTACTATGTCCAGAGTAATCAAAAAAATTGTGATTAAATTAAAAAAGATGTATGGATTGCAAGATACAGAAGGTTATGTAGAGTAGAGTGATTCGGGAATACCCGTTTTCATAAAAATTACAGGATTACAAATGGAAAAGAAAGGAGACAGCAGTTAATGATAGCAATAGGATGCGACCATGGCGGTTATGAATTGAAGCAGGAAATTATAGCATATTTGGAGGAGCATAAGTTAGAATATAAAGATTATGGATGTTACGATACAAATTCAGTGGATTATCCAGAATATGCAAAGAAAGTAGCACATGCCGTAGCAGATAAAGAGGCAGATAAAGGAATCCTTATTTGCGGTACAGGAATTGGAATTTCTATCGCTGCAAATAAAGTAAAGGGCATTCGTGCTGCGTTGTGTCATGATTGCTTTAGTGCGCAGGCAACAAGAGAACATAATGATGCCAATATTGTAGCTATGGGAGCCAGAGTAATCGGACCTGGATTGGCAGTAAAAATTGTAGATACCTTCTTAAATACTCCATTTTCAAATGATGAGAGACACATTAGAAGAATTGCACAGATTGAAGAGTAAGAAGTAATTACGAAAAAAAGCAGAGGTGGTAACATCTCTGCTTTTTACAATTACAATTGTTTTTCACTATTTGGTTTCGTATTTATTTATAATATTCTGATATTTCTTAAAGTTTCCTGCATAAATTTTTTCTAGTAGCTGGTTGCATAAACGAAGTGCCTTTATAGAAAGGTCTTTTGAAATTAGCTTTTGTTCCAATGCATCTCCGATTTCATCTAAATCCAATACACGTAATTCTCCGTCTGGATAAATAACCACATCAGCCAGCAAATCAGTGAAAATATAAGTATGTTGTTCGCTGTTATATTCTGTTTCGATAATATCACAATACCAATAGACCAGTTTATGATGTTTGTCGAATATCTTACTTACTTTAAATCCTTCATCCATAAAATAAGCAGAAATTCCGTTGGAAAAATCTTTTCTTGGTTTTAAAGAGTTCCATTTGGTAATAATAGTAGAAGCATCCTGATGAAGGATAACATCATCCTTTAAAAGGATCATCTCTTCTGGTATGATACGTTTTCTATAAAGATTTATTTTGGTGTTTGTCATATGAATCCCCTCCCAACGGTTTCTATTTTTTATAGTATACCATAGATGGGATTTTGCTGGGAAGAGAAAAGTTAAAAATATTAAATTATTATTAAATAACGGTGAATGAGTTTGGTTTTTATGGACAAAATTTTAAAAAGATGTATAATTAAAGTATGTGCATTTGTAATTATGAACAAAAAAATATGAGAAAGGAAGAGAAAGTTGAAAAAGGAGAACAAAGGGATTGTAAGAGCATTTGTGATGGTTCTGCAAATCGGATTGACCATGTTAGCACCGCTTCTTGTATGCGGTTGGATTGGGTTATGGCTAGACGAAAGATTTGATACGACACTTTGTTTTTTATTTATGATGCTACTTGGGGTACTTGCAGCATTTCGTAATTTTTTTCAACTGGTAAGGGGCTTCTATGAAAAAGATTTAAAAAGAGAAAATGCACAGCAGGAATATTTTGACAGCATGAAAAGAGAGCGAGAAAAACAAAAAGAGACAAAAGATGGACAGAAAGATTGACATAAGCCAAGTAGTAGACTTGACAGGAGTGAGTGGGGTTATGAGCAAGGAGAAGCAGACATTATTGTGGTTATTAGTAGGGAATATTGTATATGCAGCAGTTGTCAGTATACTGGGTGCATTCTTTTTGCATGACCGGGTTCGTTTTATCCTGGGTGTATTCTTAAGTTCTATAGGCTCGTGCATCGTAGCCATACATCTCTATTTTAGTTTACAAAAAAGCTTGGATTTGAGTGAGGAAGAGGCTGCCAAGAGAGAAACAGGGCAGGCTATGATTCGTATGTTGATTATGATAGCGGTTGTAGTAACAGGGCTGGTATGTTCCAGATGGTTTCATCCATTGGGAGTTGTACTGGGAGCCTTTTCTATGAAGGCATCCGCATATATACAATCGTTTTTTCATAAAGAATAAACCGGTCATTTTCTACCAGGACAGTGGGCTTTCGCTTGTTTTGAAAAGGATTGGAAAAAGGAAAAGGAGGGAGAGCATTTGAGTGGGGAATATGCTTTGCTATCAAAAAGTTTGCCGTCTATGAATTTTATTCGGGCGGACAGCGATGTTGAGCTGGGAACTACTGGGTATTTTAAATATCACCTGTTTGGACAGGAATTGTATCTTACAACTACCCATGTAGCATTGTTCATCGTATGTTTGACACTTATAGTGTTTGCGATTGTAGCAAACAGGGCAGTGAAAAAGGCAGACCCTTACAAGTCACCAGGGATGTTTGTTAATATTCTTGAGATGCTTGTGGAGGCATTGGACAACCTTGTTATTTCGAATATGGGAAAGAAACATGGACCAAAATTTGCCAATTATATTGGAACACTGGCTTGTTTTATTTTTCTGTCAAACATATCAGGGTTGTTCGGACTTCGTGCACCGACAGCCGATTATGGTGTTACTTTGCCATTGGCATTGATTACTTTTATTATGATTCAGTACAATGGATTTAAGTATCAGAAATTGGGAAAAGTGAAAGGGTGGTTTGAGCCGATTTTCTTCTTCTTCCCGATTAATATTATTGGTGATCTTGCAACACCGGTTTCTATGTCGCTACGTTTATTTGGTAATATTTTATCAGGAACAGTTATGCTGGGACTTGTGTATGGATTGTTACCAAAAGTATTGACATTAGTATGGCCGGCAGCACTACATGCATATCTGGATTTGTTTTCAGGAGCGATTCAGACATTCGTATTCTGTATGTTGACAATGGTATTTGTTGCAGATGCGATTGGTGAGGAAGAGTAGATAAGCAGGACGTAGAGATGACTGTAAAATAGGGGTTGTATACAAAATGTATGCAGAAAGAAAAATTAGGAGGAATTTATTATGAATATTACAAACGAAGGTTTAATTTTAGCATGCTCAGCTATTGGAGCAGGTTTAGCAATGATTGCAGGTATTGGTTCTGGTATTGGACAGGGTAACGCAGCTGGACAGGCAGCAGCAGCAGTTGGTCGTAATCCGGGGGCAAGAGGAAATATCATGTCTACCATGCTTTTAGGACAGGCAGTAGCAGAGACAACAGGTCTTTATGGTTTGGTTATTGCATTAATCTTACTATTCGCAAATCCACTTCTTGGAAAACTTTAAGAAAGTAGAAAATTGGCGTTTATGTTCACAGATGAGCATTGGCGAGATACCAGACTAAGAAAGAGGGAAAGGAGGCCGTACATTGAAAAGATTAGGTTTGATGTCAACTGTGCTTTTGGCAACGGACGAAGGAAGCTATAGTCGTTTGTTCGGATTGGATATGCAACTGATTGCAGATGCATGTATTACAGCCATTGCAGTGTTCGTTTTATTCATATTCCTGTCAAAGCTTCTATTCAATCCGGTTAGGGATTTTTTGGAAAAACGTCAGGAGAAGATTACGGAAGAGTTAGAGACGGCTGAAAAGGCAAAGAAGGACAGTCTTCAAATGAAGGCAGAGTACGAGGATAAACTGAAAAACGTTGGTAAAGAGGCAGAAAGCATACTGAGTGATACTCGTAGGAAAGCATTGCTTCAAGAACGTGAAATTGTGGAAGAAGCAAAAGAGGAAGCGCATCGTATTCGTGTCCGTGCGGATAAAGATATTGCTTTAGAAAAGAATAAAGTAAAAGATGAAGTAAAACAGGAAATGATCACAATTGCCTCTGCTATGGCTGGAAAGATTATAAAGACTTCTATCAGTGCACAGCAGCAGGATGCGCTGATCGATGAAACCTTAAAAGAGATGGGTGATAGCACATGGCAAAGTTAGTTTCTAAAACATATGGAGAAGCACTTTTTGAACTGGGAATGGAAGAACAGTGTTTAGAGCAGCTTGCAGAAGAAGCATTTGCTGTGCAGGAAGCAATTAGGGAAAACCCAGACCTTTTGAAGCTTTTAAATCATCCGAAGATTGATAAAGAAGAAAAGATTTCTGTTGTAGAGAACAGCTTTAAGGGACAGGTATCAGATTCTATGGTAGGTTTTCTTGTTTTGATTGTACAAAAGGATCGTTACAATGAGATTGAGAAGATTTTACAGTATTTTTCGGATAAAGTAAAAGAATATAAAAAAATTGGAGTTGCTTATATTGCTTCGGCTGTTCCATTGTCAGAAGAACAAAAAGAGCAGATAAAAGAAAAATTGTTGGCAACAACAGAATATGTAGAATTTGAGATGAGTTTCAACGTGGATGCATCTTTAATCGGGGGATTAGTGATTCGCGTTGGGGACAGAGTTGTAGATAGCAGTATCCGTACCAGAATAGAAGAAATGGCAAAGGAACTTGGGAAAATACAACTGAATTAAAATAAAAAGAAAGAAGGTGCACACATATCATGAATTTGAGACCAGAAGAAATCAGTTCCGTGATTAAAGAACAGATTAAAAATTACAGCACCAAATTGGAAGTTTCAGATGTGGGAACCGTTATTCAGGTAGCAGATGGTATTGCTCGTATTCATGGATTGGAGAATGCCATGTCTGGTGAATTACTAGAATTTCCAAATGAGATTTACGGTATGGTTCTTAACTTGGAAGAAGATAATGTAGGTGCCGTTTTACTTGGTGATAGTAAAAATATTAACGAGGGAGATACGGTAAAAACTACCGGAAGAGTAGTTGAGGTGCCAGTAGGCGATGTAATGCTTGGACGTGTTGTAAATGCATTGGGACAGGCAATTGATGGAAAAGGACCGATAGAAAGTAAGAAATATCGTCAGATTGAGCGTGTGGCTTCTGGTGTTATTTCCAGAAAGTCAGTAGATACACCATTACAGACAGGTATTAAGGCGATTGATGCGATGGTGCCAATTGGTAGAGGACAGCGAGAGTTGATTATCGGTGATAGACAGACAGGAAAGACCGCTATTGCAATTGATACAATTATCAATCAAAAGGGACAAAATGTAAAATGTATTTATGTGGCAATTGGACAGAAAGCTTCTACTGTAGCCAATATTGTAAAAACATTAGAAGAGTATGGAGCTATGGATTATACAACAATCGTTGCAGCTACTGCAAGTGAATTAGCACCATTGCAGTATATTGCTCCATATTCTGGATGTGCTATAGGAGAAGAATGGATGGAAAATGGAGAAGATGTGCTTATCATTTATGATGATTTAAGTAAGCATGCTACGGCATATCGTACACTTTCTTTGCTTCTTAAGAGACCACCTGGACGTGAGGCATATCCTGGAGATGTATTTTATTTACATTCCAGATTATTGGAACGTGCAGCGCGTTTATCTGATAAATTAGGAGGAGGTTCATTGACAGCACTTCCTATTATTGAAACGCAGGCAGGAGATGTATCTGCATATATTCCTACGAATGTAATTTCGATTACAGATGGTCAGATTTATCTGGAGACAGAAATGTTTAATGCAGGTTTCCGTCCAGCTATCAATGCGGGATTATCGGTATCCAGAGTAGGTGGTTCTGCACAGATTAAAGCGATGAAAAAGATTGCGGGACCAATTCGTACAGAGCTTGCTCAGTATCGTGAGCTTGCATCATTTGCACAGTTTGGTTCTGACTTGGATGCAGATACAAAGGAAAAACTTGCACAGGGTGAGAGAATCCAACAGGTATTAAAACAACCACAGTACAAGCCTATGCCGGTTGAGTACCAGGTTATTATTATTTATGCAGCTACGAATAAACATTTGTTAGATATTCCAACAGAGGATATTTTGAATTTTGAAAGTGGATTATTTGAGTATATTGATACTAAGTATCCAGAGCTGCCAAAGAGCATCAGAGAAGAAAAGGTTATAAATGAAGATGCAGAAAAGCTTCTTGTAAAAGCCATTGAAGAATATAAAAAAGAATTTGTAAGTGAATAGAGGAGGTGTAGAATATGGCCTCTATGAGAGAGATTAAGCGTCGTAAAGAATCCATTCAAAATACCAGTCAGATTACGGCTGCAATGAAGGTGGTTTCTACTGCGAAGCTTCAAAAGGCAAAAGGGAGAGTTGAGGCATCAAAGCCGTACTTTCACCATATGTATGATGCAGTTACCTCTATTCTGGCAAAATCAGACAATGTAAATCATCCATATTTACAGACCAATGGTAGTAAAAAGAAAGCCGTTATTGTCGTATCTTCCAATCGTGGTCTTGCTGGCGGTTATAATAATAATGTAGTGAAGCTGCTGACACAGGGAGAGTTTTCAAAAGAAGATGTGCTTGTGTACGCAGTGGGACGAAAAGGAAGAGATACGCTGAAGCGTAATGGATATGAGATAAGAGCAGATTACTCAGAAGTAATGAATGAGCCATTATTCTCAGATGCGGCAGCGGTAGGAAGAGATGTATTGGAAGCTTATGCAAACGGTGAAGTTGGGGAGATTTATATTGCCTATACGGTATTCAAAAATACCATTACACAGATTCCTACTTTGATGCAGTTATTGCCAGTGGCAATCAAGGCAGAGGAGAAAGATGCAAATGATTTGGTGATGATGAATTATGAACCGGAAGCAGAGGAAGCTTTAAATGAAATTATCCCCAAATATGTAAATAGTTTGATTTATGGGGCATTGTGCGAGGCACTTGCCAGTGAAAATGGTGCCAGAATGCAGGCAATGGACTCTGCATCAAACAATGCAGAAGAAATGATTGCAGACTTGTCATTGAAATATAATCGAGCAAGACAGGCAAGTATTACACAGGAACTGACAGAAATTGTTGCAGGTGCATCTGCAATTGAATAGGTCAGAAACGATGAGAGAGTGAGGGAATAGGAATTATGGCAGAATTAAATGTTGGAAAGATCACTCAGATTATCGGTGCGGTATTAGATATTAAGTTTTCGGAAGGAAATCTTCCTGAAATAAATGATGCAATTAATATTACCACAAAGGAAGGCAACAAACTTGTTGTCGAAGTAGCGCAGCATTTAGGTGATGATGTTGTAAGATGTATTGCTATGGGACCAACAGATGGTTTGGTACGTGGCATGGAGGCTGTGGCTACAGGAGCACCG
Organism: Lachnospiraceae bacterium; assembly: GCA_050875145.1. Lineage (GTDB taxonomy): Bacteria > Bacillota > Clostridia > Lachnospirales > Lachnospiraceae > CAG-411. The sequence goes on from JBNMLH010000005.1 coordinate 194,558, forward strand.
ATTTCTGTTCCGGTTGGTGAAAAAACATTGGGGCGTATGTTCAATGTACTTGGTGAACCAATCGATGAAAAACCTGCACCAGAAGGTGTGGAATATAAACCAATTCACAGAAAGGCACCTGCTTTTGAAGAACAGTCCACTTCTACAGAAGTATTGGAAACCGGTATCAAGGTTGTAGATCTTTTATGCCCATATCAGAAGGGTGGAAAGATTGGTTTGTTTGGAGGTGCCGGAGTAGGTAAGACAGTATTGATTCAGGAATTGATTACGAATATCGCAACCGAACATGGTGGATATTCGGTATTTACTGGTGTTGGAGAGAGAACTCGTGAAGGAAATGATTTATACTATGAAATGACAGATTCGGGAGTTATTGATAAGACTGCCATGGTATTTGGTCAGATGAATGAGCCACCTGGAGCTCGTATGCGTGTAGGACTTACAGGACTTACTATAGCAGAAAATTTCCGTGACGAAGCAGGAAAAGATGTGTTATTATTTATTGATAATATTTTCCGTTTTACACAGGCAGGTTCAGAGGTTTCAGCTTTATTAGGTCGTATGCCATCTGCGGTAGGATATCAGCCAACTTTACAGACGGAGATGGGTGCTTTGCAGGAGCGTATTACATCTACAAAGAATGGCTCTATTACTTCTGTACAGGCGGTATATGTACCAGCAGACGACTTGACTGACCCGGCGCCAGCTACAACATTTGCACATTTGGATGCAACTACGGTACTTTCCCGTTCTATCGTAGAGCTTGGTATTTATCCTGCAGTAGATCCATTGGAATCTACGTCTCGTATTCTAGACCCACGTATTGTAGGGGAAGAACATTATCAGGTTGCTAGAGGTGTACAGGAAATATTGCAGAAATATAAGGAATTACAGGATATTATTGCCATGCTTGGTATGGATGAGTTATCAGAGGAAGAAAAAGTATTGGTAAATCGTGCAAGAAAGATACAGAAATTCTTGTCTCAGCCATTCTTTGTTGCAGAGCAGTTTACCGGTATGTCTGGTAAATATGTGCCTCTGTCAGAGACCATTCGAAGCTTTAAAGAAATTTTAGACGGAAAACATGATGACATTCCAGAAAGTTATTTCTTAAATGCAGGTAGCATTGAGGATGTACTTGCGCGTGTGAAATAGGAGGAATTTGGATGGCAGATAATAAATTATTTCATATTCAAGTTGTTTCTCCAGACCGTGTATTCTATGAAAATGATATTGAGATGTTAGAGGTGTGTACAACAGAAGGGGAAATTGGTGTTTTAGCAGGTCATATTTCACTTACTTCTATTGTAGCACCGGGCATTGCTCGTTTTATGGTGGACGGAGAGATAAAGGAAGCTGCCCTTCATGATGGTTTTTTAGAAATCCTTCCAGATAAGGTTGTCATATTGGCAGAGTCCTGTGAATGGCCGGATGAGATTGACATCAATCGAGCCAGAGAGGCAAAGACTCGCGCAGAACGACGTTTAAAAGGCGCGGATGGAGAAATTAATGAGGCTCGTGCGGAATTGGCACTTAGAAAAGCCTTATTGCGATTAGAGTTAGGAAATAAGTATAATAAATAAGAAGAGATACAGAGGATTGTGCATGATATATATGGCAATCCTCTTTTTTTAGGCTTAGTTCGTTATAATGTATATCATTTAAGAAACTTTTGAAAAGTCTGTTTCGTTATATAATACACAAAAAAAGAAGTCAAAGAGCAGTAAAGTAATAACTATTTCATAAAATGTGAAAAAAACGTGTTTTTTGGTTGACTTAGGTGCGTTTGTAATATAAACTTAAAATTGTTAATAATTGTGTAATATTTACAAGGAAAGGAAATTGCAAAGCAGGCAAATATGTTTGCTCGGTGATGGATAACAATTTTAGGAGGAGCGATTTATGATGAAGCAACGCAACGTACGTTTTGCAAAAAATCTAGTAGCAATACTTATGGTAATTGCCTCGGTATTTACTTTGCTTCCACAGGGAAGCTTTGTAGCAAAAGCAGAGGAAAAGAGTCTTGTGGCTACACCAAGTGTTGTAACAGCAGGTGGAGCAAATAATTTATGGGTAGACGGAAGTTCTTTTAGCAAAGCAAATGATTATGATGCAATTAAATGGCATTATAATTCCAGCGAGAAGAAATATTATTTGTATTTGCCATCTTCTGTTGATTTGAACAATTTGACAGTATGGCATACATTTTCAAATGGAATGCAGGTAAATGGAAAGACCATTGAAAATGGACAGACCACAGATATATTTGCAGGTGGAGGAAATTACACAATTAAGTCTGGTTCTAACAGTTATTCTCTAACCGTTATGCAGTCAACAAACATCAACACATTATTTATCACAACAAAGAGCGGAAGTTTAGACGAAGTAAATAAGAGTAAAGCAAACAAAGACAGTGGAAATATTGTTTATGTAGATAAAAAGGGAAATGCAGCAACCGTAGCATTAGACCAGATTAAAGGTCGTGGAAATTCTTCATGGGAAGCTGCACAGAAATTATTTTATAAATATCCATACAATATTAAGTTGGGTAAAAAGACAGCATTATTTGGAATGAAGAAGTCAAAGAAATGGTGTTTATTAGCAAATGACTTTGACCAGTCTTTAATTCGTAACAAATTTATTTATGACATTGCACAGGATGCAGGTTTAAAATATACACCAGAAAGCGAATATGCAGATGTATATCAAAATGGTAAGTATATTGGTAACTATCTTGTTACATCCAAGATAGAGGTAGATAGCAATCGTGTTGACGTATATGATTTGGAAGGAAACACAGAAGCAGCAAATGATAAGCCTTTGGACAGCTATTCAAGAGGTGGAAGTATTAATAGTGTTTCTGCGGATACATACAAATATGTAAATATTCCAAATGAGCCAGCCGATTTAGCAGATAAAGATTCAAAAGAGCAGTACGGTGGATATTTATTGGAATTTGAGTTGGATGAAAGATATCCAGACGAAATCAGTGGATTTGTAAGTGCAAAGAGACAGCAGGTAGTATTAAAAGCACCAGAATATGCTTCTAAAAAGCAGGTAAAATATATTAAAGATTACTTCCAGGAAATGGAAGATGCTGTGTATTCAAGTGACGGATATAATAAGCAGGGAAAATACTATACAGAATATATTGATTTAAAATCAGCAGCACAGATGTATATTGTAGAAGAATTATCATTAGATAATGATGCAGTAGCAACAAGCTTCTATATGTATAAAGATGTGGATGATATATTCCATTTTGGTCCTATCTGGGATTTTGACTGGGCATTTGGTGGATATAATAAGGCAACTTGTACAAATACTTCATATTTACAGTTAAATGACAAGAAGATTTATAATACAACCGACAGAAATGCACCATCTTATTTGACGATCATGGGAGAATTGATAAAACATGATGACTTTATGGAAATGGTTGCAAAAGTATGGAACGAAGAATTTTATCCATTATTACAGGTTTCTACAGGAAGTAAGAGTGCTTATACAGACAACGTAATGTCAATTCAAAACTATGGAAACATGGTAAAAGCTTCGGCAAATATGAACTTTAACAGATTTAAGTTCTTAGGAACTACTTACTGGGGAAGTATGTATACAGGAAGTACATTTACTGAAAATGTAAATTACTTGGATACATTTGTAAACAAGAGAGTAGCATTTTTAAATAGCTATTTCAATGCATTAGACCAAAAGACAACCGTATATTTTGATAATTCCAATGCAAAATGGTCTGATGTATATGCCTATGTATGGAACAATACAACAGATGCCAAAATTGTATCTGGAAGCAAAGTAGCAGGAACAGACATTTACAAATTTACAATTAAGGGTTCTTATACAAAAATCTTATTTAAGAATACAGCAGGAACATCTTCTTGGGATAAGCAGACAACAGATTTATCTATGCCAACAGGTAATGCAAACTGCTATAAACCAAATAACGGTGCGAATAAACCATCTGGAAGTTGGTATGCTTATACAGAAGTGACAACTACTCCAACGGTTACGGCTACACCAGTAGTAACAGCAACCCCAGAGGTAACAGTAACAGCAACTCCAGTGATTACGACTGCACCAGACAGCAAGGCAGTATATTTTGATAATTCCAATGCAAAATGGTCCAATGTATATGCTTATGTATGGAACAATACAACAGATGCAAAGGTGTTTGCAACAACAAAGGTAAGTGGAAATATTTATAAGGCAACCTTATCTGGTTCTTACAAATATATTTTGTTTAAGAATACAGCAGGAACATCTTCTTGGGATAAACAGACAACAGACTTAGTCGTTCCAACAACGAATGCAAATTGCTATAAACCAAATAATGGTGCAAATAAGCCATCTGGAAGTTGGTATGCGTATGTGGAAGTAACTGCAACACCAAGTATTACAGCAACTCCAGAAGTAACAGCAACCCCAGAGATAACAGCGACTCCGGAAGTGACAGCAACCCCAGAGGTAACAGCGACTCCAGAAGTGACAGTAACTCCAGAGATAACAGCAACTCCAGAGGTGACAGTAACTCCAGAGATAACAGCAACCCCAGAAGTGACAGCAACTCCAGAAATTACAATCACACCAACACCAACTGCAACGCCAATTACAAACAAGGCAACGGTTTATTATAGTAATAGCAGTTGGAGTCAGGCATACATTCACTATAATGTAAATGGTCAGTGGACAAGTGTACCGGGTAAAAAGATGGAAACAGCAACAGAAAATAACGGATATACTTGGAAATATGAAATCGACTTAGGAGATGCGACAACAGCAACTGTATGCTTTAATAATGGAAATGGTTCATGGGATAGTAACAATGGATCAAACTATACAGTAAAAGTTGGAGACTATGGTATTAAAAATAGAATCGTAAAGAAATTATCACAAGATGGAAGTAATAAAATGACAGTTTATTATAAAAATAATAGCTGGTCATCTGCCTATATTCATTACAAAACAGATAATGGATTGTGGACAGTTGCACCAGGTGTAAAAATGTCAATCAGTGATAACAGCGATTATACATGGATGTATGTAATTGATTTGGGAGATTCCCTTGGAGCAACGGTATGCTTTAATAACGGAAGTGGTTCATGGGATAGTAAAAATGGCTCAAATTATTATTTAATTGGAAATCAGGTCGGAGTGACAAACAGCTCTGTGTATATCATACAATAAAAAATTAGGAGGAAAGGCTTGTCGACGTAAAAATGCGACAAGCCTTTTGTGTTATAAGTCTAATTTAGAGATAAATAAAAAATCTTTCTAGAGTAGATTGTTCTGGAATGAGTTTTATATTATAAATATATCGTAATAGAAGTCTTTTCTTCATCTGAAAAAAATTCTAATTTTCCATGAATACTTTCGACAAAGCGTCGTACTGTTAATAAACCAAAGTGTTTTGTATAGATTTCTTTTGATAGATTTCCAGCTTGTAAGTTTATAAAGTCTTTTCTGGGAATCATAGCCCCATCTCTTTGGATATGGATAATACCCCGTTTTTCTTTGGTTTCCAATAATTGAATTTTTACATAGCTAACTCCTGGAATAATATGAAAAGCATGCTTTAATAGACTTAAAATTGCATCCTGCATTTTTTCGGCATCACAGGGAAAATGGCGCAAAATTTCAGGATGTATCACATTGTTCTCCAGAGAAAAATCAATATGTCTTGCGCGGGCAGTATCATCGAAAGTGCGTTTAATTTTTTCGCATAACGAAATAATATCCACAAAGGAATAGGACAAAAGTAGACGGTCCTTGCATAGTTCGTATTCTTTTATTAGGTTCTTTAATTCTGTTAGGTCGTAAGAAAATTTTTTCCATGTGTCTTGTGAAGAAAGCTTTGGATTTTTGCCTTCTAGTGAAGTGTAAGTCCCAAGACAGGCCGATAATTGTGTACGGAATGTTTCATTTAGAGCACTAAGCTCTTTGTAGAAGGAACTGCAAAATTCGGATAGGGCATTTTGTAATGCGATGTTATCCTTGCAAAGTGCAGATAAATTGTGTGAACATTGTGCTAAAGCGGAAGCGTATTCATCGTTCCATTCGCTTTCACGATATTGTTTAAAATTGATTATATCGGATTGTCCTATTTGATTTAGTATTTTTTTCTGTGGCATAACTGGCACCCCTTGTTTTTGAATTGTAAACGCATTAAAAATAATTTTTTCTGTTATGTAGTTATTGTAAGTAGGTATGTCGAAAAATGCAAGAAAAAGAGTTCGACAAATCCCGACAAAATGTAATATTACACAACAAAAAAATACAGAAAATACGGTAGATTGTAGTCGATTTTTGTTTTATTTTGCTGATGTTGTTTATTTGACAGAATACGAGCAAGCCCTTACAATAGAAGGGTATTCAGTTTATGATGGCTAAAAGTTAGTTATAGGTGAGAGCAGTTATTTCAGTTTGAAAGGAGTAAACAAGATGAAAGATGAAAATTGTATTTTTTGTAAAATTGCAAATGGAGAAATTCCATCAAAAACAGTATATGAAGACGAAAGATTTCGAGTAATATTAGATATTTCGCCGGCATCAAAAGGACATGCTATAATTTTAGTTAAAAATCATGCGGCTAATGTATACGAATTACCGGAAGAAGATGCAGCCGCTATTTATGTAGTGGCAAAGAAGGTAGCTACTGCTATGCAGAAAGTATTAAAATGTGACGGAGTAAACATTTTGCAAAATAATGGTGAAGCAGCAGGACAGACCGTATTTCATGTTCATATGCATGTTATTCCACGTTATAAGGGAGATAAGGTACAGATTACATGGGAACCTGGTGAGCAGACCGATGTGATTGCCGATGAAATTCTTGAAGAAATACAAAAAGCGTTATAATTATAACAATGGAGGTTTTATTATGAGAAAGTGGAAACAGGTGACGATTGCAGCAGTGACAGCGATAGCAATGGCATTTCCAGGAACTACTATGTTTGCTGAAGAAAATTCTCCTGCAGTAGCAAAACTGATTATTCCGCTAGATATGAAGGATGGTGCATATCAGGGCGTAGCTAGGGTAGGAGATGATACAACGACGGCATTTACTCCATATGATTTGCAGGTGAATGTATCTGTTTCAGGTGGTGCGATTGCAGCGATTACTTATGCAGGTGCAGAGGATGAGAACCTGCCATATACGCAAAAGGCATACGAAGGCATTGCAGGACAGGTGATTGGAAAACAGGCGCAAAATATAGACGTGGATTTGGTATCAGGAGCGACCCAGTCAAGTCAGGCATTTGTAGATGCAATTAATACAGCAGTAGAGGAGCAACCAGTTACGGGGGCTGCTATTGTTAAGGCACCTAAAATAAAAAGTGTTACATTTGCCAAAAAAGGCATTAAAGTTAGCTGGACAAAAGTTTCGGGAGCTAATAAGTACATATTGTATCGCAATGGAAGTAAAGTGAAAACAGTAACCAAAAACAGTTATATAGATACAAAAGCAAGAAAGAATGGCAAAAAATATACTTATAAAGTTGTCGCAATTGCAGGAACTAAGAAAAGTGCAATGTCTGCCACGAAAACGCTTGTTTATTTGGATAGTACCAAAATCAATATTTTGATCAATGGAAGTTCTGGCAAAATGACATTTACCTGGAATGCCAATAAAAAAGGAAGTGGCTATCAGGTAGAATATGCAAGAAATAAAAAGTTTAAAGGTGCTAAAAAACAAACCATTATAGGGAAAAGTGGCGTGATTACGACAGTATCCAATGTAACTCCAGGACAGACCTATTATGTACGAGTACGCGTATACAAAAAGCTAGGTGGAAAGAAATATTACAGCAAATGGAGTGCGGCAAAACATATCCGTATTTATCGTTAATAAAAATAAGAGAAAGGCATCAAACAGATAGCAATCCCTTGAAGTCGGAGTACAGATAGTGTGAAGAGATAAAAAGTCAGAAAATTCTTAAAACAAGTAAAAAAAATCTACCAAATGCCATAAAGTGTGAAAAATGTATATGATATTTCATGAAGAGAGAATTAGTTTTAGAAAACATGAAAATTATGCATTTTATAAAATATTTGTGAAGTTTTGTTGTGATATTTACCAATCATACAGGGGTATTTGTTGGGTAGAATCACGAAATATTGTGAAAACGCATAAAAAAGCTTACTTTTTATGCGTTTTTTTGATAAAATAATACTAGGTCAATACAATATACTATTTTGAGATTATTTTGGAAATATACACCAAGACGTATATTTAGGGGGAGGTTGTTTCCAGACATTTCAGTTAGTTATTGAACCGAGTAAAATGAGGGATAAAAGGGGAAAGATTCATATTTGCACATGCAAACCCTTTCTAAGTGGAAATCGATTTAGAGTGTGGAGGTTGAATCGCTACTTGTTATTGAAAGGAGATGGGGGCTATGTTTGCAATTGGAGAGGCAAAATCGAAAGTAACAAATTCAAAGGTGAATATGCCGAGTGAATATAAGTTAAAAACGAAAGCATTATATGGTGTATGGTCAGGAGAAAATGTATTGTATATCTCGGATGAAAAGCCACCATTAAGAGCAAAGGAACGGGATGGGATTATTTTTGAACCATCCATTGATGTCAACAATCGTTTATCCGTTCCATCCAAGCTTGAGGATTGTAGTGTTGAAATTGTAGGTCGTATCTCAACCATTGAAATAAGTTTCAAAAAGAGATAATGATATAGTAACGTGTGAATGGCGACTTGCGAAAAAAGTTTTTCGTATACGAGCTATAAGTATTCTTAGACAATTATATATAGTTCATGTTAGTTGTACAATTGCCTAGAGAGCCATTTAAAGAAAGGATGACAGGAATGTTTCAAAAAGGTCAGTATGTAAATTATGGTAAACATGGGGTTTGTCTTGTAGAGGATATTACCCACATGGATATTCCGGGAGTGGACAAAGATAAGTTGTATTATGTGTTATCTGCGGTATACACGAAGGGAAACAGAATTTACACGGCGGTGGATAACCAGAAGGTGAAGATGCGTGAGATTATGACAAAATCGGAGGCAGAACATCTGGTTCAGGAAATTCCTAACATCGAGCAGCTTGTGGTAGCAAATGATAAGAGTCGCAATGAAAAGTACAAGAGTGCATTAACTACATGTGATTGTATCGAATGGGTTCGTGTTATAAAATCTTTATACAGTAGAAAAAAGGCATGTATAGAGAAAGGGAAAAAGGTGGCGGTAACAGATGAACGTTACTTTAAAGAGGCAGAAGATTACCTGTATGGAGAATTAGCGTTGTCTCTTGGAATTGAGCGAGATGCGGTGGGAGATTATATTGCTTCCTCTGTGAAGCAAAGTAGTGTTACAGCATAAAAAATGGATATGTCTGCATAGCAGGCATATCCATTTTTTACATTTATTTTTCCTCCAAATTTAAAAGTCGATCAACGGCAGATTGCATTTCCTGATTTTTTCGATAATTTTCAATCAGTTCTAATTCCTTAGCAGTTAAGATTATTTGTTGTACCTCTTCCTCTTTTGGCTTTTTTTCTTTATAGCCAAAACTTTCTAAAACATCATCCACTTTATAA
>JBNMLH010000026.1:0-29546 GCA_050875145.1 Lachnospiraceae bacterium
ATCTTGTTCATTACCATCTGCCTGTTCAGCACTATGGAAAGCTCTCTTTACGATTTCATAGATTTCCATATAATCTTTTGGTTCTTCTTTTTTTATCTCCATAAAACACCTCATTAAACTGGAATTTCTATTTCTGTTGCCGTGGCAGATGAAAAGGATCTTAATCATATACTAAAATCCGCCTAAAAAACCACATTCTGCCCTGAGTTGCCAATTATAAATTTTGCATAAAATCCGTCAATTTTATTACAGAATAAGCAAATTGGGGCAAGTTGAGGATATAAATCTTAGTCAAAACGTAGTGGACATCAGGGCTTCTTACTACTCCGATTCTGCGAATTTTATTTATCTACACTATAGTAAAATAGTCGTTCATACTAATACTATTCACACTTGGTTTAATATTAGGCTTTCCATTCTCTCCAACAAGCGTCGGGAGCAAACCAATCTGTGGATGAATTTGGTTATATACTTCTTCAAACAGCTCAACAAGTGCATCAAAATACTCGCAGCACTCTTTATAAACATCATGAATCTTTAATCGATATTTTGCATCAACACAATCCCCATACCGAAAAATTTCCCCTTGCGCATATTCATAATCTATAGAAAAATCATCCACATAATCATATTTAATTTCCCCTACCTCAATATTAGGATTATCTTTTTCTAAAATTTTTTGTTTGAATCTTACCCCTATACGTTCATCTCGCAAATTGATTTTTTCCCCATTTATATTCAGCCAAAAATCATACGGTTCATATAATTCTTCAAAACTTAATGCGTGATTATGCTTTAAGGCATTACACAACGAACGCACTGTAAACGGCTTACCAGTTCCTTCAATATAGTCAGAAGAAAAATCATTTATTTTTGTTTCAAGCGGATTAGATGTAGCCTGTAAATACGTCATGACTTTCCTATACTCACAATCTCGTTCGGCAAAAAATACCCAATCCTGTGTATTCCTTATTATCTCATTTCTATTTTTTAACTGTCCTGTTCGAAGCGATGCTCCTCGATTAAACTCTGCCCATATTCTAAAATAAAACCACGGAATTTGAAGCAACAAGTCAAAAGAATTATTTAAATCTTCAATAGCATGACGAAGATGAATTGTCTTAGCAAAGTTTTTCCCTAACTCATCACTTGGTGTACCTTCGATATAAGACAGCGAAAAATGAGCCATTGCCATCGTATCTCTTGCATCATTAAACTTCTTTATCGCTATTCTCCCATCGTTTCCAGGAACATCCATATAGTATTCTGGAGAATATAAATCATCAAATCTCAAATCTTTCATGTTTGTATCCTTTCTATTTTTTTCTGTAAAAATCTATTACCGAACGCTGCATTTCATATTCTATCATATCCTCACAAATTCCGATTTACAAATTTATCTTACCACACATCAGCTACAAATCATAGACTCCCCATCCCTATTGCAACTCCTGTCAAAATGATACTATTCTCGTAACCATCTGCAAATGTCCACAACTTGCACACCTTGATAATCATAAGTTTCATGATGTGTCCTTGCAATTATCATCTTAGGATATGCATCTCTTATTGCAAGCAATGGCGAATATTCTCTTTCAAATGTTTTCTCATCCGAAATATTATCACTTACCTGAATATATATTTGCGTCTCGCGTTTCTTAGCCACAAAGTCTACTTCCTTTTTATAGAGCTTTCCCACATATACCTCATATCCTCTTCTGCGTAACTCCAGATAAACAATATTCTCATAAACTCTTCCAAAATCCATGTTTCGTGTGCCATTAACTGCATAACGGAATGACGAATCGCAAAGATAATACTTACTATTGTTCGCCAGATATTTTTTCCCCTTTAAATCATACCGTTTTGCCTCATAGAACAGAAAAGCATTTTCCAAATAGCCAATGTATTTCGATACCGTCTTTCTGGTTATCTCGCTTTGGTCATTCTTTAAGGTTTTGCTGATATTATTGGGAGAAAGTAAGTTACCGATATTGTCCATCATAAATTCAGATATATTGGTAAACTCTGCTTTATTTCTTATCTTATACTTTTCAACCAGGTCTCTGATAAGAATGGTTGCATACACATCCCTGACATAGTCATACTGTCTATCCTCAGTCTTATATACATAAGCTCCCGGCATACCACCAGTCCGGACATACTGATCAAAGGCATCTTCATATCCATCTGTAATTTCATAATAAGTTAGATATTCCACGAAAGAAAATGGATACACCTTTATTTCCATCGTTCTTCCAGTGAAAAGTGTTGCTAAATCTGAACTTAGCAAAAATGCATTTGAACCAGTAATATAAATATCATAAATTCCTTTTGTGTAAATACTATTGATTGCAAGCTCAAACTGAGCACACAACTGAACCTCGTCAATCAATAAAACATTCGTCATTCCCTCTTTGTATTGTTCCAGAATATACTTATGCAATGCATGATACTCTAACAAATGATCATACTCTAATTCCTGAAGGTTTATCATTACAATATTTACCTGCTCCTCTAATGACTGCAGGTACGTGACAAACTCCTGCAGTAATACTGATTTGCCACTTCGTCTGATACCTGTAATAACTTTTATATCTGGTGTTCCATACAATTCAATCAATTCATCTAAATACTTTTGTCTTACGATAAGTTGCATGCTGCCATCTCCTATTCCCACTTTTTAAATTTTTTTTATTTTTCGGCAATATGATTTATAGGCACATTTTAACATAGTCTATACCACCTGTCATTATTCTATTCCCAATTTTTACACATTATTCATTTTGCGGAAATAAATATCAATATACAGTACCACTCCAATCTTCCTATCGTAAAATAGAAGGATGCCTTCACAGCTATCCTTCTACTGTCAAGGATATTCGCAATCCGCGTTGCTACTTGCTCATATAAAAGCGGCACTGCGTGCCTTACGAGGTACGGGGCTTAAACCCCGCACCTCGCACAAGAGCACCCACCGCCTAAAGGCAGTGGTTTTTCTTGCTCTTTTATAAAAAGTGAAAACGCCTGCACACACCTTTACACTTAGTCTTATCATCTCTACAAATTGGAAGTTACTGAACTTCAGCAAGCGCCTTCTGTGTCCATTCTGCATCTCGCATCATACTTCGTCCGACACCAATTAAATCGGCTGCTTGTTCTTCCAATAATTTCTCGGCATCATTACCAGTTTTAACTCCGCCTGTAAGCATGACTGGTATTTTTACAGTCTGCTTTGCTACCTTGCTTAACTCTGCAAACCATCCCGGTTCCGTTTTTCCTTTTATTGTATAGATACAGTGACCGCCTGATATATCAAGCAGATTGATTCCTGCCTGTTCAAATATGTGAGCTGCCTCAGGAATATCTTTTACCTCACTTCCGCCATCCATATAGTCACATGCCCCAAAGCGGAGTGCCACAATAAAGTCATTGCCAACAGCTTTTCTCACTGATTTAATAACCTCTGTATGGATTCTGGTTCGCCCTTCCAAGGTTTTTCCTGTATATTCATCCGTTCTGAAATTGGTGAGTGGTGAATAAAACTGATTCAATAAGTATCCATGCGCCCCATGTATTTCGACACCATCAAATCCTGCTTTTTTTGCTCTTACAGCAGCTTCTGTAAAAGCATGTATCACTCTGCTTATATCATCAGCCGTCATTTCTTTGGGAGTTGGCATATTTGGTCTGATCACGATTGCACTCGGTGCAACAGATGTGTCTTCTATATTCCTTGCAACTCCGCCCGCATGACTGATTTGTGCAAGAATCACTGCTCCCTCTTCATGGACAGCATCAGTAAGTTTTCTATATCCGTTAATTACCGAATCGTCTGCCATAGAAAGCTGACCTTTTGATGCCATACCCTCTGACGAAATATACTCATGTTCTACAATAATCATTGCAGTTGCTTTCGCACGTTCCTTATAATAAGCAATCTGTGCTTCTGATGGCATTCCATCTACCGCTTTTCCAGTTGCCATAGGTGGCATAACAATTCTATTTCTCAAAATTATATGGTTAATCTCAAGTGATTGATTTATATACATTTATATTCCTTCTTCCTGATGCAAATCACGATTTATCAAATAAATTTATACATCCTTGTAGTCTGACATGCCACTTACATTATCCCAAACAGCAATTTCATCAAGACGCGTCTGATACTGTTTCCTTGCAAAATCTACTGCATCCGTTCCAAGCAGCAATCTTCTTGGATAGTTATCTTTAAGAATTGTGTCAACGATAACTTTCCCACCACGAATGGGATCACCCGGCTGCTTATGATCATTCTTGACATTTTCAGCCCTTGTCTTACCTGCTGTTTCTGAATAGTCACCTATCTTTATTGCTGTTCCTTTCAGAGAATCATCGTAAAATCGTGTTCTGAATACTCCCGGTTCCACAATCATGACCTTTATTCCAAGAGGAGATACTTCCTGCCACAAAGCATCTGAAACCAATTCCAGAGCTGCCTTTGTTGCTGCATAATATCCGGAACCTACACCAGCACTTATTGCAGCAATAGACGAAATATTTACGATAGCTCCATCCTTTCTTTCCCGCATCTGTGGAAGTACTCTCTGAATCAGCTTAACCGCACCGAAGAAATTTGTCTGAAATACTTCATTGATACCCTCTGCTTCACCTTCTTCAAGCGCAGACCTATATCCATGACCTGCGTTATTGATTAAAATATCTATCTTCCCAAAATGCTCTGTTGCAAGTCTTACCGCCTGATCAATCATCTCATCATTTGTCAATTCAAGACTCACTTTCAGAACACGATCTGAATATTCTGGTTCAAAATCCATAATGTGGTCTTTATTTCTTGCTGTAACAACAACACAGTCACCACGTTTCAATGCAGCCTCTGCTATACCTCTTCCAATGCCACTTGAGCAGCCCGTAATCAACCAAGTTTTCATTTTGACTATTACCTCCCTACAAACACCGATTTCCAACTCTACTATCTGGAATTGAATTACTTGTTTTTAAATAACATAGAGCGAATCACCTGAAACAGATTGCTCAATACTCCACAAAAAAGTCCCGCTGGCAATATCCATTCCAGCTCAGCATCTCTAAATATAGATAACGAAATAATAATTAACGCAGCAATGACATTAGTTATTTATGATGCGTGCAAACTTTCTCGGTACTGCACGTGGAAGTAACCTGGCACCTACATTCATAATGTTTACCGAGGTTCCATAGTATCTTAATGTTTTTCCTTTGCAGGAAGCTTTATAGCCTGCCATTGCAACCTCTTTTGCCGTTTTGGGTTTCAGAAATCGAAATTCCTTCATGCCTGCTGCTTTTTCAAAACCTGTTGCCGTTGGTCTGGGACATAAGGCAAGCACACGTACACCGCTTCCCTTTACCTCCTCTGCTACTTCCTCACTAAAGCTTCTCACAAACGCTTTTGACGCATAGCACAGGGACATTTTAGGTCCTGCACAAATCGCTGCAACGGACGACACGTTGAGGATTCGTCCACTTTTTCTTTTTAACATAAGGAGCAGGAAATATCTTGTAAGCTCTACCAGCGAAACAATATTTACCTGTAACAATTCCTGCTGCCTTGCTATACTACACTGGGCAAAATCCCCATAATTTGCAAATCCTGCATTGTTGACTAATATTTCTATGTCTATATGATTTTACATTGTAAAATGAAAGATTTCATGTGCTGCATTCGGTTTCGATAAATCCTGTGCAAACACCCATACTTGAATGTGATATTTTTCTTCCAGTTTCTTCTTCACCTGAAACAATTTTTCTTCCTTTCTTGCAATGACCACAAGATGATACCCCTTTTGTGCATAAATATGTGCAAATTCATAGCCCAATCCACTGGATGCTCCTGTAATTAACGCTGTTTTTCTCCCCATTCTTCTACTCTTTCCTTCTTCCCTGCGTGCGATCAATTCAAATCTAAAAGCACAAAATTACAGTTCTTGCAAGCATATCCAAGGGTTCTATCATCGGTAATCCCATTTCCAATTTTAATTTCTATACCGCCCTCAGAAACTGCCTTCTTTTGTGTGAGAAACTGAGCCATGCGTGTGTCAAACACCTCATTTGGTGCCCAAAACATAACCGGGCACCCTCTGGATAAGGCACTCGCACCAATTTTTCCAATCAACATTTCATTTCCACATTTCGGACAATTCATATATAACCTCCCTCTCGTCATCACAGAAAAATTCCCATTTCAAAAACTGATGGAGCAATGGCCCCACCAGTACAAGTTTGGAACAGCTTTACACAAGTTGTCCCGGTAATTTCAATTTTTCTTTGTATGGAAATTGTTTATCAAACTCCTCCGCCTTCGCTTCGTCTATAGAATATCCAGCAGGTGTAGTATACTCGCCTGTCACCCCTGCCAAATATCCGGGAATCAATTCTTTGCATAAAAAGAACGGAGCATCCGCACCTTCTGGTAATCCATGATAACGAATTCCATATTTGGATGCCAGAGCAAAGCCGCTTTTTCCATAAAAGTCAATATTTCCTTCCAAGCATAGTGCTCCTACACCCATTTCTTTCGCTTTTTCCATAGAATAATCCAAAAGAATCTTTCCATATCCTTTTCGCTTCCATTCATTCGCAATACAGATTGGCCCCATAGTCATAATCGGTAGTTCGCTTCCGGCATCTGTTTTTATCTTCGCTCTCATATAAATATTCTGCCCAATGATGCGAGCATCCTTTTCCATCACAAAATCCATTTCCGGAACAAAGTCATTATCCTTCCGCAGGCAACGGAGCAGATAATGTTCATAACAGCCTGGACGATATACATTCCAAAAAGATTCTCTTACTAAATTTTCTACTTCTGCATGGTCTGCAGGTGCTTCCAAACGTATCCTATAGTCATTTTTATTCATTATTTTTTCCTCCTGATGATTGTTGACTACAATGCAGGGAGGTTACGATTTCAATGATTTCATAACCTCCCGGTTATGCTACAATCTCCAAGGTGTTATTTTTTCTCATACAGCAATCTCCTTAAATATAATATTTATAATCAAGCCTTGCGGCAGGATTAACAGAAATAAAACAATCATGTAAATATTTTATCATTTATTTACACCATCGTAAACTTTTTTGTTTTTTTACCATGTACAAAAATGAGAGACTTATCGCCCCTCTGCCCTTTGCCTGCTTATTGTTATCCTTTGATTTCCATCGCTTTCCTGTGTAATCCGCAAGTTTACATTCGAAGCACAACATTTCCTGCATGATTTACATCACCCGCTGTGCAAATAGCCATTTCCAATTGGTCCAGTGGAAACTCGTGCGTTATTATACTTTCTAAATCCCATTTCCCGCATGCCATTATCTTCTGCACATCGTACACATCTTCCGGCATATAGCCTCCGGAACCGATTATACTTTGCTGTGCATAAGTCATATGCAACAGATCAACCGAACGAGACTTATTATTTACCGCCACAGAAACAAATCGACTTTCAATTTTCCCAAGCTGCAAGAAATCCTCCAAAATACTTTCTGCACCTGCTGCATCCAACCAACAATCAATGTCTGAAGTTTCCCCTCCTAATGAAGGTGCAATACCGAAGTAGTCTTTTGCCTTCTCTTCAAAATTTTCTATTGATGGATTGCAGACAGCAAAACCAAGTTTTTCTGCTAAACCTAATCGAAAATCCGAATGATCGCATATCATTACTTTTTCCATACCAAAATATTGAAATGCAACCGCTGCTGCAATTCCAATTGTACCACTACCAAATACTACCGCATTTTGTCCCTTCACGTACTTATTTTTTCCATCCGGAATCATTCCTCGTCTTGCAGCACGACAACCAACTGTGAAGGGTTCGATAAGACTTG
Source organism: Lachnospiraceae bacterium (assembly GCA_050875145.1). Lineage (GTDB taxonomy): Bacteria > Bacillota > Clostridia > Lachnospirales > Lachnospiraceae > CAG-411. The sequence continues at coordinate 7,864 of JBNMLH010000026.1, forward strand.
CAAGTTTATCGGAAATACGCTCATCAACCAGATATAGTGAATGATTTTTTCTGGCATTGGGTATTAAAATGTACTCGGAAAAACCTCCAATTGTTCCCGCTCTCTTCGTATCATCTTTTGCGTAACGCGGATAAGGATATACACGTTCTCCAACCTTAAAGTCTTTTATATTCTTTCCAACCTTAACAACCCTTGAAATCGTCTCATGTCCAAATTCACCACCCACAGTTACCTTGTGCCCTGTATTCGGTCCGTGGGTAAACACTGCAACATCTGTCCCACAAATGCTTGCATATATATTCTGTATCAGTACATCATGATCTCCAACCTCCGGCATTGGTAATTCTCTTATTTCAATCTTTTCTTTTCCTAAATAAATTCCTGCTTTCATAATCGCTCCTTATCCATTGAAACGCTCTTTGCTCGGCTTCCTTACACAACGTTGAATGACAGCCATAATATGCTCTTTGGTATCTTTACAATCCTTTCTTAACCATTCTGTAATGACTGCCATGATTCCCTGAATGTAAAAAGACATAATGTAATTTCTATCCTCCAGCGGAACCTTGTATCGCTCCAGTATCGGTGTAAACACATGTTGGAATAATTTACGATAACTATTCTCAAGCCGCAATATCTCTGCTTTTGTAATTGCTGTGTAAAATACGCGTTTGTACGTTTGTATGTAATCTAAATATGGTTCCAGGTACTTTGGTGTGATCAGATACAATTTATCCAAGGAACAATCTTTGATCTGCGTCATAAAAGTTTCTGTGTCATGTTTCATATGTGTAAGAAACTGTTCATTCATATATTCCACACTTTCCGAAAGCAAATCCTCCAAAGTCTCATAATGAAGGTAAAACGTGGATCGATTTACTTTTGCCTTCTCACAGATTTCTTTTACCGTAACATAAGAAAAATCCTTTTTCTCAAGAATTTCCAAAAATGCTTTATCCATTTTGATGGCTGTATTAAAATACTTACTTTCATTTTTATTCATTCTGTTTTGTTCCTTTTCCACATTTTAATTCTCGCTTATTTCTTTTGCCAGCTGCATAATTTCAAATGCATATTTTTGCTTGCCACTTGCCAGCATTTTTTTATAAATCGGATAATTGATTCCCATACCAAGCAATCCAATTATCCCAATGATAATGCCGATCACAAAAGTTGTAGTGGTTCCATTTCCAATTACTTTCATAGAAAGGCACATTCCAACTCCCATAATTAAGGCTGTCATAATACCAAACGTATACGTGAAAATAGTCGCAGGTAACTTCGCCTTTGCATCTAATTTGCGAAGTGCTACTACCTTTGAGGTATCCTTTGGTGCATATTCATTTGCAAGTTGCTCTGCATAAATTTTATCTGTGTTCATAGTTCAAACCTCCTGTATTTGATAAATTTATTATACAAAAGACTACTATGAAACAGAACAACACAAATGGCATTTTGTGTTGTATTTACAACATATCTATCTTCCACTAATTTCCAATGATATCCGCAATCCAATTCGATACTTGCTCATATAAAATCGGCACTGTGGACTCTTAAACTTTTATAAAAATTTAAAGACATTTAGTCCTACTTCCTCATCAAAATATCGTTCCACTTTCCCATCAATAATACTTATCACCATTTCACAAGTTGCACTTACGATTGCTTTATTTAAATGTCCACCGAAAACTTCGCCCTTATCATTTCCGGCACTCATATGGATGTGCGTGTAAAATTTGTCATCCATAGTATTTATGGTTCCTGTTAGGGAAACGATTTCAAAATTCCCCTTAAATTCATTTGCATAATACTTTTTTTCATCCACTTTATACACACCTACGGTAAACTCATTCGTTGCCCCTAACGCATTAATGCTTGCCAATTTTATCTTTTCTTTTAATGCAATTTCCTTTACCTTTTCAAGAATTTCTTCTCCTTTCTCTATTCTTGCTATTATCTGATTCTCAAATCTTCTGTAATCCATATAATCTATCTCCTTTTCAATTTATCCATTATACTTTGTCAATACCAGTGCCAGAACAGCAGCAAAGATACGTGCCAATACAGTACTCCACCAAATCATGAGCTGTCCACCAAACAATGCTGGTAAAATCAACATAAATACGAATATTAACACTGGCTCAATAAATGTAAGAATATATGACAGTCTGTTTTTTTCAGTCGCATAAAAACCTGCTGTGGCAATACGTGTAATTGCTACAAATGGCAGCGATACCAAAAAAATTGGTACAATTTCTGCAATCTCATTACTTACTTCCGCAGAAGCTCCAAACAAAATTCCAATTTTCGTTCTGCTTATATACATAATAACCGCACCAATTACCGCAAGCACTACTGCAAAAATATATGCCATTTTCCGAATATCTTTTAAACTTTTTGCATCCTTTTCTCCATAATATCGGCTCATTAATGGCTGGCTTCCATCTCCCACCCCCTGCAATATAAGATATACAATACATATGATATAAGAAATACAGGCATAGGTAGCAATCGCTTTCTCGCCACCATAGAATGCGGAAAAACGGTTTATAAATACTAATGAAATATTAGGTGTCAGTGCAAGTCCGAAAGGTGCAAGTCCCACTCTAAATATAGAACCACATAGTTCCTTTACATTTTGCAGTGCAACATACACAAAAAGCTTTTTATTGCAACGTGCATAGATAATTGCGATTGCTACTGTCACACCCTGACCTGCAATTGTTGCCAATGCAGCTCCTTTCATTCCCATTCCGCAAATCCATACAAAGATAAAATCCAGAACAATATTGGTTAGAAAACCGCCCATCATCGCAAACATGGACCAGAATGAACTACCATAATTACGTATAAACGGAATCAATCCTGTTCCAAGAATCTGCAAGATAGCACCGATGGCTATTATTTTTATATAATCCGTCGCATTTTTTAATAGCACTCCTTTTGCTCCCAATAATTGCAAAATGCCTGATGCAAAAAAATAAATAACAAACGTAATGAGAACGCTAACCATTACCAGAAGCCACCAGCTTGCAGCAATAAATTCTTCTGCCCGCTTTTCTTTCTTCTCCGCCATATTGATAGAATAATAAACAGCTCCACCCATACCGATTCCGGTTCCAAGTGCCTGAAGAATGGCTACGATTGGATACGCAATATTGATTGCCGAAAGCCCCACATCTCCAATGGTATTTCCCACAAAGTAACCATCCACAATTGCATAGATCCCAGACAATGCAAACGCAATAATAGAAGGAATCACATATCGAAAAAACAATGACTTATGATTCATTTTCTTTAAAACCTCCTTCTCTAAAGAATCTGATAAAGCGTTCTGTATTGTCATTCAGGTTCTTTATGTTTTTCAATCCCATTTTCTCTATAACATAGATTTCCTTGTTATGCAGTTTTCCTATTATATCCTCCGCATACTCTTTTCCTGTTTCTGTAAGATAAACCAGTTTATTACGCTTATCTTTCTCGTCAGAAACCATTTCAACATAGCCTTTTTTCTGAAAATCTTTAAGTATTGTATTTACTGTCTGTTTAGGAATACTCCATTTCTCACAGATCATTTTCTGCGTACAAAATCCTTCCCCTTCAAAAAAAGAATACAAAACAAAAACTCCATTTGAAGATAATCCTTGTTCCTTCGACCATTCCTCATACATTGCAGTACAATCTTTCCAAAGAGAATAATATCTTTGTAATTGCAGTAGCATATTTTTATCATTGCTCATCTCATTACCTCCCTAAATTAGTATGACCTCGGACTTTTTACATTATAGTCCGAGGTCATACTAATTGTCAAGTAACACTGTTTTACATATATTTTTTCTTTTTGCCTGTCAATTCATAACTCATATCAGCAAGAATTTTGATTTTTTCATCTTCTACTGTTTTGCCCAACACAACCGTAATCCAGTTATCTTTGTTCATATGATATGCGGGGAACAAACCGTTCTCCCTTCTTAATGAACCAATTAAATTAGGGTCACATTTGAAATTTACAACATCCACTATTTCATCTCCAACAAGACCAAGTTTGTTTTTGGGAATATCCATTATTAGTGCAAACCATTTTTTGTTGTTGCTATGGCGAAACACCTCATAGTTTGGATATTTTTCCCATGGATAATCTATAACAACCGCATATGTTTCGCTTACATATTCTTCTAATTGCTTTCTGTTCATTTTGCTTTCACCTCCGCACAACTAGAAATGAGATTTCACCTATTCTCTTATAGATTATATATCAAAATCCTTGAGAACGGGATGTCCATTTTTATTGTACAACATCAATTTCTCATTGGCTTACCAGACACCTTTGTGTTATCATAAAGAAGAAAGCGAGGACAAATATATGAATTATAACCTGAATAGCATTCACTTAACATGTGAAAAACAACAGTTATCTATAAACCTATGTGGAAACGTTTCCCTAGAAAAAGACGAGCGCATTCGACTTGTGGCAATTTTTTCCAGTCAAGAAGAAACAAGAAGATTTCTTTGTAAAACAGAACAATTTAAAACAGACGGAGAAACGCAAACCTTTTTATCGCATTGTGAGGTTTCTCTTCCTTTCGTTTTTTTTCGCCCTGTATGTTCCACAAAACCCGTGACACTACAATTTGAAATTCAAACCTTAAACCAAAACCTTCTTCTCGAGGAACGCTATGAATATGAGGCTTCCCTTTTCCAGAAACCTTCTACACCACACTCTGTGTTTTATACTATTTACCGGGTAGTTGCATTTTTATTTTGCATTCTTTTTCTTCCAATGTTCCTGCTTGACGGCTACTTTGCCGTAAAGGGATATAAACAAATTGATACTGGGGATAACCCTACGAAAATAGGAAAAAAAGCTATCTTTTTTCATGCCAATGCACTTACCATACGCATCTGCGGATATAGTTACAGCCCAAGGGAATGGAAAACAGCTTATTTTCATCATTGTTACGAAAAGAAAAAGAAAAGACCGATTCAGTCAAAGAAAGTGGTATTTTTATCAGAACGAGAACCTGTGGAAAACAGCAACCTGTCTTGTATTTTGAATGAATTTCAAAAACACAACGAACTTGCCATCTCCACCTACATCAACCCAAAAACAATTGACCAGCTTTCTCTTCGTGAGATTCGACACATTGCCACTTTACTATCGGATTGCGCCATGATCATTTTAGAGGATTTTTACCCACAACTTCATATATTATCCATTCGTCCAGAAACAAAGATTGCTCAACTTTGGCATGCCTGCGGTGCCTTTAAGACTTTTGGATTTTCAAGACTTGGAAAAGTGGGTGGTCCAAAGCAGGACTCCCGCAACCACCGTTCTTACGACTACGCATTTGTAAGTGGTACAAGCATTGCCCCAATCTATGCAGAAGCATTTGGCATTTCAGACAGTCATGTATACCCACTCGGTGTACCAAGAACCGATATTTTGTTTGATAAAGATTACAGAACATCCATTCAGAAAAAACTGTATCAAAAATATCCTTTCTTAGAAAATAAGCGGATTGTTTTGTTTGCCCCAACCTTTCGAGGCAGCGGAAAAAAGGATGCTTTTTATCCGGAAGAACAATTTTGTATTTCCGAATTTATGGAGAAAATGCCAGAGGACACTGTGCTTTTGATAAAACACCATCCTTTTGTTAAAAAAGAACCAACCATTCCAAATGAATGGAAAGACCGTGTATTTTTATTTACCAGAGGGGAAAACATCAATGATCTATTACTTATTACAAACCTTTTAATTACCGATTATAGCTCATCTATATTTGAAGCTGCCTTGCTGCAAGTCCCAATGTTATTTTATGTGTTTGATAAAGAGGAATATATGGCAGAACGAGATATTTACTACACCTTTGATTCTTTCGTTCCTGGACCTCTTGCTTACACACAGGAAGAATTAGAGACCACAGCATTAAATATTCTCTCCTCTTCTTCGAATGTGGATGAAAAACAGGAAACATTTTGTAATGCACATTTAGATGCACTAGATGGAAATAGCACAAAACGAATTGCAGAGTTTTTGATTTCTAAATTATAAAGGAACAAAGTGGAATACGTCCAAATCAACTTTCTATAGAGCCAAAAAAGATATAGCCCAAGTCATTGTAAAATGCTAATTTCACAATGATTCGAGCTATATTTTTCTTTCTCAATAGAAAATTGCATCCTACTTTCCAATCACCCTATCTACCACTCGTTTTGTAGATTGTCCATCCAAAATTCCATCATACTGTTTTTCTATAAATTTATCAAAATGTACCATCTTAAATGGTTTTGTAAGGGCTTCCAAAAATTCTTTCTCACTCCTTAACAACATTCCCGGTGCCTCTTCTTCATAAGGTCCATAAAATCCGCGGTCATATTGCTCTAAATCATAGGCATACAAAAGAATTGGCTTTCCAAGTAATACATATTCCACCACTACCGATGAATAATCTGCCACAAGCAGGTCAGAGACCACAAACAATCCCTTTATATCCGGATATTCTGTCATATCATAGCACCCTTTTGGTAACTTTGGCATGGCTTCCCGAACATGTGGGTGTAAACGAACAAGAATACACCAATCCTCGCCTAATTGTTCCATCACTTTTTCCATGGAGAAATATTTAAAAATATCTTTATTTTGTTGGGACGTTTCACGAAATGTAGGTGCATACAAAAGAATTTTTTTCCCTTTTAATTCTGGATAAGTCTCATAAACCGCGTTTCTGGCTTTCTTTTTGGCAGCCTCATCAAAATAGAAATCTGTCAAAGGTATTCCAGTTGGAAAAATCCGTTCTTTTTTTATTGCAAGCGCATCTTCGTAACAAGGAATTACTTTTGAAGAACTTACAAATAAATGGGTTACTTTTTGATTTCCTTTTTTCACGCACTTTCTTACCAGCTCATCACCTTCTGTAGTTAGGCCAAAACGCTTAAATGCGCCTACTCCATGCCATAATTGTACAATTTTTGTTTTTTTAGAAGGATTCATATATGCCAAAGGCAAAAAGTTATCATTTAAAAATACATATTCAGCAGTAGCGAAATGATAACTAATTCCCACAAAAAATTGTAAAGCTCCCTTTATCTTACTTACAACTTTTTTGATTCCCGTTCCTGTAGGGGTAAGGATGTTCCGTTTAGAAAGTATCACAAACTGAAATCCCTCTTGTCTTCTTTTCATCTCTTCATAAACATAACGAATGTTTCCTTGAAATTTACAGTCATGAACCATAAATAATACAACCTTTTTGTTTTTCACAGGAAAGATTCGAAACAAGTGAAAAAGAATACCAAATATCCAATATCCGATTTTCTTCATATTTGACTCCTTTCCTTTGTCGCAAAACAGATTCACATTATTTTCAGATAGCGTAATCGTTACTACGACTGGCAGTTACAAGCTCATCACCTATAAAGGATGAGGTTTTGGCTGTATCCTACTTATTTATTCCAAATCATAATTGTCTTTCCAATGGATTTTTGAATATCCAACTCAAATGCCCGATTCATATCTGCAATAGAATGAATTTCTACCAAAGCACCTACTAATTTTCCAAAATATCCAATTATCTCTGGATGATTTGCATATAACTCTACTGTCTTTTCAAAATCAACTCTTCCGCTCCGACTGCTTCCAAACAAACGAAGTCCTTTTTCCAAAACCATTCTTGTATTAATCGGAACCGGATATTCGGATACCCCCAGTAATGACAACGTTCCCTCTGGATTAATTACATCAATCATTTGATTGATCGCCTTCTGGGATGCCTCCCCACCCACACATTCAAATGCATGGTCAACCGCTAAATCCTTTGGAATAGCTTTTACATTATAAGTCGCATCTGCAAATGTAAAATCCTCTAATTTTTCATCATTGGTTCCAAAGATGCAAAGATGAACATCAGGGAACATAGATTTAAACAACACCGCTGTAATATAGCCTAAATTACCGTCGCCCCAAATTCCAACTATATTTCTTCTAGCATGGGCAATTCCATCAAAACGTCGTATTGCATGTAGACTAACTGATACCAATTCAGTAAAGGCAGCAATGGTCTTATCTATGCCCTCTGGAAGTAATACCGACCGGTCAGGGTCCAACGCAACCAGATCCTGCATAAATCCGTCAAAACCACTGGCTCTAAAACGACTGCTTCGCAAATAATTTTCAGCAATTATATCATCTTTTTCTATTGGTGTATTTGGAATCATCACAACACAGTCCCCTGCTTTGTACACACCGCTTGGATCGTATATGACTTCACCAATCCCCTCATGTATCAATGCCATAGGAAGCTTTTTTGCCAAAATCTCTGCCGGCCGTACTCCCTGATAATATCGTTGATCTGCATGACAAATAGACAAATGCGTTGGTCGAACGATCATCTTATCCCCATGTAGATCAATATCCTGAAAAGAAACATCAATTCGTCTAGGTGCAACTAACTGATATACTGCATTTAACATATTATTTTTCTCCTTTTGTCATGGTCTCTGCTACACGCAGATCGTATGGATAAGTAATCTTAATATTAAATACCTCTCCCTCTACTAAATGCACCTTCTGTCCCTTCATTACAAAAATCTTTGCTGCATCTGTAAGGATTTCTTTTTCTTCCTCCGAAAGAGCATAATACAATTCTTTTAATGTCTTTGCCTTGAACGATTGTGGAGTCTGTCCCTGATACATGTTTACACGATTTGGAATATTGGTAATCACCTTATGGTCATCACTTTCCACAATCGTATCGGTAGCTGGTATCACCGTATCACATGCCCCATACTTCATAGCGCAAGAAATGTTTTCCTCAATAATACGGTGTGTTACAAATGGACGTACCGAATCATGTGTAACAATAATCGTATCTTCATCTAATCCGTATTTTTCTTCAATATAAGCAATCGAGTTCATAATTGTTTCATTTCTTGTTGCACCACCTGAAATAACAATAATACGCTCTCCATCTTTCATATATTTTTTCACTAAATTTTTTGTGTGTTCTACCCATTGGGAAGGACACAATACTATAATTTTCTCAAATTTTGGATTCACATAAAATTTCTCTAACGTATGAACAATAATAGGCTTTTCACCAATTGTGAGAAATTGCTTCGGTTTCTCAACATTGCCCATTCTACTTCCCATTCCACCAGCTAAAATAACTCCAAAAACCATTTATTTTCCTCCTTGCCCGTTGATACTTGCGTAAACTCTGAGAAACACGCCCGCGAGTTTCTCAAGTTATCGCGGTAGTCGCCAAGGTCCCACGTCCTAAACATGGACTTTGGCTCGTTACTCGCGTATAAAACGATTACCATACAAATGTCCAAAGTTGACACTTGTATGGTAATTATAAAATTATCTCTGCATACTTGCAATTAACTTTTTAAACATATCCTTTAAATTTACAGTAGGTTTCCATCCTAAATCTAACAACCTACTACTATCCAAACGAATAATCATTTCTGGATTGTAACCAAACGCCTTTAAGTCCTTTGGAGTATCCACCTCAACCTGAATTTCTGACGCAGGGAACGTATCACATACCAACTGAGCCATATCGTAAATAGAAATGGTAGTATCCATATTGGTTACATTGTATGCTTGTCCGTTCTCACCCTGTAACAAAATAATCAACAATGCTTTCACTGCATCAGCAGTATAACAATAGCTGCGAACCGTTCTACCAGGTGTGTGTAATACTATATTTTTCTTTTCCATTGCACAACGTGCAAATTCAGCAAACACACGACCATCTTCATAATCCACACCTGCACCAAATGTTTGTGACAAACGGGCAATCTTTACAGGAACCTGATATTCTTCTCCATAGGAAACACATAAACACTCTACCATACGTTTTCCTTCCGAATAACTGCTTCGAACACTCAATGGATCAATGTATCCATAATCCTTTTCTGTAATCATTCCGGCATCCTCAGAAGGTGTTCCATATACCTCAAGCGAAGAAAGGTATACCACGGACTCCACTTGCTTTTCCTTTGCAAAATTCATCACATTTGTTGTTCCATCCAATGCTGTATGAATTGTTTCAACCGGATTTGATACAAAGTACTTAGAACTTGTAGCACTGGCACCATGTACAATATAATCTACTTTCCCTGTATAGGCAATAGAATCATTGATATCCCCTACATAAATATGAAAGAGTGGGTTTTCTAACACACTTGCAAATACACTATCTGCCTTTTGTTTATTACGAACGCATGCTACCACTTCTATTTTTAAATTATGAATACGGTCTGCACAAAGAAGAGCCTTTACAACCTGAGAACCGATTAACCCAGTTGCTCCAGTGACAAATACGGTCTTCCCATCCATCTTCTTAAAATCCACTTCACTGTTGGAAATTGCCTCTAAATCTTCCTGTAATACCTTATCCTCTGGACTTTCAAACATAATACTTACTACCTTTCTATTCTTTGAATACTAGTGTACATATCTAAACTTTCTCACACAGCTTAGTGAATTCCATTTGTCAAACCAATACCAAATGCCTGTTCATTTTCCTTATACTGTATCAAAGCACGGAACATATAAACATCCTCTGGAGTCGTTACTTTAATATTTCCACGATTACCTGGAATCATGTGAACATCCTTACCAAGAGTAGTCATGATCGTACAAGCGTCTACCATATCTTCATAAGTAGGATTTACTTTTCGGATTTCATCATGTGCAGCAATAATGTCTCCTAAGCGGAAGCTTTGAGGAGCCTGCGCAGCAAAAGTTTCCTTACGATATGGCACCTTATCCACTTTATTTCCCTCATGACTTAATAAAATTGTCTCATAACAAGCAGTACATGTAATGGCATTTCCCTTTTCCTTTACACTCTCAATATTCTTTGAAATCGTTTCATCAGAAACAAATGGACGTACTCCATCATGAAGTAAAACAATAGAATCCGAAGGATTTTCTGCCTCAACTGCTTTTAATCCGAGATAAATAGAATCCTGTGCAGTAGCTCCACCTGGAATTACTTTAACTACTTTGTCGATATTATACTTACGGATAAGCTTTTCAGCCTTTTTTATATACTCCTCCAATACAGAAACATAGATTTTATCAATCTCATCATGTTCCTGAAATAACTCTAACGTATGAATTAAAATTGGTTTCCCATTAATCTCCAAAAACTGTTTTGGAATACCGCAACCCATACGAACTCCCTTACCGCCTGCAAAAATAATCGCAATATTACTCATTCTATAACCGCCTTTCTTATTCCTCTTCCTTCATAGAAGAAAAATCTAACTTCCGCATTCTTTTCACTCGAACTCTTGTGTCTTTAATCTTTTCTTTAATGTCTTCTGGCACATTGCCAAGAAGAATCCAGTCAATTACACGATCCGATGCATGACTATCTATGTAATCAAAGTGTAGTCTTACATATTCTTCTACCTTTTCATACTCATAATCTTTGTTTTCTAATGCTGTCATTAACTGTTCAAAATCATAGCACACTTTACCTGGTGCTGCTTCTTCATAGTCTCTGTGAAAACCTCTTGAAAATGCATACTGTATCTTATCAAATGCAAAGAAAAGCATAGGCTTTCTCATTAAACTAAATTCAAAAATATTAGATGAATAATCCGTAATCAACATATCCGTGATATAGAACAGATCATTTATATTAGGGAATGTATTTGCATCCACAAATCGGTCCTTTTGTTCCTCTCTGATTGGAACAGGCTGTGCTACCCATGGATGCATTTTAAATAAGATCACATACTCATCCCCACAGAAACGATATAATCTGTCAAAATCAATCATCTCATATGGATAATGTGCAGTTGCACGATTTCTACCTCGATAAGTTGGTGCAAACAAAATGACTTTCTTTCCCTTACACATTGGATACTGTTGATATAATTCTTCTGTCTTCTTCTTACGATATTCCTCATCCAAATATTCATCCATACGTGGCATTCCTGTAGGCAAAATTTGCTCATCATTAATACCAAATACTTCCGAGAAGAACTTACCAATATGTCTGGAACCAGCAATTCCATACTTATACTGACGATGGCAACTAACCGGTGCCGGACATCCTAAATGTCCCCAACGACTATATCCTGAAGATTTAAATCCTGCTCCTGCATGCCATAACTGTATCAACTTCGTCCTCTTGTTAAGCTCTAACCAGTCAAAGATTGGTGCATGATCGTCAATAAAAATCATACGGCTTTTTGCAATTTTTTTCAACAATTCACGCATACTTTTTTTCGTTTGTTTTTCGTAAGATGCTGGTCTTGCAGAAGTTAAGATTGTATACTGTTCATCTAATTTTCTTTCAATCATACGGTCTTTTACTGCCTGCAAGTTACTTCCTAACGTTGGGCTTTGCTCTGTCATAAATAAAATGGTATTTTTACATTTTTTATATTTTTTCACATATCTGTGATAAAGAAATTTCCACTTCATTCGTCCCATATTTTTACGAATTAATGTCCTAGGCTCAACCAAAGCACTTTTCACAATCTGTCTATTGGTTAATTGCTCCATAGAAGACTTTGTAGCATCCATACAATACATAACTAAAACCAACTCTTCCTCTGTCTCAGATACAGAAAAATTAACAATGTACCCCTTGGTTCGATTATTATGCAAAAATGTTCTTGAACAATCTTCCATAAATGGAACTACAATAGGATCTACAACACATTTTGCATAAACATTTTCCTCATCACATGCCAAAATAGTATAAGTTCCCATTCTTAAGCATCGGCAATCGCCTGGATTAGTCACATTCAAGGAAAGACGAAATAATCCATTCTCCAATTTTTCTGTCTTAAAAAAGGCTCTTGCTTTAAAAAGACCATTTACTGCATAAAAAGTAAGTTTATCTACATCCACACTAGAAGCGGGTTCAATTTCTACATCCAAAATAACTGTAACACGCTCCCATTTCATATTCTTAACTGTAGCTTTTACCAGTTTTTTATCAATCAAATTATTCATCCATACTACCTCTTTATTCTCTTTGCTTCTTCGTATCTATGATATCTTCACTAAATGCTAATTTCTTAAGCATCTTTATACTCAAATGTTGTGTTCCGATAAAATCCACTCCTAAGCGCAACGCCTCCACAACAGATGTGTAAGAATTTGTAGTAAAAAGCAATACCTTTATTTTAGCACTTTGTAAAGCCTCTGCAATTTCTTTATCATATGTCTTATTTGACATAGTAATCAAGTTAATTTTTTCTTTTTTACAATATCGGATTAAATTCTCTAATGTAATTTTCTTCGCTTCCCATTTTTCTCTTTCAGGTAAATAATATGCAATCCTGCATTTCATCTGCATTCGTTCTTTAAGATAGGAAACATCATATTTTGTTTGCACTCGAATAATGATTTTTTTCATCAACTCTTCGTTTCCAGAAAAAATTTCATTCATCTGCGAAACCATACCTTCTAAAATTTTTTTGTTTGGTCTTCCAATATCTAAAAACAATGTAGCACCTTTTAAAGTTGAGAATTTAGAAATCAATTGCTGCATGTCACAACTTTCAAAAACTCCATATGCCTTTTTCTGCATAAATTCATCATAGGATGGTGGATTCGCCTCATGCTGTAAAATATCCATATTGTACTTATCATACGTTGTATCCGACCATCCATTCACACAAACCATTTTCCCATCACTTGTTAATCTTACATCTGCCTCAAATTTCCGAAAACCATCTTTCCATTTTTCTTGCATCGTTCCCAGATGATTCATATTTGTGTATTGTAATTGTTGTCCACCCAAACCAACAGCAACCAATTTCTTTTGCCATGGGTAACTTTTCTTTTGTTTCTTTTGAATAAAGCGACCATTTCCACGTAAGAAATAACGCAACTCTCTTTGTAAAACATGCTCATATGCACAAACAGAAAGCCTTTTTCTAACGCCCTTTTTCATACTTTCCAAAAGAACAAAAACTATATACGAAGCATCCATTTGTTCTGGTTTTATAAAACGCTCTGGATATCCGATTCGTTCCCCCCAGTAAGAAAGCTTCTCATTCCAGACAAGTCCAACACTTGGCACCTTTAAGGCATATGCTATAATATTTGAGTGCATCCTTCCCGCTATAATTCCTTTGTATCCAGCTATTGTCTGAATCAACTGTTTTGTAAAAATAGCACGGTCTACCAAATATCGTTCTCTCTCATTTTCTTTACCAGCAGCCTTTAAAATCTCCTTTGCAAAACAATAATCTGCTCTTAAACCATTTGTAAATAACTGCCATTGATAGCCATGGCTTTCAATTTCGTTTATTATAGACAGCCATAAGGAAATTTGTCTTTCTTTATCAAATCCATCTATTCCATAATCTTGAAAAATTTGATCTCGTATAATGCCAAGACCAATCACCTTTGAATTCTTATCTCTTCTAATATTGTAAACTTCAGGCACAGCAATTGCAGAATCTATCGCTTTTTTTACTCGGATATTCGTATTGGTAATATAGAAATCTTTTAATAAATGAACATCATCACGCCCTGTAATTCCCTTGACACAACTATAGTTCAATCTTTGTTTTAAAGCTTGACATCTTTCATCCTCTTCCTCATATCCTTCTACACCTACGCCGTTAAAAAATACAGGAATCTGTTTCTCTTCTGCAACGTCTAAAATATTAGAAACTTTTTCATAAAAAAATTCTTGTTTGTACTTTATTAAGCCGCCCCCCGCAAAAATAATCAAATCTGCAAGACGAAGCAATTCGGGATCTTCAACATAAATGTTATATTGAAAAACCTGATAAGTGATATTTTGTATGTGAGAAATTGCTTTTTCAATATAGTATCGTGCGGTATCAGCAATCACAGTATCTCCAAGATTTCGATTTACAATGGAGACTAACAAGACATTGATTTTCTTGCACATTTCAAATCCTCCGGCATATGTTATTACACTATGAAACAGCAGGTCACTAACAAATAGTTAGTGACCTGCACCTATCATGCTATGCATCCATATTTTTTCTTTTTTCTTCCACATCTCGCAGTGCGCCCAAAATAAAATCTGAGGAAATCTTCTTGTATTCCAATCTTTGTTTGTTAATTGGTTCATAATCAATATCTGTCCCAATAAACTTCTTTCCCTCAAAACAATTTGCAACCATACGATCCGTTAAACCAAACATTTCCAGTAAAGAAAGTATCTTATCTCCGTCTCTCTTACCAACAAAAAATTGCTTTTCAAACAAAATTGAGAAACAACAGGCGTGGAACGAATTTGTGAAAATATATTCTGCATCATGCATATATCCTAACCATTCTTCAATTCCTATATTATAACGAACTTTATGCTTTGCTCCATTCGGAACATGCTCAACGTAATCACTTAATTCAATAACCTCCAGGTCATGCTTTTTAGCAAAATCCACAGCCAGTTTCACAAGGCTAGACGCCTTTTGCATTACAATATAAATAAGCACATAACCTTTTTTCTTTTTCCTAGGTCGTTTTATAATATGATCATAAAAGTCTGCCTCATGCAATAACACTGGGTCTAATACCTGCGTAACAGGAATATCTGAAATCGATTCGATGTACTCTTTCAAACTCTTCTCACGTACAGAAATATGATCAAACTTGCTAATGTATTTTAGGAAAAGCTTTTCTTTATCCGGTGCATACTTTGTTGGACCACGGCTTGCGGAATATGCAATCTTTGCTTTATCCTCCATCGAATTACATGCCAAGAAAAATCCCTTATCAAAGGCCGCTTTCTTATTGCATCTCCAAATAACATCAGTAGCACAGATATAACAATCAATACCTTCTTCTACATCCTCGGTATCTAAGATTTTAGCTGTATAACACTTACTTGTTGTTTTATAGTATTTGTCAATAAATCTTTGTATTTTATTAAAACGGGTCCTTCTTGCAAAGAACATCTTCAACCATCTATGTTCTAGCTCTTTCTGTTTTTTCGGATCCTTATCCTTATGTTTTCTATGATAGAAATATGGATATTTTGGATCATAGCTTCCATAATAATTTGGTTTATAATCAATAATAAGACTATCTTTATAACCATTCATTTCTAAAAATTGCTGAAATGCATAAGAATGCAATGGCGATGCAAAATTTAAAACTTTCGTGTGGGCATTGATAGATATGATACCAATGTTCATCTTTTTTACCTCCATATAACTAAATCATCCCAAATATTTTCCTATATTCTTTCGTTTTCTTAAAACACTGCAACGCTCTTATTTTAGCATAGGGCATTAGGAAAGTCAATCTTTGGTATTCTCGCTTATTCCCAATAATACTCTATCTGTAACGCTACCTTTTTTTCTTCACAATATAGGTTCCTTTTTTTCCTACTCCATTTTTATTTTCTGCCCAATAAACTAGTTTTGTACCTTTTTTTAATTTTTTCGTTCTCACGCGAAAAGTCCCATTATTGTGTATCTTTGCTTTATATATTTTCTTTCCAATCTGAACATACACCTTTGTACCCGTATCGCTCACAGTAGCTTTTCCACCCGCTGATTTGACCAAATGCACTTTTCCGCGTATTGTTTTACTATTGGCTTTTATTTTCCATAACCTTGGAGTATTTGGGGCATATTCTCGTTTTACATAAATTTTGCTCTTTCCATTTCCTTTTCGGTTAGTTGCATAAATGCTCACTTTTACACCCGAATTGGTTTTTGGAATTGTAACATTATGGTGATATTGTTTATCACTCGCATCATAATAAGATTGATTGCTCACATATCTTTTATCACCTACCACGACGGTTATCTTACACTTTTCGTCCATCAATACTTCTAAATTTGATTTAGAATTATAAATCACGCCTCCTGACACTTTCGGTACATTTGGAAGTTGCTGCACAACAGTCGTTCCTACTGTAACGCTTCTTCTGTACACATTATCGATACTATAAAACTTGATTTTTGTGCCACCTGTAAGTAATTTTGGTAATGTCATTGTAAATTTTTTATCTGAAATAGAAACTGGAACTTCTTTTATCACTAAGCTGTCATCAAACAATTCTGATTTTTGATACGCAAGTTTTCCACCATTTTTTGCAACATACGCATAGGTATCATCCACAATTGCAACTAATGTAACATATTTATCATGAAAATCTCCTGTAATTTTAGTGGAATTACTATTCACCTGATTAACACTAAGTTTATTCGGACCTGTTCTTTTTACCGTTACAACCGTTCTTGCACTTGCTCTTCCGTTTGAATCTACTGCATAAACATACACAATCGAATCCGCTTTTTGAATTGGTAATGCATAAGAAAATGTTCCTTTTTCATTTACTGTTGTTTTATAAATTTTTCCAGATTGTAATTCAAAGAAAATTTTTGCTTTTGGTTCTGCTTTCCCACTAATTTTTGTCATTCGATTGGAATAGCTATTCACTATAGGTGCCTCTAAAACACTTTTGTTTATGTTATTGATTCGAAAATATGCAACGGATTTATTTCCCTTATAATCTTCTGCCAAAACAGAGTAAATTCCATTTTTAGAGCAGTTAATTGTATTGTCTGAGACAGTTTCGGCTTTCTCCCAAATGATTGCAGTTTGTGCAAACTTTCCATAGGTATATTGAAGTTTTTTCACCCCACTTCTGTCCGAAACATGTAACTTCACTTTCACATCCTTATTTGTCTCCACTTCATCATTTAAAGCTGTCGTCACAATATTGGGACCCTTTGTATCCTCATTATGCAATTTTTGCAAATCTACTTCATAATATAAATATCCATTTTTCTCCTCTTTCAGTCCCTTAATCCATTCTTTTTGGTCTGCAATTTGCTCTGCACCTGAACCCGTCTTATACAAAACACCCGAAGAGGAAGTAGAAACCACGTTCCAATTGTTGTCTGTTTTCTCCTTAAGCACTCCATTCATGGCTGCTTTTTCAATATAATCCTGTAGCCACTCGCGATGTTTCTCTGTACTACAACTGTAAATTTTTGTAGAGGCTATTTCTTTGGCTAAACTTCCTGTTGCATCCATTCGAACACCAACAACAATAAACTCCTGATTATCACTGATACTAGAACCATTTATTGTTATATTTTCCACTCTTTTGGACTCGCTGATCTTATTTCCATTAATGTCATATCTTGGTTCATTATCAATATTTATTGTATATTCTATTCCATCAAATACAAAGAAACTACTGAGATTCTTTCTCCATTCCTCTTTCATCAAAAATCTGGTATTATTAGAATCCGATATTTCATCCAAATCAGAATCCGTTGTTTGCGAATCATCCGATGTTGTAACATATCCACTAGCTGCCCATTCTAACCACTCTTTTAATTGGCTGCCTTTCATTTTATATAAATACAGTCCACTTTTATATTTTCTCATGTATGGTAAATAAGAAAGCAAAAAATCGTCCTTAATATCGATATAATCTTCTGCATTACCCTCTCCATAATTTAAATATGTGGACTCCGCTACAATCGGAAGGGAGCTATATTTTGTCAACTTTGTATTAATATAGTTCATCGCATAACTCATTCTTATATTATTCATCAACTGTATAATTCCCGTATCTTCCAAAGTTGCAAAATAATTATACCATCTCTCATTTGATGCAATTTCCGCTAAAATAGTACTATATGCAGTTTGCATAACATCTTTCCACTTTCCCCAATAATTATTTGCAATCAATTCATCCTCTTTTATATCTGCAGTTATTTTTTTAATAGAAGAGACTCTGTCCGCAATGGATACCTTTGTGCCATCCGTCTGAAGTTTTAAATCGATCACTCCTAATGCTCTTCCAGAAGGAGGAAGCATAACTAAATTCTTTCCATTTACCAACCCAGTCTGTAAATCTACCCCCGGAAGTTTATTATACGCCTCGCTATTTGCAGACTGAGAAGGAAATGAAGCATGTTTATGCCCGCAAAGTACAACATCCACATCATTTAATTTTGTTAAACTATACCCTACATTTTCTGCCATTGGCTGAGGATTTTCCTCACCCACACCTGAATGTGCAAGAACAACAACAATATCTGCTCCTTGTTCCTTTAATTGTTTGGCATTTTTCTTGGCATTTTCTACAATATCCTCAGTCGTTAAAACGCCTACATAACTGGTTCGCTTCGTGGAAAGAACAGGGATGGTTTCTCCAATCACACCAATTTTCACTTTAAAATCGGTTCCATCCTCCGCCTGAAGAGTACGCTCTAACATAAGTGTATTGTTAAATAAATTTTTTCCTGTATTTGCATTCCATACATTGGATAAAACGGTAATTTTGCTTAGTCCACTCTGCTTTAACTGCGTCTGAACATAATCAATTTTATAATCAAACTCATGGTTTCCAAGTGTAATTGCATCATAACCAATTGCATTCATTGCCTGATATATGGGCTGTATTGCTTTTTCATCCTGTTCGTATATATAATCTGTTGTATAATCATACAACACATCACCTAAATCAAAAACAACTGCATTTCTTGTTCCTACTTCCTGTTTACCCTCTTTTATTGCTGTTGCAACACGAGATAGCCCACCTATCGAAACGCTGTTTCCTTTTTCATAGTCTGTTGTGTCAAGTTGTCCATGTAAATCGGTTGTGAACATAATTCGCAAATTTGCATCTTTGTTCGCAGGTTCCACAGTTGCTTCTGTTGTCGGCACGACCGCCCCATTTGTAGCCGTCTGAATCGGTTCCGTTGTAACCATTGGTTCTTCTGTTGTAATCGGTTCTCCTGTTGTGCTTGGAACTACTGTTTCTGTAGCTGTTGTTTCATTTTGCACAATAGCAGCCTTCACTTCCACTCCATCTAACGGTACCAAAATCTGTATCAAGAGTAACATCATACAAAGCCATACACATAATGTCCGCTTTTGTTTTTTTTCTTTCAAGTTTCTTTCCTCCTGTCTTATCACATACCTTGACTTAATATCTTTTATTATTATAACACGTTACCCATATTTTATGGCACTTAAATGTCAGTAACTTTCCTATTCCATCTTTTTGGCTGAACTGTTACCCAAAAAACAAAAAAGAACTGTGCACCTATTTACATGCATCAGTTCTTTCCTGCAACCAATCCTACCCTTTTTTATTTCCTTTCACTTTCTTCCAAGTAGCAACCATAACAACCTTCATATTTTTTTTACATTCCACTGACCAATTTTTTCCTCATCTTGAAACAAATATGGAGTAGCAATTCGTTTTTTTATCTCCCTGCCATTACAAAACCCTCTATGCTTAGTATACCACAGTTCTTCTCCTTCTATATTAACACGCATTCTCCATCCAACAAATTTATATCCCGGTAAATAATACTGATTTTTCACAAGTGTATACTCTTCATCATTATTCACAATCTCTGCATCACGATACTCATAAATCCCTCTTTTCGTTTTATTGATGGTCGGATAATTACTCTTTGTATCCTCTCTACTCCCATGATAATAAATATAAAACGGATGATGTCCAATTCTTTCCTTATTTTCCTCTAGATCTTTTTTTGTAATGTAATCTGTGCAAATCGTGTCGGCTCCTGTATCCAGCAATCTCTGTGCAACTACAATATCACTATTCAAAGTATAGCAAAGACTATATAAACCTGCATTTTTAATTTTTTCTAAAAACTCTGGCTTAGCAAAGTGCATCCTCAAAGCTAGTGCACAAATCCCATTATCCAAACAATAATTTATAATGTCATCTAGCTTTCCTATATCATTTCCCACTAAAAACTGATAATGTTTAAATCGATATTGTTCATTCATTGCTTGAAACATTTCCTTGGAATATGCCTGAATAAGCAAGCGATCTAACAATTCTTTCTCTCCATGAAACGCATCTACCAACAGACTAACTCTTTTCTTTGCCTCTTCGCCGTCAATATTATGAAAATCAATCTCAAACAAACTCTTGGTATCTTGTTTCATAATTTTTACAAATTTACGAATAGGGGGAATTTTGTTTCCATGGACCTTCATTTTTTTGAGTTTCCTATATGGCATATGCGAAAAATGGGAAGCAAACTTAATTCCTGTCCACTTACAATTCGACTTACTCCATCCATGACAAAGTACAAGCTTATCATCTGCAGTTTTTGAAATATCTACTTCAAAATATTTGTAGCCAAGTTTCTTTCCATGTTTGTAGGCTTCCATAGTATTATGGTAAGTCTTTCCATTCATACCGCCAAAAGCATGAGCCATTAATGGATTTAAAAACATTTTATAACCATTGTTTACTTTTGTTCCATCCGCCAATTCCCACTTTGCTTCCAAAACATACGCCTTTCCACTTTCCTGGAACTTCACCGTATCCTTTTCATTTATTACCAAAAGTTTTGGCATACGTCTTTGGTTTCCATACCATATTCCATCCTCTGCCAACCACTTCCACACACCATTTTCTTTCTTTCGAACTTGATATCCTATAAATTTTGCTTCATGATGTGTAAAATAATTTCTCACAGATAACGCTTGACATTTATCAAATTTTTCTACCACACACAACTCATAATTTCCACCTAAATTTTCATAAACCTCCGCAGAATCCGTTATATTCTCACGTTTTAATTGCTCTGCCCCATTGGAAATAAACGCAAATATTATTTTATCATCCTCTGGTTGTGCTCCTCTTAAATACATAGGAATATCGTCATATATGCTTTTTTTCTGTTTAACTAATCTG
>JBNMLH010000011.1:0-112566 GCA_050875145.1 Lachnospiraceae bacterium
AGATGACAGAAGAAAAAGCAATTAAAATATTAGAACGCACAAAAAGAGATTGTGGTCTTCCAGAACAGGGAACTACATGGAAACCTAATGCAGAAACAAATGCGTTAGATATGGCAATTGAAGCCCTAGAAAAGAAGAAAGACAATGAGTGGATTCCATGTAGCGAGAGATTGCCAGAAGAAGAAATTGAAGTTTTGGTTACTGTTAAAGAGAGTAATGGTGATTGCTATACAACGCATTCTTGGCTACAAGAAGGAGTATGGGTTGTTAAAAAGACACCATTAGACCCAAAAGTAATTGCATGGAGACCACTTCCAGAACCGTATATGGAAAGCGAGGAATGTATAAATGAGATTGATGCAGAGGAACGGATTTTTGCAATGGATAGGGCTGAATGTAAAACATGCAAAACAATCAAATATGCAAAATACGGCACAGATGAAAGAGGACAAAAGTTTGTAGATGTATTAAAAGTAAAAATAACACAAGAGACATACAAAATACACGAAAGCAGAAGAAGAGCAAGCTTGACATTTGGAGCAAGTAAATTAAATTATTGCCCGGAGTGCGGAAGAAAATTAGGCGAAAATGAAAAGAAATGGAGGTTTTAGCGAAATGAACAAAGTAATTTTAATGGGTCGTTTAACACGCGATCCAGATATTAAATATATGCAGAACGAACAGCAAACAGCAGTAGCAAGATTTACCCTAGCCGTTGATAGAAGATTTAAACGTCAAGGCGAGGATCAGGCAGCAGATTTTATTAATTGTGTTGCATTTGGCAAGACAGCAGAATTTGTAGAAAATTATTTAAAACAAGGAACTAAGGTTGTTGGTTGTGGACGTATCCAAACCGGCAGCTATACAAACAAAGAAGGTCAGAGAGTATATACAACGGATGTTGTTATTGAGGAACTTGAGTTTGCAGAGAGCAAAAAAGCACAGCAATACGATACCGGAAGCGCAGCACAGAGACCGGAACCCGGTGTAGATGCAGATGGATTTGTGAATATTCCAGATGGTTTAGAAGATGGGTTACCATTTAGTTAGAGAGGTGTATACAGATGACAGAACAGGAAGCAAAGCAGATAATACACAACTTTTCACAATGGAATATTGACGACCAATGGATTGACAACGAAGAAATGCAAGAATTGGTCGAGGTTTTAGATAATACATTAGAAAATATAATCGAGATAAAAAATCACAAAATCACATTATCAGACTTAGAAAATTATATGAAGTTCGAGGGTGAATGTGTAAAAAAGAATTTTACACTAAAAAGTCTACTAGAAGCAAGAGAAAAGCAGATAGCAAAGAAGCCTATCCTTAAAACTGGAGCAGAAGTTATACATGTAAACAGAGAAAAAGGACCTAATGAGCTAATAAAAAGTAAATACCAAGACTGGACATGTCCTGTATGTGGTTGCTTTGTTGGACAAAGATATAATTCTGCGCAACTAACACACGACCAAAGAAAGTGCAAATTTTGTAATGAGTGCGGTCGAAAGATAGATTGGAGCGAGGGAGGCGGCAGCAGATGAGGGATTTTGAAGTATTAGAACAATATATAAAAAAGTTTAATTTGCAAAAAGAGTTAGAATGTCTAATGCCGCAGGAACAGCTATTATACAAAATTCAATTAAGAGACACATTGAAATTTAAGTCCTATTTACTTAGAACTAGAATGCGAGAATTATTTCTAGCATTGAGAAAGCAACTAAAAAACAAAATTGAAAGAAGATACCAGGTGAATAGAAATGTTTTTAAGCAGGGAAGCACAGTAGAGTTTGCAGGTCAAAAGTGGAACGTGCTGGCAGAGGTAGGCAAAAACAATTTTCTTTGTGTTAATAACGATATCATATGTCATAAGCCATTCGACAAAAACAACAATAACTGGAGTGTATCTGACTTGAGAAAGTATCTAAACGGAAAATATCTAAAAAAGTTTAAGGATGTGGATTTGGTGCCATGGAAACAAGACTTAACAGCGAGGGATGGATCAAAAGATTACGGCAGCAGCACAGACATGATATTTTTATTAACAATTAATCAATACAGACAGCACAGACAATACGTGAGAGAGATTGATGGTTCGTGGTGGTTAATCACAGCAACCAGTCCTACAAGCTACAGCGTCAACAATGTGTACATGGATGCTTCTATCAACAATGACTGCGTGTACCGTGATCGCAATGGAGTTCGTCCGGCCTGTGTTATTCATCTTAAATCCGAGAAGAGAGAGGAGTGAAACAAATGACAGAGCAGGAATATAAAGAAATGACACTAGCATTAAAACATTCAGAAATTCCACTAGATATACAAAAAGAATTTCAAAGATTATTAGATAAAGAATTTATCGGAAATGCGAAAGTTGCACCAGTGCAACAGAAAGGTGAAGAAAATGGTTAGTGAACACGTACATTATAATTCTAGTTTACAAAAACGAAAATGCAGTTTATATGGAAAAGAGTTTTACATAACGCTAGGAAACGATTATGCATATAAAATAAAGGTTGCAGGAAGAGTAAAAATATTTTGTAGCTGGAAATGTTTAAGAGAAAAGCAAAGTGATAAGTAGATTATAGAAAATGGAAGAGCGCACAATTGAAATTAAAAATCATGGGATTTTCTTATCTACGCTCTATGCAAATGAAACAGTAAAATACAAAAGTAAGTATGTACATTGATAAATTAATAATGAAGTAGCGGATGTGTATTTACACACATAAATAGCTTGACAAATGTGTATAAAGTGTGTATAATATAGTTAAAGATAACAAAAGAAAGGAGGTTTCCTTGTGAAGAGAAGAGAATTAGTAAAACGTTTAGAGAGGGCAGGATTTGTTTTCAAAGAACATGGCGGAAATCACGATACATACAAGAGAGGAACTGACACAGAACAGGTTCCAAGACATAAAGAAATAAATGAGATTACCGCGAAACAAATCTTGAAGAAATGGGGGCTTTAAGCTCCCACTTTCTCGGACGATTTATCAATTCTTATTATATTATTTATAGAAAGGTGGAGAGATATATGAAAAGAGCATATCCGGCATTTATAGTAGAACATCAAAAAACTTTTCTGGTTAGTGTTCCAGATATGAAAATATTTACAGAAGGATTTGATTTTGTAAATGCAATTGAAATGGCAAGAGATGCTATTGGATTAAAAGGGATTAGCTTAGAAGACGAAGAAATTGAAATTCCGCAAAGCTCATCAGTGGAGGAAGCGACGAGAAAAGTCAAGATGGACACAGATATCTTTGATTATTCTGCAGGAACAGTAACTTTTATTGATGTGGATTTTGCAGAATACAGAAGAAAAAATGATAACAGATCGGTACGGAGAAACGTAACAATTCCAAATTGGTTAAATAAGGAGGCGGAAAAGGCTGGTATTAATGTTTCAAGAACATTAAAAGAGGCACTTATAGAAAAACTAGGAATATCAAAATAATGTAAAAAAAGAGCGAACAGGCACGTGAGAATATAATTAATAAATCTTTTCATGGTGACAAGCGTAATCAAAAAAGTTATTATTGGTATACATGGCTAAAAAGCTACTAAACATTTATTCTATCTTTGAGTAGAATAAAAAGTTAGTAGCTTTTTTGCTTTAAAAGACGGACAAATAGCTCACATAGAAAAAGAAGGGAGAATTATGAAAAAAAATTTAGAAGAAGAGAGAAATATTTTAAGAAGTTTTTTATGGAAATATAACGACTGCAAGAAAAGAAAGAAACAACTAGAAACAAGATTGAAAGACATACAACATGAAATGTCTATGCCAATCGGAGGACTTGGATATTCGCCAACACCACATAGCACAACAAATAAAGTCGGGCTTGGTGCGGCTGGTTTCACAATTAAGATGGCAGAGATAGAAGAAAGAATAATGAAGCAAAATGAAGAAATGGAGCGATCCATGATTGAAATTATGGATGCAATGAATTTTCTTGATGAAGAAGATGTAGACAGAAGAATTATGGAATACAGATATATTGATGGAAAGAACTGGAAAAATATTGAATCTATTGAGCATATGACTAGACAAGCAGCAAACAAACATCTGAATGATGGACTAGACAAACTGTTAAGCTTTAAAAAGATACAAACGATAGTTGAAGAACAAAAAAGATTAGAAGAAAAATAAAGTCTTTACACAGGTTTACATCTTAATGTGCTATACTGATAGAGTGGAAATGAAGTAATACCACGCTGCGTATGCAGTCCCCAACCCTTTATAAAACGGGATACATATTTTTTGTATGTATCCCGTTTTTTGTAGGTACTTTACAGGACTACATCCCATGCGGGGCTAACGACGCCCGGTATTTTTGTCTATAAAATCAAAATTTTATAAGCACTTCCTTCCTCATTTGTGGCATGATAACGAGGTGATCAAGAAAAAATGGATGTTAATCAGAAGGAACTCGCTGCGATTTTAGGTGTGACAGACAGACGTATTCGACAGCTAAAGCAAGAATTTGGCTTGTTTGAACAAAGTATGTCGGTTGGAAAATCAAAAAAAAATTACTGCCTTGAAAAGTGCGTTCCAGAATACATAAATTACAAATTGGATGCGGAAATGCAGCAGGGTACAAGTTGTAATCGTGAAAAGGAACAAGCAGAACATGAACAGATTAAGAAAAAAATATCAATGCTGAAATTAAGAAAATTAAGGAGAGAGTTGCACGAGGCACGAGATGTTGAAGAATTTTTGACAGATATGTTAGTCAATTTTAAAAATAAACTGCTTAACCTCCCGCAAAAAACAGCACCACTCATAACTGGAGAAGATGATATAAACGTGGTAACAAAACTGCTTGAAAAAGAAGTTCTTGCGGCATTGGACGAGCTTTCTGAATATGATCCGTACAAAATCGATAAAGAGACAGTAGCTCAACTGTTCGAAGATGAAGATGAGGATGAAGAAAATGAGTAAGGTGATTGTATATGTCGTCAATAGAAAAACAAAGGTCCAGAAAGCGGACAAGGAATCTTTTTGTAAGTGTAATTAGTTCGAATTTGAAGCGACCGGAGAAGCTGACAGTGAGTGAATGGGCTGAAAAATACAGAATACTCGACGAAACGAGCAATTTTTCTGGTAAATGGTCTAATGATATAACGCCTTATCTAGTTGGAATTATGGATGCATTTAACGATCCTTATATCCAGGAAATAAATTTTTGCAAGCCAACGCAGGTTGGCGGAACAGAAGCTATGCTAAACATGCTTGGCTGGACAATCACACAAAATCCATCTCCAACAATGATAATTTATCCAGACGATGATTTAGCAAAAGATACATCCAATGACAGATTGAAGCCGTCTCTTACAAAAACAAAAGAGATAAATGATAGATTTTACAGAAATTCTTCAAAAGAATTAAATTTAAAATTCCGTGGAATGTCAATCTATTTAAGAGGATCACACTCTCCTGGAAAACTTGCATCAAAAGCAATAAAATATTTGTTTTTTGATGAAATTGACAAAATGGATGGCGCTAGCAAGAAAGAAGCATCGCCTTATAAGCTGGCAAAAGAAAGAACAAAAACATTTAACTATTCGAGAAAGATATATACCTGCTCTACGCCAACATTAAAAACAAATTATGTTTGGAGAATACATGAAGATGCAGACGAGCAAAGAAATTATTTTGTTCCATGTCCTCATTGCAATGAATTTTTTACGTTTAAGTGGAAACAAATAAAATTTGATAATGAAGATGGAATGACAAATGAAGAAAGAGCAAAAACGGCAATATATGTTTGTGAACATTGCGGCTGCTTTATTACTGATAAAGATAAAATAAAAATGCTGCGAGCTGGAGAATGGCGAGATGTAAAAGGCACCTGCAACGGAAAAGCGCGAAAGGTGTCTTTTTGGCTAAATGCATTATATTCCAGGTTTTTAACATGGCACGATATTGCTCTCGAATTTTTAAACAGTAAAGATGATCCGGAAGAATTACAAAACTTTGTAAATTCATGGCTGGCAGAACCATGGGAGGATACAAAGCTAAAAACAAGCACAGAGCTTGTATTAGAAAGACAAACAGAGTTTCCTGCATTAATGGTTCCACCATGGACAAAAATATTGACGGGTGGAGTAGATGTGCAGGAAAATTGCTTATATTATTCGATTCGTGCGTGGGGGAATTTTTTGACATCGCAAAATATCGCACACGGACAAGTTTTCTCGCTAAATGAGATTGAACAAATTATGAATTTAGCTTATTACAAAGAAAATAAAGATCAAATGGTTGTAGCATTATGCTTGATTGATTCTGGTTACAATGCAGATGAAGTCTATGATTTCTGCGCAAGAAATTCAGAATGGGCTTTGCCAGTTAAAGGCTCAAGTAACCCTATGCAATCTCATTTCAAATTTTCAACTGTCAATAAAAGTACATCGAAAGCACATGGCATGAACCTTGTTATTGTCGATGGCGGAAAATACAAAGATATGATAGCGTCAAGAATGCGAAAAGAAAACGGAACTGGAAGTTGGATGGTATATGCGGAGTGCGATGAAGAATATGCAACACAAGTCACAGCAGAACACAAAGTTTCTGTTAAAAAAGGCGGAAAAAGTCAAACGGTATGGGTTCAGAAGACATCACATGCAGACAATCATTATTTAGATACAGAAGTATATTGCATGGCGGCGGCTGATACGTTAGGAGCAAGAATGTTCCATTTGCAAGATGCAGCAGCAGAAGATGAAGAAGTTGCACCGGTGCAACAAGAAGAAAGAGAAGAAAACTGGATAAAAAGTAATGAAAGTTGGATTGGAGGCTAAAAATGACAACACAGGAATTACTACAAGAAGTAGACAATGCAATCAATACAGTTTTGATAGGAGGTCAGTCATACAAAATCGGCTCCAGACAACTAACGCGAGCGGACCTGAGCGAACTGCGCACGTTAAAAAAAGAATTGCAAGTACAGGCGAATGAAGAACCGTGTGAATTGTTTGGCAATACATTCGTTTCGGTTTTTGATGGGAGGTAGCTATGAATTGGATTGACAATATTATTAGCATAGTATCCCCACGAAAAGGTTACGAAAGAGCGGTTTGGCGACAAGAGCTGGAGCTTACAAAAAATTATGACGCAGGAGATTACGGAAGACTGAACGCAAACTGGAGAGTATTAAACCAAAGCGCAGAATTAACGGACAGACCATACAGAGACAACATAAGAGCTAGGGCAAGAGATTTAGAACGAAATTCTGACATAATGAATTCTATAACAAGCACATTTGTAAGAAATGTAATTGGAGGAGGTTATACTTTACAAGCAAGAACAAATAGCGAAGAACTGAATGTCCAAATCGAATATTTTTGGAAATTGTGGTGCAAAAAGAAAAATTGCGATGTCACTGGGACACAGTCATTTCAGCAAATTTTGAGAATGCTTGTAAAAAGAAAAAAAATTGATGGAGGGATTTTAGTACACAAAGTTTACACGAAAGATGGATTGATACCGTTCAAATTGCAATGCTTAGAAGTTGACGAATTAGATGCGAGTGTTATGAATGCAAAAGAAAAAGGAAACAAAGTGGTTGGTGGTATCGAAATGAATGCATTTAATAAACCAGTCGGTTATTGGATACGGCAATATGATATTGATGGACTAACAATGAATTTGCCAAAATACATATCTGCCAAAGATATGATCTATGTTTACAAAAAAGTGAGACCTTCACAAGTTAGAGAAATCTCCGACATGACACAAACGATGCCAAGAATCCGAGACACGAATGAATTTATGACAGCTGTTTCAGTAAAACAAAGAATAGAAGCGTGCTTGTCTGTTTTTATAAAAAAGAATGTGCCTTCTGGCAACACAATTGGACGCGGTTCAGCAATTGGAAACGAAGGAGAGAAACACAACTACCAAGGCAAAACGCTAACGCCTGGAATGATTATGAATCTAAATCCTGGCGATGAAGTGCAAACGGTAAATCCAAGTGGACAGGCGGCGGATGCATCAAGTTACATAAAATTGCAACAGCGAATGATTGGTGCTGGACAAGGAGTAAGTTATGAAGCAACAAGCCGCGATATGTCCGAAGCAAATTATTCTTCTGCTAGACAAGGAGCAATTGAAGATGACTTAACATATGAAGAAGACAAAGAAAGCCTGTTACAAGTGATGGATGAAATCTATGAAACGTTTATAATAAGCCTTGTTTTAAGTGGTTTAATTGAAATAAAAGATTTTTGGAGCAATAAGGAGGCTTATTTTGAACACACATGGATACAAGCTCCGAAGCGCTGGATTGATCCGCTGAAAGAAAGTAATGCTAACAAAATTGCAATGCAAACAGGACAAAAGACGTTTAAACAAATTTGCGCTGAAAACGGAATGGATTGGCGAGAGTGCATAGACGAAATGGCAGCAGTATTGGAATATGGCAAAGAAAAAAATGTTGAGATTGGAGGTGTAATGTTTGGCGAAAAGTACAACAAACAAAAATAGATTAACAAGAGTTTTGGTAGTAAATTCCATACGAGCGATTGATGGTGAAGAAAGAAAATTCAGATTAAGTTTTTCGTCAGAAGAGCCGTACAAACGTTGGTTTGGCCAAGAAATTTTAGACCATTCGGATGGATGTGCTGATCTTACTCGATTGCAGTCGATTGGATGTGTGCTATACAACCATAACAGAGATTATGTTGTCGGAAAAGTTGTAAAGGCCTGGATAGAAAATAATCGAGGAGAGGCAGAGATAGAATTTGATACAGATGAAGAATCCGAAAAGATTTATCAAAAAGTAAAATCAGGAACGCTAAAAGGTGTGTCGGTTGGCTACATAGTCGATGTCTGGGAGGAAGTAGTATCAAACAAACAATCAAGCGACGGAAGATTTACAGGACCGTGTTCAATTGCCAAAAAGTGGAGTCCATACGAGATTTCGATTGTATCTGTTCCTGCTGACGCAACGGTTGGAGTAGGAAGAGAAATGGAAGAAACAAATAAACAGTCGCTTTTAAATTTATACGAAAAGCAACTGCAAATAAACAAAAATAGAAAATAGGAGGCAGAAAAATGGGACCAAAAGAAAGAAAAGAAAAGGCTATGCTTAGACAACAGGCACTCGTTGACGCAGCAAAAAACGAGCAGAGAGATTTGTTGCCAGAAGAAAAAAATGAATTTGAAAATTTACAAAGAGAAATTGAACAGTGCGAAGAAGAATTAAAAAGAGCACAGAGCAATCAGACAAATGCTCCGCCTGCACAAAAAAACACAGACGATCCTGAACAGATTGCACAAAGAGCAGCGGAAAACGAAAGAACAAGAATTTTTGAAATCACAAACATGTGCAGAAATTTTGATATTGAACCAGAACAATATATTGACGATGGAAACACAGTCGAAGAGGTGAGACAAATTATTATGGATGGTCTAATGAAATCACATGAACCAATCGGCGCAAAAGGAACAGCAGAAGCCACAGTAACAACAGATGCAGAAGATAAGTATAGAAGAGCGGCAGCAGATGCGCTTGTTATGCGGGGCGGAGTAAGCGTTAAAAAGCCGGCAGAAGGCGCAAGAGAATTAATGGGTATGTCATTAAGAGACCTTGCGATTGATACGATGGGAAGAAATGGAGCGAACACAAGCAAATTGTTGAGACAGACTCCAGATCAGGTTTTGGATACATTACAGAGACAGTACATGAATCCTACAGCAGCGTTTCCTTCTATTTTAGATCAAGCCATTAACAAGGCTTACGTGGAAGGGCATAGAACGGCACCAGTTACATTCGATAAATGGACAAAAAAGGGTACATTAAAAGATTTTAAAACACATGATAATAATTACCTTGCAGGCCCGGCAGGAGAATTTTTGGAAGTTCCAGAAGGCGCAGAACTGAAAGCTGACTTACCAAAAGATGAAAAACGTCCAACAAGAAAATTAAAAACATACGGACGTCAGTTTTCAATGACAAGGCAGGCGTTTATCAATGATGATATTGATTTCTTATCAAAAATTCCTGCAAAATATGCAGCGTCAGCAAGAAAGACAATCAATAAACAGTGCTGTCAAATTCTTGTAAACAATCCTGCTATATATGACGGAACAACATTGTTTTCAACCGCACATGGAAATGTATTAGCAAAAGGAACAGGAATTACAAGAGAGGCTTTACAAAAAATGTTCTTAGGATTACAGATGCAGAAAGATGAATTTGGAGAAGCAATCGTTATAAGACCTGCGATTATTGTTTGCCCTGTTGGATACAGCTTTGACTTTTATGCAATCTTTAACAGCGCTACAATTCAAACGAGTGATAATACACAAGCAGCCAATCCACTGTATGCATACAAAAACAGTATTGAAGTTATAGAAGATCCTACACTGAATGTTTTAGCTAAATCAAATGCTGCGCCTTGGTTTGTGCTTGGAGCAAAAGATGATACAGATTTTATTGAAGTGGATTACTTAAATGGACAGGAGATTCCAACAATTCGTAGAATGGAAGCGGCTGGACAGCTTGGCTTTGTTTGGGATATTTATTTGGACTGGGGAATTACAGTTATGGATTTCAGAGGAGCAGTTAAAAATCCAGGAACCACAATTACAAATCCGTTAGCATAGAAAAGGAGGTGTGAAAGATGAAAGCAACATTTTGGCAAAGAGGAGAGGCACTAGATTACAAGAATACAACATCAAGCGTGATTGAAGCGAATACCGTTGTAGCAGAAGGAAGCCTTGTTGGAGTTATTGGAACAGATATCAATCCAGGAGAAACAGGCTCATTACATGTTGCCGGTGTGTTTGAAATGACAAAGACAGCGAGTGATGAAATTAAGTTTGGAGATGCCGTTTATTTTAATAAAACGGCAGGAGAAATCACAAAAACATCATCTGGCAATGTAGCGGCTGGTTATGCTGCATCAGAGGCAGGCTCTACAGCTACAACAGTGCTAGTAAAATTGTTTGGATAGAGGTGAGTAAGATATGCAAAAGCTTATAGCAATAAATTATATTTTGTATCTATCAAAACAATATAAACCTGGCGATGAACTTCCACAAAATGATGTTGTAATGAAAAACGCATGGTTAGAAGCTGGAACTGCGAAATTACAGGACGATGAAAGCGTGGAAATTGTAGAAGGAAAACAGAAGAAAAAAGCGAAAGCAAAGCCGGTTACAGCTCCTGCGGGCTTAACTGGCAAATCTGTGCCTAAAACAAGTGAAGATGACTTGATTGGAAAGCTGCCGAAAAAGAAATGAATTTCAAAGAGTTAGTGGCGCAGGACACGAAAAAAGTATTTATAAATCCGGAAGAATTTGGAGAGGAACATGAAATTGACGGAAAAACTGTAATGGTTATTGTTGATAATAACGAGCAGATTGAAAGACAAAAACGTATTACGTCAAATTCAAACGGTATTTTCTTGAAAGAAATTCTTTTCTATGTAGCAGAGGAAAATTTTAGAAATTTACCAGCAATCGGAAGAGTTATGCGTTTTGATAAAAAAAGTTATACAGTAACAGACGCTATTAACGAAAATGGAATATTTTCGATTAGTTTAAAGGCGGTGAAGAGCAGTTGCTAATTTTTGTAGCAGATAAAGATCAAATGAATACAATCGAAAAAGCATTGTCTGGAATCCAGAAAGACAGT
Source organism: Lachnospiraceae bacterium (assembly GCA_050875145.1). Classification (GTDB taxonomy): domain Bacteria; phylum Bacillota; class Clostridia; order Lachnospirales; family Lachnospiraceae; genus CAG-411. The sequence continues at coordinate 11,649 of JBNMLH010000011.1, forward strand.
AAGACAATACTAAAAAAAGCAATAAATAGAACTGCCAAAGAGGCAAGAAAACAGTTAGCTAAAACCGCCAAAGAAACATATGCAGTTAAAATTTCGGGGTTTAACAAAAGCATGACAATAAAATCTGCAACAGTTTCAAAAACAGAGGCAATAATTAAATCAGAAGGAGAAGCTTTAGAAATTGGAAAATTTAGAGCTTCTCCTTTTCGCTATGCAAATGGAAAAGATAGGCCTAAAGAAATAAAAGCAAAAGTTTTAACAGCTAGTTCGATGAAAGCACTTGTAAAAGGAGATACAAAAGCTTTCGTAGCTAGATTTAAAAGTGGACATGTAGCAGTTGTAGAAAGGAATCCGGATAAAAAAATGGCTTCAAACCCCAAAAAAAGCGCGTTAAAAAAATTGTTAAGTCCTTCCTTGCCTCAAATGCTAGGAAGCGAAAAGAAAGTTTACAACAAAATCGAGCCGCAAATAGAGGAGCTGCTACAAAAAAATATAAAACAAGAAGTAGAAAGAACACTGCGGAGATGAGAAAATGACACCACAAAATTTACAAGATGAAATCAAAGAGATGCTTATAGAAGTGTCAAAAGATATTGCCTGGAAAAATTTAGACGGAGATAAAACGAATTTAGAAATCTTTAAGCAGAATTTACCAAAAAAAGAAACGGATGAAGATGATCCGTTTCCATACTGCATCATTCGACTTATAGATGGAAGTCATAATGCAATAAATGATGCAGAAAATAAAATCAGGGTATTATTGATTTTCGGAATACATGACAATGCAGAAGAAAATCAAGGGGATATTATGCTTAATCTAATCAACAGGATTGTTATTAGATTAAGTGAAAACAATGTGTTGAAGACTTTTTATCAAGTTGGAAAAATTGAATGGGCAATTGATGATGAAGACACCTATCCATATTTTTTTGGTGGAATGACACTTGAATTTGCACCAGCATATATACAAAGAAGGAGTGATATATTTATATGACTGTAAATACAAAAAAAAGAAAAGAATCATTTGCGTATATCGGACCGACAATAAAAAACAAGATTGACGAAGGGACTATTTTTACAAATGGTTATCCACAAATAGCTAAAGAATTAGTAGCTAGTCAGCCGCTTATTCAAAAACTATTCGTGCCATTAAGCGAATACGCAGATAAGAAAAAAGAAATTGAAACGAAAGACAGCGTTTTAAATGTTATTTATAACAAAGTAAAAAACGAAGGAGGAAAGTAATATGTATTTTCACGGAGCAAAAGCAACAGAAGTGCCAACACAATATGCAAAGCCTCAAATTGTATCATCTGGAGTGCCGGTAGTGATTGGAACGGCACCTGTGCATCTAGCAACAGAGCCAAAAGTAAATGAGGCGGTTTATGTAGAAAGTTATGAAGATGCAGTGAAATATCTAGGTTATTCAAGTGATTTTGAAAAGTACACGCTTTGCCAGAGTATTTTTACACATTTTATTAAATTTGGGGTAGCGCCTGTTGTGTTTATTAACGTTGTCGATCCTGAACAACATAGAACAGAACTAAAAGCAACAGATTACGACGTTACAAACAAACAGGTAACAATTGAACAAAAAGATGTGATTTTGGATTCTTTAGTTGTAACAAACGCAGAAACCAAGACGAAGTTAAAAGATGGCACAGATTACATCGCAACATATAAAGATGACCTAACAACTTTAATTACGCTTACAGCCGATGCAAAAAAAATAAATGTATCAGGATATATTTTAGATGCAACACAAGTTACAGCGAGTGATGTAATTGGAGGATACAACGAGGATACTGGTGAAGAAACAGGAACACAGCTTATTAGAACAGTATTTCCTAAATTTCAAGTTTTTCCTGGAACAATTTTAGCTCCAAAATTTTCGAAAGATAAAACTGTTGCGGCTGTATTGCAGAGCAAAAGCAAAGAAATTAATGGAATTTTTACAGCGATGGCATTAGTTGACATTGATACAGCAACAGCATCTAAATATACAGACGTAGAAGTAGAAAAGAGTAATATTGGAGTAACAAGCGAAAATGCTATTTTGCTTTGGCCACAAGTAAAATACGGCGATAGCATTGTATCTTATTCTGCTGTAATGGCTGCACTGATACAGTACGTTGACGTTAAAAACAAGGGTATTCCCGCGAAATCGCCTTCCAATGAACTTTTAGGAGCAGATGCAATTTGCCTGTCTGACGGAACAGAAGTAAATCTGGACGAAAAGCAAGCGAATACGCTTAATGCAGTCGGAGTTGTAACGGCAACTAATTATGGCGGCTGGAGAAGTTGGGGGAATAATACAGCATGTTATCCGTTAAACACAGATCCGAAAGACAGATGGATAAATTGTAGAAGATATTTCAACTGGCGAGAAAACAATTTTATTATAAGCGTACATGATAAAGTAGATGGCATTCCAAATTCAAAGCAAATTGAAGATATAGTAGAGGCAGAAAACATGAAAGGTAATTCGTATGTAAATGAGGGTTACTGTGCCGGAGACAAAATCGAATTTAATCTTTCTGAAAATCCGATTTCGAATATCACAGATGGAAAATTTGTATTTCATTTTATGCTCGCTCCTTATACACCGATGGAATTTATTGAAGCAAAGTTTGAAATGGATATAGCAACAATCGAATCGGCATATACAGCCGCGTTTGAATAAAAAAGGAGGAAGACACATGAATTATCCTAGCGTAATAAATCAATTTAAAGTGTACGATAGCGAAGAGTCAGCAGAAATTGTTGGAACGACAGGAGAAATCACTTTACCGACGGTGGAGACAAAAACCAGCACTATAAATGGTGCTGGTATTCTTGGAGACATCGAAGAGAGTGTTGTTGGCCAGTTTAACTCTATCAAAATGGATATTCCGTTTCGAGTAATTTCAACTGACATTTTTAAGCTGATGAAAACTAATAAGCCGACTGGTGTTGTCCTTAGAGGGGCAATACAAGGATTTGATACAGAAACTTCTCAGGCGACATTTAAACAGATGAAGGTTAGCGTAAAAGGTAAAGTTTCGTCAATTAATCCTGGAAAAGTAAAAGCAGGAGAGCAGATGGATTGCTCTATTTCACTTGAACTTACATATATCAAAATTGAGTACGATGGAAACATCGGCTTAGAATTAGACAAATTAAACAATGTCTATGTTGTTGATGGAGAGGACATGTTGGCTAATATTAAAAATCTTATTTAGAAAGGGGATTTGAAAGATGAAAGAAAACGAAGCGGTTGTAATTGAAAATAGAGAGGTTGTCGAACTTGACGGCGTGCTTAAATTAAGAAAGCCGTATATTTTTGAAGGAAAGACATATACAGAAATTGATTTGTCAGGATTAGAAAATATAAAGGCAATCGATATGATAGAGGCAAACAAATTGTACGATCGTTCTGGAGGCTTTTCTATTATGCCGGAACTTTCTATGGAATATGCGCTTATCATTGCATCGAAGGCAACAAACAAGCCGATTGAGTTGTTTTACGGATTGCCTCCAGTGGATGCAATGAGAATTAAAAATAAGGTTACAGGTTTTTTCTTCGCACAGGACTAAGTCCTGACGACGGAAAAACAATAAGAAAAATAATAATACAGTTATCAATTAGATTGCAGACAAGTATCGAATATCTTTCGAACTTGTCTGTTTTTGAATTGTTTGAAATTGTAAAGGAGGTGTCGAAACTTGGCAAGAAGCAAAGAATATGAAATGGCTATTAAAATTGCTGGACAAGTAGAACAGTCGTTTAAAAGTTCGATGGGGCTTACTGAAAGACAATTAAAGGCAATTGCGAGAGAAGCTGCAAAAACAGAAAAAGCAACAAAAAGTTCACTTGGTTCAGGTTTCGACAAAGCCAATAAAACAGTCGAAAGTTTTTCAAATGGAGCAAAAAAGGCTTTAAAAGCAGTTGCAAAAGCTGCAGCGGTTACTGGAACTGCGGCTGCTGGAATTGGAGTTGCGGCAACGAAAGTTGGAGCTGATTTTGAAGCGCAAATGTCTACTGTAAAAGCTATATCAGGCGCAACAGCAAATCAATTTATAAGATTGACAGATAAGGCGAAAGATATTGGCGAAAATACAGCTTTTTCAGCGAAAGAGGCAGGAGAAGCAATGGAGTACATGGCAATGGCTGGCTGGAAGACGAAAGATATGCTTAACGGCATAGACGGAATAATGAATTTAGCTGCCGCATCAGGAGAAGATTTAGGTTCTGTTTCGGATATTGTAACAGATGCAATGACAGCTTTTGGAATGGCAGCAGATGGCATGACAAACGGTGTTGCAAATGCTACATATTTTTCAGACATTTTGGCAAAAACCGCCGCATCCGCCAACACAAATGTCGGCTTGATGGGCGAAACGTTTAAATATGTAGCTCCTGTAGCTGGTTCACTTGGATACAACATCAAAGATACATCCGTCGCAATTGGATTGATGGCAAACAGCGGAATCAAAGCGAGTAGTGCAGGAACATCGTTGAGAAGTTGGTTATCTCGCATGGCATCGCCAACAGATGCGGTCGCAACCTCAATGAAAAAGTTAGGTATTTCGCTTACAGATCAAAAAGGAAATATGTATTCGCTCATGGAAATTTTAGAGCGTACAAGAAAAAGTTTTTCTGGTTTATCTAAATCAGAAAAAGCGGCAGAAGCATCCACTTTAGCAGGAAAACAAGGAATGTCTGGTTTACTTGCAATAGTAAATGCATCTGATAAAGATTTCGCAAAGCTAACCAAAGAAATTGACAATGCATCTGGAGCAGCAAAAGAAATGGCAGATATAAAGCTGGATAACTTAAAAGGGGATTCAACATTATTTGTTTCGGCTGCGCAGGGACTTGGAATAGAAGCATACGACCAAATGAAAAGTCAATTAAGACAAACTGTACAGCTAGGTACAGAAGGAGTGAGCGCCTTAACGAAATATCTTTCAAAAAGTAAAATTATCGAAAAAGGTTCAAAAATGTTTGGAAATGCACTTTCTAATATTTCTAAACAAGCTCCAACAACAATAAGAGAATTGCAAGATTTAACAGGAAGCATAAAAGAATTTAGTAGTCCATTTTTTGATTTAGCAAAATGGATCATTGCACATCCAAAAATAATTACATCTGAATTAACAGGAATCGGAGCTACTATTTTATCTTTTAAAATTGCATCAAAAGTTAAAGACGTAGCAACTGCGTTTGGTGGCCTGGCAAGCGTTTTAACAAATCCATTTGCAGCGGCTATTCTAACAGTAGGAGCGGCAATTGGAGGAGCGGCAGGAATAGCTACATATATTAAAATCTGTGAAAATGAGGCTAAAAAACAAAATTTAGCACAGCATTTTGGGACGATTTCTTTGTCATTGGAAGAGTTACAAGATGTTGCAAATCGAATTCTGGATGATGGAAGCCTAACAAAATTAAATACGGCATTAGAAGAATTTAGCAAAGTAGACAGCATTGCAGAAGAAATTCAGAACACTGTAAAGAGTGTTAATAAAATGAACTGGAAAGTTTCAGTCGGATTGAAGCTGTCAAAAAGCGAAAAGCAACAATACAAAAGCGATATAGCATCGTATATTGAGCAAACACAGAATTTGGTTAGTCAGGAAAGATACGCTTTAGCATTAAACATTAAATTGCTGACTGGAGATGAAAACAGCTCAATTGGAAACTCTTTGGATAATTTTTTAGCAGGAAAGCAAACGGAACTAGAAAAGCTAGGTAAAAAGCTACAAAAAACGGTAAATAAGGCATTTGGCGATGGATTGCTTACAGTTGACGAAGAAAAGAAAATACAACAGATACAGAAGCAAATGCAAGACATCTCTGACGGCATATCTCAAAGTAATTTTAATGCGGATATGGAGGTTATTAGCAAACAATATTCTGGCGGAAATTTGACACCAGATAGTTTTAAGGATTTACAGAAAGAATTAAGCAGCAAGGTTACGGAAGCTGAAAAGAACTACAAAGAGTCGTTGCAAAAAAGCATCGCAGCTCTTAATTATCAATTGAGTCAAGGAGATATTTCACAAGCGGAATATGACAGCGGAGTTGATAAGCTGTGGGACGGATATAGAAAAAAAGTTGGAGAAGCAGAGTCGAAAGCTGCTGAATTTTCGTTGAATACAATAATGGGACAATATAATGATGAATTAAAAGATGCAAGCAGTTCTTTTGATAAAATCATGCAAGATTATATGTCGAGAGAAACGGATTGGACATCAAGTGCTGGTTTGATGTGGGATGGGTTTGTCGAACAATTTGACGGAAAGATGCTAGATAGCTCAACGAGAACTGCAATAAAAGATTTATTAAAACAGCTAGAACCTACAGAAGAACAACTGCAAGAAGTCGCTGATCAATATACCGCTGCAGGAGAAAAAATACCGACGGCAATTTCAGAGGGACTACAACAAATAGAAATGTTAAAAATGTTTTCTGGAGATGAAACGGCAATCTGGAACGCCATCCAAAAGAAATTGCTGGAAGATGGAGAATATACAGACTTGCTAAACAAAATAAATGAGGCGGGCGGGTATATTCCAAAAGAAATTAAAGCAGGAATGCAGTCTACAGCGAGAGAAAGTGCAAAAACGGCAGCAACATATGTAAAAAGCACAACAAATTATGCTTTGCAAAATGAATTTAAAGGACCATTTAACATCGGAATCAAACTGAATACTAATAATGAGAGTACAAAATCTGAAATAATAACGCAAGTTTCAAACACAAGAAGCTTGTTTTCAAAGATTTTAGGTACAAAATTTGAAGCTCCGTTTAGTATTGCAGCAAAAATAAAAGCATCTGTATCTAATGCTGGTGGAGCGGCTGTTAAGCCTGCACATAACGCAAAAGGTTCTATTATAACTAAGCCTACGCTGTCTTATTTTGCAGAAGACGGTCCAGAAGCGGCAATTCCGCTTGATGGATCGGAACGATCAAAAATGTTATGGAAACAGGCTGGCGAATTGCTTGGAATGTATCAAAAAAGAGACACACAGACGACACTTGCGTTGAAAGCTGAAAAAATGCTAAATACAGATGATACACAACAGCCTGCAAAAGGTAAAGATGTGCAAGAAAGAGAAAGTACAGTAATTACATATTCTCCAAATATTGTTATCAAAGGAAATGCAAGTAAAGAAGACGTAATTGAAGCTAATACAATAGCACAAGAAAAATTCGAACGAATGATTGAAAAGTATTTCAGAGACAAGGCGAGAGTGGCATTTTAAAGGAGTGATGTTACTGTGGATGAGTTTTACAGGACTGTTCAGGGGGATACATGGGACCAAATAGCGAAAAATGTTTACGGAGATGAAACGAAGATTGGAATTTTATTGGAAAATAATTTGGACTGCATAGATATAGTAGTATTTGATTCAGGAACACTTATATATGTTCCTGAATTATCAGACGATGAAGAAGATACAGAAGAATTTCCGGACTGGAGATATGACGATGATGAAGAGGGTGATGAATAATGAAGCCGACACAATATGGAGCTGTTGTAAAAATTGGAGCTACAGATTATTCGGAACAGTTAGAAAGCTTTAGCTATACAGATGAAGCGGATGGATCAAGCGATTCTGTATCAATTACACTTAGTGACATTAGCGGAAAATGGCATAGTTCCAAAATGCCAAAAGCTGCATCAAGAGTTATTGCAAAAATAAAAAAGACTGGAGAAAAGACAAAAACGTATTCATGCGGAACCTTTCATTTAGATCAGATAGAATTTACCGGTTATCCGTCAAGTGCAACTTTTTCGGCGGTGTCTGATCCTGTTAGTTATGCGTTTAAAACAACGCAACGAAATAGAACATGGAAACACACTACTTTTTTACAAATCTGCAAGGATATATCAAAAACATACAAAAGTTTAAAAGTAGTGTATGATGCTCCAACAATTCCAATTGCAGCATTGGAACAGTCTAAACAGACAGATAGCTCTTTACTAAAAAGCTTGGCAGAAAAATATGATTGTGGAGTAAAAATATATGCAAATAAAATTGTTGTATACAGTATCGAGCGTTATGAGAACAAAAAAGCTGTGAAAACAATAAATGTTAATCAAATGGAGCCAGGATGGACTTGGCAATCTACAATAAACGGCAATTACACAGGAGTTAAATTGACATACAAAAAAACAAATGGCAAAAAAATAGAAACGATGCATGGCAGCGCAAAGCGACTATTAAGACTAACAGAAAAGGCAGATAGTAAAGCGGACGCTGTAAGAATTGCACTAGCCAGAGTAAATAAAGAAAATGCAGATACTACCACATTACGTTTTACGTTGCGTTCTCCAGATTTTGTATCAGCAACATCGACCATAAACATTACTGGTCTGGCAAAGTTGAACGGAAAATATTTCGTTACAAGAGTCCGCCACACGATTTCGAATGGATACAAAGTTCAAATCGAATGCAGAAAAATAGGAAAAAGGATAAGGTGATTTTTATGCTACGAATTGGAGAAGTTTCAAGCGTAAACAAAAAAGAAGGAACTATAAGGGTACTGTATTCTGACATGGATGAAAGCGTAAGTGGAGATATTATGTGTCTTGAAAAAATAGGAGTGCCAAAAGTAGAAGATACTGTTGCTGTTCTCTGTGATGAGGGCGGAGAAGGCGTTTGCTTAGGAAAAATTTGTGAAGCGGGTGTTTAAAATGGCAAAAAAAAGCGAAAAGAAAAGCACTAAAAAAAAGGGGACAAAACTTGGAAAATTAAGAAAAGTAAAAAACAATGAAAAAAAGGGGAAAATCAAAAATTTTGATTCTAAAAAGAAAACAAAAACTGCAACAAGGACAATAAAGTTACCTACAGATTTTCTAGGAAGGATTGGAAACTTTGGCAAAACAATTACTTTTGTTGTAAGCGAAAAAGAAACACTAACATTTTCTGAAATGAATAGAAGTGTAGCTGCCAGGTGGACAACACATCCAGCAATCAAGAAACGAGAAAAAACAGAATTTCTTGGACCAGACCTAGCAAAAATAACAATGAATGTGATACTTGATTATTCTCTGGGCGTAAAACCGAGAAGCGTAATATCAAAATTGGAAAAGGCTGTATGCAGCGGAACTGTAGAAAATTTGGTGATAGGTGGCAAAAAAATAGGAGTAAACAAATATAGAATAACTGATCTTTCAGAAAGTTGGGATACAATTATTCGCAATGGCGGGTTATATCGAGCGACAGTAACAGTTACATTTGAAGAATATGTTAAATAGAGGTGATTGAATGAATATACAATTAAATCGTGCTGTAATTGAAAGTGAGACACATATAAGCAGCGAGATTTTAAGATGTTTAAATTGCCTATATTCTACAATCGAAGGGACATGTGCTCTTGATAGAGATTTTGGGCTATCGATTGAATGTGTTGATCAGCCGCTTCCTGTTGCAAAAAATTTATATGCTTTAGATGTTACTGAAAAAACAGAAAAATACGAGAGTAGAGTAAGTGTAAAAGAAGTAACCTTTGAAGTAGTGAAAGAAAAATTGATTCCGCATATAAAAATTGAGTTAAAGGAGGATGACGACGAATGATTGCTGAATTAGAAAATCTACAAGATGTTACATTTGTCGATGATTGCGAAGTGAATGATATTCTTGAGCAAATGATACAAGATTTCCAGGCAAAATATGAAGAGGTTACAGGCGATAGCATAACGTTAGCTAAATCAGATCCGTACAGAATCATATTACAAGCTTGCAGTTTGCAACAATATCAAATGCTAAAATTCCTCGATGAAATGGGTAAACAAAATTTACTGAAATATGCAGAAGGAGTTTTTTTGGATCAAATCGGGGCCTTGCGAGGTGTGAAAAGGTTACAAGGCAGTAAAGCAATAACAACGATACGTTTTAATTTAGAAGAGGCGAGAGAAGATGTTACTGCAATTCCAAAAGGAGTTAGAGTAGCGGCAGATGATGTATATTTTGAAACAACTGAATATGCAGAAATAGAACCAGGAAACACATATGTAGATGTTTTGTCAGAGTGTACAGAAATTGGCACGGATGGAAATGGTTTTGCACCAGGAGAAGTAAACGCTATCGTCGATTCAGTAGCGTTTATTGCATCTGCGGTAAATTTAACGAAAACAGAAGGCGGAGAAGACATAGAAAGCGATGAAAATTTTTCTGACAGAATTTATTTAGCAACGGCAGGATATAGTGTAGCAGGACCGACAGATGCATATAAATATTTTGTAAAAGAATCGGACGCTGCAATTTCGGATGTATCTGTAACATCCACGGAGCCAGGAATCGTTGATATACGTTTTATAATGAACGGCGGCTTACTACCGACAAAAGAAATAATTGAAGCAGTGACAGAGTACATAAGTGACAAAAATAGAAGACCACTAACAGACAATGTGAAAGTTGCCTCGCCTGAAATTGTAACATATGACATTAATTTGAAATATTGGATTGCTGAAGACAAAAGAAACATAGCATCGGCAATACAAGAGCAAATACAGACTGCAATACAAGAGTACATAGATTGGCAAAATTCGGCGATTGGCAGAGATGTAAACCCGTCCGAACTAACATACAGAGTTATGAAAGCTGGAGCAAAAAGAGTAGAGATAACGGCACCTGTTTTTACAGAAGTCGGTGAAACTAGCGTAGCACAAAATACAAGTAAAATTGTATCATATGGAGGCGTTGAAAATGGTTAAATTGCAAGATTCCACAATAGATAAACTTGTACCAGAATGGCAATCTGATTTACCAGAGGTACAAGCGATAGGATATGCATTAAGTCAATCAAACCAAAGAATTTTAAATTTAATAAATCAGTCGATGGTATATGCGGGAATTGATAATTTGCAAGAAAAAGTCTTAGATGTACTTGCGGTAGAATTAAGAGCACAATTTTGCGATGTAAAAATGGAATTATCTAAAAAACGTGAAATCATAAAAAATACACTTTATTTGCATGGCAAAGCTGGAACGGTTTCTGCTGTTGAAGAAATGGTTGAATATGTGTTTGGTGACGGAAAAGTCACAGAGTGGTTTGACTATGAAGGAGAGCCTTTTCATTTTAAAGTTAGTACAACGGAAATTTTGTCAGGAGAAAAAAATGAGACATTTACAAAATTGATAAAGTCCATGAAAAATGCAAGATCACATCTTGATTTGATAACAACGGAACGGACTACAGAAAGTACGATATATCTGGCAGCAGGAGAAACATCATACACAATAGCACCAGTAATAATTGCAAATTAAAATGTTAGGAGGTAATAATGCATGGCGCAACCATTTAGCAATGCGGTAATTACGAATAGCGGACTAGAATTGATTAATCGTTCGCAGTTAGGAGAGTGCATAATTGAGTTCACAAGGATAGCGGTTGGGGATGGAACATATACAAAAGCGGAAAAAAATAGAGAAACGTTAGCTAAAATGACAGAGCTAAAAAACGAAAGAAAAAGTTACAGCATTTACGCAAAAGAAAAAGTAGATGAGAATGCAATAATGTTAAAAACTGTAATATCGAATTATGATAGCACAGAAGAAAGACCATTGATAACGAAAGGATTTTATTTAAACGAGATTGCGGTATTTGCAAGAGAAGAAGGAACGGAAGGCGAGGTGTTGTATAGCGTAGCAGTTGTTACATCAGCGATAGGAGATTTTATGCCTGCTTATAATGGATACAATCCTGCACAAATAATACAGAATTACATTGTGCAAGTAAGTAATGCCAATAATACACAAATCGTAGTAGAAAATGGAATTTATGCTACGGTGGATCAGGTAATAAGTATAGAGAATACAATAGCTAGTCTAAGTAACACTTATGCAAAAGGCGCAGGAATCGAATTTTCCATTTCGAACGGAATACTATGCGTAACCTATGATGATGGTACAGAGGAAGGAGTTGATTAAACATGAAACAAACAATACAAATTGCAGATAAGCCCACTTTAGATGAAGTCAAGGAATTACTAGAAAATAGTGGATATGGGTTGGAAGCATTAAAGAATTTACTGGGAGAACAGGACAGTAAACAGGAAGAATATATTCATTTTAGTGGCTCTTTTAATGCATCTGTTTATGAATATAGAAATGTTCTTAACGTAAGTGGAAAGGGTAAATTATATCTTGCTTTAGCAAATTGTAATATAAATTCTGTAGACACAGGTGTAAAAATTACAATCAACCCAAATTCCGAAACAGAAGAAGTCGTTTTCATGAGAAAAATAGGTGGAAGTGTTGGTAGCACTTCATATAGTTCTGTGGGCTTTCTTTCTAAAGAGTTTTATTCAGAAAAGACCTATATGTCATCTAATGGATATTATATTGCACCTTGTAGACATGTGTTGGGGCAAAGTGTAAAATTGTTGACAACTGAGGATGCGGTTTCAGATACACAAACAAAAGACAGTAGTACTATGCTTGTGTTATTGTCAAAAAAACCAATAGAATTTTCAGAAGGTGTAAAAATAGATATATATGAAAATGGTTCATATGATGTTATCTATTCATTAGATGATAATTAGAAAGGAGTTACAATAAATGTTGATAAAAGTTAAAGAAGAAAAATATGTAGATGATAGTGGAGTTGAACGTCTAAGAACATACTATGGAAAGGATAAAGACCATATTGTAGCTAAGGTTGAAAGTATAGCACAAAAAGAAAATGAAACAACAGAGCCAATGATTTCAGAACAAGAAGAGTTGAATGCAGAAATACTATTAAATCAAGCTTCTATCATTGCAAAACAAGAGGAGCAAGATGAAGTATTAGCAGAAATATTATTAAATCAGGCACAGACAGGAGGTAATGAAAATGTTTAAAATTGTAAAGCGATACTACGACAAAGGAATCTACTCAAAAGAAAATGTAGCAACATTCGTAAGAGCAGGAAAGATTACAGCAGAGCAGTATCAAGAGATTACAGGCGATACATACAAGGAGGTATAGAGATGAAATTACAGTTTTACACACAATTATTTAACAGCGACATTATTAAACTGGTACTTATCTGTATCGTAGCAGACACTATTTTTGGAGTCTTGCGAGCGATTAAGGAAAGAAAATTCAATAGCAATTTTGGTATCAACGGCGCGATAAGGAAAGTAGGTATGATCCTATCAATCTTAATACTTGCATTTACGGATAATCTAGTGAATCTGAACCTAATTGGTTTTGTTCCAAAAACGATAAGAGAATATTTTAATTTAAAGCAAGCTGGAATGTTAGAATTTTTCAGTTTGCTTTTTATTTGCTACGAAGTTGTAAGCATCCTAAAAAACATGACACTGTGCGGATTGCCAGTGAAAAAGATTTGGTTATCGGTATCTGATTTTATGAAAAAGTACACAAACGAATTAGTTGATTATGATGAATAGGAGGAATGTAACATGAGAATTTTACTAACAGTAGGACACAGTAAGTTAAAAAACGGATCAATTACAAGCGCGGATGGTACAAAATTCGGAGGTGGAAACGAGTATGAGTATTGTAAATCACTTTCTACCTATTTAAAAAAGGCACTCCAGGCAAACGGCCACGAGGTAGACAAGGTCGTGTGTCCGGAAAAAACATTTACATCATCAACACAGGAAAAACAGTACAAGCTTGCGATTGAACATGCCACGCACTACGATTTAGTAATCGAATTACATCTTAATGCTGCATCTGCAACAGCAAAAGGCTGTGAAGTTCTGTACAAAAGCGTAACCGGAAAGAAATATGCAAGCAAGGTTCAAAAACAGTTGTCTAAAATGTTTAAAGATAGAGGTATAGTGAAAAGAGATAATTTATATATCTTAAACCAAACAAAGGCACCTGCGATTTTAATAGAAGTATTCTTTTGCACAAATAAAACAGAATGGAAAAAAGGTAATGCAAACAAAGAAAAAATCTCTAGATTGATTGCGGACGGAATCGGAAAATAAAAAATTCAGACAAGCCTGATTGATTTAGCTAAAAGTTGCACTGGTGCAACTAATCTAAATTAAATTAGTTTCTTCCTTATATTAATGGTAAATATTTATTAGAAACACGATATACACAAAGAACAAGTAAGTTGTCTGAAAACAGTTAGTTACAAGTGAGTTACAGAAGTAAAAAAGTAATGCAAAAATGCTACAACATTAAGTAGATGCTATGTTAGCGCAAGGCGTTTGCTAATTAGATAAATACTTATATTATATCATATCCAAAGCCCCAGTATTTCACGGAACTGGGGCTTTTTTTGTTACAATTCTTGACCTTTTAAGGCGAAAGTGCTATCATTAAAACGATAGATTTTATGTAGAGACAGTAAACTAGTCCTAATAGGCATTTCTGAATATCTACATGAAGATTGATTGAAAAAAAGAATAAGAGGTGCAAAAGAAATGAGTAGTTTTGACAATTTATTAGCAAAGGTTTCAAAGTGCAGTCGTAAAAAGGTAGCAGTTGCAGTAGCACAGGATTCTGAAGTATTACAGGCAGTTCGTGAAGCGAAGGAAAAGAATATTGCTGATGCGATTCTTGTTGGTGATGAAGCAAAGATGAAAGAGATTGCAGCATCGTTAAATATTGATTTATCTCAGTTTGAGATTATTAATGAGCCAGATGTAATTGAAGCTTCCTTAAAGGCTGTAAAGCTTGTACATGATGGAAAAGCAGATATGTATATGAAAGGCTTAATTGATACTAAAAATTTCTTGAAGAGTGTATTAAACAAGGAAGTTGGATTGAGAACGGGAAACGCTTTATCTCATGTATGTGTATTTGATATTAAGGGTGTTGATCGCTTGTTATTCTTGACAGATGTTGCTTTCATGACATATCCTTCTTTAGAGGAAAAGGTGCAGATTATTCAAAATACTGTTCCAGTAGCACAGGCTTGTGGCATTGAGTGCCCTAAAGTTGCACCTCTTGCAGCAGTTGAAGTCGTAAATCCTAAGATGCCAGTTACTGTCGAAGCGGCAGAATTAACAAAAATGTGCGAAGAAGGAAAGATTAAGGATTGTATCGTTGATGGACCTTTATCATTAGATCTTGCAATTGATCCAGAAGCAGCAAAGCATAAAGGTGCTCTTGACAGAAAAATCCAGGGTGATGCAGATATTCTTTTATTCCCTGATATTCATGCAGGAAATTTAGTATATAAGGCATTAGTTCATACAGCAGAAGTTAAAAATGGATGTATTTTAACAGGTACAAAGGCACCGGTTATTTTAACATCACGTTCAGATACTTTTGAAACAAAGGTAAATTCTATTGCATTAGCGGCTGTTGTTGCAGAAACAATGAACAAATAGTAAATAGAATAGCTTTCAAAAAATAGTAAACTGTTCCCGTTTAAGTAGCTGTTATGTTGCATGAGCAGGAACAGTAGTTTATATATTTTATATTTGAAAAGAAGGAATTTCAATCCAAAGTTGAATTAAGAGGCTCATATCATGGGTATTTTATAAAAGTTCAAGAAAACCCACTGCTTTTAGGCGAGGGGGCTCTTGGACGAGGTACGGGGATTAAACCCTGCACCTCGTAAGGTACGCAGTGTCGCTTTTATATGAGGAAGTAGCGAAGCGGATTGCGAACATCGTTAATAACTAGATATAAGGAGGACATAGAAACTATGGCATATATTAGCTTAATTTTGAACCCAGGTTCTACATCAACAAAGATTGGTGTTATGGAAGACGAAAAATTGTTATTTGAAGAGACACTTCGTCATTCTACAGAGGAAATTGCAAAGTATGATTCTATCTATGCACAGAAGGATTTTCGTAAGGATGTTATTCTTTCTGTATTAAAAGACAAGGATTTTGATTTGAAGAAGTTGGATGTTGTTGTTGGTCGTGGTGGTATGTTAAAGCCAATACCAGGTGGTACATATGCAGTATCAGATGCTTTGTTAGAGGATTTAAAGATTGGTAAACAAGGACAGCATGCATCTAACCTTGGTGGTATTCTTGCGCGTGAAATCGGTGATGAATTAGAAGTACCTTCATTTATTGTTGACCCTGTAGTAGTAGATGAGTTGGCTCCTGTAGCAAGATTATCTGGTGTTCCAGAATTACCTAGAACAAGTGTATTTCATGCACTAAATCAGAAAGCAGTAGCAAAAAGATATGCAAAAGAAAATGGAAAGAAATATGAGGATTTAAACTTAATCGTTGTTCATATGGGTGGTGGTGTTTCCGTTGGAGCACATGATCATGGTAAGGTTGTAGACGTAAACAATGCATTAGACGGTGATGGAGCATTTTCTCCAGAAAGAGCAGGCGGAGCACCTTCAGGAGCTTTGATTAAGCTTTGCTTCAGTGGAAAATACACAGAGCAGGAAGTATATAAGATGTTTGTAGGAAATGGTGGATTAAATGGATATCTTCATACCAATGATATGCGTGATGTTTTAAAAGCAATGGCAGAAGGCGATGCAGAGAACAAGATGGTATTTGATGCCTTTATTTATCAGGTATCAAAGGATATCGGAGAGATGGCTACTGTATTAAAAGGAAAAGTAGACCAGATTGTTGTTACAGGTGGTATTGCATATTCAGATGTTGTTGTAAACGCGTTAAAGGAGCGTACAGCGTGGATTTCTGACTTTACTGTATATGGCGGTGAAGATGAGTTGTTAGCTTTGGCACAGGGTGCTATTCGTGTACTTAGCGGCGAAGAAAAAGCTATGGAATACTAAAAGTAGAAATAATTAAATATTTTTATTATGAAAATGTTTCTTTCTAGGTAAGTAGATTATTACTTAGGGAGGAACATTTTTGTTTATAGGAATGCGTTTTATCAGTGAAAAACGTTTCATGCAGATATTCTATTCGTTAATCTTTATAAGTTAATAACGGTATGTTTTTAATTGAAAGGCATCAAAATACCTCAAATAGCACGTAATAGACAATTCATATACTGATGTGAATTGGGGGAGTACAGTGTGTAGTTTAGAAAGTACAGTCGGAGATAAAACAGAAGTTATATCCAAGTATTTGTTAGAAAGAAGGAATAAGATAAGAGATATTCAAAAGGTATAAGAATGTTGAGTCTAAATCGGGATACAAGAGTTTTTTACTAAATAGAAAGATAATAGAAGACTAGAGTTTCAAACATTTTCATTAAGTAATAGAAAAGAGGGATTCAACATAACTTGAATCCCTCAAAAACTGTTAAAACAGAATTATTTATTTGCAAGTGCAGCCTTTAATTGTTCTGTCAACATAGGTACAATCTTGTTTAAGTCACCAACAAGACCGTAATCAGCTACATCGAAGATTGGGGCATTCTCATCTTTGTTAATAGCAATAATAAGATCAGAATCTTCCATACCTGCTGTATGCTGAATAGCACCAGAGATACCGATTGCGAAGTATACCTGAGGACGTACAGTCTTACCTGTTTGTCCAACCTGAAGCTCTTTCTCTTTCCAACCGTCATCAACAACGGCACGAGAACAACTTACAGTACCACCAAGAACTTCAGCAAGATCGTCTAATAATTTGAAGTTTTCTGCGCTACCAACACCACGACCGCCAGATACTAAAATCTTAGCTTCAGAAATATCAACAACATCTTTTACTTCTTTTACAATGTTTAAGATTTCAACGTATTTGTTATCTGGAGTAAATCCAGGGTTGAATTCGATTACTTCAGCCTTAGCACCCTTGATTGGATCAATCTTCTGCATAACACCAGCACGAACAGTAGCCATCTGAGGACGGTTGTCTGGGCAAGCGATAGTAGCGATTGTGTTACCACCAAATGCAGGACGAGTCATTAATAACTGGTTTTCCTTCTGAGGTTGGTTACCAATCTTGTTAATTGGGAAGTTACCAATCTCAAGAACTGTACAGTCAGCAGTAAGACCTGTCTTAACACGAGCAGATACTCTAGGTCCTAAATCTCTACCGATAGCAGTAGCACCAACTAAAACGATTTCTGGCTTGTATTCATTGATTACAGAAGCCAAAGCATGTGTGTAAGGTTCTGTTCTGTAATCCTTTAATTCTGGATCGTCAACAACGATAACCTTATCAGCACCATATTCAGCTAATTGATCAGCTAATCCCTTTACATTATAACCAACTAATACAGCTGTTACATCAGTATTTAAATCACTTGCTAAGTCTTTTGCTTTTCCAAGTAACTCGAATGCGATTGAGCTAATCTCATTGTCTACCTGCTGAGCAAAGACAAATACACCTTTATATTCTTCTAAATTCATTCTTGTCACCATCTTCCTTTAATAATTAGATTACATGTTTTTCTTCTAACTTACCGATTAAGTATTTAACTGCTTCATCTGGATCAAGAGTAACTTTTTCACCAGCACCCTTTCTTACCTTATCAGATGCTTTAGCAATCTTTGTAGGAGAACCTTTTAATCCAAGGTTAGAATCATCTACATCCTTAAGATCAGCTCTTCCCCATACAGTAATTTCTTTATCGTAAGCATCGAAAATTCCACCTGGAGTCATGTAACGAGGCTCGTTCAATTCAGAAAGTGCAGTAATTAAGCAAGGCATTTTAGCCTTAATTTCATGATATCTGTCTTCATACTGACGCTGAACAATAACAGAATCTCCATCAACTTTAATGTCCTGTGCATAAGAAATAACAGGGATATCAAGATGCTCAGAAATCTGAGGACCAACCTGAGCTGTATCACCATCAATAGCCTGACGACCTGTGATGATTAAATCATAATCAATGTTTCTAAGAGCACCTGCGATAGTAGTAGAAGTAGCCCATGTATCTGCACCACCTAAAACTCTATCTGTTACAAGAATACCATTATCAGCACCCATAGCCATAGCTTCACGAAGAACTTCCTCAGCCTTAGGAAGTCCCATTGTCAATACAGTAACCTCAGCACCATACTGATCTTTTAATCTAAGTGCAGCTTCCAAACCAGCCTTATCATCTGGGTTCATGATAGTAAGCATTGCACCTCTGTCCAAAGTACCATCTGGGTTAAATTTAACGCCGCCTTTTGTATCTGGAACCTGTTTAATACATACAACGATTTTCACAGTCATTCACTCCTTATTTTTTTATTCGGGATTTCATCCCAGTTGTGTTTATCTACCAGTTGTAGAAATTATTTTAAAAGGTTTGCAGAGATTACCATACGCTGAACTTCACTTGTTCCTTCGTAGATTTCAGTAATCTTAGCATCACGCATCATACGCTCAACGTCGTATTCTCTAATGTATCCGTATCCACCGAATAACTGAACAGCCTTTGTTGTAACTTCCATAGCAACTTCAGCAGCCATTAATTTAGCCATAGCAGCTTCTACAGAATAAGAAGTCTTATGATCCTTCATGTACTGTTCTTTCTTCATAGCAGCTTGATATACTAATAATTTAGCAGCTTCCACCTTTGTTGCCATATCAGCAAGCTGGAACTGAGTATTCTGTTGCTGAGCAATAGAACGACCAAACTGTTTTCTTTCTTTTGTGTATTCGATTGTACGCTCAAGAGCACCCTCAGCAAGACCAAGAGCCTGAGCAGCGATACCAATACGACCACCATCAAGAGTATGCATAGCGATTGGGAATCCCTTACCACGCTGTCCAAGAAGGTTAGCTGCTGGAATTCTACAATCCTGGAAAATTAATTCATAAGTAGCTGAACCGCGGATACCCATTTTCTTTTCTTTTGTACCAAAAGTAAATCCTGGAGTTCCCTTTTCAACGATGAATGCAGAGAATTTCTTCTGCTTCTTTCCACGTTTGTTTTCAACGATATCTGTATAAGCAATGATGATATAAATATCAGCTTCTTTACCATTTGTAATAAAGCACTTAGAACCATTTAATACCCATTCATCACCATCTAATACAGCCTTAGTCTGAACACCCTGCGCATCAGTACCAGCACCTGGCTCAGTTAGACCGAAAGCACCAAGCTTTTCGCCTTTAGCCAATGGAACTAAGAACTTTTCCTTTTGTTCTGGAGTACCAAAAGTCTGAATTGGATCTGCACACAATGATGTATGAGCAGAAACAATAACACCTGTAGTACCGCAAACTTTAGAAAGTTCTTCTACACACATAGTGTATGTTAAAGGATCACAACCTTGTCCGCCATACTCTTTTTCAACTGGAATACCCATAAAACCGTATTTCTGCATCTTTTTAACGATTTCAGTAGGGAAATGTTCTGTTTCGTCAGTTTCCTGAGCGAAAGGTTTTACTTCTGTCTCGGCAAATTCTTTGAAAAGATTTCTTGCCATTTCATGTTTTTTACTTAAAGAAAAATCCATCTCAATTCCTCCATCTTTATTTGAACTTAAGAGTTCATTATTTTCTATAGTAATGAAAGGTGCGTATGCATCCTGACATTCGAATTATAAAATGTCGATACCCAACAAAAAACAAGCAATATTGGGTATCAGACATAGTGGAAGAGTAGTAAGCTACTCTTTATATTACTTGCTGTAATCGTAGAAACCGATACCAGTCTTTCTACCTAACTTACCAGCACGAACCATCTTTCTTAACAATGGATGTGGGCGATATTTAGGATCACCAGTTTCAGCCTGAAGAACTTCCATAATAGCTAAGCAGATATCAAGACCTACTAAGTCTCCTAAAGCTAAAGGTCCCATTGGATGATTAGCTCCTAACTGCATAGCTGTATCAATACCTTCTACAGAAGCAACACCGTCAGCATAAATACCAACAGCTTCGTTAATCATTGGAATTAAAATTCTGTTTACAACGAAACCAGCAGCTTCTTTTACTTCAACAGGAGTCTTTCCAATCTCTTTAGAGATTTCAATAACCTTATTTGTAACTTCGTCAGTTGTATTCTCACCACGAATAACCTCTACCAACTTCATTACTGGAGCTGGGTTGAAGAAATGCATACCAATAACTGGTCTGTCAAGTCCTGCACCAATTTCAGTAATAGAAAGAGAAGATGTATTTGTAGCAAAGATACAATCTTTCTTGCAGATATCCTGTAATTCTTTGAATGTCTGTTTCTTGATGTCCATTACTTCAAGAGCGGCTTCAACTACTAAATCGCAATCTGTACAGATTTCTTTTGTACCTGTTGTGATTTTTGCAAGAATAGCGTCAGCATCAGCCTGAGACATTTTGCCTTTTGCAATTCTCTTTTCGAATCCCTTTGCAATTTTGTTTTTTCCGTTTGCAGCGAATTCATCATTAATGTCACATAAACATACTTCATATCCTTCTGTCTGAGCGAAAGCCTGTGCAATACCAGAACCCATTGTTCCAGCGCCAATAATACCAACCTTCATGTTAAATCCTCCTTAAAATTCTTTATGTTCACAGGTATCATACCTGTAAAAATAGCATATTGTCAATATAAAAGAAAATTATTGACAAAAAAATCATAATTTTGTCATATTTTATTTGTTTTGGAATGGAACTACCTTTAATTTCTTTTCTTTATCTTTTTCTAAGAAATTACCCATTCCAGCTTTTTGATCTTCTGTTTCAAAACAATCACCGAAAAGCTTTTCTTCAATAACGATTGCCTGATCCATATCAACCTGTAGTCCATCATTAATTGCTTTTTTGCAATTACGAACAGCAATAGGAGCGTTCTTTGCAATAGTAGAAGCTAATTTTTTAGCCTGAGCCATTAAGTCTTCCTGCGTATATACAGCATTTACAAGACCAATACGGAATGCTTCGTCTGCTTTGATGTTTCTAGCAGTATAGATAAGTTGTTTTGCCATACCAACACCAACAGTACGAGCAAGTCTTTGTGTTCCACCGAAACCTGGTGTAATTCCAAGACCAACTTCTGGCTGACCAAATACAGCATTATCAGAACAAATACGAATATCGCAACTAAGTGAAATTTCACATCCACCACCAAGAGCAAAACCATTCACAGCAGCAATTACTGGAATAGGGAATGTCTCTAATTTACGGAATACATCATTACCCTTCTTACCAAATGCTTCGCCTTCCGCTTTTGTTAATGTACTCATTTCTCCAATGTCTGCACCAGCAACAAAAGACTTATCTCCGGCACCTGTTAAAATCAAACATCTTGTTGTGTTGATATCAACATTATCCAAAGTTGTGTTTAATTCATCTAATACAGAGCTGTTTAATGCATTTAATGCCTTTGGTCTATTGATTGTAATAATACCAATGAATTCTTCCTGTTCATATGTGATAAATTCCATTCTTTACAAATCCTTTCTAAATAAAATCTAAAATAGAAGAGCAGTGCTATGTGATTAAACACATATAACCCATGCCCGTATGAGACATGGGTTCTAAAAATTAATCTCTCTTAACGATTGTTGAGCAGCCCATTCCACCGCCGATACAAAGAGTAGCTAAACCTGTCTTTGCATCCTTAGCTTCCATTTCATGAAGAAGTGTAACTAAGATACGGCATCCAGATGCACCAACAGGATGTCCTAATGCAATTGCTCCACCATTTGGATTTAATTGTTTTTCAGTATCAATTCCTAAATCTCTACCAACTGCAACAGACTGAGCAGCGAAAGCTTCGTTAGCTTCAATGATATCGAAGTCAGAGATGTTCATACCTGTCTTAGCAAGAACTTTCTTTGTAGAGTATACAGGTCCAATACCCATAACTTCAGGTCTGCATCCTGCAAGAGCACCTGTTACCCAAGTAGCCATAGGTGTTACACCTAATTCTTTTGCTTTTTCTTCGCTCATTACAACGATAGCAGCAGCACCGTCATTGATACCAGAAGCGTTACCTGCTGTAACAAATCCGTTTGGATTGATTGGACGAAGCTTAGCAAGACCTTCGATTGTTGAGCCTGGACGAGGACCTTCATCAACCTTAAACTCAATTGTCTCTTTTCTCTTCTTAACAGTAACAGGAACGATTTCCTTATCAAAAGCACCGCTCTTTTGAGCAGCTTCAGCTTTCTGCTGACTCTTTAAAGCAAACTCATCTAATTCTTCTCTTGTGATACCCCATTCTTCGCAGATGTTATCAGCAGTTTTGATCATATGGTAATCATTGAAAGCATCCCATAATGCATCATTAACCATAGTATCTTTCATAGTAGCATTACCCATTCTGTAACCAAAACGAGCTTTGTCTAAAGCGTAAGGAGCCATAGACATGTTTTCCATACCACCTGCTACAACGATATCAGCTTCACCAGCCATGATCATATGAGCAGCCTGGTTTACACAGTTAAGACCAGAACCACAAACAACGTTCATAGTAACGGCTGGAACTTCGATAGGAAGTCCTGCTTTAATTGTTGCCTGACGAGCTACGTTTTGTCCCTGACCAGCTTGGATTACACAACCCATATATACCTGATCAACCTGATCACCAGGTACGCCTGCTCTCTTAAGAGCTTCTTTGATAACAATAGCACCTAATTCAGCGGCTGGAGTAGTGCTTAAAGAACCACCCATAGTACCGATAGCTGTACGACATGCACCTGCTAAAACTACTTTTCTAGACATAATAAATATTCCTCCGTTTCTTTTTTGTCATTCCTTCACATCGTGAAAAATTTAACATAATGGTTGCAAACACATATTGCGTTGCATGATGTGTTAATTTTATCACAAGCAAATTGCTTTTGCAATAGATTCTACATTTTTCTTTTTCTTTCTTGCATTTATATTATACGATTGATACAATAATTATTAATTAGAAAGAACACATCAAATAGTTCTTTGTTCTGAGAATAGTTACGGAATTTTTTAAAATAATAATAGAAAATAGTAGAAAGGCTGGAATGACATGAGCGAAATGCTGGATATTAAAGATTTAGAAGAGAAAGTAATCTTAATTTCTGTAGAAGAAAGTCCAATGGACGATACGGAGGCCTGTTTAGACGAATTGGAAGAGTTGGCAAAAACTGCTGGTGCTACGGTGGTTGGAAGAATGATTCAAAAAAGGGAAAAAATTCATCCTGGCACATACATTGGAAAAGGAAAAGTAGAAGAATTATTATTATATATAGAAGAATGTCAGGCGACAGGGGTTATTTGTGATGATGAATTGTCACCTGCGCAATTGAAGAATCTTGAAGAATTATTACAAATAAAAGTAATTGATCGTACAATTATGATATTGGATATATTTGCACGTCATGCTACCACAAGAGAAGGAAAAATTCAGGTTGAGCTTGCTCAGTTAAAATATCGCGCTACAAGGCTGGTAGGTTTGAGAAGTTCTTTGTCCAGATTGGGGGGAGGAATTGGAACCCGAGGCCCTGGAGAAAAGAAATTGGAGATGGATAGACGTCTGATTCGGGAACGTATTTCGTTGTTAAAAAGAGATTTAGAAGGAATAAAAAAAGCAAGGGAAATAGCAAGAAAGCAAAGAAGTAAAAATCCAGTTCCGATTATTGCTATTGTGGGATATACAAATGCAGGTAAATCTACTTTGTTAAATACACTTACAAATGCAAATGTTCTTGAAGAAGATAAATTATTTGCAACACTTGATCCGACAACAAGAAATTTGGAAATGGAGGATGGACAACAGGTACTTCTTACGGACACGGTTGGGTTTATTCGAAAATTACCACATCATTTAATTGAAGCTTTTCGTAGTACATTAGAAGAAGCAAAGTATGCTGATTTGATTTTACATGTGGTGGATAGTTCAAGTACGTCTGCTTATGTTCATATGCATACAGTGTATGAGACACTGGAAATGCTGGGAGCGGGAGATAAAACAGTGATTACTGTGTTCAATAAGATTGATAAGGTTGAAGATGAGACAGAATTGGTAAAAGACTGCAAGGCTGATGTAACAGTGCGGATTTCTGCGAAGAAGAAGATTGGGTTAGATGAGTTAGTACAGCAAATTGAAAAAATTCTTCGTGAACAAAAGATTTATGTGGAACGCATTTTTTCTTATAGTGAAGCGGGAAAAATTCAACTTATTCGAAAATATGGTCAGTTATTGGAGGAAGAATATAAAGAAACAGGAATTTTCGTTCGAGCATATTTACCAAAAGAGCTATATTATCAAATGAGTGAACAGTAACAAGCATGTGTTCCTTATAGCGGATAGGGATTGTATTTCAGTATATGGTTTGTTATAATATTTTAAGTGGTAAAAGTACGGATACGTGATGGAAGATACTATATAGATAAGAGAGTTTGGGGAAAAATTATGGAACATTTTCAAGATAATCAGAAAGAAAAGGGCGAGAGCGAACATATGCTTACTGCCAGAGAAAAGCAAAATGCGTTACGAAATCTGAAACAGGAATGCTTTTTTGAATACGATATTAATAAGGATGTTTTTTGGCTGTCCAGAGAAACAGATGTTTTAGGTGTGAACGGAACAAAAATTTCAAATTTTAAAAAGAAACTACATCGTATTGGGCGTATTCATGAAGACGATATGGATGGATGCATGGCATATCTGACTGGCGAAGAGGGAGAAAAATATGAATTTAGATATATAAAAGAAGATGGTACCAGTCTGTGGTGCATGGCAAAAGGATCCTTTATTAAAGAAGAGAATGGTAATTTAAGCATTTTGGTGGGATGTATTACAGATATAGACTACGAAAGACATATGCGAGAGATGCTTGTGGAACAAGCATTGTTGGATCCGCTTACAAAATTGTACAGTAGGACAAAGGCACAAGGGTTGATTGAAAATTTCTTGCGAAAAGATGGAAGCTTTGGAAAACACGCTATAATGCTTCTTAATATCAGAGATTTTGGTAGAATTAATAAGTGCTATGGTAGTTTGTTTGGTGATGGCGTATTGTCAAATGTTGGCGAAAAAATACAGAGATGTTTTCGTAAAAAGGATATTGTGTGTCGCGTGGGTGGAGACGATTTCCTTATATTGATAAAAGACATCTCAGGAGGAGAGGCCTTACAACGGAAGGTTTCCCAGGTTAGAGATGTTTTAAAGAATACATTTGTTGGTGAAAATTTAGGTTTATCATGTGATATTGGTATTGCATGTTTCCCAGATGATGGAAATGATTATGGGACATTATTTCGTAATGCTGACGTAGCTATGTTTGTATCAAGTAAAAGCAGAGAATCGGGAAATGAAATATATGATACTGCTTGTAAACTAGATGGATATGAAAAAAAGGGTGAATATTATCATGACTATGTTATCCGCGAGCGAAGCAAAGAAGGAGACGGGAAATTTAGCCGTGAGATTACAGATTTTGCAGTAGATATAATGCTGGATTCAAAAGATGTTGCCAGTGCGATTAAAATTTTACTGGAAAAGATTGGAAAGTATTATCAATGCGATGATGTTGTCATTCTGGAAAAGGATGATGAACAATTATTACATACCACCTATTCATGGAATAAAAAAGAAGGTTTGAATCATTTTAATTCCATGCATTTTATTGATTTAAAAGAACTTACTTCTTTGGAAACTTATTTTGACGAAAGAGGACTGCGTGTATTTAATAATACGAATATTATGCGGAAACATCCAGGTCAGAATGCTTTTATGACTATGCTTAATGCAAGGGCATTATTGCAATGTGCATTTTGGGATAACAGTGAGTTTAAAGGATGTATTTGTATTGGACATAAAAAGAAGGTGCATGAGTGGACAACAGAAGAGAAGGATACTCTTTTAACTATTACAAAACTTATATCTGTCTATTTACTAAAGTTACGAACTTCGGAGAAAATACAAACTAGAATTTCATATTTGAAAAATTACGATTCTTTGACAAAATTACCAACGATGTATAAATTCCGCAATGATGTAGCAGAAATCTTAGAAAAAAACAAGGAAAATAAATATGCAATTGTGTATATGGATATTAATAAGTTCAAGTATATTAATGACACATTAGGATATGAAGCGGGGGATGATTTGCTGAGGGAAATCTCCCATACACTTTCAACAGAAACACTGGATATTTTGCTTATGGCAAGGGTGTCTTCTGACAACTTTGTATTGTTGATGAAGTATGAAAGTGAACAGCAAATTAAAAAGAATCTGGCTGAATTAAATGAAAAGTTTTTGGAAAAAATTGACTTTTGCAGCGTGGGGAAAAGTACATATTTAGTGTGCGGTGTGGCTGCTATTTGTTATGGCAAAGATGTAACGGCTGTGATAGATAATGCAAATCTCGCACGAAAACATATCAAAAAGAATGCGGAAAATAAATGCTGTTTCTATGATGATGAATTAGAAGAACGTGTAAAGATGGAACTGGATATTTGCAATTCTATGCAACAGGCATTGGATGACCATGAATTTATTATGTATCTTCAACCGAAAGTGGATTTAGAGACAAACAAAATCGTAGGGGCAGAAGCATTAACCAGATGGCAACGAAAAGACGGAAAGTTTATGTTCCCGGATCAATTTATTCCGTTGTTTGAGAAGAATGGATTTATTATCCAGTTAGATTTTTATATCTATGAGTGTGCATGTAAAGCAATAAAAAAATGGGAAGAGCTGGAAATTGAACCTGTCACCATATCAGTAAATGTCTCAAGAGTACATCTTAATACAGATGATTTCGTAGAAAAAGTGATGGAATTAGTGAAACGTTATAAAATAAAACATGAATATCTTGAATTCGAGTTGACGGAAAGTATCTTTTTGGATAATACGGAAAGTGCAATTTCAACGATGCATGAATTAAGAGAAAAAGGATTTTATGTTTCTATTGATGATTTTGGTGCTGGATATTCTTCTTTGAATTTGTTAAAGGATATGACTACAGATGTATTGAAACTGGACAAAGAATTTTTTGGTGGTGGAGATATGAAACAGGAAGAAAAAATAATTGTTTCCAGTATTACCAATATGGCCAAGCAACTTAAGATGAAGGTGTTGTCAGAAGGTGTGGAGACAGAATCTCAATCAAAATTCCTAAAAGAAATCGACTGTGATATGGCACAGGGATATTTGTTTGCAAAACCTATGCCTGAAGATGAGTTCACAGCTTTATTGCAAGCGAAAAAGATTATACTGGAAGGGAAAAAAGATTCTCACTAATCTAAAAATGAAAAAAGTGTGAAATACGTTTAATTACCAAAGTTATTACTTGACTTATGGAAAAAATTGCTTAGAATTATAAAGAGGGCTTTTTAGCAGTAAATGAAATTTGAGAAGGAAGCGGAGGAAAAAAAGTGAGTAACAAAATTGTGAAAGATGCAAAATTAAATACTGCATCAACATCAAAAGAGGCGAAAAAGAAACAGCCAAAACGATTGCAACAAAATACAGGTGGTTCAGTAAGTTTTGGTGCAAGAACAGTGCTATTAACATTAGGAGTTATCGTTGTTATTGCAGCATGTATATATGTAGGTTATAATTCATTGCGAGTAAAAACGATTATGTCTATTAAAGACAAATCTGGAAAGACTACAGAGTATTCTATTAAGAACTTTGGATATTATGTATATCAAGGCGAAGAACAATATGATACGATGTATAAGAGTTTGTATGCAAACTACGGAATGGAAGACTTTAACTTCTGGGAGCAGGGCGGCGATGATGCTACAAACGCTGCAGATAGTTTGTCTGAAAGTATTATCACAGATGCACAAGAAGATTTCATTTTGTATCAGCAAGCAGTTTCAGAAGGATATGAAGCTACAGATGATGACAAAAAGGATGCACAGAAGCAAACAGATGAAGCAGTAAAGAATATGACGAAAAAGCAGAAATTAATTCGCGGATTATCAGAAAAGGAAGTTTATAATTGTATTCTTAAACAGGTAATTGGTGAACGTTATAAAAAAGATAAGATTGCTTCTCTTAACTTAGACTATGATAAAATCACAGCTAAAGTTAAGAAAAAAGATTATAAGCAATATGACTTCCAATATTATACAATAGCAACAACAAAGACAAATGATGATGGTAAGAGCGAATCATTAAGTAAAGACGAAATTAAAAAATTAAAGTCTAAGATGTCTGACTTGTTAAAACAGGCAAAATCAGCAGACGATTTTACAACACTTTTCGGTAAAGATGATAACGGAAAAGCTAAGACACAGAATGATGATGGAATTAGCTTTGTAGAAAATGGTCAGTTAATCGAGAAAGATGGTTTTGATAAAAAAGTTGATGCAAAGATTAAGAAAATGAAAGTTGGAGAGATTTCTGCTGTATTAGAGGGTGAAGATGCATTATATATCATTAAGCTTACAGATAATACTTCAACAGACAGTTATGATAATGCAGTAAAGGAAGCTAAAAGTACTGCAGAAGAAGATGCTTTTAAGACAGAATATACGGACAACATCGAGAAAAATTACGATGTTAAAGTAAACGACAAAGTATGGGAGAATGTACACATAGGACAGTACGCTATGTAAATCTTGTATAAAAAGAGGGCTGTAAAATACAGCCCTCTTTTGTGTTGTAGGAAAGTTATAAAAAAGTTTGATATTTATTGGCTTATGGAAAAAAATGTGGTACAATATAAGAAGTTTTTGTTTTTTGCTCTATAGAAAATAGTGATTTATAGAGCAAAAAGTTTAATTCAATAGTGAGAAAAAGCCTTTGGGCTATAAATGGAAAGGAGCTACATAATGAGTAACGTAAGAAGAGTTTATGTGGAAAAGAAAATGCCATATGCTGTTGCAGCAAAGGAATTAAAGGCAGAGATAAAGAGTTATCTGGATATTACTGCTTTGACAAATGTTCGTGTGCTTATTCGTTATGATATTGAAAACGTTAGTGAGGAAACTTATAAAAAGGCACTTGGTACAGTCTTTTCAGAGCCACCGGTAGATATTGTATATGAGGAGACATTCCAGTGTGAGGCTGGGGATAAGACATTTTCTGTGGAATATTTACCAGGTCAGTTTGATCAGCGTGCAGATTCCGCTGAACAATGCGTAAAATTACTTCATGAAAGTGAGAATCCAATTATTCGTTCCGCTACTACTTATGTATTATCTGGTTCCATTACAGAAGAAGAGTTTGCTAAAATTAAAGAATATTGTATTAACCCAGTAGATTCCAGAGAGACAGATGAGACAAAACCAGCTACTTTGGTTACTGAATTTGAAGAACCAGCAGATGTTAAGATTTTTGATGGTTTTAAAGATATGGGAGAAGCGGAGCTGAAAGAATTGTATGATTCTTTGGGATTGGCAATGACTTTTAAAGACTTTTTACACATTCAAAATTATTATAAGAATGAAGAAAAGAGAAATCCATCAATGACAGAAATCCGTGTGTTGGATACTTACTGGTCTGATCATTGCCGTCATACAACATTTTCAACAGAATTAAAGAATGTTACCTTCGAGGATGGATATTATCATGAACCAATCGTGGAGACTTATGAGAGATATTTGAATGATCGTGCAGTATTATATAAAGATCGTAAAGATAAGTTTGTTTGCTTGATGGACATTGCTCTTATGGGAATGAAAAAATTAAAGGCAGAGGGTAAGCTGGACGACATGGAAGTTTCTGATGAGATTAATGCATGTTCTATCGTTGTTCCTGTAGAAGTAGACGGAAAGGAAGAAGAGTGGTTAGTATTCTTCAAGAATGAAACTCACAATCATCCAACTGAAATTGAGCCATTTGGTGGGGCTGCTACTTGTCTTGGTGGAGCAATTCGTGATCCATTGTCAGGACGTGGTTATGTATATCAGGCAATGCGTGTAACAGGAGCTGCAGATCCTACAGTTTCTTTGAAGGATACTTTACATGGTAAGTTACCACAGAGAAAAATTGTAACAGGAGCTGCGCATGGATATAGTTCTTATGGAAACCAGATTGGTTTGGCAACAGGTCTTGTAAAGGAAATTTATCATCCTGATTATGTGGCTAAGAGAATGGAAATTGGTGCTGTTATGGGTGCTGCACCAAGAAGAAGTGTAATACGTGAAAATTCTGATCCGGGTGATATTATTATTTTACTTGGCGGTAGAACCGGACGTGATGGATGTGGTGGAGCAACAGGATCTTCTAAAGCACATACAGAAAGTTCCATTGATACATGTGGTGCAGAAGTACAAAAGGGAAATGCTCCAACAGAAAGAAAGATTCAGCGTTTGTTCCGTCGTGAAGAAGTAAGTGCATTGATTAAAAAATGTAATGACTTTGGTGCTGGTGGTGTATCAGTTGCGATTGGTGAATTGGCAGATGGATTAACCATTGACTTAGATAAAGTACCTAAGAAATATGCTGGTTTGGATGGTACTGAGCTTGCTATTTCCGAATCACAAGAGCGTATGGCAGTGGTAGTAGACCCTAGCAATGTAGATAAGATGTTGGCGTATGCAGAGGAAGAAAATTTAGAGGCTGTTGTAGTGGCAACAGTAACAGAGGACCCAAGACTGGTAATTAGTTGGAGAGGAAAAGAAATTGTAAATATTTCCAGAGCATTCTTGGATACAAATGGAGCACATCAGGAAACAGATGTTGTTGTTCCAATGCCTTCAAAAGAGGATAGCGTTTTAGAACAGTCTGTAGCTGTAACAGATGTAAAGAAAAAATGGTTAGATACATTAAAAGATTTGAATGTATGTTCTCAAAAGGGTCTGGTAGAAATGTTTGATAGTTCTATCGGTGCTGCAACAGTAACCATGCCATATGGTGGAAAATATCAATTGACGGAAACACAGTCTATGATTGCAAAATTACCAGTATTAAACGGAAAATGCGATACAGTGACAATGATGAGTTATGGATTAGACCCATATCTTTCAAGTTGGAGTCCATATCATGGTTCTGTGTATGCAGTCATCTCTTCTGTTGCAAAGATTGTAGCAGCCGGTGGCGATTATAGTAAGATTCGTTTTACTTTCCAGGAATATTTCGAGAGATTAGGAAATGATCCAAAACGTTGGGGAAAACCAATGGCAGCTTTACTTGGTGCTTATGATGCACAGATTAAACTTGGACTTCCTTCTATTGGTGGAAAAGATAGTATGTCAGGAACATTTAATGATATTGACGTACCTCCAACACTTTGCTCTTTTGCTGTAAATGTTGGAAAAATTCAGGATGTTGTTACACCAGAACTGAAAAAAGCAGGAAACAAGTTAGTACGTTTTTCAATCAAGAGAGATCAGTATGGTTTGCCAGATTATGAATACTTAATGAATTTATATGCAGGTATTACAAAGCTTATCCATGACAAAGTATTGGTTTCTACTTATGCGATTGGTTTTGGCGGTGTATGTGAAGCGGTTAGTAAAATGGCATTTGGTAATAAACTTGGTGTTGAATTATCAACACAACTTCCAAATAGTGAATACTTTAAAGCTTCTTATGGCGATATTATTGCTGAAGTTTCAGTAGAGGATATAGCAAAGATTGATGTAGACTATGTTGAAATTGGTTGTGTACTTGCAGATGCAAAATTTGTATGTGGCGGAGCAGAGATTTCTATGGATGAAGCATTATCTGCATGGACAGGCACTTTGGAAAAAGTATTCCCTACACAATCAGATGTAGAACAGAAAGAAATTGAGACAAAGCTTTATGATAGCAAGACAGTATATGTTGCTAAGAATAAGATTGCGAAACCAAAAGTATTTATTCCTGTATTCCCGGGAACAAACTGCGAATATGATACAGCGAAAGCGTTTGAAGCAGCAGGTGCAGATACAAAGACAGTTGTATTTAAGAATATGACAGAAGAAAACATAACAGATTCGGTAAATGCCTTTGTGAGTGCTATTGAAGAGTCTCAGATTTTGATGTTTTCAGGTGGTTTTTCGGCTGGTGATGAGCCGGATGGTTCTGCTAAGTTTATTTCATCTGTTTTCCGTAATGAAAAGATAAAAGATGCAGTAAATGATTTATTGACAAAGAGAGATGGATTGGCACTTGGTATTTGTAACGGTTTCCAGGCGTTAATTAAATTAGGATTGGTTCCATATGGTGAAATTACACCTCAGAAAGAGGATTCTCCAACACTTACAACAAATAGTATTGGACGTCATATTTCAAAGACTGTTTATACGAAGGTTGTAACAAACAAGTCTCCATGGTTACAAAAGGCTGAACTTGGTGGAGTATATTCTATTCCTGCTTCTCATGGAGAAGGTCGTTTTGTAGCGAGTGAAGAATGGATTAAAAAGTTGTTCGAAAATGGTCAAGTAGCTACACAGTATGTAGATATAGATGGAAATCCTACAATGAATGAAGATTTCAATCCAAATGGTTCTTATTGTGCAATTGAAGGTATTACAAGCCCGGATGGACGTGTATTAGGAAAGATGGCACATTCTGAACGTAGAGGAGACGGTGTGGCATTAAATATTTATGGAAATCAGAATCAACTTATTTTTGAGTCTGGTGTATCTTACTTTAAGTAAAATGCAAGTTAAAGGATAGTAGATTATATATAGGTAATTAAAAAACGACTTCACAAGTTTAGATTTTAACATCTAATGCTTGGAAGTCGTTTTTTGTGCTTAATGTAGCTTAAATAGTGCAAAAAGAGAAAAAAGAAAATCAATATGACATACATTTTTATAGACTACGATTGTAATCTGCATTAAAAATCGACAAAGAATAGGGTGAAAATTAAAAGAAACTATACAAAATGATAAAATTAAATTGCAATTGTGAACAAAGTGTGATATACTTGTAAATGGATGTAGGGGAGTACATAAAAAGGGAAAAATAGAAATTCTTAGTTGCAAGTTATGTCTTGAGCTGTCCTTTTTATGCTATATATGCATTCAATATATAAAAAAGAAGGGATGGTAGAGGTTTATGAAAAAATTTAAAAAACTTACTACAATGTTACTTTTAATGGCTATGGTGCTTTCAATGGGAGGCTGTGGATCAAAAGGCTCTGATAACAGCAAAGATGATTCATCGAAAAAGTCTGATTCTGGTGATCAGGTTGCAGATGGTGAAGATGTAGAAATCAATATTCTTCAGTATAAGATTGAAATTGAAGATGCATTACAAGCCGCAGCAGAACGGTATCATGAGTTATATCCAAATGTTACGATTAAAGTTGAAAGTGTTGGAGGAGCAGACAGTGTAGATACTAAATATAAGGCAAAGGCTGCCAGTGGTACTATGCCTGATATTTTCAATTGTGCAGGACCTGTAAGTTGCGATACATATGCAGATTATCTGGAAGATTTGTCAGATCAGCCTTGGGTTGAACATGCAAATGCAGGTATGTTAGACTTAGATACCATTGATGGAAAAGTATATGGAATGCCTGTTACCACAGAAGGTATGGGATTAGTTGTAAATAAAGCAATGTTTGAAGCTGCTGGTGTAGATGTTTCTACATTAGATAGTTATGATAAAATTGATAAGGCATTCGATACATTACAAAAAGCAATTGATGCTGGTGATTTAAAGAAAGATTTTCCTAATTTAGAGAATGTTGTTTCTGTGCAGGGTGGTGTTACATGGGTGTTAGGAAACCATGCATGTAATGTTGCGTTATCTCCAGAGTTTAACGAAGATGTGTTTGCATGTGCCGATGCAAAAACTGTTGAATTTAA
This sequence comes from Lachnospiraceae bacterium, assembly GCA_050875145.1. Classification (GTDB taxonomy): domain Bacteria; phylum Bacillota; class Clostridia; order Lachnospirales; family Lachnospiraceae; genus CAG-411. Next base: position 46,059 of record JBNMLH010000011.1, read on the forward strand.
GTATAAAGATGCATATGAAGCATTTATAGAATTACAGTTAAATTATTCTGCAGCAAAAGATGACTGGTCAAAAGCATTAAAGACAGATTACAATGCAGCAGTTCAGGAACAGCTTGCAACAGGAAAGGTTGCTTGTATCCAGCAGGGTAACTGGATTTACAATGATGTAAAGAAGATTGATCAGACAACAGCAGATAATTTAGTATTTATTCCAGCGCCAATTAAGGGATACAAGGAGGACTCTATCTTCTCAATTGTTTCTAACTATTGGTGTGTAAACAAGACATCTGATGATAAAGTAAAAGAAGCAAGTAAGCATTTCTTGAACTGGCTATATCAGTCTGACGAAGGAAAGAAAATTGTTGTAAATGAGTTTGGATTTACTCCTGTATTTGATAACTACGGTGATTTAGAGCCATCAGACAATTTAACAAAGAGCATGGTAGAATTCTTCAAAAATGGAAAGGGAATTTCTATGGTATTCCAAGGTGCTCCTGATGGTGAAGATTACACTATGAATGTATTTGGTGCAAAAGTACAGGGTGTATTATCTGGTGAATTAAAATGGGATGATGTATTTACACAGTCAGCAAAAGAATGGTCAGAAAGAAGATCTAAATAGTTTTTGATTTGTAGATATTAGATTTTAATTTGTTTCTTAAAATAGAACAGGGTGTGGCATCACGCCATACCCTGTTTTAATATGAAAAGGCAAATTTTTAGTGTAGAGTCAGTGTTTTTTGTGTGAGTGTTACTCGTATATATTTAATAAAGTATGTATGGGTAAAAGTCATACAAAAAACTGAAAGGAGAGGAATGTATGAAACGATCAAAGTTGACATTTTGGGGATTTTTAGCCCCTTGTTTAATCTGTTTCATTGGGGTTGTAATGATACCAACGTTAATGGGATTATATTATTCATTTACAGATTGGAATGGTGTTGCCAAAGCACCAAGTTTCATTGGGTTTGAAAATTATTTGAAAGTTTTTCACGATTCACAATATTGGTATTCTTTTGGCTATACTGCATTATTTACTGTGTGTGCTGTACTGTTAATCAATGGATTTGGATTTGGTCTTGCCTTATTAGTAACACAGAAATTTAAAGGCGCAACTTTTATGAGAGGTATCTTTTTCATGCCTAATCTGGTCGGAGGATTGTTATTGGGTTATACATGGAAATTTATCTTTACTAAGATTTTTCCGGCAACTAACATACCAATTTTAGGAAATTGGCTTGCAGATAATAAAACTGGATTTATTGGTCTGTTAATTCTTATGGTATGGCAGATGAGTGGCTATATGATGATTATTTATATTGCTGGAATACAAAATATTCCAGATAGTGTAATGGAAGCCGCCTCCCTTGATGGTGCAGTAGGGTTGAAGAAATTGTTTAAAATAACAATTCCTATGGTAGCACAATCATTTACGATTGGACTATTTTTGATTTTGTCAAATTCCTTCAAATTGTTTGACCAGAATATGTCTTTGACTGGAGGTAATCCTAACCATAAAAATGAAATGTTAGCTTTAAATATTTATAATTCTGCATTTAATAGTAATCAGATGGGTGAGGCGCAGGCAAAGGCTATGATCTTTTTCGTTACAATTGCCATATTTAGTATTATTCAGCTAACAATTACAAAACGAGCAGAAGTAGAGGCATAGGAGGGGAAAATATGAAAGGAAAAAATATACTAAGAAGCATATGGCAAATAATTTATCGTGTTTTTTTAGTCTTACTTTATTTGTTTCCGATTGCGATGCTTATTTGGGTTGCTTTTAAATCAGCAAAAGATATCGCTATAAATATATTAGGTATACCGTCAGAATGGATTGGATTTGAAAACTTTTCTACGGCAATTGAGAAGATGGAATTTTTAATGGCATTTAAAAATTCGCTTATTGTAACTGTAATATCAACGGTTTGTTTATGTATATTTTCTGCTATGGCGGCATGGGTGTTGGTACGAAACAAAACAAAAATGTCAAATATAATTTTTATGCTGTTTTCTGTTTCTATGTTGATACCATTTCAATGTGTTATGTTACCGTTGATGAAAATAATGGGAAGATTTGGGCTTGGACAGTTTGGGATTGATTTGATGAATCATCAAGGATTGATTTTGGCGTATATCGGTTTTGGTTCGGCTATGTCAATTATGTTATATCATGGTTTTATCAAAGGTATCCCTGTAGAATTGGAGGAAGCTGCTGCCATTGATGGTTGTAGCACACCGGGAATCTTTTTCCGAATTGTTATGCCATTGCTTGGACCGATTACAACAACAGTTGGAATTGTAAATATTATGTGGATATGGAATGACTACTTATTACCAAGTATCGTTCTTTCTGGTAAATCTGAACTAAGAACTTTACCATTGCAGACTTATAAATTCTTTGGTTCCTTTACAACAAACTGGGGTGTTGCAGCAGCAGCATTATTATTGATTATGTTACCAGTTATTGTTTTCTATATTATAGCACAGAAAAAGATTATCAAAGGTGTTGTAGATGGGGCAGTAAAATAAATAACAGAAATAAAAAGCCTTCGCTTTTTCTTTTGAAGAATCAGTGGAGGCTTTTGCTTTACATTAGAAATAGAATTCGTTATACTAAAATTTGAAAGTGGAAAGGCACAAAAATGTGAAAAGTTGCATATTGTAAAAGAAAGTAATATATGAGGTGCTTAACAGTGAAATCTTTTCCAAAACCATTAAGCACCAAGGAGGAGAACCAGTGTCTTTTGGCGTGTAAGAAGGGGGATAAACAGGCTAGGGATGTTTTGATTGAGAGAAATTTACGCTTAGTAGCCCATATTGTAAAAAAATATCATAACGTAGAGAGGGATACGGAAGATTTGATTTCAGTGGGGACGATTGGATTAATCAAGGCGATTGACAGCTTTCAGCCGGATAAAGGGATACGTCTTGCCACGTATGCCTCATGTTGCATTGAAAATGAGTTATTAATGCTATTGCGTAGCGAGAAAAAGACAGGAAAAGAGGTTTATTTATATGAACCGATAGGCGCAGATAAAGAGGGAAATGAGATTCATTTATTGGATATCATGGAAGGGGAAAATATTGATATAGCCAATAAAATGGATTTACAAGAAGACATTCGACGGTTATACATTTTTATGAAAAAAGTTCTATCGAAAAGAGAACAGGAAATATTAATACTTCGATATGGACTATATAATCAAGAAGAACAGACACAAAGAGAAATTGCTCAATATTTAAATATTTCAAGAAGTTATGTTTCAAGAATAGAGAAAAAGGCTTTGGCAAAACTAAAGGAATGCTATGATACAGAAAGCGGGAATGAATATGTCAGAAAAAATACAAATGAAAAGGAAGATAAAAGAAAAAATAAAGGAGCCGGAACGATACAAGGTGGTTATGTATAATGATGATTTTACGCCTATGGACTTTGTAGTAAATATCTTAATAGATGTGTTTCATAAGACAGAAACGGATGCAATGAGCATTATGCTAAAGATACATCAAGGTACAAAAGAAACAATTGGGGAGTATTCTTATGATATAGCAAGAACAAAAGTAGATATATGCACGAGAAGAGCAAGAAATGAAGGGTATCCTTTTCTTGTGAAAGTGGAACAATAAGTAAAAAACAACGTAACTTAAGGTGAAAGGGTTGGTATAAGATATGAAGATTTCAAAAGAAGTGGAAGAACTTTTAACAGATATGGCACTATTAGCAGATAAATTGCATCATGAATTTGTAACCCCAGAGCATTTGCTTTTTGTGCTGACTTACAATGAAATATTTGCTGATTCTTTTGCAGATTGTGGAGGAGATGTTAATCAATTAAGGGGAAGTCTCGAAACTTATATGAGAGAGAATGTAGAAACAATTACAACAGGAAAGGCTGAACTTAGTGTTGGTTTAAATGATGTATTGATGGAAGCAGAGGGGCAGGCAGTATCCAGTGACAGGTTTGTTGTAGAAATTACACATTTGTTATATGGAGTATTGAGCTTAGATAATAGTTATGCAGCCTTTTATATTCACACACAAAAGGTAGATCCAACAGAATTGCTGGCAAGGATGAATGAACGGAAAATAGAAGAAGAGAATAAGGAACATATAGAAAAAGCAAAGAGTAAAATGAGCACAGATGAGTCAGCAAAAGAGCATTGGAGTGATTATGTTGTCTGTATGAATGATACGGTTCAAGAACGAATGCCTTTAATTGGAAGAGAAGAGGAATTGGAACGTACACTGCAGGTTTTGTGCAGAAAATATAAAAATAATCCATTGCATATAGGAGAGCCGGGAGTAGGAAAGACGGCTTTGGCATATGGTGTTGCAAGACGAATTAATGAAGGAAAAGTACCGGAGAAGTTAAAAGATGCAAAAATATATGCATTAGATTTGGGAACGATTATCGCTGGAACGCAATTTAGAGGCGACTTTGAAAAAAGATTGAAAATGATTATGGATGGGATTCAAAAGGAGAAGAACATCATAGTTTATATAGATGAAATTCACAATATTGTTGGCGCAGGTGCCACCAATGGTGGCACAATGGATGCAGCCAATTTATTGAAACCGTATTTGGCATTGGGAGAAATACGTTTTATTGGTTCTACGACCTATGAAGAGTATAAAAAGACGTTTTCAAAAAATAAAAGTCTAATTCGACGTTTTCAAAATATTGATATAAAGGAGCCTACACAGGAGGAAGCAGTACAGATATTAGATGGGATTCGTAAACACTATGAGCAGTATCATGGAGTACGATATTCAAAAGGAACGATGGAATATGCAGTGGAATTAAGTGCGAAATATATGAATGAAAAATTTCTTCCAGACAAAGCGATTGACTTGATAGATGAGGCGGGAGCATATAGAGTGATGCATCCGACTGACAGAAAGACACAGATGGTAGACAAAAAATTATTAGAAGCAGTTGTAGCTAAAATTGGAAATGTACCATCAAAACAGATAGAAGCCAATGAAAGAAAACAGTTGGCAGAATTAGAAAAAAATATATCAAAACGCGTATTTGGACAGGATGAAGCAGTCAAAGAATTATCAAATGCAGTAAAGTTTGCTAGGGCAGGTCTGAATGAAGAGGACAAGCCATTAGCGAGCCTATTGTTTGTGGGACCAACGGGGGTAGGAAAAACAGAGGTAGCAAAAACTTTGGCAGATGTTTTGGGCGTTTCACTGGTTCGATTTGATATGAGTGAATATGCAGAAAAACACACAGTCGCAAAGCTTATTGGTTCTCCAGCAGGTTATGTAGGTTATGAAGAAGGTGGGCTATTAACGGAAACTATCCGAAAAAAACCATATTGTGTACTTCTTTTGGATGAAATTGAAAAAGCGCATCCTGATATATTTAATGTTTTGTTGCAGGTAATGGATTATGCGACACTTACAGACAATCAAGGAAGAAAGGCAGATTTTAGAAATGTAATACTGATTATGACTTCTAATGCAGGTGCCAGTAAAGTAGGAAAAACCTTGGTGGGATTTGGAGAAAGAACAATTAGTAAAGATGCAATTATGGATGAGGTAAAACGAGTATTTCAGCCAGAATTTCGTAATCGTTTGGATCGCATTATCACATTCAATCATATGGATGATGCGATGGCAGAAAAGATTGTGAAAAAACAAATTGCACTACTTGCACAAAAATTGGAAAAACAAAAAATTTCATTGGAAATTACCTCGGCTTGTGCAAAATACTTGAAAGAAAAAGGAATCAGTCAGGAATATGGGGCGAGAGAGATCAATCGTGTAATCAATACAGAGATTAAACCTTTATTAGTCGATAAGATTTTATTTGGAAAGCTAAAGAAAGGTGGCAATTGCGTTGTTGATTATGTAAACGAAAAATTGACCTGTTAAAGAGGAATGTTAAATATGCGAAAAGCGTCTATCGTTTGATGGACGCTTTTATATTTTTGCAGTTTAGGTAGAAAATAATAAGAATATTACATACTTTATTACAAAAATTTTAAATCTTTTTGTAAAAATTAAATATGGGGCAGTCGAATTGAGAAAAGGGTGATAGTTTGCTATACTAATAGAAAAAGACTTATATATATGCGACAAGGGGATGGTCATATGAACAAAAGAAAAATAGGAGCAATCGTTTGTTTTTTCGTTCTTTTTATGACAATATTTACAATGGGGATGTATTATTGGAATTCAGATGAAAAACATTCGATGGCAGAATATACAATAAGTGAACCCAATAATAATTCCAGTCAGGAAATCATTTCTTTTGATACAACTTTTTATAATTATCGTTATGATAATGAAATTTATAATAATAGTCGAAACCAGGGAGCGCAGAGTTGTTATGACAGTGGAGTGATTCCTTTTGGTTCCTTTGATGGTAAATTGAGTGATTATTATAAAAATAACAATGTGAAAGTGGGTATTTATACGGGAAATTTTTATAATTATTATGGTGGTTTGACTTCGAAAAAAATAGATTTTCCAGGATATTATTATTTTCGTTGGGCTGCCAATATTGCAAATAGACATATACCATATGACGCAGTATGTCAAAATATTGTATCTGATACTTTAAAAGGTTTTGATATGTCGGATTATACAAGTGGAACTTTGATGAGTAAAAAAAATTCCAGTGGGGAAGTTGCAACTCCTTATTTTGATACAGATTTTTTGAATAGTAAAGTAAATGGTGTCTCTATTGGTGCTACAAAGGAGCATGTTGGATTCCCATTTAGAAAAGTTACATCAGGTAGTAAGAAAGGTTACTATGAGTTTGATAGTAGTAAGGATGTAGTACGCTTTGATGGAATGAGTGGCAATACATCTCAAGATAGTTATTATTTTGGAAGTAAAGGAAAATTAAATTATTATTATAATGAAAAGCAGGTATATTGTGCAGCTTCAAGTTCCGCACAATTTTTCCCTTATAATAATAGTAATGGGTCAGGACAGGTTGGTCGAACTTCAAGTGAGCAAAAGGCACTGGATTATGGATTTGGAGTAAGATTTAATATTCCATTTCGTCTTTCAGAAGACGGAATGGTTGATGGAAAATCTATGGTATTCAAGTTTGAGGGAGATGATGATGTATGGATTTTTCTGGATGGTGAATTGGTCTTAGACTTGGGCGGACAGCATGGTAAGGCAACGGGAACAATTGATTTTAGTGGTACGGATGAGACTGCTAAGTCCACTGTTGCAAAAATCACATACGCAAATGGTTCTACGGATGCATCCTATACGGTTATGAGTGATAAAATTTTAGCGGAAGATACATATATAAAATCAAATGTGTCAAATACAATTACAGGTATAAAAAAAGGTGCAGACCATCAGCATGTTTTAACTATATTCTACATGGAACGAGGTATGATGGAGTCAAACTTCCATATGCTATTTAACTTTGTGCCTGCCAATGAAGTTATGCCTACACCAACCCCTACGATAGAGCCTGTTACTGCAGAAAAGGCAACAGGAACATTAAAAATAAAAAATCAATTACAGATTCCAAACAGTATCAATGATACATTTTTGCAGGCTGTATACGATTTGGCAGAAGAAGATGTATTTCAGTATTCGGTTGAAAATCAAGGAACAAAAGCAGAGAATGTAGATGATAGTGAAATTAAATATCCAAGCGGGAAATTGACAGTCAGACAAAATGAGAATACTACGAGTAAGGAAAAGTCATATCTGAGCTTTGGAGCAGAGCCGAATGTGAGAGTATATTTTGATTTAAGTACTGCAATAAATTTAATGTCAAATGATGGTAGTAAGCAATGGGGAACATCAAATAAAATACCATATATTGAAATTGACGGAAAAAGTTATGCAATGACAGAATATCAGACTGGTATTTTCTATTATGATGTTAGAGTTGGAAAAACAATAAAATTTCATAATGGTTCAGCTAATAATGGAAATGCATGTAAAACACATGGGGGAGTGAAGATAACTTCTGACGCGGATGGAAAGGTGTATAAATGCACCTCTTTGGGAGATAATGGTACACTAAGCGGTTCACTTTCTGCTACAGCTACTTATCCTACAATTGGAACAAATACGAAACTGTATAGCAACAATTTGCCATATCAATCAGCAGGTGAGTTAGCACCTACTTTTGTTCCTACATCAGAAAACAATTTTAATAAAGTGAATGATACTTCATATGAGTTAGAAGAAGCTTATTTGGCACCATTGGATTCAAATATTTTAATAAATAGCGAAACTACTTCAGGAATTACAGATAGTAATGGAGTATTTGGGCTTTTTTATGATGACAGTGCTACTTTCTTAAAGCAATTTGCAAAGGGAAGTCAAATGCGAGTAATTCAAAAGGATAGTTTATTGCAACCAGAACGATATAGTGGTTCTATGTCAGAAAATACAGATGCAACCGAAGCACTTACTACATTTGTAACACCGACCTCTGCACGTTCGGCAAGCAACTACTATTATACAGATATATCAGCTGTAAGCTCAAGTGTAGATGGCACAGCATCAGAAGCAGTAGATGTATCCTATGATTACCGCTATAACTTTTTGAATGGCTCCAGCATCAGCGAGAGTGATCCTGTTAATATTACAGAAACCTTTACCAATACAGTAAAAACAGGTTCTTTAGTATTGTCTAAAAAGTTAAATGGTAATTTGAATGACTGGAGTAATTATTCCTATGGATATGAAATTAAATTTTCGAATGTGTTTGGTGGTTCGGATTCAACTTTAACGTTGTACACAGGAGCTTACAAGTTAGTAGAAGAAGATGGAACTACAACAGAAAAAACAACCGCCAATGGAGTAATCACCTTGCAACCTGGACAGAAGGCAGTGATTGCAGGGATTCCAGTAGGAACAAAGTATCAGGTAAAAGAGAGTGTTGCAGATGGAACCATTGTAAATGATATGAATGTTGTGTATAAGGCGAGTCTGGATGATGATACATTCGAATCGCCAGAGTACAACGAAACTTCTGCGGAAGCTGGAATTGCAATTGATAAGGAGACAAGGACGATAACGGGTGAAATTCCTTGTAGTATTATCAATAAATTCTATAATAAGGAAACCGCAGAATATAAGAAGGTCAAGGTTGTGATTACCTATACAAATCAGTTTGGAGCAATTTCTATTACAAAAAGAATTGCAGGTGATGTCAACGAAGCACAGTATTATAAAAATACGACAGGAAAAGAAAAGGAATATAACTTTACGATAAAGAATGTATCTGATGCCACTCTGTATTCTGGCCCATATAAGGTATATACCTATAAAAACTCCATTGACGAAGACGATGGTTTTGATGTTACAACAAAATCAACAACAAATGGGCAGATTACACTAAAGCCAGGAGAAAAGGCAGAAATTTGTGAACTTCCATTGTCCGTTGGAAATACCTATACTGTGACAGAAAATATAGATGATACTGATATTTTTTATCTAGGAGCAATAAAGATAACGGAAGGACAAGCAAAGACAGCCACAACGTCTGCTATTACTACTATGACTTTAGATGAAACCAATGCTTCTGTGCAGATGGTGTATAATAACCGTTATAGCAAATCCTTTATTCAACTGGATAAATATGTAGATGCATTGTATTATGGTGATAAAGCATATTCAAAGGACAAGTCTTATCAGGATTTGGCAAACGCAAAGCAAAGCTTTTTGTTTGAGATAAAACAGTATAAAACAGAAGCAGATGCAAAGAATGACGAGAATGTTGAAAATAGTTTTACGGTTACTCTCAATCTGGATGAAACCGCAGAAAAATTATCAGCTCCAAAGCCGTCTGTGGATGGAACTACGTTTTCTTACAAAATAAGTAAGAAGGTACAGGTTGTAGGAAATCGATATTATCGTATTAAAGAAGATACAACTTGGTCATGGAAATATAAACTGGTAAAAGTTAATTATGACGTAGCTTCTTTTATACAAGAAAATTTTGAAGATACTAGATTTGGTGATACGATAAATGATAATGAAGTGATTTTAAAAAGTAATTGTGATGAAAAAGCGTTACCGATCGCACAGTTTTACAATAAGCAAAAAGATACGGACATCGAGGGGGACACAGATGATGCGATAAATGAGATTCATTGATATAGCATTAGAATGAAAATGTGTATGCCGACCACCAAAAGTAGAGTAAATGAACGATTGGGGGTCGGTAATTTTTATGAAAATACACAAAAACATAAAAAAACAAATATAAAATAGCGTTATGTGAAACATTTTTTTAATAGCGTGAAAACTATATGCATAATTACAAAAAACTGGTGAAATTTACTTAAATTAAGAGGAAAAAATAGTAAAAAAGCATAAAAACGTATTGAAAAATGGGAATGATTATGGTATTTTATAGATAGATAATAAAAAAAGTGCATAAATGCCACATAAAATTGTGCATTTAACACAAAAGTAATAAAACGGAAATATTAATGAAAAATGTGTAACAAAATGTAAACTTTTTGGGGGGGAATGTTATGAAATTTATTAAGGGAGTGCAGAGAACAATTAATGCAATGCTTGCGTTAATTATTTTAGTTCTGTTGCTGGTATTTTTTGTACCGCAGTGTATGGGTTATCAACCATACAATATACAGACAGGAAGCATGAGACCAAAGTATCCCATTGGGAGTATGATTTATGTGAAGGCTGCATCTTTTGATGCGATACATAAGGGAGATGTAATTACTTATCGTACTGCTGAAGATAGTGGTTGGGTAGTAACACATAGAGTTACAAAGATTGATAAAAAGGAACAAACAATTGTTACAAAAGGAGATGCAAATAATTCTGAGGATGGAGCTATTTCATATGGTTCCGTAATTGGAAAAGCCAGTAACTTTAGTATTCCTTATTTAGGAAAAATTTCTACAGAGTATCAAAATGGAAATGGTAAAATCATTACCGTTGTATGTATTGTAGTATTACTCGGAGTATCTTTTTTACTTGATTTGGTAAAAAAACAAACCGATTTAGAAGAAGGAGAAGAATAAGTTTCGTTCCGATTACAACAGTATGGAAGGGGGGCGGACAGTATGGGAAAACAGGCAAGAAAGTTAAGGACTGTTCGCCATACTGTGTATATAACCATTGCATTTGCATTATTTCAAATCAGTGGAATATTTTCTATGGCGGGTATCCGAGGACTATATGTAGTTACGGAGACAAAAAGTAACGCTTTTAGTCCAAAAACCTATGTGGATATTGATTTGCAAGAACCAAATGGTCAAAAGTATGTTTTAGATACAGATGGCTCAGTTTCTTACAATGGAGAAAGTAAAAGTGCATATGTTTCAATAAATGGGGAAAAGAAAAAAAGTGTTGTGATTCGTGCCAGAATAGTGGCAGAAGTTTATAATAAAGATGGTGTTTGCATTGGCACAACAAATAACTACGAGTTGACACAGACTGCTAAATCAGAGGATGTAAATGAAGCAGAAAAGTGGTATAATAAAGATGAAATATATTACTATACCAGTGTTTTAAATGCGAACAAAAAAACAGCAAATATTTTTGACAGCGTAAAGTTGACAGCAGTATCTGAGATACCAGAAGGTGGATTTGTAAAATTCCATGTAATAGTAGATGCATTAGAGGTGAAAACAGATACAAACAACATACCAACTTCCGAATCCCTGGCATCAGTAAAACAATATTGGTCAGAGTTACCAGATGGTATTTGGGAGTAAAACAGATAAAAATATAGAACAACAGTAATTTTAATGTAGAGAAGAAGGGGGACGATTCCTATGAAAAAACAAATGAATCATAAAAAAAGAAAATTAAAAAAGAAGTTGGCTTCGATGACGGCAATCGTGCTTGTGCTTGCAGTGGGTGTATGGGGAACAATGGCATATTTAAGTACACTATCAAACAAAAAGGAAAATACATTTACAGGTAGTAAAGGTATCGCATTAAAACTGACAGAGCCTTATTGGGACGAGACCCCAGGTGCGGATGATGGTGTGACAGATTTAACAGAGCTAGGTAAAGTCGCAGCAAGTAGTTATACACCAGGTACCAAGATAGGTAAAAACCCAATTTTGACTAATAGTTCGACTGATGCAGATTCGCCAGAATGGGTTGCGCTTGCAGTATCTTATACAATTGGGAATAAGGCAGTGTCTTATGAGCAATTAAAATATTTAATCGAAGATATTACATTTAATACAACTACTGCAGCTGATGGATATTGGATTGCTGTTGATCCACTTGCCAGCGGAACATTAAATGAAAAGAAAGGCTATATGATTTACTTATATAGTAAAGTATTGGCAAAGGATGCAGCTACCAAACCTCTATTTACCTCTGTAACAATTAAAAGCAGTGATGATTTAGAGGGTAGTACAAAGGATGGCTATGTTACAGACTTAAATACCGCGTTAGGTATTACAACGGATGATCAAAAATATAAAATCAATGGCAACCTTCCTGACTTCCAGATTGATGTAATTGGTGCTGCCATTAAAAACGAATATAAAAAAGACGGAGCTTCTACAGCCGCAGAAGCATGGGCAGACTTAGCAATTGAAAAGCAAACTGAATTAACAAATAATTTGGTAGGTCTATTAACTTCTAAGTTATCAGATGAATCGAAGACAGTAGGTACACCATAATCAACCAGAATAGGGAAAAAGGGGGACTGACATATGATAGAAGAAAAACTTATGACAGAGAAAGAATGGAAAGAAAAGCAAAAGAAAAAAACAAAGAAAAAATATATACGAAATGCGTTGGCATTAGTTTTAGTTGCAGTGATTTCCATTGCTGGTACGTTGGCATATTTGAGTAAAAAGACCGATACGAAGACCAATACATTTACAGGTAGTGGTGGATTGGAAGTAAAATTAGAAGAACCAAAATGGGATGAAGACAATGCGAAAGACTATACTCCAGATAAGATTATTTTAAAAAATCCACAGTTATATAACGGAAGCACATGGACAGATGCTAATAACGATAAGGTAATAGATGCAGGTGAAATTACACATTCTACACAATACGATGAATACATGGCTATGCGAATTGATTTTGAGGATGCTAGTAACACAGCGATTACATATGCAAATTTAATGAATGTAATTGATGCAATTGCATTTGATACAACAAATTGGAAACTTGTTGCAGTGTCAAATGGCACAACATGGGATACCAGTGTTGACAATACAAAGTTATCACCTAGTTTAGACGCAACGGTAACTGGAGCAAAAAGTATGATTTTCCTTTATGCAACAAGTGCAAATGCGGTTTCCATAGCTCCTGGAGCTGTTACAGAGCCATTATTTTCTCAAATTCAGATTCGTGATGGAAACACCGATGTTATTAAAGCTTTAGATGGAAGTGGTGATGCATTGACAGGCGGATTTCCAAACTTTAACATTGATGTATCAGGTGCAGCGGTAGATAAGGAGAGTTTTAAGCAGTCTGACGGTTCCTATGATGTTTCTGCTGCCACTACAGCATTAATTGATTTATTGAAAACAAAATAATCTAGATAAATATTATAAAGAGGGGGTGTTACCATGACACCAGATTCTGCCGTAAGCAAAAAGAATGGGAAAAAAATTCTGTTTGGGGTGTTAGCAGTTGGGTTGGTAGCACTCCTTTCTATCATTATGACATGGGCATATTTACGAGACAGAACGGATGAAAAAACACATACATTTACATTGGGACAGGGTGTAGACATTTTATTGACTCAAGCAGAAGATTCTGATATTAGAATTATACCAGGAAAGGAATATCCACAGTTAAAAGCAACAGTGTCTATTCCTGCGGCTGCAATGGAAAAGGAATATATTGCAACCAAGGTACTTTTTTTTAGTGAAAAAGAAACTATGATAAATGGAGAAGTGAGTTTGCAATACGAACCAATCAGCTACGCTGATTTTAAGAAAAATTATGGGGAGATTTGTTCGTATTCTCAAAAGGGCATAGATGATATAGCAGCAGTTGGGGCAACCTCGACAGGTTGTAGGACTGATTGGACCATGGACTCAAGTAGTGAACAAGATAAGACAGGTACAATTTTCTATTATACAGGAAATAATACAGATAGTTCTATCGACTCTGTTTTACATGATAAAAAAATTGTTGTATTTGATTCTGTAAAAATGAAAAGTGATTATGATTTAAAATATGCAACTTCCATTTCGTCTGTTGGTCAGATAGGATTGTATGATGAAACAGGAAAATTTCTAAAGAAGCGTACTATTGTAAATAATGGACAACTACAAGGATTTAAAATTGTTGTATGTGCATATGCTGTGCAGGGAAATATTTCAAAAGAGCAAGGAAAAGAAGCATTGGAGAATCTAGTGAAAAGTAATCCATAGATTGGGGGTATTTTCATGAAAAAAAGAAAAATTATATTAATAGTGACTCTGCTGCTTCTTTTTTTAGGAACAGGTATAGCAGGAATTGTATATGCAGCAAATAAACAATCCGCAGAGGCGACAAATGTTGTTACCGTTGGAAGTGTAAATATTGAGCTTACGATGCAAAAAGAGGAAAAGGATGGTACTGTTCAAATAGAGCCTGAACAGAATATTGAAAATGAGATTGCTATTAAAAATACTGGAAAATATGCTGCATATATTCGCGTAAAATTAACGAAAACTTGGAAAGCATATAAAAGTAATTCAACAGTGGATGCAACCCAGATATCGGGGTTGCGTTTGCCAAGTAAGGATGCTATTTCAGTAAATTATGATACAACAAAATGGAAATATGTAAATCAAAATGGTGAAGACTATTACTATTACAAAAATGTCTTACCAGCAGGGGCTGATAGTAGTGTAGTGTTTTCTCCTGACTATAAAATTTTAACAGAAAAAACGGCAGGAGATGGTTTACTCTCTAATTCTATTTTAAAAGATTTAGATGCACAGGACATTTCGATTGATGGAGATATAAAAGTTGTTGCAGAAGCAATTCAGGCAGATTCTGTTACTCCATTAAAGGACAATAGTGGAGACATAATCGGATGGCCTTCGGAGAATGTCAATTCGTCAATTCCATCTATCAATACTTCTGATAATTCACCTACAGGAGAAGTGATATTTAAAAGCGATGATATTAGTATTGACAATGGTACGGCAGGCTCTTTACTTGATATTACAGGTATTATGCCAGGAGAAACCGTTTCGCAGATGATAAGAATAACAAATAGTACAGATGGAACTATTCCTGTCTATATGTATGCAAAAATAGAAGGCTCATTTTCTTCTTTGCCTTTAGAAGAAAGAGCACTTTTGGAGGAACTACAATTATTGGTTTCTTATAAAGATGGCACAATTTTGTATACTGGTCCTATGTTTGAGGATGATGATACAAAGCAGTTATTTTCTCCTAATATTCCGGTTTTACTTGGGACGCTTACCAAAGGAACTGCCCAGGATGTATATATTGCAGTAAAATGTCCAGAAAGTTGGAGCAAACCGAATACAAAAGTTAAGGTATTATGGGTATTTTCAGCTCAAAGGACAACACCCGCGCCAGGTATAGCTACTCCCGTATCAACAGTAGCTTCAACAGTTACACCTACAATCAGTCCGAAACCTAATATGCCAAATCCGACATTAGTAGAGATTACAGATAATCCTGAAATTATAGCTTCCCCTTTTATAACTCTTCTTCCAGAGAAGACGGATAATGCAAAAGCAACAATGGCACCATTAAAGACAGATATACCAAGAGCAACGGATATATCAAAAGTAACAGCTACACCGACGAAGCCGGAAACAATTTTACCGGAAACGAAGCAGCCAGAACCAACCAATCCTTCGGAAACCAGTAGTTCGGGAATGAAACCACAGGGAAGTTCAGATCCTAATGCTACGATTGATACCGTTATAGAAACGCCTGAAATGGTTACAGATAAACCGAAGAAAACGCCTGCTTCTGTTAATAATCCTAAAGTGACAAAACAACCGTTGAAAAAAGTGGATCCAAAAGTTGATAAAGTATACCCAACTAAAACAGGGGACATAACACCTATTTTATTCTGGAATATATTGTGCATTATTTCCTTCATAGGAACTGTGTGGATGATCGTTTCTTTAAAAAGAGACAGGTAAGAGAGGAGAGAAAAAGTTGAAAAAAAAATTGCATATTTTATTTTTTCTATTGTTTTTTGGAGTTTTTTTAGTTTCGGCATGGAAGCTAATTGGAATATATCGTACCTATGAAAAAGGAGATTCTATTTATGGTAAAATAGCAGATATGGTAGTTAAGACAGAAGACGATATCTATCAGCCACAGATAACCGATGCTCCAAAAGATATAGAAGAAAAGGAAAAAAAGAAAAAAGAGAAAATGATTTCTGTGGATTTTAAGACTTTGAAGGCAAAAAATGAAGATATAATCGGATGGCTTTATATTCCAGACAGTGCAATTAGTTATCCTTTATTACAAAGTGAAGATAATAATAAATATCTACATGAAACTTACGATAAGCAAAGCAGTATTTTTGGCAGTATTTTTATGGATTATCGCAATAATTCTAATTTTACGGACAAACATACCATTCTTTATGGACATAATATGAAAAATGGTTCCATGTTTGGTACATTAAAAAGATACAGTGATACGGATTTTTTTAAAGAACATAGAAATATTTATATTCTTACAGAAAAAGGGATACTTCGTTATCGAGTATTTTCTTATCATGTGGCGGATGCCAGTGGACGTGTATATACGACCTCCTTTTCCGATAACAATGCATATAAAGAATTTCTAAGCCTTATCACAGGAAGTTCTTATGTGAAAACAAAATTGAAGGTAACTGCAAAGGACAGGACAATTACATTGTCAACTTGTACTGGACAGGAGGAGAGTCGTTTTGTTGTACATGCAAAATATATGGGAAAAATGTTAGAGAAAGATAAGCAAAAATAAAAAAAGGTAGTTATATAATCCTTTCATTCCTCATAAGATAGTTTATAGGATTGGAGGGATTGGATGGAAGGTCAGTTTCAAGTATACAAGGATATGCAAGCAAGAACAAATGGGGAAGTTTATATTGGCGTAGTTGGACCGGTGCGTACAGGTAAATCAACTTTTATCAAACGATTTATGGATTTACTTGTAATTCCAAATATGAAGGATGTACATAGCCGAGAACGTGCCATTGATGAACTTCCCCAATCTGCTGCTGGTAAAACCATTATGACAACAGAACCCAAATTTATTCCGAAAGAAGCAGCAGAGCTTGTTTTAGATGAGGATAATACAAAGGTACAAATACGTTTGATTGATTGTGTGGGATATATGGTCGAAGGTGCCAGTGGACACATGGAGGATGATGAAGAACGAATGGTTAAAACGCCATGGTCAGATGTAGAGATTCCGTTTTCTAAAGCGGCTGAGATTGGTACGCAAAAGGTAATTACGGAACATGCGACCATAGGCATGGTGGTTACAACAGATGGCAGTTTTGGAGAAATTGCAAGGGAGCAGTATATTGTTCCAGAAGAGAGAACTATTCAAGAATTAAAAAAACTTGGAAAACCATTTGTTGTTTTGCTAAATACCAGTCATCCGTTTCAACAGGAAACAAAGGTGCTGGCAAAGGAGTTGGAAAAAAAATATAAAACTGCGGTATTGCCAGTAAATTGTGAGCAATTGCGGAAAGAGGATATTACCCAACTTATGCGCGGTGTATTATCTGTATTTCCTATTAGTGAAATTGGTTTTTATATGCCAAAATGGATTAGTATGTTACCGTTACAGCATCCGTTAAAGGAGCAAATGGTAGAAACGTTTCGGGCAATACTTAACCGTATGGATCAAATCAAGGATGCAATTCCCGCTAATTTAGAGTGGGATAATGAATATATAAAGCGTATAAAACTGGATCAAATTGATATGAAAACAGGAAAGATCAGTATCCAGATTGAATTGAAAGAACAATATTATTATCAGACGCTTAGTGAAATGATTGGAATGGAAATTAAAGGTGAACGAGAATTGATTGAAATGCTCAAGGAAATGGCAGATAAGCGACAGGAATATGATAAAATGGCGATTGCCAATGAAGAAGTTCGTCAAAAAGGGTATGGAGTTGTAACACCTACTGTAGATGAAATATTAGTGGAGGAACCAGAAATTATTCGCCATGGTAATAAGTATGGAGTAAAAATTAAAGCGGTTGCGCCATCGGTACATTTGATTAAAGCAAATATAGAAACAGAAATTGCACCGATTGTAGGAAGTGAAGAACAGGCGAAAGATTTAATCTCTTATATATCTGAGAATGGGAAAAACAACCCAGCGGGAATTTGGTCTACCAATATATTTGGAAAATCCATTCGTCAATTGATTGAGGATGGAATACAAACTAAGGTCGGAAAACTTACAGATGAAAGTCAGCTTAAATTACAGGATACTATCCAAAAAGTAGTAAATGACAGTAATGGTGGTCTTGTATGCATCATTATATAAGTCGATTATTGAGAAAATTTGACACTGTTATAGATAAGTGCTATAATAAACTGTCTGTAAGATAAATGATAATAATTACTATTTGGTGATTTTGTCATGAAAAAGCAAAGGATAACACATATGCCAACTTTAAGGAGGTAACATATGAAAAGTCACATAGTTAAGTTATCTGCTCTAGGAATAGCAGGCATAATTGCTATGTCTGGTGCTCCAACACAGCTTCAGGCAAAGCAGATAATTTTGACTGAAAAAAGCTCTTTGGCAGGAGAAGAAATATCGTCACCATCAGGGGTTACAGGCAGCAGTATAAGCATGGTTGAAGCAGGCAGCAGTGCTACGTTAGACGGTGTAAATGCAGTTGTTATTGAGGATCCAATCTTAAATATCAAATATGATCGTTTAGGAATTGCCAATGTAAAAAAAACATTAAACGTTCGTGCAAAGGCAAAAAGCAATGCAAAAGTTGTTGGCAAGATGGGAAAGAATGCAGCTTGTAATATTGAGAAAGTTACAAAAGACGGTTGGGCAAAGATTAAATCTGGAGATGTAAAAGGTTATGTAAAAGCTGACGCATTGATAATGGATGAAGAAGCGGAAGAACTGGCTTTAAAAGTTGGAAAAAAGATTGCAATAGTTAAAACAACTACACTAAATGCAAGATTTTTACCAAGTACGCAGTCCAGAAAATATACGTTAATACCAATCGGCGAAGAACTGGAAGTAGTAAGAGAAAATATTAGTGAAAAATATGTGAATAGCTTTATTAAGAAAAATTTTACAGACAAAAAAGCAAAGGCAACCATTAAGGGTGTCAACAGAGATGATATGGCAAATGAATTAACAGATTGGTTATGTGTTTCAGTAGATGATGAAAAGGTTTTTGTTGCAAAAGAGTTTGTTTCAATCGCATATGATTTGAAAAGAGCATATTCTACAACAAATACAAAACAAACATCATCAAGCACAACAGAGAAAGAATCTGACCAAAAGGAATCGATTCGTTCTTCCATGGTAGCATTTGCGAAACAGTATTTAGGAAACCGTTATGTTTATGGTGGTACCAGCTTAACAAATGGAACAGATTGTTCTGGATTTACCATGCGTATTTATGAGCATTTTGGATATAGTATTCCTAGAACATCATCAGCTCAGGCAGCATATACTACTACGATAGCAGCTTCTAAAGCACAGCCTGGAGATTTATTCTTCTATGGAAATGGAAGTTCTGTCAGTCATGTAGCTATGTATATTGGTGGTGGACAGGTTATTCATGCAAGTAATGAACGTACTGGCATTAAGATTTCCAATGCATATTATCGTACACCGATTAAGGTGGGTAGAGTGATAAAATAATTTTCTCATATTGTTGTAAACGAGAAAATTTATTTGTGAACTTTCTTAGAATTTTAATATAAGTTGTTTCAAAAAAGTTCCTTTTGAGTTATAATCTCAAGGGGACTTTTTTCTATAGAAAAGTTTTCAAGAGTGAGAAATTTTAAAAGGTAAGAAGAAGAATCGTTATACTTGGATATTGCAGAAAATACAAATAACAAAATGTGTAGTTACAAATTAAGAAAGAAACGTATGAACGGGAGGATTACATGGAATTTCAAATTATATTAATTATCATTGTTGCGTTGGCGGTTTTTTTATTTGCAAAGTCGAAATACGATGAAAAGGAATTGCTGAGAAAATACAACCTAAGAAATGATAATGAATGGGGACAAATCTTAGATGCAAATTATACGCAAGAACATTTTCAGGCAATCAAAGAGTTTTATTATGCCAACAAAGGGACTCATGATGTAGATGACATTACTTGGAATGATGTAGATATGGACACTATTTTTATGCTTTTAAATCATACGCATAGTTCTATGGGAGAAGATTATTTATATGCGATGCTTCGCAAGCTTCAGGTAAACGAGAAGGAGTTAAAGAAAAGGGAACATTTTATCTCACTATTTCAAAAAAATCGAAATGCAAGAAATCAATTGCAGACAGAGTTTCGTTTTATGGGTAAAATTAAGGAGTTTTCTTTGTATAAGTATATTAATATGGCAGAAAAGATTCCACCACACAATCCAATTGCCAGTATATTTATGTCTTCTATGCTTCTGGTATCCATTCTTTTGATGATTATATCTGTATTTGGAGTCTTATCGCCAATTTATGGAGTTATTTTGTTTGTATTTACCCTGGTAAATAATATTATTCATTATTTTAATCGAAAAGCACAAATAGAAAAGTATTTTCAGGTGTTCAAATATATTATTCGTATGCTTGATAATGCAAAAGAGTTGACAAAGCTGGATATTCCAGAATTAAAAGATGTATTTACGCGAATCAATGAAATAACAAAGCAGTTTGCAGATGTAGAACGCGGAGCTTTTTTAGTATTTTTTGATGGAAAAAAAGGCGAAGGTTCTTTTTGGGATTTGAGTTTGGATTATGTTCGTATGATGTTTCATATAGACTTGATTAAGTTTGATTCTATGACAAAGAAAATTCAGGCACGTACCTCAGAGTTAAATGAATTATATGAAACATTGGGATTTTTAGATGCTATGATTGCGGTGGCATCTTTCCGTACATGGCTTGGGGAAGCTGGTTATTGCATTCCAGAATTAAAAGAAAGTAAAGAGGCCTGCATTTCCATGAAACATGCGTATCATCCAATGTTGGAAAAGCCAGTGAAAAATAGTATCAAAGCAGATCATTGTGTATTGATTACAGGTTCAAATGCATCTGGAAAATCAACGTTTATTAAGACCGTTGCAATTAATGCAATTTTAGCGCAAACCATTCATACAGCTATAGCCGAGAGTTATGAAGCATCTTACTTTAAGGTATATTCTTCTATGGCTCTTCGCGATGATTTACAGGGACATGATAGTTATTATATTGTAGAAATAAAATCATTGAAACGAATTTTAGAACAGGTAGGTGATACCGTTCCTACATTGTGTTTTGTAGATGAGGTTTTGCGAGGTACAAATACCTTAGAAAGAATTGCCGCTTCTGCACAGATTTTGCGTACATTTGCGGATACAAACACAATTTGTTTTGCGGCAACACATGATCTGGAACTTACTTCGATTTTGGAAGCATATTATGATAATTACCATTTTCAGGAGGAAATTGTAGACAATCAGGTTGTATTTGATTATACACTTAGAAATGGAAAAGCTAATTCAAGAAATGCGATTAAGCTTCTTGGCATGATGGGATATGATGATAAAATTATTAAAAAAGCAGAAGAACTTGCAAATTATTTCTTGGAGAAAGGTACTTGGGAAACAGTTTAGAGAAAGAGGAAGAAAATGGCAGGAAAATTAACACCAATGATGCAGCAGTATATGAATACAAAAAACGAATATAAGGATTGTATTCTGTTTTATCGACTGGGAGATTTTTATGAGATGTTCTTTGATGATGCCATAACTGCTGCCAGAGAACTAGAGATTACATTAACAGGAAAAGCGTGTGGATTAGAGGAACGAGCACCTATGTGTGGCATTCCTCATCATGCAGTAGATGGGTATTTGACCCGCCTTGTCAGTAAAGGATATAAAGTTGCCATCTGTGAACAGATGGAAGACCCCAAACAATGTAAAGGGATTGTGAAAAGAGAAGTGGTAAGAATTGTAACTCCAGGAACGAATCTTAATACACAATCTCTGGAAGATGGAAAAAATAATTACCTTATGGGAATATTTTACATGTCAGATTCTTTTGGTGTTGCTACGGTAGATGTAACAACAGGAGAGTTTTATATGACGGAGGTAGAAAATACCAGAAAATTAATGGATGAAGTCACAAAATTTGCTCCATCTGAGTTGATTTACAATGAAGAACTGGTTATGACCGGATTTGATTTGGATGATTTGCATAATCGCTTGGGTATGGCAGAGTCAGTGCTTGAAAGACGATATTTTGATGAAGAAATGTGTGTGAAAAGCTTGAAAGAGCATTTCCATGTGCAGGCATTAGATGGTTTGGGGTTAAAAGATTATCCAGTTGGAACCATTGCTGCGGGTGCAGTTATGCAGTATCTTACGGAGACACAAAAAAATACACTGTCTCATATTACTGGAATTATGCCTTATTCATCCAATGCATATATGGTTTTGGACAGTTCTACAAGAAGAAATCTGGAATTAGTGGAAACGTTGCGAGAAAAACAAAAACGAGGCTCTTTGTTGTGGGTATTAGATAAGACAAAGACTGCAATGGGTGCCAGATTGTTAAGAAGCATGATTGAACAGCCATTAATTGATGTGGATGCAATCGAAGCACGATTGGATGCCATTGAAGAATTGAATCAGGAGGCAATTACCAGAGAGGAATTAAGAGAATACTTAAATCCTATTTATGACTTGGAGCGTTTGATTGGTAAGGTGTCCTACAAAACTGCTAATCCGAGAGATTTTATTGCTTTTCAGTCGTCTTTGGAAATGATTCCGCCGATTAAAACATTATTGGCAGATGCCACATGTGCTAAATTAAAGGGAATATATACAGAACTGGATACATTAGAAGATATATGTTCTCTAATTTCCGATGCGATTGTAGAAGAACCACCGATTGCCATTAAAGAGGGCGGTATCATTAAAGAAGGCTACAATGAAGAAATTGATAAGCTTAGAAGAGCAAAAACAGAAGGAAAGAGTTGGCTTGCAGAGTTAGAAGAAAGAGAACGAAATGCAACAGGTATTAAAAATCTTCGTGTAAAATATAACAAAGTCTTCGGCTATTACTTAGAAGTTACAAAGTCTTATCAGGAATTAGTACCGGATACATGGACAAGAAAGCAAACCCTGACAAATGCCGAGCGTTATACTACACCAGAACTGAAAGAATTGGAAGATATTATTCTTGGGGCAGAAGATAAATTGTTTGCACTGGAATATGAATTGTTTGTAGAAGTACGTGAACACATTGCTTCAGAAGTAAAGAGAATCCAACAGACAGCGAAAGCGATTGCGAAGTTGGATGTGCTTGTTTCTCTTGCTCTTGTTGCAGAACAAAATAATTATGTTCGTCCTGCCATTAATCATGATGGGGTAATTGATATAAAAGAAGGAAGACATCCGGTAGTAGAAAAAGTAATTAATAATGATTCTTTTGTGGCAAATGATACCTATCTGGATCAAAAAAAGCAAAGAATTTCAATTATTACAGGACCTAATATGGCTGGAAAATCCACCTATATGCGTCAGACTGCATTGATTGTGCTTATGGCACAAATTGGAAGCTTTGTACCTGCTTCTAGTGCCAACATCGGAGTGGTTGATCGAATTTTTACAAGAGTGGGTGCGTCAGATGATTTGGCATCTGGTCAAAGTACCTTTATGGTGGAAATGACAGAGGTTGCCAATATTTTGCGAAATGCTACCAAAAACAGTTTGTTGATTTTGGATGAAATCGGACGAGGAACCAGCACTTTTGATGGACTTAGTATTGCATGGGCTGTGGTAGAACATATTGCAGATCCGAAACAAATAGGTGCAAAAACATTATTTGCAACCCATTATCATGAATTGACAGAATTAGAAGGAAAATTAGATAGCGTAAATAACTATTGTATCGCTGTACAAGAATCTGGTGAAGATATTGTATTTTTACGAAAGATCATTAAGGGTGGCGCGGACAAAAGTTATGGAATACAGGTAGCAAGACTGGCTGGGGTACCGGATAAAGTATTAAAACGAGCACAAGAAATTGTGAATGAATTAACAGAAAATGATATAGTAGATCGAACAAAAGAAATTGCCGTAAAATCTACTACAAAGAAGTCTGCATCAAAAGAGTCAGACAAAGAAAACCAGGCAGAACAGCAAATGTCCATTTTTGATGGATTTGCAAATATGCCATCAACAGAAGATATTCTATTGGAATTACGTGATTTGGATATGAATGCATTGACGCCAATGGAGGCTATGAATAAGCTTTATCAGATACAACAAAAGGTGAAGGAACGTTGGTAATACAAGCTAAAATGGGAGGTGAGACATTGTGGAAGAAATTCTTTTACTAGATCAAAATACGATTAACAAAATTGCAGCAGGTGAGGTAGTAGAGCGTCCTTCTGCTGTAGTAAAAGAGTTGGTAGAAAATGCAATTGATGCAGGAGCAACCGCTATTACGGTAGAAATCAAAGGTGGGGGAATTGAACTTGTTCGTATTACAGACAATGGTTCTGGTATAGCAAAGGAACAGGTACGCATTGCCTTTGAGCGACATGCCACCAGCAAAATTCGTAGTGTGCAGGATTTGCTAACCGTAGGAAGCCTTGGATTTAGAGGTGAGGCCTTGGCAAGTATCGGAGCTGTGGCACAGGTGGAAATGGTTACAAAGACCAGAGGTGCCTTAACTGGAAGCCGTTATGTAATAGACGGTGGAAAAGAAAAAACACTGGAGGAAATTGGTTGCCCGGAGGGAACCACATTTGTTGTGAGAAATTTGTTTTACAATGTGCCAGCCAGAAGAAAATTTTTGAAGAGTGCGCAAACGGAGGCATCTTATATCAATGACTTAGTCGAACGTCTTGCAATGTCACATCCAGATATTTCTTTTAAATTTATGAATAATAATCAGTTACGTTTACAAACCTCTGGAAATGGAAAAGCAAAAGACATTATTTATCATATATACGGAAGAGATATAACAGCAAATTTATTGCAGGTAAAAGCAAGTTCTCCTGTGTTACAGGTAGAAGGTTTTATTGCAAAGCCAGTTGTCTCCAGAGGCAATCGAAATTATATGAATTATTTCATTAATGGAAGATACATTAAAAGTAATATTATCAATAAGGCAATTGAAGAGGCGTACAAGCCCTATACAATGCAGCATCGGTATCCTATGACCGCCTTGCAGTTTGCCATTGACAGCCAATACATTGATGTAAATGTGCATCCGGCAAAGATGGAGATTCGTTTTACGAATGAACAGACCATTTATCATGAAATTTATCATGCCGTTTCAGATGTACTTTCCGGACGGGAGATGATTCCGGAAGTTACAATTGGAAAAGAGCAGAAGAAAACACAAAATAAACCAGTGCAATCTGCACCAGAACCTTTTGAAAAAAAACGTGTCTTGCAGGAAAGTAAAAATGTAGGAAAACAAATGGTGGAGGCAGCCAAAGTTATTACGCAGTTTGAACAGGTAAGGAATAAACAAAATCAATTAAAAGAGGAAACACCATATAAAAGTCAAAACGAAATTCCGTCACAAGAAGTAGAACAATCCAAACTAGAAACAGCAAAAAAGGATCAGGCAGACCAGCGAAAGGCTACACTTTTACATGCAATGCAGCATTTGGATGACTTTGAACAAGAGGCAATAGAAAAGGAGAAGACAACTGCATTTGATATAGATAAGAATATAGAAGAAAATAAAAAAGCAGGACCAGAAAAGGCGGAAGCATTGGTTGAGAACGAAAAAAACAAAAAGGCAGAAACACTGCCACAGCAAATCAAAACCATAGAAAAGCCTGTACAGGAGACTGAAAAAGAAACCATTTGGGATAAAACCAATTCTGAGCAAACGGTATTGTTTGAAACAAAAGAAGAACAAAAGTTATTATCCAAAGAGGCGAAAAAACATCATAAAATTATTGGTCAAATTTTTGATACTTACTGGATTATTCAATATGAGGACAAGATGTTTATTATCGACCAACATGCCGCACACGAAAAAGTGTTATTTGAAAAAACAATGCGGGATATAGAAAACAAAAACTTTTCTTCTCAAATATTACAGCCACCGATTATTCTATCGCTTACAATGAGAGAGCAACAAGCATTGGAACAATATCGAAGTGAATTAGAGAGACTTGGTTTTGAAATAGAGGCTTTTGGAGGAAGAGAGTTTTCTGTAAGAGCAGTGCCAGCGAATTTATTTGGCGTAGCACAGGTGGATTTGTTGACCGATTTATTAAATTCTTTGACAGAAGATATGAACGTAAAAGGTTCAGAGCTGATATTAGAGCGAGTAGCCTCTATGTCCTGTAAAGCGGCGGTGAAGGGAAATATGAAGCTGTCCATGTTGGAAGCAGAAGCGTTGATTGACGAATTGATGGAGTTGGATAATCCCTATAATTGTCCTCATGGCAGACCTGTAATCGTATCTATGACAAAATATGAAATTGAAAAGAAATTTAAAAGAATTCTTTAGTACGAGGAGAAAACAATGAATGAAACATTAAAAGCTAAGCCTCCCATAATCGTGCTGACAGGACCTACAGCAGTTGGAAAAACAGCATTGTCTATTCATCTTGCCAAAGCGGTCAACGGAGAGATTATTTCAGCCGATTCTATGCAGGTATATAAAGAAATGGACATTGGAACGGCAAAGATACGCCTGGAAGAAATGCAAGGAGTAAAACACTATCTGGTAGATACCTTTTTGCCGGATGAAGAGTTTAATGTAATGAAATTTAAGCAGTATGCGAATCAATATATAAATGAGATTTACCAAAAAGGGAAGATACCGATATTAGTTGGTGGTACTGGATTTTATATTCAGGCAGTATTAAAGAATGTGACATTTGAGCAGGAAGAAATTTCTTCTTGTAGAAAAGAACTAGAAAAGCTATATCAAGAAAAAGGTGCCCATTATTTACATGAAAAATTAAGGGAAGTAGACGAAAAAAGTGCAGAAAAAATACATGAAAATAATGTAAAACGTGTAATTCGTGCACTAGAGTTTTATGAGCAGACCGGGAAAAAAATATCAGAACATAATGAAAAGGAAAAGCAGAAAGAATCGCCATATAATTTTGCTTATTTTGTCTTAAATCAAGAGCGAAGAGTTTTATATGAACGAATCGATAAACGCGTAGACTTGATGATACAAAATGGACTTGTAGAAGAAGTCAGCAATCTTGTGAAAAAAGGTTACAATAGAGAATTAGTCTCTATGCAGGGGCTTGGCTATAAAGAAATTTGTGCTTATCTATGTGGTGAAATTTCATTAGAGGAAGCTATTTATATATTAAAACGAGATACGCGTCATTTTGCAAAGCGTCAGCTTACCTGGTTCAAGCGTGAACAAGATGTTGTATGGTTAGACAAGAATTATTATAAAACAGAGCAGGAACAATTGAATTTTTGTCTTTCTGTTTTGCAGGAAAAAGGAATTATTACTTAAATTATAGGTATATAATGGAAAAAATGTAGCATACTGAAAAAGAAAAGAATTGAGGTACAAACGATGGATTTAAAAGAAATGTATAAAGAACTAAAGGTTACTGATTCTGTGTTTACATATTGTGAACGAATAGAGCAGGATTTAAAAACACGATTTGAACAGATAGATAAGGTTGCAGAATACAATCAGTTAAAAGTGCTAAAGGCAATGCAGAAAAATAAAGTAAGTGACATTCATTTTGCGGCAACGACAGGATATGGTTATAACGACTTAGGAAGAGAAGTGTTGGAAAGTGTATATGCGGATACGTTTCATGCAGAGGCGGCATTGGTCAGACCGCAGCTTACCTGTGGAACACATGCGCTAACAATTGCACTGGCTGCAAATCTTCGTCCAGGCGATGAACTACTATCGCCAGTTGGAAAACCGTATGATACATTGGAGGGTGTAATTGGAATTGGAGAAAATAATACACCAGGATGCTTGAAGGAATATGGTGTGTCATATCGTCAGGTGGATTTGTTGGAAGATGGGGCATTTGATTGGGAAGAAATAAAAAAGGCAATCACACCAAAAACAAAATTAATTACAATTCAACGTTCAAAAGGTTATCAGACCAGACCAACTCTTTCTGTGGCACGAATCGGAGAGTTGATTTCTTTTGTGAAAGAGATTAAACCAGATGTAATTTGTATGGTAGATAATTGCTATGGTGAATTTGTCGAAGAAATAGAACCAACGGATGTTGGTGCCGATATGTGTGTAGGTTCTCTTATTAAAAATCCGGGCGGTGGTCTTGCTCCGATTGGAGGATACATTGTAGGAAAAGAAGAATTGATAGAACAGTGTGCCTATCGTCTGACTGCACCAGGTCTTGGAAAAGAGGTAGGAGCAACACTTGGTATTAATCAACAGCTATTTCAAGGGTTCTTTATGGCACCTCAGGTTGTATCTGGTGCCTTAAAGGGAGCAATTTTTGCAGCGAATGTTTATGAAAAATTAGGTTTTGCCGTAGTTCCCAATAGTACAGAAAGCAGACACGATATTATTCAGGCAGTAACACTTGGAACGCCTGAAGGAGTGATTGCGTTTTGTGAAGGGATTCAGGCGGCAGCACCGGTTGACAGTTATGTTGTACCGGAGCCTTGGGCGATGCCAGGGTATCATTCGGATGTAATTATGGCAGCAGGTGCATTTATTCAGGGTTCTTCCATCGAACTTAGTGCGGATGGACCAATAGAAGAGCCATATGCAGTTTATTTTCAAGGTGGACTTACTTGGTATCATGCAAAGTATGGTATTATGATGTCCTTACAAAAGATGCATGAAAAAGGATTGGTTAAATTATAAAAAAATGTATACAAACTTTCTTTTGTATGCTACAATGAGGGGTGGATTTTTAGTGCTTCATAAG
The DNA here is from genome assembly GCA_050875145.1 of Lachnospiraceae bacterium. Lineage (GTDB taxonomy): Bacteria > Bacillota > Clostridia > Lachnospirales > Lachnospiraceae > CAG-411. The sequence goes on from JBNMLH010000011.1 coordinate 75,083, forward strand.
ATACGCAGATATTATATTTAAAGAGGTAACATGCTCTGTTGTGGGTTAGGAGTATGTATGAAACATTTAACATTAAAAGAATTGCCAGTATCTGAGCAACCATATGAAAAATGCGAGAAATATGGAGTTTGCAGTTTGTCAGATGCAGAACTGCTGGCAGTTATCATTCGGAGTGGTTCAAAGAAAGAACGTTCTGTAGAGGTAGCAGAGCGTATATTAGGGTTATCAAAAGATTTGCCGGGATTATACGGATTGAATTATCTTACCCTTGCTGATTTTATGCAAGTAAATGGGATTGGAAGAGTAAAAAGCATTCAGTTATTATGTGTAACTGAACTTGCAAAACGAATGGCAAAACAAAAATATTCCCGAACAACCACGTTTTCCTCACCTGACATCATTTCTGATTATTATATGCAGGATATGAGACATTTGGAATATGAACAGGTCATATTGGTTTTGCTGGATACCAAATGTCACAAAATAAATGATTTTGTAATATCAAAAGGAACCGTAAATTCATCTTTGCTGGAACCACGAGAGATTTTTGTTACAGCACTTAGAAATAAGGCAGTTCATATTATTATATTACATAATCATCCAAGTGGAGATCCGACACCAAGTAAAGAGGATATTTTATTTACAAAAAGGCTGAAAGATGCAGGTGATTTAGTGGGGGTGTCGTTGCTTGACCACATTATCATAGGAGATAATGTATATACAAGTTTCCGAGAACAAGGCTTATTGTAATGAAGTAACCGGAAGGAGTAATAAATTAACGATGATAGGTAGAAAGATTATAGGCATCGATTTTGGAACAAGTGCAGTTAAGATATATAAAAAAGGTGCAGGTATTGTATTAAATGAAAAAAATGTTGTAGCGATACAAAACAGAAAAAAGGTGATTGCATCTGGTGATTTTGCATTTGATATGTTAGGGAAATCTCCTGAGCAAATAGAAGTCACAATGCCCATACGAAATGGAGTAATTGCCGATATTGGGAAAATGCAACTATTATTAAGTGCATTTATTACAAAAATATTTAACGGGAAAGCCAAAAATGCAGATTATTTGGTTGCTGTTCCAACTGATATTACAGAAGTTGAAAAAAGAGCCTTTTGTGATGTGATACAACGTTCAAATGCAAAGGTGCGTAATATCTATATGGTTGACAAACCTGTAGTTGCAGCATTGGGAATGGATGTAGATGTGACGGGAACAAGGGGAGTTCTTACTGTTGATATTGGTGCTGATACGACTGAAATTGCAATTATTTCTTTGGGAGGAATTGTTCTTAGTAAATTAATACCGATTGGAGGATACAAGTTTGATTCCTTGATTCAATCAGCAATTCGTAAAAAATATAATCTTATTATCGGAGATAAAACAGCAGAATCTGTGAAAGTTTCTCTTGCCTCTGCTTTAGAACCAGAAGAAGATACCATACGTGTATTTGGACGGGATGTAGTAAGTGGCTTACCTTCAGAAGCTATGGTGGATACGGAGTTAATTTATCAGGCTATTAATGAACAGCTTACTTCCGTACTTTCTGCTATCAGAGTTATTTTGGAACGTACACCGCCAGAAATTTCTGCTGATATTATTCGTTCTGGCATCTATGTGACAGGTGGTTCTGCCTTAATTAAAAATTTGGGAGAATGTATAGAAGCAGAGACAAACTTGAAAGTTAATATTGCAGAAGATGCACAATTTTCTGTAATAAATGGAGTTGGAAAAATAATTGAAGATACTAAATTGATGAGACAAGTTGCACATGTAGTCAGATAGTAGTTTTCCTGTATAAAACACTATTTGACTCCAACATCATAACACTTAACAAAGAAATGAGGAAAAAGAATCATGCGAAGAAGAAATAAGTTTTCAATTGACCCTAAGTATATATTAACATTTTTTGTGATTTTATGTTTAATATTGATTATAACTTCTTACAAATTCAAAGATACCTTTGCTCCTATCAGATCTGTGGCAGGAGACATTGTAACTCCAATGCAAAGAGGTATTAATACTGTTGGTAGATTCTTTTCAGATAAGACGGATATTTTTACATCGATGAAAGAATTGAAAAAAGAAAATGAGGATTTACAAACCGAATTAAACAGTGTAACATATGAAAATAAAATTTTACAGCAAGAAAAATATGAATTGTCAGAGTTGCGAAAATTATACGAATTAGATGAAAAGTATGCCAGTTATCCTAAAGTTGCAGCCCGCGTAATTGATAAAGATCCGGGCAACTGGTATAAAGTGTTCAAAATTGACAAAGGTTCTAATGATGGTTTAAAGGTTGACATGAATGTTTTAGCTGGAGATGGTTCTGGTGGCGGATTAGTTGGAATTATTACCGAAGTGGGGCATAATTGGGCAAAGGTACGTTCTATTGTAGATGATACAAGTAACGTAGGAGCTATGATACTTTCTACCAACGAAACCTGTATTGTTAGTGGAAATCATGAATTGTCAAATAAGGGATTACTCGAATTTTCTGGTTTAGAAAACTCAGAGACAAAAGTTTCAACTGGAGCAGAAGTAGTCACCTCTTATCTGAGCGATAAGTACCATCAAGGAATTTTAATTGGTTATATAAAAGAAGTTAATGTAGATAGTACAAATTCAACCAGAAGCGGCTATATTACACCAACAGTTGATTTTGATAAACTAGAAACAGTTTTGGTTATCACGGAATTAAAAGAAGCGCTTGATCCGCAACCAAAGGATTAGCGGCTACATAGGAAAAGTTAGTACAAAGGGGCTTAAGAAATGAAGCGTTTTATTTTTACGGCAGTTACAGTGTTATTATGTTTTTTATTGCAAACAACAATATTTCAAGAAATTGCACTTGCTGGGGAAGTTCCTAATTTAATATTGATCGTTGTAGTAGCAATTGCATATATGCGTGGTAGAAAGGAAGGCATGTATGTGGGTTTTGCAAGCGGTATGCTGATTGATCTTATTTATGGCGATCTTATTGGAATGAACGCAGTATTACTGGTATTAGTAGGATATTTGGTAGGTATTTGTAATGAAATCTATTACAGAGATCAGTTATCTGTACCTATTATTTTAGTTGCAGTAAGTGATTTTTTCTTTAATTTTGTATTTTATATTTTCAATTTCCTATTACGGGGAAGATTCAATGTGTTTTATTATATATGGCATACCATATTACCAGAGATGGTATATACGGTATTGATGGCATGTGTTTTATACAAATTGTTACATTCTATTAATTACCGATTGGAGTGTAAGGAAGATACAGAGGAGGTTCTTTAATTTATGCTTGATATGCTGAAAGATTGGTTTGAACAGGTTCGAAAAGCCCGTACATTCCCGATTATTATTGTATATATTTTATTGATTACAATTTTAGCACATCGTTTATTTGTGCTTCAGATTGTGGATGGGGAAACTATTTCAAATGAAAGCGAAAAGAAAAAAGATAAAAAGCGTTATATAAAGGGAACCAGAGGAAACATTTACGATTGTAATGGTGTGCTTTTGGCATATAATGAATTATCGTATTCTGTTACATTAGAAGATACAGATGACCTGAAAACAAATAAAGAGAAAAATGAAATGATTGCCAAATTACTTCAGATTTTGAAAAAAAACAATTGTGATGTTGATATTGATTTTGAGATTGAATTAAATGAAGATGGTGAATTTCAATTTAATGTAGAAGATAAAGCATTGTTAAATTTTAAAAGAGATGTTTATTGTCTCAAATCTACAAACGATTTAACACAAAAACAAAAAAATGCAACAGCAAAAGAAGTATTTGAATTTTTACGAACAGATACAAGCAGTAATAGCCCTAAGTTTGAGATTTCAGATAAATACTCAGATGAAGAAGCGTTAGCAATTATGGCAATCCGATACGAACTATTTTTAAATCGTTTCAAAAAGTTTCTTCCAATTACAGTGGCAAGCAACATTGATGAAAAAACCAGAGTGGCAATCAAAGAAAATAGTTCAGAATTAACTGGTGTGGAAGTAACAACAGACACATACCGTAAATATAACGATAGTAAGTATTTTTCTCATGTAATTGGTTATACGGGAACTGTAACGGATGATGAGTTGTCTGAATTAAAAGAAAAAGGATTGCAAAATAAATATACATCTGAGGACCAAATTGGTAAGACAGGTGTAGAAAAAGAATATGAGGCTTCATTACATGGTGCAAGAGGTTCTGAGAAGCTTACTGTAAATCAATCTGGTCGAGTCTTGTCAGTATCTGATGTGGTAGCCGCATCCTCTGGAAATGATTTATACTTAACCATTGATGCTGATTTACAGAAGGCATGTTATGATATGCTGGAAAAGGAACTCGCAAGTATTTTGTTGAGCAAAATCCATAGAGGAAAAGGTTCTGGCACAAAAGGTGATCGTTCTGATGGTATTACAATTCCAGAATATGATGTGTATTATGCACTTATCAATAATAATGTGATTGATATTACAACTTTAAATGATAAGTCTGCTTCTGATATTGAGAAAAAAGTATATTCAAAATATGTTTCAAAAAGAAATAGTGTTTTAGATAAGTTGAAAAGTATTTTGGCTGCTGATAACACATTAACGGCAAAAGGTTTATCCGAAGAATACCAGATATATCAAATATATTTATATAATTATTTATGTAAAAAAGGAATTATTCTAGAAAGTAAGGTAGATAATGATATTACAAAATATAAAACTTATATAGATGCAAAGATAAATGAAAAATTTAGCCTGAGTGAATTTACACAGGACGCAATTGCAAATGGATGGGTAGATTTGTCTTGCCTAAATATAGGAGACAAGTATTATAGTACCACAGAGTTATACGATAAGCTTTTAAAGTATGTATTTAAAGAACTAAAGAAAGACAAAGGATTTGCAAAGAAACTCTACTATTATATGATAGATAATGGAAGTGTTTCAGGAAATGAAGTATGCGTGATTCTATATGAACAAGGAGTGCTATCTTATGATGAAAAAGAGGTAGAAAAGTTATTAAATGGAACAACCAGTGCTTATACGTTTATTCGAACACAGATAGAAAAGCTTACCATTACACCAGCAATGCTTGCACTTGATCCATGTTCAGGTTCTATTGTAATAACCGACCCAGATACGGGAAATGTAAAAGCATGTGTATCTTATCCTGGATATGATACGAATAAATTTGCGAACAAAATTGATACAGATTATTATTATCAGACATATGAAGATTTATCACTTCCAACATTAAACCGTGTTATTACACAAAGAACAGCACCAGGGTCCACATATAAACCACTTGTTTCTATTGCGGCCTTGACAGAGGGTTACATTACACCTGAAACAAAAATAACGGATAAAGTAGTATTTTCTGAGATTAGTACAAAACCACGTTGTTGGTCAAATTATAGTCATGGAACGATTAATGTATCCAAGGCGATTGAATATTCTTGTAACTATTTCTTCTATACAGTTGGTTATGAGATGAGTGACAAATCCACGCACGATAGCAAAGGTTTGAAAATATTAGAAAAATATGCAAAAATGTTTGGCTTTGGTGCAACCTCAGGTTTATCTGAATTAGAATATAAACCTAAAATTTCAGACAATAGTGCGGTAACGTCTGCAATCGGACAGGGAAAGAACGATTATACCCCTTCACAAATTGCACGATATGCTACTACATTGGTAAATCAGAAGAAATGTTATAATCTAAATTTAGTAGGAAAAATAAAGAGCAGTGATGGAAAAAAAGAAAAAACAAACAAAGCAAAAGTACACAATAAAGTTTCAATTGCAAATACAACATGGGATGCAGTTTACAAAGGAATGTATGGTGTTGTAAACGGTTCGCAGAGTTCTATTTCTCAATATTTCAAGTCATTAAAAGAAGATGGAATTCAAGTTGCCGGGAAAACAGGTACTGCACAGGAAAGTAACTCAAAACCGAATCATGCGTTATTTATTTCCTTTGCTCCATATAATAATCCTGAAATTTGCACTACAGTAGTTATTCCAAACGGATATACATCTGCTAATGCTGCAGAAGTAGCCAGCAATGTATATAAATATTATTTTGCTAAGGGCAAAAAAGCAAAGCAAAAAGTGGTAAAACAGGCTTGTTCCTTGAAAAAGGCTGGAACGTCTGTGGTAGGAGACTAGAAAATTTTAATAATAGATAAAAAGTTGTTTGAACCTACACTTTTTTTTGGTATAATAGACAGGAAAAATAGGGTTCAATGAAAGAAAAGGGAAGTAGATAACATGAATAGTACAGTCATGATAAAAGGGAATAAATCAGGTATTGTTCTTGTATTGGACAAAGACATTGCTTATGATACATTAAAAAAAGATGTTGCTGCAAAATTTAAGGAAACTGCAAAGTTTTTAGGTAAAGCGACAATGGCAATCACTTTTGAAGGTAGAGAACTTACAACTGATGAACAAAGGGAGTTGCTTCAGATTATTGAGGACAGCTCAGATTTGAAAATAGCATGTATTGTAAATAATGACCCAGAGCAAGAGAAACGTTTCAAGAAAAGTTTAGATGAAAAAATCATGGAATTTAACAGCAATTCTGGACAATTTTATAAAGGCAATCTTCGTTCTGGTCAAGTGTTGGAAGTGGAGACCAGTGTAATTGTTCTTGGGGATGTAAATATAGGTGCTAAAGTAGTTTCTAAGGGAAACATTATTATTATTGGTAACTTAAAGGGAAGTGTATTTGCAGGTGCTGGTGGTAATAAAGAAGCATTTGTGTTAGCTTTAGGTATGCAACCGATTCAAATTCGGATTGGAGATTTTATTGCAAGAGCACCAGATAAGGAAAATCGTGGTTTATTTAAAGAAAAATCTACCTTTTTCAAAAGAAAGGATAAAAAGCCAAATGAGCCACAACAACAAGAAATTAAAATAGCCTTTGTGGAAGGAGAAACAATTTTAATTGAACCTTTAAGCAAAGATGTTTTGAATGATATTAATATATAATAAAGTTTGGAGGAAAAAGAATATGGGCGAAGTTATTGTCGTAACATCCGGAAAAGGTGGTGTAGGTAAAACTACTACAACTGCAAATGTTGGAACAGGTCTGGCAAAATTAGGGAAGAAAGTTGTATTGATTGATACAGATATAGGATTAAGAAATCTTGATGTAGTTATGGGATTGGAGAATCGTATTGTATACAATTTAGTTGACGTAATTGAAGGAAATTGTCGTATTAAGCAAGCCTTAATTAAAGATAAACGCCATGAAAACTTATACTTACTTCCTTCTGCACAGACAAAAGATAAGTCTGCAGTTAGTCCTGAACAAATGAAGAAATTAGCTGAACAGCTAAAAGAAGAATTTGATTACATACTTATGGACTGTCCAGCCGGAATTGAGCAGGGATTCCAAAATGCAATTGCAGGTGCAGACAGTGCATTGGTAGTTACTACTCCAGAGGTATCCGCAGTTCGTGATGCAGACCGTATCATTGGATTATTAGAAGCAAATGAGATGAAGCAAACACATTTGATCGTCAACCGTTTAAGAAACCAAATGGTAAAAGATAATAATATGATGTCTAGTGATGATGTGGTTGAAATACTTGGCGTAGATTTAATTGGTGTAGTTCCAGATGATGAGCAGATTATTGTAGCAACCAATAATGGAGAACCTTTAGTTGGCACAGATGCTTTAGCTGGACAGGCATATTTAAATATTTGCCGCAGATTATTAGGAGAAGAAGTTCCTTTGTTGGATTTAAATAGCAAGCAGGGTATCTTTTCTAAAATAGGAAGTTTTTTCAAAAAGAACTAAGGAGGAACAGATATGGGATTTGCTGATTTTTTTAGAAAAAAATCCTCTGGCAGTGTTGCGAAAGACAGACTAAAATTAGTATTAGTTTCTGATCGTGCAAATTGTTCACCAGAGTTAATGGAACAAATGAAAAACGATATTATTAATGTAATTTCCAAGTATATGGAAGTTGATATGGAAGGTCTTGATATTAAGATTTCACAGACAGATGTAGAGGGAAGTGATATACCTGTTCCAGCTTTATTTGCCAATATTCCTATCAGAGATATGCGTGGAAATAAAAAATCGGAATAAAATAAGGATGATTTTTTATGTTTAATTTTAAGCAATATGATTGGAGAAGATATAATTTCACTGTATTAGTTGTGATGGTTATATTATGTATTTGCAGCGCTTATTTTGTTAGCTTTGCAATTTCAGCAACTATGGGTGAAGACAAAGCAGGAGGCTACTTTAGGAGACAGATTATTTCTATGATTATTTCGCTTTTAATTGCGATTGTAGTTTCTTTGATTGACTATAGGCGTATATGCGATTTCGTAGTCATATATTATATAATAGCAACATTAATGGTTGCCGCAACAAAATTGTCTCCTCTAGGTACAGATCAAAAAACAGGTTCCTATCGATGGCTAAAACTTCCTGGTGTAAATTTACAGCCATCCGAAATATGTAAGCTTGTTGTCATTATGGCATTGGCAGTATATTTTATGAAGATGCGAGAGCAGATGGATTCGGTAAAGACATTTTTAATAGGTTTTATGATTATGTTTATTCCAACCTTTTTTATTTTAATTCAGTCGGATTTGTCCTCAAGTCTTGTTATCTTTTTTGTATTCGCCATGATGGTTTTTGCGGCTGGATTGACATACAAGATTGTAATTCCGATACTGGCAGTAACCATACCTACAGTGATTGGAGCATTATGGTTTTTACAGCAGCCTATTGCTGAAAAAATTATTCCTGAGAAACATTGGTATCAGGTAGAACGAATTATCGGTTTTATGAATCCTGAAAAGTATAGTAATTCGCTGATGTATCAGCAGTTACATTCTATACAATCCATTGCTTCCGGTCAGCTTACAGGAAAGTTATTATCAGAATCAGCCAGCACAGGAAGAAATTATAGCTGGGTTGATGTATGTGAAAGTGATTTTATTTTTACGGTAATTGGTGAAGAAGTTGGATTTATTGGATGTTGCTTAATTGTGGCATTATTATGCATCATTATATTTATGTGTATTCGTACAGCAATCAGATGTAATGAAACATTAGGATATTTAATTGCTGTAGGTATTTCAGCTATGTTTATGTTTCAGGTATTTGCGAATATAGGTGTTGCAACTATGATTTTGCCAAATACAGGATTGCCATTGCCATTTTTAAGTAATGGTATCAGCTCGATGATTAGTTGTTCTATTGCAATCGGTATTATATTAAATATAGGAATGCAATCGGGAACTGGTGACAGAAGTGGTATTAGTTTTTTGTAATATTTGTAAATATTTGTGAATATTTTATCAAAAAACAAAAAATAAATTGATTTCTTTATTGAAATGTGATATATTCTTACCATAGAGAAATGATTAGGGGGTGCAAAATGAATATTGGAATGATTGCACACGATACGAAAAAAAAGTTAATGCAGAATTTTTGTATTGCGTATCGAGGGATACTGTGTAAAAATGAGATTTTTGCAACAGGTACTACAGGTAGATTGATTGAAGAAGCAACTAATATGAATGTTCACAAATATTTAGCCGGTCATTTAGGTGGTGAGCAGCAATTAGGTGCGCAAATTGAACATAATCAAATTGATTTAGTAATTTTTTTGAGAGATCCCCTTACACCAAAATCCCATGAACCAGATGTGAACAATGTTGTTCGTCTTTGCGATGTTCACAATATACCATTAGCTACAAATGTTGCGACAGCAGAGTTGTTGGTAAAAGCATTAGATAGAGGCGATTTGGATTGGCGAGATGTTGTTCGCTAAGTAAACAGAAAAAATAGAGGATAAATATCCTCTATTTTTTTAATATAAAGCTTTTTGCATTGTATTAGATATTTTAGTAGTGAATATTTTAGTCTAAAGTATTACGAATGCGACCAAAATAGCTTAATGCATAGATACCAGCTATGCCAACAAGAGCGTAAATGACTCTTGATAATCCCGTCATATTTCCGAATAATACGCGAATCAAATCAAAACGGAAAAATCCGATCAATCCCCAATTCAAAGCTCCAACCACAACCAAGATTAAAATAAGATAATCTAAGACCTTCATATACAAACCTCCTAAACTAAGTATAATTTTTGTTTCTATCCCTAGTATGTTCTTTTTCACATGGTTTATTCACAAAAATCTTGCACAATGAAATTAAGGATAGTATAATAATACCCGTGAAAAAGTATATTTTTTTACTTTTGATACCTGTTGAAAAGCAGATGCGAATCCTAAATTGTAGATTACATAGCAATTTAATAGTAGGAATAGCAGGCTGAAACAGTTATCTTTATTTGATTTTAGGAATAATTTTGTTCATATTGATGAAAACAGACAAATGTCAATTTATACAACAAAATTTGACCAAATTAGGGAGGTTAAAATTTTGGCAAAACGAAGGAACAAAAAGGTGACCAGATTTCGCAGAGTTCCACGACTAAATATAGGAGGAATTGCATTTCTATTTATTCTTGTCTATATTGTGGTAACATGCGTTATATATTGGAAAAAGCCAAAAATTTCTGTATATGAGGTAACAGAAAAGGAAATTTCAAACGAGTATAATTGTACTGGTTTGATTTTACGTGAAGAAAAAATTGTGAATACACCAAAAGAGGGATATTTGAATTACTATTATATGGATGGAACAAAAGTGGCAAAAAATAAAGTAGTCTACACAATCGATTCCTCAGGAGAAATATATAACTTATTAAAAAATGCCAATGAGACAGTATCTTTAAGCAAATCGGAAAGAAATTTGCTATGGGATACTATCAGTGATTTTAGAAAAACATATGACAGTAGCAGATATAATTCTGTTTCTGATTTTGTATATGGGGTAAATAATACAGTATTAGAGTTATCTTCTTCTGGTATGTCTGAAAATGTAGAAAAAATATTAAAGGAAAATAAATTAACAGATTCCTATGAAACTGTTTCGACTGCACAAAGTGGTGTTATCTGTTACACGATGGATGGTTATGAAGATAAAACAGCCGATGATGTTACTGGAAAAGATTTTGATCTTTCTAAATATGAAAAGACCCAAATTCGCTCGTCCGAACAGGTGAAAAAAAATGCACCTGCTTACAAAATAATAACAAGTGAAGATTGGAAAATTGTTCTTCATATTTCAAAGGAACTATACGATAAATTAGAAGAACGACAAAATGATAATTTAAAAAAGGATATAGAAACATCTTATGTTAAGATTAAGACAACAAGGGACAATCTTGCAGCAACAGTTCCTTATAAGCTATATACAAAAGAAAAAGATTACTTTGCTATCCTGTCTATGAGTGACTATATCGTACACTTTTTAAATGACCGTTTTTTGAGTGTTGATGTAGTTTATGACAATGTGCAGGGATTGAAAATACCGACTTCTTCCATTTTGGAAAAGGAATACTACCAAGTACCAAAAGAATATTTTACAGAAGGCGGAGATAGTAATAAAAAAGGATTGATAAAAGAAGTCTATGATAAATCAGGTGACTTGTCTTATTCCTTTGTAGAAACCTCTGACTGTTATGAAGATTCAGATGGTATGGTATATGTGAGCAAGGATTTATTTTCGCAGGGAGAATGGATTCGTAACCAAGATAATCAAGAGAGGTATCAGATTAGTGCAATACAAAAGTTAAAGGGTGTATACAATGTCAACTATGGCTATTGTGTATTCAAACCAGTTGATATTCTTTATAAGAACGAAGAATACAGCATTGTAAAACCTGATACGGAAAATGGATTGTCAAATTATGATCATATTATTGTAGATGCTTCTACGGTTACGGAAGATGATTTAATCAATAATTACAAAAGCGAATAAATAAGTGACAAAAACGTATTGTGAGGGATAATTATGATAAAAGAAAATTTAAAACAAGTAGAAGAAAATATTAACGCTGCATGCCAACGGGCTGGCCGCAATCCAAAGGAAGTTACTTTAATAGCTGTAAGTAAAACAAAGCCTGTCTCCATGATTGAAGAAGCAATTGATTATGGAATCAAAGATTTTGGTGAAAATAAAGTGCAGGAAATGTGTGATAAGATAGAAAAAATTTCTAACAAATTAAATTGGCATTTGATTGGACATTTACAAAGAAATAAGGTAAAATATATAGTAGACAAAGCCTGTTTAATTCATTCGGTAGATTCTTTACGTCTGGCACAGCAAATTGATAGTGAAGCGAAGAAAAAGAATGTTGTCTGTAACATTTTAATCGAGGTAAATATTGCTGGTGAGGAAAGTAAATTTGGTGTATCGAAAGATCAGGTAAAAGAACTTTTAGAGGAAATTAAGGAATTAACGAATGTTCATGTTAAGGGGTTGATGACAATTGCACCCTATGTTGAGGATGCAGAAGAAAACAGGGGATATTTTAGGGCAATGAATAAACTTTTTATTGACATGCGCCAGGAAAATGCCGATAATGATAATATAGATATGGAAATATTATCAATGGGTATGACTGGAGATTACCAAGTAGCAATTGAAGAAGGTGCAACTATGGTAAGAGTGGGGACTGGAATTTTTGGGGCTAGGAATTATAGTATATAGAATAAAAAGATAGGAGATTGATGACAATGGCAGGATTATTAAATAATATTTTAGATTATATTCGTGTAAACGATGAGGATGATTACGATGATTATGATGAAATGGATTCTGTAAAAGAGGAACCTGTTGTCAGATCATCACGCCGTTCAGAAGCTACAGAGCCAAAAGCAAATAGAAGAAATCGTTTTCAGGAAGCAGAAGAGGAAGAACAAGAAAATACAATGCGACGTGAACGTGCAGCGCGTACAGAACGTAGTTCATCGAAAGTTGTACCTATGCGTACATTGACAAAGGGATTAGAAGTCTGTGTAGTTAGACCATCTTCCTTTGCTGACTCACAGCAAATTTGTAATGAATTATTAGGCGGTCGTGCTTGTGTATTAAATTTAGAAGGTTTTGATGAAGACAATGCACAACGCATTATCGATTTTGTTTCCGGATGCCTGTTTTCTATTGATGGAAAGATACACCGCATTTCACGTTACATTTTTATTCTTGCACCAAATAGTGTAGATATTTCAGGAGATTATCTGGAATTATTACCTAGTGAAAAGAATAGTTCTGTAACACTTAACAAGGAATTATAATTGAATGCTTTTTGCTATTTTAGTTAAAGGGGCTTACGCAATATTGATGTTTCTGGAATGGCTGATTTTACTTTACATTATCAGTATTTGGTTGTTGCCGGATTGCTGGCTTCGCAGAACATTTATAGAGTATGTAGGTCCCTTTTTTATTCCAATAAGAAAACTTTTAAAAAAGTCTGTTTTACAAAGTAAAATTGATTTTTCATATATTATTGTGTTGTTAATTATATTTTATTTAAAAAATATGATTATAACCTTTCTATGAGAGGATTATCTAATTAATGCAGGAAGAAAAAGAAATACAATTATGCAAAAAAAGACTTATAGAGCTGGCAAATACAAGTTATTATAAAGGCTATTCCGTTTATACGGACTTTTTAAATTTAAAAGAGCAGACGATTTTTAATCAGATTCAGTCTGAATTACCCAATATAAACTATAAAAGTTGGGGTGGTATAGATTTAGCAGAGCGGAAAATGATTTGTTTTTCAAATGACCTTCCGACTGTTGAACAGTTTCCGATAAATATACTTAAAATACGACCGCAAAATTTGAAATATGCGGAGCAGCTTACTCATCGAGATTTTCTTGGTGCTATTTTAAATCTTGGTGTAGATAGATGCAAAATAGGTGATATTCTATTGAATGAAAAAATTGCCTATGTAATTATAGAAGAGAATATGGCAGATTTTTTTGTTAATTCACTTGAAAAAGTAAAACATACAAAAGTCTGCTGTGAAATTATAAAAGAAGAGTTTCAATTTGAACAAAAATTCAAAGAAGTAGTTGGGACTGTTAATTCTATACGTTTAGATGCAGTATTAGCTATTGCATTTCATTCTTCACGTACACAACTGTTAAAGCTAATTTCAGGTGGCAAAATATATATAAATGGATGCTTGGTCGAAAACAACAGCTATCATCTGAAAGATGGCGATTTAGTTTCTGTCCGAGGCTTTGGAAAATTTATGTATGTAACAAATTTAGATAAAACTAAAAAGGGAAAAATAAAAATTCTACTCAAAATATATACATAGGGGGAAATTATAATGTTAAACGCAGACGAAATTTCGGTTGACAAAATAAAATCGGGATTTGGCGGATATAAAAAGAAAGAAACAAAAGAATATTTAGAAACTATACGAAGTAATTATGATGCCTTATGGAAAGAAAACTTAGAATTAAAAGATAAACTTTCAGTTCTAAGCGAAGGGGTACAATATTACAAAAATATGGAAAAGTCTTTACAAAAAGCATTAGTTTTAGCAGAACGTACCACCTCCGAAACAGTACATGCGGCGGAAGTAAAAGCAGTTGCGATGGAAAAGGAAGCTATGGCAAAAGCAGAGAATTTAAAAAAGGAAGCTGAAATACAGGCAACTGCAAGAGAAAAGGAAGCCGCTTTAAAAGCGGATAGTTTAATTCGTGATGCAAAGAGACAGGCAGATATGGCTATTGCTGAAGGAAATGAAGAACTTAGAAAAGTACATTCACAAATTATGACATTGATACAGCAGTATGAACAATACAAAACGCAATATAAGCAGCTTGCAATGGCTCAGATGAATGTTTTGGAAAGTGAGGCATATAACTTAGAAGCACCTATATTAAAAACAATTCAAAGTTTGACAGAAGATGCATCTACAACAACAGAAGATACAAAAGAAGATATTCCTAATTCAGTCGTACATCCAGTCGAAACTGTATCTGAACCATCAGAAGAAAGTGAACCAGAAAAGAAAGTCTATGTAGATGGTCGAGGTCAAGTTGTTGAAGTACATGAATTTCGTGAAGTAACACCAATGGGCAATGAGAATGATGATCCTATAAATTCTTTTGAAGCAGAAGAAACTGATGCAAACGCAGAAGATGATAATTGGTCTAAGAATGATTTTCCATATGGTGCTATGTCTTTTGATCAACTAGATCAAGATGGCGAAGATTTGCCACGGAATTCTGAAAAGACAGAAGATATGAAAGAAACACCTGTAGCAGATTTACAAAATGTAAATTCAGGAAAACAGGATATTTTTAATACTGAAATTTCAGAAGAAAAAAATCCAGATGTATACTTTAAAGCGTTTGAATCTTCATCAGCTGTGAATAATCAAACAGCCGATGAAGAAAAAGAAGATAGCGCAGATATGCAGGCTGCAATAAAACGAATTGAACGTTTACAAATGGAGCGTCTACAAAGAGAAGAAGAGCTACAGGCGGAAAGAATGCGAAATCGACAATCGAAAGCCGAATACAATGAATTTAGTCATACTACTTCTGGAGAAATAGAGCAAAACAATACAGAGGATAATACGTTATCAGAAGAAGCTACAGAAACACCTGTAGCAGATTCAAACTTTTATTCAGATTATGACAAAATAGATAAACCAGATTTGACATTGTCTGATATAAAACGTATGGATGATGTAGAAAACAGCCAGGTACCTTTACCAAGTGCCTCTGAGGAAGAAAAATATTTTACCAGAAGAAAGAATGATAAGAATGAAATAGCTCATGATGCATCTGTTGCAGATAACAGCACAAATTTCCCTCATGATATCAATACAGATTATTTTAATCAATTTGCGCCAGATCAATTATCTGCATTGCACTCATATGCGAAAGAAAATGAGACAAATTCTATTGATTATGAATTGGATCATAACAGTACACAAAACAATGCGGAACATTCCAGCAAATTTAAGAGTTTTAAAGATTTTGAATCTGAATTGTAGAATGAACATTTTACCTCTATATCAATCTTTTTGTTTGATGATATAGAGGTTTTTTCTTTGTTACTTGAAAGTGCATGAACCTAACCGTCTAAAGCTGTGGATAGGTTCTTTTGCTTGATAAATGACACAGATATTTATATAATGATGTTGGGGTTGTAAAAGATACCATGGGTAATTTTTATCCCCCTTAGATTAGCATAATAATAATTAACATAAAAAGAAGGAGAGGTTCGTATGAGCAAAACATTAACCGTAAAAGAAAATGGAACACCTATTTACAATATTTATATTGAAAAGGATTATAAAGCATTTGACAGTGTATTAAGAGAATTAAAGACATCTGGACATCGTATTTGTATTGTTTCTGACACATCCATCAGCAAATATTATATGGAAGATGTGGTAGAAATTGCAAAAGACTATTCCATTATGGTAGAAACTTTTACATTAAAGCCAGGTGAAGAATATAAAAATCTTGATTCTATAAATCGATTGTATGAGTATTTAATACAGTCTAAATTTGACAGAAATGATTTTCTAATTGCTTTAGGTGGAGGCGTTGTAGGTGATTTGACTGGTTATGTAGCCGCAACCTATTTACGTGGTATTTCATTCATTCAGATGCCAACTACATTATTGTCAATGGTAGATAGTAGTATTGGAGGCAAAACAGGTGTAGATTTTGCTGCATACAAAAATATGGTAGGCGCTTTTAAGCAGCCAAAAGCTGTATACATTAATACTGCAACGTTAAAAACATTAACTCCTCGTATTTTTTATAGTGGTTTTGGTGAAATTACAAAATATGGCTATATCCAGGATAAAGAATTTGATCAGTGGCTTTGCGAACATGTAGATGCGCTTTTAAATAAGGAAAGCGATGAATTAGAGTATATGATTTATAGAAGTTGCGACAATAAGCGCGTAGTAGTGGAAGAGGACCCTAAAGAAAAAGGGATTCGTGCTACTTTAAACTTTGGACATACCTTGGGACATGCAATAGAAAAAATGATGGATTTTCAGTTGCTTCATGGGGAATGCGTTTCAATTGGTATGGTAGCTGCCGCATATATGTCATATAAAAGAGGTATGCTTTCTGAGCAGGAATTAAACAGAATACGCGAAACACTTATAAAGTTCCAGCTTCCTGTTAGTGTAAAGAAATTAGATGAAGAAGCATTGATTAGCATTACACAAAATGACAAAAAGATGGAGGCAGGAAAAATTAAATTTATTCTGTTAGATGGTATCGGACATGCTGTTATAGACTCCAGCGTAACAAAAGAAGAAATGCTGGAAGGATTCCGTTATGTAGTAGAAGAAAACTAGAGCAGATTGGAGATTAAAATGAAAAAATGGATTGGAATTATTACAATGGTGCTTCTTGTATGCTTAGATCAATGCACCAAGTATATTGCCAAAGCAGTACTGGAAGGAAAAGATGCGGTGGAATTAATAAAGGGCGTTCTGGAATTTCACTATTTAGAAGGTGGGAATACTGGTGCCGCATTTGGAATATTCAGTGGTAAAACGATTTTTTTAGGCATTGTATCTCTGGTTGTTTCGGTTGTATTATTATATGTCTATTTTAAAATCGTAAAGAAACCAGAATACAAGTGGATTTCCTGGTGTATTATTTTCATGTGTGCAGGTGCCTTAGGAAATTGCATTGACCGTCTAGTAAATCACTATGTTATTGACTTCATATACTTTAAGCTGATTGATTTTCCAATTTTTAATGTGGCCGACTGTTATGTGACGATTTCTGCAATTGCATTGTTTTTATTAATTGCATTTACAAAAGAAACAGGAGGAAGTTCAAATGGGTGAGATAATTAATTTATCGGCAACAGGAATGGACGGACAGAGAATCGATAAGGCTTTAGCTATACTACAACCTGATATGAGTCGCTCCTATATACAAAAAATGATAAAAGACGGAAAAGTTTTTGTAAATCAAAAAGTAATAAAAGCAAATTATAAGTTAGAAGCTACAGATGAAATTACAATTCATGTTCCAGAACCTGTGAAATTAGATATTCAACCCGAAAAAATGAATTTAGACATATTGTATGAGGATGAGGATATTATTGTAATCAACAAAGCAAAAGGTGTTGTTGTTCACCCAGCTGCAGGTCATTACAGTGGTACGATAGTAAACGGATTATTATATCATTGCGATGGACAGTTATCAGGAATTAATGGTATTATGCGTCCTGGTATTGTTCATCGAATTGATATGAATACAACTGGGGCTATTGTTGCCTGTAAAAATGATATTGCCCATCGTTTCATTGCTGAGCAGCTAAAAGAACATAGTATTACTAGAAAATATGAAGCAATCGTATATAATCGATTTCAGCAGGAGCAGGGAACTGTGGATGCGCCTATTGGCAGACATCCTATTGACCGAAAAAAAATGGCAATTAATTACAAAAATGGGAAAAATGCAGTTACACATTATCGGGTACTACAAAATTTAAAAGGGAATTATTCACATATTGAATGCGAACTGGAAACTGGTCGTACCCATCAAATACGCGTGCATATGACGAGTATTAATCATCCTTTATTGGGTGATGATGTATATGGACCTGCAAAATCTCCAATACGTTTACAAGGGCAAACATTACATGCGCGTATATTGGGATTTATTCATCCAACAACAAAGCAATATATGGAATTTGAAGCTCCCTTACCAGAGTATTTTGAAAAACTACTACGAAGTTTATAATATAATCGTTTCCTATATTTTCTGTTGGAAGATGGTTACATGGTCATTTTTCAATCAAAAAACAATAAACGTAAATACCTTAGAAAAAGAGGTTTCTTATATTACAACAAGAAAAAACAATTACTCATTTAATAAAGACTAAGGAGGATGGGACTTACATGCAAGAAATAAAGCTACATGATGGTGAATTAAATATTATGGAACTTTTATGGTCTAATCAAGCACTGGCAGCTAAGGATATTGCTAAAATAATTAATGAGTACGTAGGCTGGCAAAAAAATACTACTTACACAGTTATAAAGCGATTAATTGAAAAAGGTGCAATCGTTCGTGAAGACCCCGGGTTCATATGTCGCCCAGTTATCACCAAACGCATGATGCAGCAATCCGAAACGCAGGATTTATTGTGTAAGTTTTATGATGGTTCTATGGAAAATTTTATAGCTGAATACATCCGAGTTCAGGATTTATCCGCTTCAGAATTGGAATTATTAGAAAAGGTCGTAAAAGAACAGAAAATCTAGATATGTGAAAGGATGATAGAATATCGATATGACATTATGTTATATTTGTGGTTGGAATTTTAAAGAAATCTATTCAGGCGGTGATATATGCCCTTGCTGTGACAGTGAATATGATTTTGATGATTGTCTAGAAAAGGAAGAAATTTTAGAAAAATATTGTGGTAATGACAGAGAAAAGTTGCATATTATGGCACCTGAATTGGATGATGTAAAAGATGAAAAGAACGTTGCTTGTGATATAGTATGGCGTTTTATAAGGCTCAAATGGGTAAAAAAAGGATGTCCATTCAAATGGGCTAAAGAGGAGGGAATCGAACATTGGACAATACAAGACGCAAAAAAGCAACTGAAAACAATTAGATACGACTATGATACTTTGTTGCCGCTGGCAAATAAAATAATAAGTGACTAAAATTGTTTTAATAAGTGCCGGTGTATTGTTTCAAAATATTACCGGCATTTTGTTTAACACATGGATTGTACCCCCAAACTCCTTATATACACAAAATGAAAGAGAGATTTACAATGGCATACATCTATCTGGTTTAAACGGGTATGATGCCAGGATAGTTTGGTTTGCTTAAAAAGCGACTACTTTATCAAAGTTTTGCTTGAATCAACATTTATTCTTGAAAATTTTTTTGGTTATCTACCTTGAGTCGTTTATTACTCCATCTATTCGCAAAACTGAGATTTCACGAATAGATTCGGATTGGCTTTTATATCTTGTCATAGTATCCTCTAGCTCCAGAATACCGCTTTAACTACTACTTCTGATGATAGCTCCCTTTACATTTCGTTTTACATAATATATAATAGTAAATGTTACTAAAAAGCAAAAGAAAGGGAGTAGAAACAATGAAAAAAATTGTAACTTTATTGATGGCGGCCTTGATGGTCGTTGGATCCGTTGGAGGAAATGGTAATGTATTCATTTCTCAGGCAAAAACTGTAGATGTAAGCACCTTGAAAAAAGAAGGCTCTTGCATTACATCAGGTAAGACAGCATATTATGTAGAATCTAAAGCAGAAAAAACTGTTTTATACAAATGTGATTTGTCAGGTAACAATAGCAAGAAAATCAATACATATGCAAAAGATGTAAGAATTTCAGCAATCTATAAGAAAAAGCTTTATTTTACTACTGGTTCTGAGACTGATGGATACAAAACTTATGTTTCTGGTAATTACGGTAAAGGAAAATTAAAATTAGAGAAGAAAGATCTAAAAATTTATTCTTATAAAGGAAAATATATGGTTGGTGTTTCTTACGAGTCTCCAGATGTCAGTCCATCAGTGCTTTGTGTTTACAATGCAAAGACTAAAAAGAAACAGGAACTTGGGGAAGGCTACTCTCCTAAAATTTATGGAAATAAAGTGTTCTATGTTTCATTAAATAAAAAAACAAATGGTTTTGTTGTTGCATCTAGCAAATTGGGTAGCACAAAGAAAACAACATTAGCAACATTTCCAAAATCAATAAAGTATTATGTCCATGTAGATTCTTTAACTAATCATAAAGTAAAATATTCCTATGAGAAAATAACGGATGATGGTACTAAAATGTTTACCAAGACTTTAAAGTACTAAATGAAATAGAAATAACGTGTTTTGCTTTATAATATTGATTGTTCTTATACAACCAAAAAGAAGAGTCACTCTCCTGCTTTTATTATGTATGGCATGGGAGTGACTCATAAAAGTTTTTAAGCGTAGCAGTTTTATTGACTGCTACGCTATTTTATTTTATAGATAGGTGCCCTTGTATTTATATCGAACACCTTTTTATCAAAACAAGCTTTCATGCATTTTTCACATCAACCTCATTTTATTTCTAGCGCAATGCTTTCATATGCCTTCAAAACAAGTTGATTGTTCTTAATTGTTCCGTTTCCATATAAAATCTTGTTTGTTGCATTTTCTGGAATAGTTATCTTACTATCCTTTCCAGAAAGATTGTGTATCATAAGAATGTGTTCCTTTTCGGAATTTCGTTCGTATGCTAAAATTGTTTTATTCTTTGCATCATATGGTTTATATTTACCATTGGACAATGCAGAATGCTGTTTTCGGAATGCGATTAAGTCTTTATAATGTCTATACATGCTGTTCTTCTGTGTCATCTGTTCTAAAAGTGAACGAGTGTTTTTATTGTATTCTGCCGTATCCCAGCTAGTATCACCATCAGTCCCATTTTTACTCCACTTAAACGGTTCCCGCTTATTTTTATCGTCTCCTTCTCCCAGCATACCAATCTCTTCACCATAATAGATAAATGGATTTCCTGGAAGTGTAAGATAAATATTAGCAATTAATTTAGCCTTTTGGATGTTTCCAACTTGGGAAACAATTCTATCTTGATCATGGTTACTTCCGAACATACCATCAATATAATTTCCTTTACTCTCCTGCTTATATGTATTAAGTATGTCTGAAAGATTTTGAGCTAGATCTTTTCCTGATGATGTGGCAACAGAAGTTTCCTTTTTTACTGCTTCTATCATATCCTGTTCGAATGTAAAATTAAATTTAGTATCAAACGGTTGTGTATATGTAGCAAGTGTATCCTCTTCCTTCCATGCTTCTCCCACTAGATACACATCTGGATTTACTTCCTCACAGGCAAGTGCAAATTCATTCCACCATTGTAAATTCGCCTCTGTTGTATCCTTCATTTGTTTAAATTCATAATCTCCATATATATGAATTGCCGCATCCAATCGAAATCCATCTACACCAAGTTCGAGCCAATGTTTTGCAGCGTTTTTTATTTCTTTGCGTACTGCCTTGTTATTATAATTCAAATCAGGCATACTGCTATCAAAGATTCCGTAATAGTAATCTTCTCCGTTTTTGTGCCACACTTTTGTTCCCATATCTGATATATCGCTGGCAGAAAAATCAATGGTATCATTCTTTTTGACCCAACGGTAATAATTACGATATTTACTTTTTTCTGAAGAAATTGCATCTTTAAACCAAGGATGACTATCACTTGTATGATTAATTACAAAATCCATAATAACTTTCATATTGCGTTTGTGGGCTTCTGTAAGAAGATGCTGAAAGTCTTCTTCTGTTCCATAATCTTTATTAAGACTATAGTAGTCCGTTACATCATAACCATGATAAGATGGAGAAGAGTTAATTGGCATAAGCCAAATGCCATCGCCATCTGAATCACAAAAAGAGCGAACAAATATTTCATAATATACGCCCTGCTTCTTCTCTTCGTTTTTCTTTGCACGAAGTTTCATAGGAAAATTGCTTGTATCATATGTATCATAGCTACATTTTTCATATGTGGCTACATTTGCTGCGTTATTCACAAAAGTCTCTAAATCTGTAACATACACTTCTGTTTTTTTTGTCTCTTTATCTACGCAAATAAAAAAGATTTCTGAGCCATCGGTTGACAAAGAATACCCTGTAATTTTATCTTGTATCTCTTCAGGAAGAATTAGATCTTTTTCCTTTTTTAGGTTATGATTTGAAAAATCACCTAAAAACATACTATCTATAATACCTTCCTCTGTAGTAGTTGACATTATCTTACAGCGATTTCCATTCAATGCACCTGATTGTGCATAAGAGATTGCATGTACTTTAGGAGAAACCGTAGTTGTCAGCTTTTCTAATTTATATTTTTCACCATCTGGAACCGCCTGAACCATTGCAATATCAGAGGCATCTGATTGCGAAAAAGCTTCATATAAAAGGATTTCATCCGAAACTACATCACCTAATATTTGAAAATTTTCATTATTTACACCTTGTAAAAGAGTGACATTTGTTATTTTATCTTTTTTTATAGTTGCTCGATAAATTTTCAGCTCTTTTATATTACCTTCTGAATTGCATTTAGATAAGGGAATACCAGAAAAGTAAACAAATTTACCATTAGCATCTGGACAAAAATTATAGATATAATAGTCTTCATCTTCAAATGTAAGAGTAATCTGCTCCTTATCTTTCGTGTCATTTTTAAAGAGATATACAGAAGACATATAATTTTCGTCAAACCCCAGTATATAATAATCTCCTGTAGCTGAAACCTTTTTAATATTTCTAAGCATTAAATTTTCCGGCAATGGATACTTATCCCATTTTGTCAATTTCAGCTTTTTTATTGTAGCTTCGTTTGTCGTTTCCACTTTGTTTTTAGATGTACTCTTATCACAGGCTGCTAAAGATAAACAAAGTGCACATAATAGTATAATTGTAATTCTTTTTTTCTTTTTCATTCATTTTCCCTCATTTTTTTACTTATTTCCAAACTTTCATTTTCTTAATACTTCTTTTATTCAGAAAGCAAAAATACTGGAAATGATGTAGTATAAACTGTTATATTTGCTTTTTTCAGCATTTCCATGCATTTTACATTAACTTGTCCGATTTCTACTATAACAGACCGCAAATCTTCTGCTTCTAAATCATAACTGATGATTGCTAACGCTTTATAGAAAAATGCATTCACTACATCCTCCTGGTATCCTGCTTCCAATGCCTGGTATACATAGGCAGCCATATTGCGAATGCTAAAAAGAATAAGTGATTTTAAGGAACAAATATCTTCCCTGGCATTCCATATCTGTTTCACATCATAGTCAGATGTGTTTCCGCATGGAGAGTCACAACAGCTACAATTAGGAACAATTTTATTCTTTTCTTCCTGCACAAGTGCAATCATTTCTTTTACTATTTCTTCCGAAGTATTTGCATTTGTGATTGTGGTATACAATCCTTTTATTAAAATACAATCTGTATGTTCTGTTTTGGGATTGTTTTCACAAGCTTTTGCAAGTCCAATTAACGCCCCGGTAAGTTTCTCCTGCAATATAGTAATGTCCATTTTTTACCTCTTTTTTATTAATCTAATATAAGCATAAGTGCCATTTTAAATTTTTTGACAGCTGTTACAGAATGTTTGCCCATTTTATCAAATTTGAAAGTTTCTCCTGCATGAAGAGTATATTCTTTTCCTTCATAACCAATCGTTGCTTCACCATCTAATGCAAATACAAGTGCTTCACCCGGTGCAGCATGTTCGGATAATCCAGTCCCTTCATCAAAACTCATCAAAACAAATTTTATCTTGTCTTCATTCACTAAATCCATGTTAATAATTTTTCCATCTTGATATGGTAATAACTCACCTAACTTAAATACATCTCCTGCTTTTAAAATTTCGTTCATAATTGTCTCCTTTCGAAAATTAATTTCCACATACACACATCCATTTTGAGTTCTTGTTCCGATTGGAATATTTTGCGGTAATACAAAACACTCCCCTGTTTTTACGTTCCAAGAATGTTTACTTGTATCAAATATTTCCATTTCTCCCTCATACATAATAACTATTTTGGGATATTGGTAACTTTCTGCACTGATTTCAGTTCCACCAGCCATGGAAAAGAAAAACATACTGTAATCATGTTGTCGATATAATTGTTTTGAAACAGTACAGCCTAGAATTGGTTCATTCTCTTGTGCAATATGAATGATACGTCCTGCTGTTTCGTTCATTAGCATCCCTTCCTTCCTATACAAATATTATCATAATATATTTAACTATCTATTTCTGTTGCCATGGCAACAATTGTAAATAGTATTCCCATTAAGGAAAGCAGTATTCTATTTTTTATGCTAATCGTTGTAAAAATTCCTTTGTACGCTCATTAGCTGGGTTATCAATTACATCTTCCGGTTTTCCTTCTTCGATAACAATACCACCATCCATAAAAATAACTCTGTCTGCTACTTTTCTGGCAAAATCAATCTCATGAGTAACGATCACCATAGTCATTTTTTCTTCCGCCAACTCCCTCAATACTTTTAATATATCTGCCGTAATTTCAGGGTCTAGTGCAGAGGTTGGTTCATCAAAGAATAAAATTTTAGGATTCATGGCTAATGCTCTGGCAATTGCAACTCGTTGCTGCTGTCCCCCTGATAGATGGCAAGGGTAATTGTCTGCCTTTTGGTCTAATCCCACTTTTTTTAATAACATGGTCGCTTCCTTTATTACTTCATCCTTTTCGCGTTTCTGAACGTGAATAGGTGCATCTGTCACGTTTTTCAAAACAGAATAGTGTGGAAATAAATTAAAATTTTGAAATACTAATCCAAATAAATTTTTTAATTCATGTAATTCCTTTGCCTCTACATATATCGTTTTTCCTGTTTTATTACAGGTTGCCGCTTTTTCACAGAAAGAGAGCGTTCCCTCATCCATCTTTTCTAATAAAGTTGCACAACGAAGTAATGTTGATTTTCCTGAGCCAGAAGGACCGATAATCGCAACTACTTCGCCCTCCTCTACAGAAATAGAGATGTCTTTTAGCACAGAAAGATCCCCAAAACTCTTTTTGACATGTTTCATTTCTAGATATTTCATAGCCTTACTCTCCTATCTGTAATACTGCATTTTTTTCTCAATTTGTTCCATTCCCCAAGCAACTAAAAAGTTGAAGATATAATAAAAGATACCCGCAATTAGTAATGGCATAATGTTTGCCTCTGCTGCTGCAACTTGCTTTGCCAAAGTAAACATTTCTGTATATGCTAAAGCAAATGCCAAAGAAGTGTCCTTTACCAAAGTAATAATTTCATTTGTAACTGGTGGCATAACCCTTTTTACCATTTGAGGGAAAATAATCTTCCAAAACGTCTGTAACTTACTGTATCCTAATACCTCTGCCGCTTCGTACTGCCCTACTGGAATACTCTCTATTC
Source organism: Lachnospiraceae bacterium (assembly GCA_050875145.1). Lineage (GTDB taxonomy): Bacteria > Bacillota > Clostridia > Lachnospirales > Lachnospiraceae > CAG-411. The sequence goes on from JBNMLH010000011.1 coordinate 100,988, forward strand.
CAGAACGATAAATCTCTGCAAAATACGCTGCATAATTAAGGGAAAAACCTATTATTACGGCATAGAAACGATAAGAATAGGATAGGGATACGCCAAATAAATAATATGGACCAAAGAATACAACCAAAAGTTGTAACATCAGTGGTGTTCCTCTCATAATTGAAATATATATCTTTGCCAGCCATTGTAATATGCCACAATGCGAACGACGTATAAAACAAATGAGAAGTCCAAGTGGCATAGAAAATAATAAAGTTAATACAAATATTAGCAACGTAGCGCCCATTCCACCAGAAAGTTGTTTGATTATGCTAACAACTTTTTCTATTGTAAATTTGTGAGAAGTTGTTGGCTGTTCATTTTTCATTACCTGATCTGCACCCTTTTCACCAAGACAAGTACAATCCGAAAGATCCCATTCTGCCGCAATTTTATCAAAGGTACCATCCGCTAACATTCCCTGTAAGGTAGTTTCCACCTTATCGCGTAACTCTGTATTTCCAAGTTTAAAACCTATTCCATATTGTTCTGAAGCTATATATTGATCCAATATTTTGTATGCGTTTCCTCTGGAGGCAATTTCATAATGGGCTACACCAATATCCATACATACCGCATCTGCAACTCCAGATTCCAAATTCATAAATGCACTATTATAGTCAGATACCTGTTGTAACTGTGCAAAAGACTTCGCTAATGCCTGGTTTTCTTTTGTAGCAGTTTTACCCTCAAAAGCTGCCAAAGCGGAAGAAGCTGTTTGTACAATTACAATTTTTCCTTTTAAATCCTCTAATTTGGAAATTGAAGAATCTTTTTTTACAATAATAACCTGAGAATTCTTTATATATGCAGAGGACCAAGTGTAATCATCCTCTCTTCCTGTCATGGTACAACCATTCCAGATACAGTCAATCGAACCGGTTTTTAATTCCATATCCTTAGAATTCCAATCAATCGGTTGTTTTACCAATGTCCAGTTGTTTCTTTTACAAACCTCTTCTGCCAAAGATAGATCAAATCCTACATACTCTCCATCTGTGTCTTTGTAACCATAGGGTGGAAATTCAGCGTCAAAACCTACTGTAAAGGTTTGCTTTTCCACTTCATTTGATTTTGTTTTTCCACATCCTGCAAACAGGCCTACTGTTACTACACAGACAAATAATAGAATCATTCCTATTGCTTTGTGTTTTGAATACTTTTTCACAATTACCTCATTTCTGAAACACTTACCAATACTGCTTTTTTGTACTGATCTGCTCCGTTTTTGTATTATATTTAATGACCCATAAAAAATATTGCTTTTCTGAATCACTCTGAACAAAATTGCAATACTATTCCATTATAACAAAGAAAAAGTATAGTGCCAAATATAAATTTGCAAGTTTCCATAAACCATGCGATAGGCTAAAAACATTTAGATAATTTCTATCGTATTAAGGTCCGCCTGCGTTAAAAGCCACATAGGACGGAATAGCCGCATTATTTGCCAGCATCCAAATCCATAAATCGGATAAGACTGTAATAAACGATACTTTTCCAAAATACTTCTGGCATCTTCAAACCATACTTCATGTGTCGTATTTTCAACCACATAATGGAAGTAGGGCGATTGCGCAGTAGAATCATACTGTATGGTCGCATTATAAGCCACTGCCAATTGAACAGCTTCTATATTTCCAATTGTTCTTGCTTTTGTTTCTCCTCTTACAAAAGGCAACGCCCAATCATATCCATAATTAGGAATGCCCATAGTGATTTTTTCTTTTGGAATCACACTAACCGCATAGTCCAAAACCTGACGTACCTTATTAAGAGGTGCAACAGCCATAGGTGGACCATACGTGTAGCCCCATTCGTAAGTCATAACAAATACACGATTTGCCACTTGACCAAGCGATTTATAATCTTTCCCTTCATACAAAAGTCCCTGTTGTTCATCTGAGGTTTTGGGTGCTAAATCTACAGTAACTTCACCATCAATTTGAGCAATCTGAAGTGTCAAAAGTCGTACAAATTCTGTGAATAAATCTCTATCTTCTGCAAGGATATATTCAAAATCTACGTTCACACCGCCAAATCCCTTTTCTACTACTTCCATATATACTTGTTGAATCAAAGTATCTCTGTTAAAATCATCCGAAAGCATTTGATGAATTAATTGATTACTAAATGTTCCGTCAGGACCAAAAGGAGTCAATGTAAGAATCGGAACTGTTTGATAGGAAAATGCATGATACAACAAATCATCAATAGGAAGAATCGGTGGAATCAATTGTCCATCCACAGAAAATCCATAAGAAAATACAGATAATTCAGAAAGAAAGGGGAGCGTTTCATCTAAGATATCCAAATTGATAAACGGATATGCGAAACCATTTGCAAATATAGTTCGGTACTCTTCCAGCGGTGTTGTAAGGAGTAATAAAGATTGTCCGATTGCCAATGGATATGGATATGTTAATTGATTTACTTCAATAATTGTCCATACCGAGACACCGAAAGCTCTTGCAATGGTATCTACACTATCCCCTTCTTTTACAATATAAATAATCATAGTTAGATACAGCCTTTTTCATTTCAATTACTTCATTATATGTAGTTCTTGCCAAAACATGTGAATTGCCTATTTACAAATATTTTTTATTACTATTTATAACATAACGTTAAGGTCAAAAGTTGCTTTAAGATTTCAGACGTTTGACCTTTAACCCTGGTATCATATTTATTGTAACAATAATATAAAAAAACTAGAATCAACGATAAAAACAATTCAGAGTTTTTCTATAAAACAGTTGACATTGCAGTCGTTTTTTTTACATAATATATGCAGAGGGAATTTTTGAATTGTAAGATTATTTTCAAAAGAAAAGGGGCTTAGTCGTATGAAAACAGAAACTTACTATGAAAGTCAAAAGAAGAAAAAAGCGAAACAACTAAATACTTTACTTAAAGAACTTCCTATCTTTTGTACTGATTATTTTTCACATATTGACCAAAATACATCCATCAATACACAAGTAGCTTATGCCAATAATATCCTACTATTTTTTGAATTTTTAATCAAAGAAAATCCATTATATAGAGATAAACTTCCAAGAGAAATTAAATTGCAGGATATCTATCAGCTCTCTGCGCCAGATATTGAAGAATACAAACGTTATTTAAAAGTTTATGAGAAAGATGGACATGAATTAACAAATGCAGAAAAAAGTATTGCCAGAAAAATGTCTGCATTACGTGGACTTTTTAACTTTTTATATCGTCGTGAAATGATTCCTTCAAATCCTACTAATTTTGTGGATATGCCTAAATTACATGAAAAAGAAATCATTCGTTTAGATCCGGATGAAGTTGCTATTTTATTGGATTTTGTAGAAAATGGTGGCGAACAGATGACAAAAAGACAGCAGATATATCATGAAAAGAATAAGATTAGAGATCTGGCTATATTCACACTTTTTTTAGGTACCGGGATTCGAGTTTCCGAATGTGTAGGACTTGATATAGATGATGTTGACTTTAAAAATAATTCTATCAAAGTTACCAGAAAAGGTGGAAATGAGATGTTTGTCTACTTTGGTGATGAAGTACAAGAAGCTTTAGAAGATTATATTGTATCGATACGTTCCCATATCGTTCCAGTAGAAGGACACGAAAATGCACTCTTCTACTCCAGTCAAAGAAAACGGATTACAGTGCGTGCCGTACAAAATTTAGTTAGTAAATATACTTCCTATATTACCAATAAGCACATTACACCGCACAAATTCCGAAGTACCTATGGAACAACACTTTATAAAGAAACCGGTGATATTTATTTGGTAGCAGATGTGCTTGGTCATAAGGATGTAAATACAACAAGAAAACATTATGCTGCACAAGATGACGAAAATCGAAGAAAAGCTGCACGCGCAGTAACGTTAAGAGAAAAATAGTTTTATGAATACTTTAGGCAGGAACGATTGTAACAAAAATTTTCCTGCCTTTAAATATTAAATAATATAAGCATTATTTCTTCTTATGTATTTTTCTGTGAAACTATTCTATCCCATAAAATGCTATATATCGCTCGTAATCCATATACATAACAATTTCCTTTTTTGTTTCTCCCCACAGAGTTTTCACCTCTTCTTCATGGTGAAATAGGAAGCCACACTTTTCCTGTAATCGTCTAGAATTTTTATTTTCTTCAAAAAAACCGCACCATAAACCATCTAGTTCTAATTCATAAAAAGCATAATCCATCAATAGTAGAATAGCCTCTTTCGTATAACCTTTTCCCCAATATGGTTCTCCCAGCCAAAAAGTAAGTTCTCCTTCTTCTGGCCCGATATCAAAATTACTTGCTTCCCCAACCAATATGCTGATACATCCAATTACCTTATTTGTTTCTTTCAAGACAATCGCAAAAAATCCCCAACAACTCAAAAGTTCCTGAATAATATATTTACTTTCTTCCACGCTCTTGTGAGATGGCCACCCAGCAGAGGGTCCTATTTTGGGATTTTTCGCATACTGGTACAAATCTTCTGCATCTTCTATCTCCCACGGTCTTATTATAATTCGTTCAGATGAAGTATTCATCTTAGATTCCTTCTTTCTATGATTGTAGAATAGTGTTTTTTTTGCCTTACAGCCGTATTCTACAAATGTAGTATTTCGAGTACAATTTTATTTTCTGCTTTTTACAGTTGTATCCTACCTATCTTTTTGGTTATACACTTTCATAAAAAGACCACAAAACAAACAATTAGCCAAAGCAATTCTTTCCTATCACTTTGGCTAATTAATACATCCTACAATTTTAAAAATTTATTCGTTATTCTATTCCCTTATAACAGTTCAACATTTTCAAGTTCTTTAGGTGGCAATTGTGTAGTTGATTTTGCAACAAAATTCTTTACTTCACGTTTTGCATCCTGAATTGGTATATTGGTTCCTGCACCAGCAATACATCCACCAGGACAACCCATACCTTCAATCAAACAACCATTCTTTTTCCCTGCTTTTGCCAACAGAAGCATTTTTTTACATTCATCCAGTCCTTCTGCATGTTCAATATTTACAGTTACATCTGGATAATATTCACTAATACAATTTGTAATTGCCTCTGCTACACCTCCGGCAACAGCATATCCTCTTCCTGTAGCAGTAGCATTATGAATAGATTCTTCATGCTCATATTTGCTAAAATCAATATTATTCGCATCAAAAATACCAGACAATTCTTCAAAAGTAATAACAAAATCTACATCACTTCTTACGTCTTTTCTGGATGCCTCTAACTTTTTCGCTGCACATGGTCCAATAAATACTACTTTCGCATCCGTATATTGCTGTTTAACACTTCTGGCAGTTGCTACCATTGGTGTCAATGCATTAGAAACACTGTCTATTAATTCTGGAAAATATTTTTTTGCCAGCATTGACCAGGATGGACAACATGAAGTCAGCAAAAATGGAAGTTCTCCAGTTGTCACCTTTTCTACATAGTGATGTGCTTCCTTTATTGCACCCATATCTGCACCAAGAGCCACCTCAAACACATCTGTAAAACCGATATCCATAAGGGCTGCTTTAATATTTTTTATAGAAACGTTTTTTCCAAATTGCCCTACAATAGCAGGCGCTACAATAGCCATAACCTTTGTTTTATTCTTCATAGCACGAATTAATTGAAATACCTGAGATTTATCGGCAATTGCACCAAATGGACAACTTACCATACACATACCACAGGAGACACATTTATCCGGATCAATAGTAGCACGACCATATTCGTCAGAACCAATGGCTTTTACACCGCATGCCTTCTGGCATGGACGTTCTTTTTTGGCAATCGCATCATATGGACAGACATTTTTACAACGTCCACATTTAACACATTTTTCCTGATCAATATAAGAGCGACCATTTACCATAGAAATAGCCCCTTTGGGACAGACTTGTCTACAAGGATGCGCAACACATCCACGACACATATCACTAACTTCATATTTATTTTCATCACAAGCATCACAAGCGGATGGAATAACCTGCATCAATGGTGGCTCATAATATTTGCTGTCGATATTACTTTCCTCAAGACCATCTGTTATATGAACTGGTCGATCTTCTGGTCGAAGTGACATTCCCATTGCTAAGCGAACACGTTCTGAAACGATAGCTCGTTCACGATAGATACTTTCTCTATGTTTTGCTACATCTCCACTGATAAGTTTATATGGAACTGCTTCTATATCATTATTAATATTTTCTGAATCGTACGCAATTTTTGCAACTTCGCAAAAAATTTCTCGTCTAATACGTCTGACAGGGGTATCTATACCTCTCATACCGGTTCATCCTTTCTATCTTCTCTTTCTTTGTAGTAAAGCATACAATGACAATATCCTTCAAAATCCGGATCCGCTATCTGATTCCTAAATTCTTGACAAATACATTTATTTTCCTCTGTACGCTCAAGACGACAGGGGCAATAGCCCCCTGTTGCCTCAAGTCCTTTTTTTACAGTTGCGACAATTTCCTCATTTTCATTTAAACGAATCTTTGCCATATTATTTATTTCTCCTTATAAAATCAATTAACTCCTCTTTGCTAATCAATCCAATTGACAAATCAACCGTTTTATCATCCTTAATAAATGCCAATGTAGGAATACTTTGAATACCAAATTGCATAGCTAATCCATGCTCCTCATCTACATTTACTTTATAAAAGTCTACATCTTCATATTCAGCCGAAACTTCTTCTACAATTGGTGAGAGCATCTGACATGGACCACACCAGGTTGCCCAAAAATCTACTACGGATAATGTTGACTTTCCTAAAACATCTGTTTTAAAACTTTCCCCTGTTAATGCCTTTACTTTACTCATAATAAACCTCCTATCCCCTTCGGGATTACTCTTCTTTTCTACGCAACAAATCCAGTTTTTCCAATGGAATGCCTAAATCTACATAAATCTTTTGCTTTGGATGAGGACAACTTTCCATTGGTTTTCCTTCTTCATCCGTAATTGCCTTTACTGTAACATCAATATTTCGACCATCAGGCTTCATTACTTCGATTATTTCTCCTACACTAAATTTGTTTCGCTGTTCCAAACTATACAAGCCTGCCGTATTTTGCTCTCCTATCAGTCCTAAATACGTGTATTCTCTCACATACGTATTACTGTCATAAATTTGTGTCTCATGTGTAGTTGGACCATAAAAGAAACCAGTCGTATACTGACGGTAGGTGCATTTTGAAATTTCTTCCTTATAGTATGGTATACGTTTTTCATATAATGCAGGGTCTTCAAAATAATCGTCAATTGCCTGACGATAAGTTCTTGCTACGTTTGCTACATAAAGCGCAGTTTTCATACGGCCTTCAATTTTCAAACTGTCAATTCCAGCCTGCACAATATCTGGCATATGATCAATCATACATAAGTCTTTTGAGTTGAATATATATGTTCCACGCTCATTTTCTTCAATTGGTAAATATTCGCCGGGACGACTTTCCTCTGAAATATAATATTTCCATCGACATGGATGTGTACACGCACCTAAGTTTGCATCTCTTCCTGTAAAATAATTGCTTAATAAGCATCTTCCAGAATAGGAAATACACATAGCACCATGCACAAAAGTTTCTATTTCCAAATCATCTGGTATATTTTTACGCAACTCTCCGATTTCTTTCATTGAAAGTTCTCGAGCAGAAACAACACGCGTAGCACCAAGTTTATGCCAGAATTTATATGTTTCATAATTTACATTATTAGCCTGCGTACTAATATGAACATCAAGTTCTGGACAGACTTCCTGTGCGATCATAAAAACTCCAGGATCAGAAATAATAAGAGCATCTGGCTTAATGGCTTTGAGTTCTTTGAAATATGCACGTACCGCTTCTAAATCTCTATTATGAGCTGTAATATTTGCGGTTACATATACTTTTTTCCCATACTTATGTGCAAAAGCAATTCCTTCCTTCATATCTTCATTGGAAAAGTTTTTTGCCTTTGCACGAAGGCTAAACATTTCTCCTCCAATATATACTGCATCTGCTCCATAAGTTACTGCAACTTTTAATACTTCTAAATTACTTGCAGGAATTAATAATTCCGGTTTTTCTCTTCTCATTGGAACCTCCATTTATTTTAGCTTTGTGCTAAGTGTGACACCATCTCCCAAAGGAAGCACAACAGTTTTTAAATTTTCATGATGTGTTAATAAATACAAATACTCTCGCATTCTTGAATGGATTGTACGGTTTCGTTTTATAATTGCATAACGGGACTTGACTATATCACCATCCTGTAATACATTATCTGATACTAATAATCCATCCTTTTTCAATAGTAACATTATATCATCAAAAAAATGTAGATACTGTCCCTTTGCCGCGTCCATAAATATCATATCATATTGTTCGTTTTTTTCCACCAATTGTTTTAATATTTTTGTCGCATCTCCCTCTAAAAGAGTAATTTTATCAGTTGTATTTGAAAATTTAAAATTTTCATGTGCCTTTTCAATTCGCTGTGGAACCTTTTCTATTGTTGTAATATGCCCACCTTCAGGCATTTCTTCACTCATTAAAATGGCAGAAAAACCAACCGCACAACCTACTTCCAAAATTCGTAATGGCTTATGAAGCCTTACTAAAAACTGAAGTAATGTTTGCGTTGGTTTTTTAATAATGGGAACAGCATCCTCCAATGCCTCCTGCTCAATCCTATGAAGCATTGGAGATAAATCCTGTTCTAATGAGTGAATATACATATGAATGCGTTCATTCTCAATCATAGCTATCCTCTATTCTTCTATTTCTTCACTATTGGTAAGTTGATCCAAAATTTCTCCATAATTTTGAGATGTGTTTAATGTATATGTGCCAGGTCGAATCGTTTTCTTCTTATTCAACGAAAGTTTGCAACGAATGGAAAAGCTTTTTGCATCTAGGATAAGATTTTTACTTACTAAATCATAAATAATAGAATCTGTGCTTTCCCCCTCTGTTATTGTCACTTCCACATCTTTTCCAGGAGCTTTTTCTACGCTTTCATCTCCAAAAATAGGATATACAAAGTGATATGCCGAATTTCCTACTTTTGAAATAACAACTATAACAGCTAAATAGAAAAGAACGACAAATGCTATTCGAATCATCATTTCTGCAATTTTAAAATGTAACAAAGATTCCGATTTATTTGTTTCCAAAGTATGATTTGAACGTTTTTCCTTTTCTGTATAGTTTGTCATTGCCATCTATTATCCTACCTCTAGTTTATTCTAAAAAATCAATATTTACATGAAATTGAGAGTCAAGTTTCTTATTTACTCTTCGAAGCATCTTTATATACCTCTGCTCAGCAACTAAAAAATCCTTTATCTCCGAACGATTCAGCACATCTGCATATTCTCTGGACAAATTTTCCATCTCATCTACCGTTGCCTGCTCATTCATCTGGATTTCAAAATTTCTTCTTCTATAGTCATTTAGGCGATTGTATATGTCCTGCTCCTTAGAAATTGATTTTTGCAACATTTGATATTGTAAATATTCATTACTGGATTGAATAGCATCAATCAGTTGATCTGTTTTCTCGATTACGTTGTTCATTGCTAATTCCTCCTATGCAAATAAACTTATACCTCCATAATGATTGGTAAAATCATAGGATTTCGTTTTGTCTTTTTCCATAAGTAGTCGCTCAATGTATCCTTAATCTCTGTTTTTATCTTACCCCAATCTGTGACATTGGTAGCGAGACAATGTTCCAATGCAGAATTGACAACCTCTTTTGCTTCTTCCATTAAGTTTTCAGATTCACGCACATAAACAAATCCGCGGGACACGAGATCTGGTCCAGATAAAACCTGATTACTATATTTCTCCAGTGTCACAACAATAATAATTAAACCGTTTTCAGATAAATGTTGGCGGTCACGCAGAACAATGTTTCCTACATCTCCTACACCTAATCCATCTACAAGAATACCCTGTGCTGGTACCTTATCAATAACCTGTGCTTTTTCATAAGAAATTTCCAATACATCTCCTGAAGATAGGATTTTTACATTTTCCTTTGGTATTCCCATCTCCTGTGCAAGCTCACTGTGCGTACATAAGTGACGATACTCACCATGCACTGGAATTGCATAATGGGGTTTTGTTAAGGCATAAATCAACTTTAATTCTTCCTGACAAGCATGTCCAGATACATGCGTATTCTGGTAGATTACTTTTGCACCTTTTTGCGACAATTCGTTTATAATCTTTGATACAGATTTTTCATTTCCAGGAATTGGAGAAGAACTAAATACGATTACATCTCCTGGTTGAATCGTTACTTTTCTATGAATGGATGCAGCCATACGAGACAAGGCAGCCATAGATTCTCCTTGACTTCCGGTTGTAATCAATACAAGCTGTTCATCTGTATAATTTTTCATCTCCTCTATGTCAATCAGTGTACCCTCTGGTATATTCAAATAACCTAATTCATTTGCTGTACCAATAATATTTACCATACTGCGACCTTCTATTACAACTTTTCTCTTATATTTTGCCGCAGAATTGATAATTTGCTGTACACGATCTACATTTGAAGCAAAAGTAGCGACAATGATACGTTTTGTTGTATTATCAGCAAATATGTTTTCAAATGTTTTTCCTACCGTCCGTTCTGACATTGTAAAACCTGGACGCATAACATTGGTACTATCTGCCATTAAAGCTAAAACACCCTTTTTACCAATTTCAGCAAAACGCTGTAAATCAATTGGTTCTCCAAAAACTGGTGTATAATCTACCTTAAAATCTCCTGTATGCACAATAATACCTGCCGGTGTATAGATTGCAAGTGCTGCTGCATCTGCAATACTATGATTTGTACGGATAAATTCGATACGGAAACATCCAAGATTAATGGATTGACCATATTTTATCACCTTTCGCTTTGTCTGCTTTAATAAATTGTGTTCTTTTAATTTATTCTCAATAATTCCAATTGTAAGTTTCGTAGCATAAATTGGTACGTTAATTTCCTTTAGAACATAAGGAAGACTTCCAATATGATCTTCATGCCCATGAGTAATTACAAAACCTTTGACTTTATCTCTGTTTTCTTTTAGATACGTAATATCTGGAATAACCAAATCAATTCCCAACATCTCGTCCTCTGGGAATGATAGTCCGCAATCTACCACAATAATACTATCCTCATACTCAAATGCCGTAATATTCATACCAATCTGCTCTAATCCACCCAAAGGAATAATCTTTACTCCTTTTCCGGATTTGTCTATTAATTTCTTCGCCTTCAAAAAAATGCACCTCCATAATGTGGACAGGCAGCATTTGCGCATGGCATCAGTGTATTCTATTGTCTAAAATATATTTTCGCACATAAAAAATACCAGTCTAACTCTAATAGACTGAAAAACAAAATGTACTATTATTTCAAATAGCAAAAACGCTTGATGCGCCATACATTTTCCATGTATACGCAAAACTGTGTCCGTACTTAAATTAATTTATATTTATTAGTTAATGAACGTTTGTCGTTCTATTTCTC
>JBNMLH010000019.1:0-54597 GCA_050875145.1 Lachnospiraceae bacterium
AGCTTGCTCGTGAAGTGCAATTTGCACATATGAGTTCATAGCTGGTAACAGCGTCATGAACAAAATGACCAGCCAAAGTTTATATTTTTAGCCATTATGTATATTCTGGCATTTTGTGAATGGCACCTTCTGAATAGTTACTGATATTTTAATCTATAAAGAAAACGATTTGACACAAAGAATATAGGAGGAATTTAGTATGATTCAGGAAGCAATTGCAAAGTTAGTAAAAAATGAAGATTTAACATATGACATTGCAGCAGATGTAATGGATGAAATTATGAGTGGAGTAGCAACAGATGCACAGAAAGCAGCATTTTTAACTGCAATGCATATGAAGGGGGAAACAATTGATGAAATTACAGCCTGTGCAGCAATTATGCGTAAACATTGTGGGGTATTTTCGTATGATGTTCCAGAAGTAATTGATATTGTAGGTACAGGTGGGGATTGTGCCGGAACCTTTAATATTTCTACTTTGGCATCTGTTGTGGCATCCAGCGTTGGTGCAAAAGTTGCAAAGCATGGAAATCGTGCAGCATCTAGTAAGTGTGGTACTGCGGATGTATTAGAAGAGTTAGGTGTAAATTTAATGGCAGATGAGAAGGTAAGTGCTTCTTGCTTGGAAGATTTTGGACTCTGTTTCCTTTTTGCTCAGAAATATCATACAGCGATGCGATTTGTAGGTGCTGTGCGAAAGGAAATTAAGATTCCAACTGTATTTAATTTATTGGGACCTCTTGCAAACCCTGCAAAAGCAAACTTACAATTGTTGGGAGTGTATGATAAGTCTCTTGTAAAACCATTAGCAACAGTGCTTTCCAACTTGGGTGTAAAAAGAGGAATGGTAGTATATGGAAATGATTGTTTGGATGAAATTTCCATGAGTGCTACAACAACAGTATGTGAGTTTAAAGATGGTAGCTTCAAAGAATATACGTTAAATCCAGAGGATTATGGATTTTCTTTGTGTAAAAAAGAAGATTTAGTTGGTGGAACGCCTGCAGAAAATGCGGTTATTGCAAAGGCAATTTTAGATGGCGAAAAAGGTCCGAAAAGAGATGCTGTAGTAATTAACGCGGCAGCAGCCCTTCATATTACAAATCAAATCACAATAGAGGAAGGAATTGTATTGGCACAGGAAGCAATCGATAGTGGAAAAGCAAAAGCACAGTTGGAAAAATTTATTGCTGCAACAAATGCCTAAAGAAATGGAGAGATAACATGATTTTAGAAGAAATTGCAGAACGCACGAGAGAGCGTGTGGCAGAGCAGAAAAAAAATATTTCTTTGGAAGAAATGAAAGAAAATGCATTGAAGATGGATGTTAATACGGACTTTCCGTTTCTTAAAGCATTGCAACAGGAAGATATTTCTTTTATTTGTGAAGTGAAGAAAGCATCTCCATCCAAAGGGTTGATTGCGCCGGATTTTCCTTATGTGGAGATTGCTAAAGAATATGAGGAGGCTGGTGCAGCGGCAATCTCTGTTCTTACAGAACCTTATTATTTTCAGGGCAGTAATGAGTATCTGGAGGAAATTGTTAAGAATGTCAAAATTCCAGTATTGCGAAAAGATTTTACTGTTGATGAATATATGATTTATGAGGCGAAAACAATTGGGGCTAGTTGTGTACTTCTCATTTGTGCAATTTTGGATTTACCTACTCTGAAAAAATATTTACAGTTAGCACATTCTCTCGGTTTGTCAGCTATTGTAGAAGCACATGATGAAGAGGAAGTAAAAATGGCTTTAGCATCTGGGGCGAAGATTATCGGAGTAAATAATCGCGATTTGCGTACATTTACGGTTGATATTAATAACAGTGCCAAATATCGAAAAATGGTTCCAGAAGATATTGTTTTTATTTCTGAAAGCGGCATTAAGACTGCTGCAGATATTCAGAAGCTTAGAGAAAATGGTACAAATGCGGTTTTAATTGGTGAAACATTTATGCGTAGTCCGGATAAGAAGAGTGCTTTGAAAGAATTGAGAGGAAAGTAAGAGGGAACAAACTTGCTTTCTAGCTAGTTCTATGATATTATGAATTTGAATTAATTGAAAAGTAATGTGATTGTGCTGAATAGGAAATCCTTATTTTTCATTATAACAGTTACAAAATGAATAGAAAGGGCATATTAAGTTATGTAGGTGATGAAATGAAAGTATTAGTGACCGGAGGAGCTGGTTTTATTGCCAGTCATACAGACGTGGAATTATTACAGGCTGGATATGAAGTTGTAGTTCTGGATAATCTTTACAATGCCAGTGAAGAAGCTTTAAAGCGGGTTGAAAAGATTACTGGAAAGCCTGTGACATTTTATAAAGAAGATATCCGCAACGAAGCTGGCATGGAAGAAATCTTTAAAAAAGAAAAACCAGATGCAGTAATTCATTTTGCTGGATTAAAGGCAGTTGGTGAAAGTTGTCGTGAACCATTAAAATATTTTGATAATAATTTTACGGGAACTATTAATCTTTTAAAAGTTATGGAACGTACAGGGTGTAAGAATCTTGTGTTTAGTTCATCTGCAACAGTATATGGAATTCCGGAAACTGTGCCAATTACAGAGGATGCACCACTTTCTGTTTTAAACCCATATGGAAGAACAAAACTTGTCATTGAAGATATGCTTCGTGATATTTATGCAGCAGATTCTACATGGAATATTGCATTGCTTCGTTATTTCAATCCTATTGGAGCACACGAAAGCGGTGAAATTGGAGAAGACCCACAGGGAATTCCAAACAATTTGCTTCCATATGTTGCAAAAGTTGCAGTTGGAGAGTTAGAATGTATCAATGTGTTCGGTGATGATTACGATACACCAGATGGAACTGGAGTGCGTGACTATATTCATGTTGTAGATTTGGCAATTGGACATATTAAGGCTTTGGAAAAATTGGCAACAAATCCTGGAATTGTTACATATAATCTTGGAACAGGTATTGGATATAGCGTATTGGATATTATTCATAACTTTGAAAAAGCATGTGGAAAGACATTGCCGTACAAGATTGTAGAAAGAAGACCTGGGGATGCTGCAATATGTTATTCAGATCCGAAAAAGGCAGAAAAAGAACTGGGCTGGAAAGCAGAACGTGGAATTGATAAAATGTGTGAAGATTCTTGGAGATGGCAGTCTAAGAATCCAAAGGGATACAATTCATAGTTAGTAGCTGAAAATATAATAGAAAAAATAAAAGGGACATGGTGACACGTACCAATGTCCTTTTTTACGCTATAGGGAATTGTGTCCTATAGCGTAAAAATGCTCTGCGTGGATGTGCAACAGATACGTGCAGTAAGCATTGAATTGAAATGAAAAATGGAATAGGTTTCTCATAAATGAAGAACGTAGAGTATTAAAGAGAATCGTTTACTTAGTTCTAAAAATGAAAGTAGAAGATGGAGATAACGAATGGCAAAAAAATTTTATGCAGTAAAAAATGGACGAAAACCTGGAATTTATAAGACTTGGGCGGAATGCAAGGCTCAAGTGGATGGTTTTTCTGGTGCAACCTATAAGAGTTTTTTATCCTTGGAGGATGCAAAGCAATTTATAGGAGCAAATGGTGAGAAAAAAGGTACATCGGTACAAAAGCAAGCGGAAAAAAGTGGAAACACAAAAAGTGAAAATGCAAGAAATGGTTTCTATCCTGATATGAAAGATGTGCTTTCTAATCCAACTACAGATATTGCGGTAGCATATGTAGATGGAAGTTATCATAATGGTACAAAAGAATTTTCGTATGGTGCTGTGATTGCTTTTGACGGAAAGGAATATTGTTTTTCAGAAAAAGTTGAGGATGCATCTTTGGTTTCTATGCGTAACGTAGCAGGGGAAATAAAGGGTGCAGAATGTGCCATGCGTTTTGCGGTGGAACATGGTTGCAAGGAAGTATATATCTATCATGATTACGAAGGTATTGCAAAATGGTGTTTAGGAGAGTGGAAAACGAATAAAGAAGGTACGAAAGCTTACAAGGCTTTTTTTGATTCTATTCAGGAAAAAATTCAGGTATATTTTGTAAAAGTGAAGGGACATTCGGACGATTATTATAACGATTTAGCAGATTCTCTTGCAAAAAAGGCGTTGGGGATAGGATAAATATTGAATTATTCTTTTAATAATGCTAAAATAAAATTAATTATGCAAAAGAATAAAAAGGAGATCGATTATGAAAGGAATTGTATTAGCTGGAGGAAGTGGGACTAGATTGTATCCGTTGACAACAGTTACATCAAAGCAGTTATTGCCTATTTATGACAAACCTATGATATATTATCCTATATCTGTGTTGATGGATGCAGGAATTCGAGATATTTTGATTATTTCTACACCAAATGATACTGCGCGTTTTGAAGCATTGCTTGGGGATGGGCATCAGTTTGGGATTAATTTGACATACAAAATTCAGCCATCGCCAGATGGATTGGCGCAGGCATTTCTTATTGCGGAGGATTTTATTGCTGGAGATACAGTAGCTATGGTTCTTGGAGATAATATTTTCCATGGACATGGTTTGAAAAAACGTTTAGTTGCAGCCGCTACCAAGAAGAAGGGCGCAACGGTTTTTGGGTATTATGTAGATGATCCGGAACGTTTTGGAATTGTCGAGTTTGATGAAAATAATCGTGCAATTTCTATAGAAGAGAAGCCGCAGCATCCAAAGAGCAATTATTGTGTTACTGGTTTGTATTTTTATGACAATCGAGTAGTAGACTTTGCAAAAAGTCTGTCTCCATCAGCAAGGGGAGAACTTGAAATTACAGATTTGAACAAAATTTATCTTGAAAAAGGAGAATTAGAAGTTTGTTTGTTAGGACAAGGTTTTACCTGGCTTGATACTGGTACACATGAATCGCTGGTGGATGCAACGAATTTTGTTCGGACGGTAGAAACACATCAGCATAGAAAAATTGCATGTTTAGAGGAAATTGCATATTTAAATGGTTGGATTTCCAAAGAAAAACTAGAAGAAATATATGAGAAATACAAAAAAAATCAATATGGTGCATATTTAAAAGATGTGATTGATGGTAAATATTTGATTTAACATAATGCATAGAAAGAAAGGATAGAGAACATGAAGATTTTAGTTACTGGAGGAGCCGGTTTTATTGGAGGAAATTTTGTACATCATATGGTAAATAAATATCCGGAATATGATATTGTGAACTTAGATTTGCTTACATATGCAGGAAATTTGGAAACATGTAAGCCTGTTGAGAATAAGCCAAACTACAAATTTGTTCGTGGTGATATTGCTGATCGTGCTTTTATTATGGATTTATTTGCAAAGGAGAAGTTTGATATAGTTGTAAACTTTGCTGCAGAAAGTCATGTAGACCGCTCTATTACAGATCCAGGTATCTTTGTCCAGACTAATGTTATGGGAACACAAGTTTTGCTGGATGCTTCAAAGGAATATGGTGTAAAGAGATATCATCAGGTATCTACAGATGAGGTATATGGTGATTTGCCATTGGACAGACCAGATTTGTTTTTTACAGAAGATACACCATTGCATACATCTAGTCCGTATAGTTCCAGTAAAGCAAGTGCAGATTTATTTGTATTGGCATATTATCGAACATTTGGATTGCCAGTTACAATTTCGCGCTGCTCCAATAATTATGGCCCATATCATTTTCCAGAAAAGCTGATTCCGCTTATGATTAGTCGTGCATTAGCAGATGAAGAGCTACCGGTATATGGAAAGGGTGAAAATGTACGTGACTGGCTTCATGTATCAGATCATTGTCAGGCCATTGATTTAATTATTCACAAGGGAACAGTTGGAGAAGTTTATAATGTTGGTGGACACAATGAGCGAACCAATTTAGAAGTTGTTAAGACGATTTTGAAAGCATTGGATAAACCGGAAAGTTTAATTAAATATGTAACAGATCGTCCAGGACATGATTTACGTTATGCGATTGATCCGACAAAATTGGAGACAGAATTGGGATGGAAACCTCAATATACATTTGATACCGGTATTAAACAGACAATCCAGTGGTATTTAGATAACAAGGAATGGTGGCAAAATATTCTATCAGGCGAATATGCAAACTACTTTGATAAAATGTATGGAAACCGTTTATAAGTGATTCTTATAGAATGTACTTCAATTAGGATATAAGTGCATAGAAAAGAGGTTATTATGAGAATATTGGTAACAGGTGTAAAAGGACAACTTGGATATGATGTTGTAAGAGAGTTGGAAAAACGAGGACATACAGCGATAGGTGTGGATATTGAAGATATGGATATCACAGATGCGAATGCTGTGGATATGGTGATTACACATTCTATGGTGGATGCAGTTGTTCACTGTGCCGCTTATACAGCAGTAGATGCGGCTGAGGATAATGTTGGAATCTGCAATAAAATCAATGTAGAGGGAACTGCCAATATTGCGAAGGCATGCAAAAAGATGGATATAAAAATGATTTATATCAGTACAGATTATGTGTTTGATGGTCAGGGAGAACGCCCATGGGAACCGGACGATAAGGTGACAGAACCATTAAATGTATATGGTATGTCCAAGTTTTTGGGAGAGCGAGAAGTGCAACGTTATCTTGAAAAGTATTATATTGTGCGTATTTCCTGGGTGTTTGGTATCAATGGTAAAAACTTTGTTAAAACAATGTTACAATTAGGACGAAACAACGGAGCTGTAAAAGTAGTCAATGATCAATTTGGTTCACCAACATATACAGCAGATCTTGCTGTTTTATTATGCGATATGGCAGAAACAAATCGTTATGGTATTTATCATGCAACGAATGAAGGATTTTGTTCTTGGTTTGATTTTACATGTGAAATTTTTAAACAGGCAGGATTGGATGTGCCGATTACTCCTGTAAGTAGTGATACATTTCCTTCTAAGGCAAAACGTCCAACAAATAGTCGTATGAGTAAAGAAAAGTTGACAGCCAATGGTTTTCATAAGCTTCCAAGCTGGCAGGATGCGACCGCACGTTATGTAAAGTTATTGTTAGAGGAAGAGGAAAAGTAATTGTTTAAGTTTTTCTTACCAAAATTTGAATAATTATAGAAAAATAAAAAAGAAACGAGGAATGATTTCATGGGAAAGATTACAGTTACCAAATGTAATATAGAAGGTTTGTGTGTAATAGAGCCAACCGTTTTTAAGGATGAGAGAGGTTTCTTTATGGAAACTTATAATGAGAATGATTTTGTTGAAGCTGGACTTGATATGGTTTTTGTACAGGATAATCAATCTATGTCTACAAAAGGTGTTTTAAGAGGATTACATTTTCAGAAGAATTTTCCGCAGGGAAAATTGGTTCGTGTAGTTCGTGGTGCTGTGTTTGATGTTGCGGTAGATTTGAGAAAATCATCTGCTACTTTTGGAAAATGGTTTGGAGTAGAGTTATCTGCAGAAAATAAAAAACAGTTTTACATTCCAGAAGGCTTTGCACATGGATTTTTGGTATTGTCAGATGAAGCAGAATTTGTTTATAAGTGTACAGATTTTTATCATCCAAATGATGAAGGTGGACTGGCTTGGAATGATGAGGAGATTGGAGTTGAATGGCCAATTACAGAGGACATGGAATTAATTATTTCGGAAAAGGATCAGAAGTGGAAAGGACTTACAGATACAATGAAGGAATTTTCGTTTCAATAAAGGATTGACCTAAGGAGGAAATGATGAAAAAGAACATTATAAAAAGAACAGCGGTATGTGCATTAGCATCTATTATGCTTGTTGGAGCAGTGTCAGGGTGTTCAACAAAAGGCAATAATACAAGCAAAAAGGCATCTAAAAAGGAAGATAAAAAAGGTCAAGATGTTATTGTGACAGTAGGTGATGAGCAATATACGTTAGCGGATATCATGTATTATGTATATTCTGAAGAGGAGACAGGTGCATTATATAGTCAAATTTATGAGCAGTTTTATGGAACGACTTATTGGGAAACAAGCGATGAAGAAAATGGTAATAAAACTGGTGAAGAAATCGCCAAAGAAAACATTATTAACAATGTAGAGCAGGATGCTGTACTATATAATGAGGCATTAAAAGCAGGGTATAGTTTGTCTGATGACGATAAAAAGACAGCACAAGACAATTATGATGATTTTGTATCAAATCTTACAGACGAACAGATTGCCGTAGATGGTATGAAAGATGAACTTTTAACTTATTTTGAAAAACAGATTGTCTTAGATCAATACAAAGAATCGCTATTAAAAGACAGCAAATTTGATGCGGATAAGGTGACTGCTTCTGTATCGAAGAAAGATTGCAGAGAATATATGTATGAATGTTATTGTATTTATAAGGAAGATGATGATGGAAATGCATATTCTGCAAAAGAATTAAAAGATCATTTGGATAATTTGAAACAGGTACGCCAAAAGATAACTGCTAAAAATGATATGGAATCCTTGTTAAGCGATGAGCAGAAAAAATATATTGAATATGCGGATGACTATATGGTAGAGGAAGATGGCGAAGGTTATGGAACTTATAAGAAGGTTGATGCAGATGCCATTGTAAAAGGATTGAAAAATGGAGAAGTCTCGGATGTAGTTGAGACTGAGTTTGCATATTATGTGTTCCGTATGAATGATAATAATAATTCAGAGTATTACGATGAAGCAGTAGATACCGCTTTGAATAATGCCAGAGATGAAATTTATAAGACGGCTTTTGACGACGTAAAAAACAGTTATGATATTTCTGTTAATAAGGATGTATGGGATAAGATTACAATTGGTTCCATAATTTATACAACAGATGACTCGAATCAAGGAGAAACAGACGCAGAGGAAACAGATACCGATAGTGAAGACGCTGGGGATGATAACAGTGGAGCATTTTCGATTGATGTAGAAGAATAATTATAACATAGGAAAAAGGAGATTATAATATTAAATAATCTCCTTTTTTTATATATCTTGACAAGTACACGTTTTTAATGTTATCATAAGTGGTAATCAAAACCATATAAAAAAGAGAAAAATACTTTATTTTATGGTTCGATAATGCGCATTCGCTTTTTGATTTGGAATGTGTTTTTTCAAGAGATTTAAAACAGAAAAGAGGAATTTGTTATGTCATATAAGATTGTTGGAGATAGTTCTACCGATTTAAATGTGGAAATAAAAAACAAAGGAAATGTGAAAATTGTACCATTGGTTATACAAGTAGACGATGAGGAAATTATTGATGATGAAACATTTAATCAAGCGGAATTATTACAAAAAATGAAGGCGAGTAAACATACATTAACGTCTGCTTGCCCTTCGCCGGAAGCATATATGGAAAAGTTTGATTGTGCCGATGATATTTTTGTTATTACCTTATCCTCAAAATTAAGCGGTTCATATAATAGTGCGGAGCTTGCAAAAAAACTTTATCTGGAAGAACATCCCAATAAAAATATTCTTGTTATTGATTCTAAATCTGCATCAGTTGGACAGACGTTATTGGCACTTCGTATACAGGAATTAGAAGAAGCGGGTAAAAGTTTTGAGGAGATTTGTGCTAATGTTTTGCAATATAGAGATGAAATGTGCACGAAATTTGTATTAGAATCTTTGGATGTGCTTCGGAGAAACGGACGTTTGTCAACAGTGACAGCGGTGATATGTAATACATTAAATATTAAAGCTGTAATGTCCTCTACGCCAGAGGGTAGTATTAATCGTGTAGATCAAGGACGGGGAATGAAAAAAGCACTTGGTAAATTGGTTTCTGCTATTGAAAAGGATATGGTTAATCCAAAAGAAAAAATTCTTGGTATTGCTCATTGTAATAATAAGGAGAGGGCAGAATATACTAAAAATCTTATCATGAGCAAAATCCCTTTTAAAGATTATATTATGGTAGATACAGCCGGACTTAGTAGCTTTTATGCAAATGATGGAGGAATTATTGTTGCATATTAAACTAAATGTTTGAGCAAATAAAAAAAGTGGGATACCCCACTTTTTTATTTGCTTTTACAATTTATTTTATATATAAGAAAGTGAAATTCATATACCTTTATAAAAGAAAAAGGACTGCGATTTTCAATCACAATCCTTATTAAGCCGACAAAGGGACTTGAACCCTCGACCTACTGATTACGAATCAGTTGCGCTACCAACTACGCCATGTCGGCAAATCAAATTTAAAATAGCAAAGCAACAAAATCTATTGCTCATAAACCAAATTATACTCTTACACCTCCAAAAAGAAAACTCTTGTTTTATTTTTCTTGATGCGTTATAATGAAAAGTTACCATTTTTGGTACATCTGTAAACTCTACTACTTTACCTGTTTTTATTTTCCTTTACTAAAACATTTTTAGGCTTTGCGTTGATACGGAAAAACTAATAACTGCTACTACGCCATGAGAAAGTGACACAATGAATTTTTATGGTGTAGTTAATTTACTGACAATACAAGTATATGCAGAGGACATTAAGCGTTCCAAAGCAAGCTCTTCATCGGCTGACAAAGCATCTACCTTACATTGTGTCTGTTTTTTGGTAGATGTGGTAGTTGAAGTTGTATCAGAAGTTGTGATGTCTGGTACACTAATATCTTCGTTCATATATGCGAGTACCTTTTTTACATAATTTTGTGTTTCTGTGTAGGGTGGAATCCCACCATATTTTTTTACAGCCCCTTTGCCTGCGTTATAAGCTGCAAGAGCTAAAGAAACATCACCGTTATAGTATTTTAAATTTCCTGCCAGTTCTTTTGCACCACCCATAATATTTTGTTCTGGATCATACAAATTAGTTACTCCTAGTTCGCGAGCAGTTTCAGGCATAAGTTGCATGATTCCAACTGCACCGGCTGAAGATACGCAGTTAGGATTGAAATCTGATTCGGCTTTTGCCACTGCTTTTAATAGAGAAACTGGAACTTGGTATGTATCAGCCGCCTGCTGAAAAATTTCTTCTAATTCATCTGAACAGATAAGATTATCGTTTTTACCATAATTTACGGTATTAGATAAAGTTACCTCAAAAGAATCATCGTTGATTTCAGAGACGGGAAATACTGGTGGTGCAGTGCTCATCATCATAGTAGAAGAATAATTGTTAATACGTTCGATCATTTGTTGGCCCCCCTTATATGAATTACATGATTCGAAGCATTCCTGTTCTTCAAATACAAAAATATATATATCCATTATACTTGCTTTTTGCAAAAAAGACAAGTAAATATCATGCTTTTAACGAGTTGTTATTGAAAAAAGAGAAAAAAAGAAAAATGTCACGAAGTGTGATTTTGGATAATTATGGAGAGCTTTCTTTTGACAGATTTTACTTGTAAAATCATATACTGCATTATATAATTGAACAGTAATTATCCTTATTCATAGGTGGTATTGTGTAAATTGAAGCTGATAATGGCTAATATTGTTTGATTGCATGAATAGAGTAGACGGAAAGGGTGAAAGGTTGCGTTGGAAAATAAGCTTAAATTGTATGGTTTTAATAATCTTACGAAAACATTAAGTTTTAATATTTATGATGTTTGCTATACAGAAAGTGAAAAGGCAAGAAAAGATTATATTGATTATATAGATGAACAATATAATTCAGAACGTCTAACAAAGATTTTATGCAAGGTGACAGAAATTATCGGGGCACATATTTTAAATATTTCCAAGCAGGATTATGAACCACAGGGAGCATCTGTCAATGTATTGATTGCTGAGGAGAAGATTTTGCAGGAGCAGATAGATGCTTCTTGTAATAAAGGACAAATAATCTGGGAAAATGATTGTATACATGCACATTTGGATAAAAGCCATGTTACGGTACATACATTTCCAGAATTTCATCCTGAAAATTCTATTTCGACCTTTCGGGTGGATATTGATGTAGCAACTTGTGGGAAAGTATCACCATTAAAGGCTTTAAATTATTTGATTGGAAGTTTTGATTCGGATATTATTACAATTGATTATAAAGTACGTGGGTTTACCAGAGATTTGAATGGAAATAAATGTTTTATGGATCACCGCATTGCATCGATTCAGGATTATATTGATGGAACTACACTGCAACGATATGATGCAATGGATGTAAACATTTATCAATCCAATTTATTTCATACAAAAATGTTAATACGGGATATTGACTTAGATAATTATTTGTTTCATATAAGGGCGATGGATTTGCCATTGGAAAAACAAAATAATATCAAGGATATTCTGCGAAAAGAAATGTTAGAGATATATAGTGGTATGAATATATATTAAATTAAAAGGAGAAGAAAATGGAGCAGTATTCTCAGGAGAGGACTCCACTTCATGAAGCACTGGAAAAACATCGTTTGGAGCGTATGGCACATTTTGATGTTCCGGGACATAAAGGTGGACGTGGAAATAAAGAATTAAAATATTTTTTAGGAGAACAGACATTAAAACTAGATGTAAACTCTATGAAACCATTGGATAATCTGTGTCATCCTGTTTCGGTGATTAAAGAGGCACAACAACTTGCAGCACAGGCGTTTGGTGCAAAAGAGGCATTTTTTATTGTGAATGGAACAACTGCTGCAGTACAGGCTATGATTATGTCTACCTGCAAATCAGGAGAAAAAGTAATCATGCCTCGAAATGTACATCGTAGTGCAATCAATGCATTGGTTGTATGTGGAGCAGTTCCGGTTTATGTAAATCCGGGGATTAATAAACAATTGGGGATTCCGCTTGGTATGTCTGTTAAGGACGTTGAACAGGCAATTATAGAAAATCCAGATGCAAAGGCGGTTATGGTAAATAATCCTACTTATTATGGAATTTGTTCCGATTTGCAAAGAATCGTTGAAATGGCACATTCTTATGGCATGCGTGTACTGGTGGATGAGGCACATGGTACACATTTTTATTTTGGAGAGCATATGCCAGTTAGTGCGATGCAGGCTGGTGCAGATATGTCAGCGATCAGTATGCATAAGACGGGTGGTTCTCTGACACAAAGTTCTTTACTTTTATGTGGAAAAAATGTAAATACAGATTATGTAAGGCAAGTTATTAACTTAACGCAGACAACCAGTGGCTCTTATTTACTTATGTCGTCTTTGGATATTGCGAGAAAAAACTTAAGTTTGCATGGAAAAGAGATGTTTCAAAAAACAGTTGATTTTGCAGAATATGCCAGAGAAGAAATTAACAAGTTAGGTGGATATTATGCATTTGCACAGGAATTAGAAGATGGGGATACGGTATATGCGTTTGACCCAACAAAATTATCTGTGCATACAAGAGATATTGGGCTGGCTGGTATTGAGGTCTATGATCTATTGCGGGATGATTATGGAATACAGATTGAGTTTGGTGATATTGGAAATATATTAGCTATTATTTCTTCCGGGGATCGAAATTTAGAGATAGAACGTTTGATTTCTGCACTTTCTGAAATTAAACGTCTGCATAGTAAGGATGCAACAGGCATGTTCGATCATGAGTATATTAATCCTAAAGTTGTCATGCCACCGCAGACAGCATTTTATGCAGACAAAAGAACAATGCCTATTATGGAAAGTGCTGGTGAAATCTGCGCAGAATTTGTTATGTGTTATCCACCTGGAATCCCAATTTTAGCACCTGGAGAGTTAATAACAGAAGAAATATTAAGATATACAGATTATGCAAAGAAAAAGGGATGTTTTATGACGGGAACACAAGATATGTCTATCGAACATATACAGGTAGTTGAACAGGGTTAAAATAGAGAGGAGTGCCATGTTTTACCCGAACATGAAAAAAGATGGAATTATGGTTTTCAGAGCCGCATACAAAAAATGTAAAGTTGAGCATAAAAATTGAACGTCAAGTTTATAGTGAGCAGAGCAAATATCAAAGAATTGATATTTTTGATACGGTTGAATTTGGACGTATATTAGTATTGGATGGCTTTTTGATGCTGACAGAAAAAGATGAATTTATCTATCATGAGATGATTACACATGTTCCTATGTGTGTAAACCCTAATATAAAAAATGTGTTAGTTATTGGCGCAGGGGATGGTGGAACTATTCGGGAATTAACCAGATATTCTACTATAGAAAAAATAGATATGGTAGAAATAGATGAAATGGTTGTCTCGGCATGTAAAAGCTATCTGCAACAGACAGCAGGAAGTTTGGATGATTCTCGGGTACAGATTACATATACAGATGGATTAAAGTTTGTTCGTACACAGCATGATAAATATGATCTGATTATTGTGGATTCTACAGATCCTTTTGGACCTGGGGAAGGTTTGTTTACAAGAGAATTTTATGGAAATTGTTTTAAGGCACTAAAAGAGGATGGAATATTGATAAATCAGCACGAAAGTCCATTTTATAGTGATGATGCGAAATCTATGCAGCGTGCACACAAAAATATTTCAGCATCGTTTCCTATATCAACCGTGTATCAATTTCATTTGCCAACTTATCCATCGGGACATTGGTTTTTCGGTTTTGCTTCTAAAAAGTATAAACCATTGACAGATATGCACCCAAAAGAGTGGGAGGCATTTCAGATACCTACCAGATATTACAATACGGATTTACACAAAGGTGCATTTTATATTCCAAATTATGTAAAGGAGCTATTGGAACATGCATAAAAATATAATGACTTTTATAGGGTGTGACAATACTTATGAGGAAAGTGATTTTGTATTGTTTGGAGCACCTTTTGACAGTACAACCTCTTACCGCCCAGGCACAAGATTTGCTAGTGCAGCAATCCGAAATGAGAGTTATGGGATAGAAACATATAGCCCTTATCAGGATAAGGACTTGGAAGATATTGCTGTTTTTGATGGCGGTGATTTAGAATTACCTTTTGGCGCACCAGATAGAGCCTTGGATGCGATTGGTCAATTTACGGAAAAGATTATAAAAGATGATAAAATACCATTTATGATAGGTGGGGAGCATCTGGTTACATTAGGGGCTGTTGAGGCTGTTTGTAAAAAATATCCTGATTTGCACATAATACATTTTGATGCACACACAGATTTGAGAGATGAGTATCTTGGGGTAGAAAAATCACATGCAACAGTGATTCGACGTTGTCATGATCTGCTTGGAGATGGACGAATCTTTCAATTTGGAATTAGAAGTGGTGAACGGGCAGAATTTATCTGGGCAAAGGAGCATACTTACCTAAATAAATTTAACTTTGATACACTGGAAGAAATTGTAGAAAAATTGGCAGGAAAACCTGTTTATTTTACATTAGATTTGGATGTTTTAGATCCATCCCAATTTCCTGGGACAGGAACACCAGAAGCTGGTGGCGTAACTTTTTTACAACTTATGGATGCTATAAAGTTAGTGTCTAAGTTAAATATTGTGGGACTAGATATGAATGAGCTTTCACCTCCATATGATGCATCTGGAGCATCAACTGCGATGGCATGTAAACTGGTGAGAGAAATATTACTTTATTTTAGTTAAGGAATAGGAGGATAAATAAATGGGAAAAGCACTTATTATTGGAGCTGGTGGAGTTGCCAGTGTTGCTGTTCACAAATGTTGTCAAAATTCTGAGGTATTTGAAGAAATTTGTATTGCCAGTAGAACAAAGGCAAAGTGTGATGCATTAAAGGAAAAATTGGACGGTGGAAAGACTAAGATTACAACGGCACAGGTTGATGCAGATAACGTAAGTGAATTGGTTGCTTTGATAAACAAAGAAAAACCGGATGTTGTATTAAATCTGGCTTTGCCATATCAGGATTTGACAATTATGGATGCCTGTCTGGAAACAAAGACAAACTATGTTGACACTGCAAATTATGAGCCACTTGATACTGCTAAGTTTGAATATAAATGGCAGTGGGCATATCGTGAAAAATTTGAAAAGGCTGGTATTACTGCCTTGTTAGGAAGTGGATTTGATCCGGGAGTAACTGGTGTATTTTCTGCATACGCATTGAAGCACGAATTTAATGAGATTAATTATATTGATATTTTAGATTGTAATGCTGGGGATCATGGTTATCCATTTGCCACCAACTTTAATCCTGAAATTAATATTCGTGAGGTAAGTGCAAATGGAAGTTACTGGGAAGATGGCCATTGGGTAGAAACAAAACCAATGGAAATAAAACGTGTATATAATTTCCCAGAAGTTGGAGAAAAGGACATGTATCTGTTACATCATGAAGAATTAGAATCATTAGGAATAAATATACCTGGTATTAAAAGAATTCGTTTCTTTATGACGTTTGGACAGAGTTATTTAACACATTTAAAATGTCTTGAGAATGTGGGAATGACATCAATTGAACCAATTGAATTTGAAGGAAAGCAGATTGTACCATTACAATTTTTAAAAGCAGTATTACCAGATCCTGCAAGTCTGGGACCAAGAACAGTTGGAAAGACTAATATCGGTTGCATTTTCCAGGGAAAGAAAGATGGAAAAGATAAGACATATTACTTGTATAATGTATGCGACCATCAGGAATGTTATAAAGAAGTTGGTTCACAGGCCGTATCTTATACAACAGGAGTTCCTGCTATGATTGGTGCGATGATGTTAATGACAGGAAAATGGAATAAACCGGGTGTATACAATATTGAAGAGTTTGATCCAGATCCATTTATGGATGCATTAAATAAATTTGGACTTCCATGGAAAGAAAGTTATACACCAGATTTGGTTGAGTAGTCAAAGTTGTTTTAAAGAAATATTTAAAAGGTGTTGCAGTTGATTTTTGCAACGCCTTTTTTGAAAGGATGTTAAAATGTACGATACGAGTTTATTTGTTGATAAAGTGGAAACTCCTGCTTATGTAGTAGACGAAGCACGTTTGCTTGCAAATTTACAGATACTGGATGGGGTTAGAAAAAGGACTGGAGCTAAGATTTTGTTAGCGCAAAAAGCATTTTCTATGTATAGCCTTTACCCGTTGATTGGAGAATATTTGGACGGAACGACTGCCAGCGGACTTTATGAAGCAAAGCTTGGAAAAGAGTATATGGGAAATCGAGAGGTGCATGTGTACGCACCTGCATTTAAAGAAAAAGATATGCAGAAGTTACTTGCGATAAGTGACCATATTGTGTTTAATTCTCCGAAACAGTGGGAGAAGTGGAGAAATCAAATAAAGCAGTCGAAAAGAAAAATTTCGTGTGGCATAAGGATTAATCCAGAATATGCAGAGGTAGAGACGGATTTATATAATCCTTGTATTCCGGGTTCAAGACTAGGAACGACGCTTGCAAACTTACAACATATGGATTTGTCTGGAATTTCAGGTTTACATTTTCACACGATGTGTGAGCAGGATGCGGATGTATTATGGAGAACCGTTCAAATTGTGGATGAAAAATTTGGGGATATTTTAAAACAGATGCAGTGGATTAATTTTGGTGGAGGACATCACATTACCAAAAAAGGCTACAAAATGGAACTGTTGGAAAAAAGCATTGCATTATTTAAGGATAAATATGGCTTACAGGTGTATTTAGAACCAGGGGAGGCAGTTGCATTAAATGCAGGTTTTTTAGTGTCTGAAATTTTGGAGATTGTTGAAAATCAAAAGAAAATTGCTATTTTGGATACCTCTGCTGCCTGTCATATGCCAGATGTGTTGGAAATGCCATATTACCCGGATATTTTGCAAGAAAATATACTTTGCCAACCAGTGAAAGATAAGAATGCTTCCAATTGTTATCGTTTAGGAGGACCAACTTGTCTGGCAGGAGATGTGATTGGAGATTATAGTTTTGCAAAACCACTTCAAGAAGGAGAACGCATTGTGTTTTGTGATATGGCAATCTATACGATGGTGAAAAATAATACATTTAACGGAATGCCATTGCCTGCAATTTACTTGCTGAAAAAGGATGGAACGTTGAAATTAATACGAAGTTTTACATATGATGATTTTAAAAATAGATTATCATAAGGAAGAAAACTCTTTTCATTTATTGTGAAATTGGTTATAATGAAAAGAGAGACTTGTAAGTTTATGTAAACTTATGAGAAGTAGGAGGAAGTAAATGAGCGAACGATACGCAAAATTAGATAGAACAACAAAAGAGACGGATATTCATTTAGAGTTAAATTTAGATGGCAGTGGACAGAGTGATATACAGACTGGCATTGGTTTTTTTGACCATATGTTAAACAGCTTTGCCCGTCATGGTTTTTTTGATTTAAAGTTAAAAGTAAAGGGTGATTTGGAGGTAGATTGTCATCATACGATAGAAGATGTGGGAATTGTACTCGGAAAGGCAATTAAAATCGCATTGCAGGACAAGGCAGGGATTAAACGATATGGTTCTTTTATGTTGCCAATGGATGAAACCTTGATTTTGTGTGCAATTGATTTATCTGGTAGACCATATTTTGTATATGATGTCAGATTTACTACAGATCGAATTGGAAGCTTTGATACAGAGATGGTAAAGGAATTTTTCTATGCAGTATCTTATGGTGCAGAGATGAATTTGAATTTAAAGCAATTGGATGGAAGCAATAATCATCATATTGCAGAGGGAACATTTAAGGCTTTTGCAAAAGCATTGGATGAAGCAACACAGTATGACAGCCGTGTAAAAGGTGTGCTTTCTACAAAAGGTACTTTATAAGATAAGGAGGGGGATAACATGGCAGGAAAGAAATTAATCGCTTATATTAATGCAGAAAATGAAGCAAAAGGGAGTATTATCCGTTTGGCAGAGAAATATAACAACGAGGGGGCAGATCAGTTATATTTATATAATTTTGCCAAGGATGATTTTACCAGACAAGCTTTTTTAACTGTGGCAAAAGAAGTTGCACATAATATTGATATTCCTATTATATTGGGATTGTATGTAAATCACTTTGAAGATGTAAAGAAAGCTTTGTATAGCGGAGCATCCAGAGTGGTTGTGCGCGAAGAATTAATTGACAATGAAAAGGCTATAAAAGAAGCTACTCAGCGATTTGGAACAGGTAAGGTTTTTGCAGAGGTTGATGCAAAGGGCGAATTTAAAAATACTTCCGTTCTTTCTCGATTGAAAAAACTGGGAATTTATGGAGTTGTATTGAAACATATTGTAGTTTCAAACAAATTGAAGAATAATATAAGTGATTCGGATATGACTTTTATTGTTCGTGATAGTTTGGTTCGAAATGATCTGGCAGAATTGATGAACATGGAACATGTACTTGGTGTGGCAACGAATCATTTTGAACACAAGATTTTGATGAGTGCAAAGTACGCTTTAAAGGAGCAGGGAATTGATGTAGAGACATACGAGAGTATGTTAGATTTCTCTGACTTTAAATTAAACAGTGATGGAATGATACCAGTTGTAGTACAGGATTACAAGACTGGAGAAGTATTGATGGTGGCATATATGAATGAAGAAGCCTTTAATCATACCATTAAAACCGGTCGTATGACTTACTGGAGCAGAAGTCGGGATGAATTGTGGTGCAAAGGAGATACTTCGGGTCATTATCAATTTGTAAAATCACTGACGATTGATTGTGACAATGATACTTTACTGGCAAAGGTACACCAGATTGGTGCTGCGTGTCATACAGGAAATCGTAGTTGTTTCTTTACAACAATTATGAAAAGGGAATATGTGGATACGAATCCGTTTACCGTATTGGATGATATTTATAAAACAATTATTGACAGAAAGAAACATCCAAAGGAAGGTTCCTATACAAATTATCTGTTCGATAACGGCATTGATAAGATTTTGAAAAAATGTGGTGAAGAAGCTACAGAAATGGTAATAGCAGCAAAAAATCCTGATTCAGAGGAATTAAAATATGAAATCAGTGATTTTTTATATCATATGATGGTTCTTATGGCAGAGTGTGATGTTACTTGGAGTGATATTGTGAAAGAACTGGCAAATAGAAGATAGGAGGGGTTCTATGGGGATTCAGACACTTTTAACTATGACAGCTTTTTACATTGTAAAATATCTTATTTACATCTTAGTTGTAATTGCAGGTATTTTTGTAGGAAAAACATGGGCTGACAAAAGCAAAAAGAAAAAAGAAGTTTAAAAAAGTAGTGCAGGGAAGATGTGATATTGCTGGCATCTTCCTTGTTTTCATTTATTTGATTATCATGATTTTATAAATGTGATATTCATGTTCCTTGATTGACAAACAGAGTGAATGAACTTATAATAGAGTGGAATGTTTATGTGAAAAATAGGACGTATAGGAGGCAGAAAACGTGAAAAAATACGGTGTAAATGAATTAAGAAAGATGTATTTGGATTTCTTTGCATCTAAAGGACATTTAGTGATGAAGAGCTTTTCTTTGGTTCCTCATAATGATAATAGTTTATTATTGATAAATGCAGGTATGGCACCTTTAAAACCATATTTTACAGGGCAGGAGATTCCACCAAGAACAAGAGTGGCAACTTGTCAGAAGTGTATTCGTACAGGTGATATTGAAAATGTAGGAAAGACAGCTCGCCATGGTACATTTTTTGAAATGCTTGGTAATTTCTCTTTTGGAGATTATTTTAAAGAAGAAGCAATTGAATGGTCTTGGGAGTTTTTAACAGAAGTAATTGGATTGGATAAGAATCGTTTGTATCCATCTGTATATGAGACGGATGATGAAGCTTTCGATATCTGGAATAAGAAGATTGGAGTACCAGCAGAAAAGATATTCCGCTTTGGAAAAGAAGATAACTTCTGGGAGCATGGTGCAGGTCCTTGCGGCCCTTGTTCAGAAATCTACTATGATCGTGGAGAACAGTATGGTTGTGGAGAACCTGGTTGTACAGTAGGATGCGAATGCGACCGTTATATGGAAATTTGGAATAATGTATTTACACAGTTTGAAAATGACGGAAAAGGCAACTATACAGAATTAGAGCATAAAAATATTGATACTGGTATGGGATTGGAACGTCTTGCAGTTGTAGTACAGGATGTAGATTCAATTTTTGCTACTGACACAATCAAGGCATTATTGGATGAGGTCTGTAAACTGGCAAAGACAGAATATTTAAAAGATGCCAATAAGGATGTTTCCATTCGTGTTATTACAGACCATATTCGTTCTGCAACATTCATGATTTCTGATGGTATTATGCCATCCAATGAAGGTCGAGGATATGTATTGCGTCGTTTGGTTCGTAGAGCAGCGCGCCATGGTCGTATATTAAATATTGAAGGAAAATTCCTTGCAAAATTAAGTAATACAGTAATAGAACTGTCAAAAGATGGTTATCCAGAATTGGAAGAAATGAAGGATATGATTTTTAATGTTTTGACAGAGGAAGAAAATAAATTTAACAAGACCATTGATCAGGGATTGACGATTTTAGCAGAGATGGAAGAGGAGATGGAAAAGAAAGGCGAAAAGAGTCTTTCTGGAAAGAATGCATTTACCTTGTATGATACCTATGGTTTCCCGCTTGATTTGACAAAGGAAATTTTAGAAGAAAAGGGTATCACTGTGGATGAGGATGGTTTCCATGCAGAGATGGAAAAACAGAGACAAGCAGCCAGAGACGCTAGAAAAGTGACAAATTATATGGGTGCAGATGAAACAGTATATCAGTCCATTGATCCAGCAATTACAACAAAATTTGTTGGCTATCATGACTTGACAACTACTTCTAAGATTACTGTTTTAACAACAGATAAAGAGCTGGTACAGGCATTGACAGATGGTGCAGAGGGAACTATTTTGGTAGAAGAGACACCATTTTATGCAACAATGGGTGGTCAGCAGGCAGACGTTGGTTTTATAAAAACTGGTGACAGTGTTTTTGAAGTAAAAGATACAATAAAACTTCAGGGCGGAAAAGTTGGACATGTAGGTGTTGTTACAAAAGGAATGTTCAAAGTAGGCGATACAGTTACGTTGGAAGTTGACAAGGAAAACCGTATGGCTACAGCTAAAAATCATAGTGCGACACATTTGTTACAAAAAGCACTTAGAGAAATCGTTGGTACCCATGTTCATCAGGCAGGTTCTCTTGTTGATGCAGAACGTTTACGTTTTGACTTTAATCATTACTCAGCATTGACACAAGAAGAGTTGGAACAGGTAGAGAAGCTTGTGAATGAGCAGATTGCAAATGCACTTCCTGTAGAGACACAGATAATGACTTTGGAAGAGGCAAAGAAAACAGGCGCGATGGCATTGTTTGATGAAAAATATGGTGATCAGGTACGTGTTGTCAAAATGGGAGACTTTAGTACAGAACTTTGTGGTGGTACACATGTTGCGAATACAAGCAATATTGCGACTTTTAAAATTGTATCAGAAAGTGGTATTGCGGCAGGTGTTCGACGTATTGAAGCATTGACTGGACAGGCAGTATTTGATTATTACAAGGAAATGGAAAGCACATTGTTTGATGCATCTAAAGTAGCAAAGACAGATGTGCAAAATCTTGTGAAGAAGATTGAAACTATGCAGGAAGAAATTAAGGCATTACAATCAGAAAATCAAAAATTAAAAGACAAAGCAGCAAAAGATGCGCTTGGTGATGTTATGAATCAGGTGCAAGAGATAAAAGGTGTTAAAGTATTAGCTACAAGGGTTGCAGATGTTGATATGAATGGATTGCGTACCTTGGGAGACGATTTGAAATCTAAGATTACAGACGGTGTGGTTGTATTAGCGTCTTGCTTGGATGGAAAAGTAAGCCTTGTTGCTATGGCAACAGACAGTGCTGTGAAGAAAGGTGCACATGCAGGCAATTTAATTAAACAGATTGCATCACTTGTAGGTGGCGGCGGCGGTGGACGTCCAAATATGGCACAAGCTGGGGGAAAAGATGCGGCAGGAATTGATGCTGCGATTGAAGAGGCTTTAAAGGTAATTGAAAATCAATTAAATTAAGAAGCGTTGTTCAAGAGAGGTGTATACTATGGAAGATATTGGGTATTTATTAGATTTGGCACTGATTTTACTTGGGACAAAAGCGTTAGGGTTATTGACAAAACGTTTTCAAATGCCACAGGTAGTGGGAGCATTGTTGGCGGGACTGATTTTAGGTCCTGCCTGCTTTGGCATTTTATCGCAAACAGATTTTATTACAGAATGTGCCAAAATCGGAGTTATTGTATTGATGTTTTCTGCTGGATTAGAAACCGACATAGTTGGATTGAAGAAGTGCGGAGTAGCGGCTTTTGTCATTGCTATGTTGGGTGTTCTTGTTCCTTTAGGAGGAGGTTTTTTACTTTCTTATATATTTAACGGAAAATTGATTCCGTCAGATGCTACTTCTTCCTTGTTCTATCAAAATATTTTTATTGGAGTTATTTTGACTGCTACGTCAGTTAGTATAACGGTAGAAACTTTAAAGGAATTAGGAAAACTAAATTGTGCTGCAGGAAATGCGATTATGGGTGCTGCAATTATTGATGATATTTTAGGTATTATTGCACTTACAATTATTACCAGTGTAGGAGATCCAGAAAGTGATGCCGCAATTGGTATAGTTTTATTCAAGATTGTTGCATTCTTTGTGCTTGCTGGTATTGCAGGTTACGTATTTTACCGCATATTCAAAGTTTGGACGGAGCATGCAGATAAAGATCGCAGACGTTTTGTTATTGTTGCATTCGTATTTTGTTTACTTATGTCATATGTAGCAGAGGTATATTTCGGTGTTGCAGACATTACAGGAGCTTATTTAGCAGGACTTGTTATTTCGCAAACACAGAGAAAAGAGTATATCGAGAAGCGATTTAGTACATTATCTTATATGATGTTATCTCCAATCTTTTTTGCGAGTATTGGTATCAAAGTTACATTGCCTAAAATGTCCTCACAAGTTATTATATTTACTTTGTTGATTATAGTGATTGCTACTATCGCAAAGATAATTGGATGTGGTTTAGGCGCAAAGCTCTTTAAATACAGTAATAAAGAGTGCTTACAAATTGGTGCGGGAATGGTTTCACGAGGCGAAGTTGCACTGGTTGTCATGGATAAAGGTGGCTCTGCATTGATGCCATCAGCTTTACAAGGACCAATTGTACTTATGGTAGTTGCTACAACTATCATTGCACCAATCCTTTTAAAGCTTGTCTTTAAGGATAAGGGGCAAGTAAGTGAAGCATAGAAATTAGTAAAATGTGAAACTATGTTTTATGTAGTTTTCAATTATTGTGACAGTTGCCGAGGTTCCGTTTTTTGACGGAACTTTGGCATGTTGTTTGTGTAAATAAAGTGAGTAATGTCTTATTTTTAACACAAATAAGACATAAACTTGTATTAGATATAAAACAAATGTACGATTTTTAAGTATTTTGTATGGATAATGGATAATTGAAAGAAATCTGCTTATTTGGGGAAATGCGAGCAGAAACAAAAATAGTAGAAAAGAGGGATAGGAGTGTTAGGCATAATGGGTATTTTTTCCGGCAGTATTAATGATTGGGTGTTTTTATTTGGAATAGTATTAATTATCGTGTTAGTTTGTGTTCTTGTTACTAGCTGGAAGAAATCACTTGCAGAGCGTGCTGTGTATGAGGAGAAAAAGCAGCTTGAGGAGAATTACAAAGAGTTAGAAGAAGCCTATAAACAATTACAGGCAGCGAATGAAAAATTAGATATTAAATATGAAGAACTAAAAGTGAGTGAAGAAAGAAATAAAAAGCTTGCATATGTAGATTATTTGACGGAACTTCCTAACCGTGCAGCTTTTACAGAATATTTGGAATATACTTTGTCTACTTTGAAAAAGGGGCATATCCTGCCAGTTATGTATATCGACTTAGACAATTTTAAGGAAATAAATGATACATTGGGTCATTCTTACGGGGATGAACTTTTGATTGACTGTGCCGAGCGTTTAAAACAGGTGATTGATAAAAATGATTACCTTGCCAGATTTGGTGGAGATGAATTTATTATTTTATCGGAAAACGTAATAAACATGTGGGAATATGAAAATAAAATACAAAATATTCAAAAGATATTTTCACAGCCGTTTATTTTGTCTTTAAAAGAATTTTTTATTACCTGTAGTGTAGGTGTAGCTGTTGCACCAAAGGACAGTGATAGTGCACAGAACTTATTGAAAAATGTAGATGTAGCATTATATCATGCAAAAGGGCTTGGAAAAAATACAGTTAGTTTTTATGAGCCATCTTTGGATACACACATTGTTACGAAAATGGAAACCCAGTCTGAGTTACATACAGCGATTGCAAATGGTCAATTTGAGTTATATTATCAGGCACAGGTAGATTTGGATTCGGATCGTATTGTTGGCTTTGAAGCATTGGTTCGTTGGAATCATCCTGAAAAGGGAATTATCACTGCGGACAAATTCATTCCATTGGCTGAAGATACTGGTATGATTTCTAGTATTGGTAGTTGGGTATTATTTCAAGCGTGCCGGCAATTGAAAGAGTGGCAGGATATGGGATTTAAAGATTTAACCATTGCTGTTAATTTATCTTCCAGACAATTTAAAGATTCCGATTTGGTTGAAACGGTAGAGGCAGCTATTAAAGAAGCAGGTATTCATCCAGAGGATTTGGAACTTGAGATTACAGAGAGCATTGCATTGGATGATATTACCTATTCGATTGATATGATCCAACGTTTAAAAGAAATCGGCATAAAAATTTCTTTAGACGATTTTGGAACTGGTTATTCATCTATGAATTATTTGAAATATTTACCAGTAAGCAATATCAAGATTGATAAAAGCTTTATGGAGACTATTATTGAGGATAAGAGCGATAAAGCAATTGTTTCTGCTATTATTACCCTTGCAAGAAACTTTAATCTGGATGTTATAGCAGAAGGTGTAGAGAGTACAGAGCAGGCATCCTTTTTAAAGAAGGCACAATGTAATATTGTGCAGGGTTATTTGTATAGTGTCCCAGTTTCCAAAGAAGATGCGGATTCACTTTTGAAAAATACGGATGCAGAGAAGATACATAATATGTTTCAACAGGAAGAAACAGAAACGGTACAAGGTTAAAAGACAAGCGCTGTATAATAGAATACATAAAAATATAAAAAGAAAGAAACTTTTCCTTGAAAAGCTTTCTTTCTTTTGTTATAATAGGGCATATTCTTATTTCATATACGCAGAGGTTCTTCTGCATTTTCCAAATTACAACATTTCATAGACAACAGTTTTGGGATTAAAATTTTATATGGATTATAATTCTTTTACATCAAAAATTAAAACGGAATTGGAGAAACAGTTCGATTCTTCTCACAAAGTTGTGATTTCAACTACATTAAAAAATAATGACGTGCAACTGGACACGATATTGATACAAAAAGAGGGGAGCTATATTTCGCCTAATTTGTATTTAGAGTATTATTATGAGCGTTATTGCGAGGGTGCCAGCATAGAAGAAGTGGTTGAAGATATGCTAGTGGCATATGCAGAGGCAACAAAGCAGGAGCCTGCACTAAAATTGCAGTCAACCGATTTTTCACAATGTATGTCGAAAATATATTATCGTTTAGTAAATTATGAAAAAAACAGTAGTTTTTTAAGCAAGGTACCTTATGTAAGATACCACGATTTGGCAATCGTTTTTTATTGCCTTGTAGAGGAACAGGCTTCTGGAATACAATCGTTTTGTATTAATTCTCATTTATGTGAAAAATGGGGGATGACGGCAAAAGAGCTGTATGATATTGCCAAAATAAATACGCAACACATGTTTCCTGCTAAGTTGAGCAACCTTGCGGATGTATTGACACAATATCCGAATATATGTGAATTTGGAGATATGGAGCATACATTACAGAAGATACGTGAGACGGATAATGCAGATATGGAAGGACCTTTTTCTATTTATGTACTTACCAATAAGATTGGAGTAAACGGGGCGGCAGTTATTTTATACCCGGATGTTTTAAGAAAAATTGCAGAAAGCTTTCAGTCTGATTTATATTTGTTACCATCTAGTATTCATGAATTTTTGATATTGCCTAAAAAGCATTTTAAAACAGAAGAATTAGAAGCTATGGTTCAGGAGGTAAATCGGACGCAGGTTATGAGCGAAGAAGTTCTGTCGCAGCGAATTTATATCTACAATATGAAGAAACATTGTGTGGAATAGTATATATAGAAAATAAAAAAGATGATAAGTAGTATAAAAGAACAAGTAATACAAAAAAGCAGGGCTAAGAATAATTTTTAGCCCTGCTATCAATCGAAACAATATGTTTTATTCAGCAATTTTTACATTTGTAATTTCACATACATACATAGTGTGGTAATCTTTATCAGGATACCATTTTGTATCACAAGAAGAGTCTAGAAAACTTTCCTTCGTTAAGTCTTGTTTATATAGTTTGCGGAGAGAAAGAACCATATTTGCTTCTTCAAAATAAGGAACGTTTTTCTCAAAATTAAGTGTTAATCCCATCTCTTTAATTTTGTCTAAATCTCTTCCAGATTTACTTCCCATAAATGAAAGCATTTTTCGATAGTTCTCATCGTAAAAACTAAGGGATAGTTCTTCCTGCGCATCAATAAACTGTTTTGTATATCGTTGAGGACGAATGAACACGTATGCAACGGGTTTTCCCCACATAATTCCAACGCCACCCCATGAAATGGTCATGGTATTTACTTTTTCCTGATTACCTGCTGTTACAAGCGCCCAGTCTTTTCCAATTAAACGAAATGGGTTCTTTGTGATTTCTTCAGGTGTAATTTCCTTCCATTGAGACATAATAAAACTCCTTTCATAGCTTTTAAATATCAATTTATAACTACGCTTACCAGTATAACATATGTTTTGAGAGGAAACCATTATTATCTTTATTCATAAAAAAATATTTTATTCCTTGCTACTACAGCAAATAATGACTATAATAACAGAGTAGGTTGTTGTTTTTACAATGAGCTAAATAATGGAGACTAACTATATGAAGTCAAGTAAAAATTGATAAAATTTTATAGTTTTTCTTATAGATAAAAAATGCATGACAAATAAGGCAACGGAAGTTGCCTTCATAAAGGATATTTTACTTGCTACATTTGTGGAACAAATGCTGTGTTGTTTTTTAACAGTGAATAGATTACGCGAATCAGTTTTTTGCCTACGTGGCTTCGGGCTACATTAAAGTGTTTTCCTTCGGATCGCTTTTTAGCCATATAAGTAGCAAAAGTGGTATCTCTCATAGAAACCAATCGTGCAGCTTGCATTATAGCCCAACGCAAATATGTAGACCCTCTCTTAACCATAGGTGTTTTAGACGCATTGTATTTTCCAGACTGGTAAGTAGAAGGTTCCATTCCAGCAAATGCTAGAAGCTTTGCTGGTGATGAGAAATTATTTATATCACCAATCTCAGCAAGAATGATGGCAGCAATTGTATATCCTATACCAGGAATGGTCATAAGTGGCGTGTTAAGTTCATCTACAACAAGTTTGATTTGTTTATCCAAAGTTTTTATTTCAGCCTGAACAGATTGAATTAATCGAATTGTCTGTTGCAATTCAAAAGTTAAAGATCTGTTGGATGAGCCGATAGAATTAGCTGCAAGCTCTCGTAGTTGAATTGCTTTTTCACGGCCGTATTTTCCACGGGAAGCCTTGGAAATAAGATTTGTTAAATGAGTCAAATGACATTTGCGGATTTCGTCTGGGCATGGTAATTCAAGTAATAACTGATAACTGGAAGATTGGTGGATAGACCATACAAAATCAGGCAGTTCAGGGAAAATGATATCTATTAGCCGCGTGACAGAGAGTTTGAGTTTTGAACGATAACCAATCATTCGATAACGATGTCTTGTTAGTGACTTTAGCTCTTGGATTTGGTATGATGAAGGTGAATAGGATTTTGATTCATCAGAAAAGAGCATAGTTGCAATAACTTTGGCGTCACACTTATCTGTTTTGGTTTTCCTAAGGGTTCCGGCCTTACGAAAAGCATTTGTTACTAAAGGGTTCAGTACGATAAGATTAAAGCCTTTGGAATACAGATAGTTTGTAATGTTTGTGCTGTAATGACCTGTTGATTCAAGTCCTATTTTTACGTTTGAAAAATCACTTGACTCAAGCGCAGAGATGATTGAGGTGTAAAGTGTATTGAAGCCTTCTTTTGTGTTTGGAATACGAAGGGAATCAGTAATGATAACACCATCAGAATCAATGATACAGCAGTCATGTTTGGATTTGGCTACATCAATGCCAACAAATAACATAAAAAATCACTCCTTTGTAATAAATTTACGCTGTGTTTCCGCAAACTCTATGTTGAATGTATCCTTGCTATATATAAAACGTCATGCGTTATCCAACTAATTAACAAATAAACATAGAGCTGTGGTTAGAGCCTCCAAAGGAAACAGTCAGCTTATAGGGAAGCTGCTGTAGGTGATTATACTAATCCACAGCGCTTACAACTGATTATATAGAAAATAATCAAGAAAGGAAAATGTGTAGTGAATTTCCCTATGAGTTCATTATACAAGGATGATATAATGCAATTTCGAAGATTAGATGAAAATACAGTACGTTGTATCCTGTCACAGGAAGATATGGAAGAGCGTGGATTAGAATTTGAGGATTTTTTTACAGATAAAGATAAGACTAAAAACTTTTTAGAGGATATTGTTAGACAGGCACAGGAAGAAGTAGGATATGAAGCATCCAGTGAGAGTGTTGCAATGCAGGTAATGCCTTTGCCAGATAATCGATTGGCACTTACTTTTTCTGAAAAGAATGATATGTCATTGAAGAGTATGTTGGGGAATATTAAATCAGCATTGGAAGAATTAAAGCCAGATACTTTGGATGATATGATAGAGGATATTTGCAGACAGGAAAAAGAGCAGAATACGGAACAGAAGGACAAAAAGAAATCTACAAAGAAAAAGAACAAAAAAGTATTTTTCCGCGTATATAGGTTCATGGATATGGAAATGGCAGAGCAATTCTCTATGACAATTCCAGAAGATGTTTCTATTAAGAGTCAGTTATATAAAAATGTAGAGGAGAATGTTTATTATCTGACAATTGAGAAGGGGCGTCTTTCTATGAAAGATTTAGAACAGTATTGTGCATGCGCAACAGAATTTTCGGAGTTTGTTACAAAAGAACAGAGTTATATTCAATATTGTAAAGAACATTATAAATGTATCATTAAAAAAGGTGCTATAAAAGTTTTAAGAGAATTAGCAATATAGACATCACATGAGGGGAGAGGGATAATTTGGATTCAAAAAAAGAATATGAGAAAGGCTCAGCTTTCGAACAGGATGATTTGGAAAATATTCCTGTTATACCAGAACCCCCAAGTCATGTGAAAGAGGCATTAGAATTATCTGAATATATACAGGATTCTAAAAAAAATGGAGAATATGAACAATTAAGGTTTACGGCAGAAGAAGCACAGGATGAGATTCAAGAAGAGACAGAGAAGTCTATCCAAAGTGAGCTTCCCAAACATAAAGAGAAAAAGGAGGAACCACATCCTGAAGCAGTAGCATCTATTAAGCAAAAAACAAACCATAATTCTGTTAGAACAAAAAAGGAAAATAGTTCGGAGCAGGAGAAGCAAATAAAACAGGTGTTTTCCAAATCTGTTTCATTTTTATGGAATGTAATACGTTGTCTTTTGACGGGATTTTATCGAACTGGAAAATTTTGTTTACATATGCTTACTGTTATATTGGTGGTTGGGATTGTGGCTGGGTGTATACTTTTTTCTAAGTATCACACCCTTTATACCAATATTCGGCAGACAGAGTATGATCGTATTGCGAACTTATCAAAGGAAACTTTTTCTAACCTAAACAATACAAGAGTGTATGATGACAAGGGAAAACTTTTAGCTGAAATTGCCTCAGCGGATTATGAGTATGTGGAAATCAATAGTGTATCCCGATATATTCAGGAGGGATATATTGCCGTAGAGGATAAAAATTTTAAAGAACATGTAGGAGTAGACCTAACTGCGATTGCAAGAGCCGGGGCAGCCTTGGTAAAGAATAGTGGAGAAATAACGCAGGGGGGTAGCACTATAACACAACAGGTGGTAAAAAATACCTTACTTACTTCTGAGCAGACATATGTTAGAAAATGTGCAGAGATTTTGTTAGCCATGGATATGGAAAAGAAATTTACGAAGGCACAGATTATGGAGTTTTATGTAAATTCCAATTTTTATGGAAATCAGTGTTATGGTGTGGAAGCGGCATGTCAATATTACTTCGGGAAATCAGCTTCCGATGTGACAATTTCAGAGGCAGCAATGATTGTGGGCATGTCAAATAGTCCAAGCAGGTATAATCCGGTAGCAAATTATGATTTGGCGATAAAAAAACGAAATAGTGTATTAAACAAAATGTATAAAAATGGTGTAATTACCAATGCGGAAATGAAGGAAGCTAAGGCAGACCCTCTTTTGGTCGTAGAAAAACGAACGGAGGCGTTGAGTGAAACATATCAGATAAGTTATGCGATTTATAGTGCTGTGATAACTTTGATGGAGCAGGATGGTTTTGAGTTCCAATATACATTTAAAGATAAAGAAGATTATGATAGCTATAGAGAGCGTTATTCTGAAAAATATAGTGAAATGTCAGAAAAGGTTCGAGGCGGAGGATATGACATTTATACTTCGCTGAATAATAAGCAACAGAAAAAATTGCAAAAGTCATTAGACAGCACATTGTCAGGATTTACAGAAAAGCAGTCAGACGGCAGGTATGCAGTGCAGGGGGCTGCTGTATGCGTAGATAATGAAACGGGTTATGTTACAGCGATTGTAGGTGGTCGTGGTAAAAAAGATCAGTATAATCGAGCATATCTGGCAAAACGTCAGCCTGGAAGTACTATTAAACCATTGTTAGATTATGCACCAGCATTTGAAACAGGAGAGTACTATCCTTCTAAGATAATGTCGGATCATCCGATTGCTAATGGTCCTAAAAATGCAGGGGGTTCTTATCGTGGAAATGTTAGTATGCGAGAGGCGATTGCTCGTTCTATTAATACAATTGCTTATCAGACGTTATATGGCATTGGTGTAGATACGGGATTGGCATATTTGGATAGTTTACAATTTAATTCGATCAGTTATGTTGATAATAATAACTTATCAATTGCACTGGGAGGATTTACAAATGGTGTGCGTGTTGTAGATATGGCAAAAGGATATAGTACATTGGCATCTGGTGGAACCTATATTGA
Organism: Lachnospiraceae bacterium; assembly: GCA_050875145.1. Taxonomy (GTDB): domain Bacteria; phylum Bacillota; class Clostridia; order Lachnospirales; family Lachnospiraceae; genus CAG-411. The sequence goes on from JBNMLH010000019.1 coordinate 32,139, forward strand.
GCGTACTTGTATCCGAAAAATTACACAGCAGGGCGAAGGTGTCATTTATACAGATACAAAAACATCACATCAGGTTTATCTTGAAGATACTGCCTGGTTGACAACGAATTGTTTGAAGGGAACTATGGAACTTCCTTACGGAACCGGACATAATTGTGTGTTGGATGGACAGATTTCAGCAGGAAAAACGGGAACTACCAATAATAGTAAAGATGGCTGGTTTTGTGGATATACAACACATTATACGACTGCAGTTTGGGTTGGGAGGGATGATAATAAATCTATTTCTGGAATGTATGGTGCTACATACGCAGGTAGAATATGGCAGGATTATATGAATCAGATTCATCAGGGTATGAATAAGGAAGATTTTATAAAACCTGATACGATACAGAAAAAATATATTAGCGGAGATGGTTCTCCAACAAATGTAAATACTGGAAAACAGGATTATTTTTCTGCATATGGAGAAAGTAAGCGTTCTTTGTTAGAACAGCAAAGAGAAGAAAAAAAAGCCGAAAAAAGAGCAGAAGATATTGTAGTTGCATTTGAGGCCTTTGATATTGTCAAGGTTGAGGATTGCTACAAAATAGAAAAGAAATATAAGAAGGCATTAAATGCCGTTGCGAGCATTACCAATACAGATGTACAGGTAGCTTTGAGTACAAGGATAGCAGATAAGTATGATGCGTTACAAAAGGAATTAAAAAATTGGAAAGATGCAATGGCTGCTTATGAGATTGAGCAGGCAAGAAAGCAGGCCGAGGAAAGGGAAAAAGCAAAGAAAGAGGCTGAAGAAGCGGAAAAGAATCGAAAGAAGGCATTAGCAATTGAACGGTTTAAAAATGCAATAAAGGTTGTGCAGGAGACAACGGATGAAGTGACAACGTATACCTATACGATGCTTGATCAAGCATCCAAATATTTATCACAATGTGTGGATTATAGTGAGTATGATGAATTGTTAGCATTATATAATTCGGAGAAAGAGAGAATTGAAAAGCTTGCAGCTAAAAATGAAGCGGACCGTATTGAACAGGAACAACAAACACAGGCAGAAGAAGCAGCTCGTGAAAAGCGTGTAAAGAAAGATCAGGAAAGGGTTGCACAAGAAAAAGCACAGAAAAGCAACCCGTAAAGGAAAGGAGAGAAAGATATGACTATTTATATATTATTAGCTATAAGTCTTTTTTTTCTCCTTTTTACGGGAGTGTTAATTGCAATTGATAATAGAAAACGAAAATTTAGGCAAAAGATGCTCCCCTTTTGTTGGAGAGCAATTGGAATTATGACTACATTGCTGGCAATTTTATGTTTTGTTATATTTTTTAGAAAGTTTTATTCATTTCAGGGAACGGAATGCTCTAGTCGTAAAATTATATTACGCAGTACAATGAATGTATCAGATGTATATATTCCGACAGAAGATGCAAAATTGAATAAAAATTTAGAAAATGCATTTGAGGAAATCGTGAAGGCATATGATTCTGGTGATAGAAATCATAAAATAAAATATGTAGATGCGCTGTTGAATAATAAAACAATTTCATTAGCGGATATTCATGAAATTAAGTATAGTGATGATTTATCCAAAAAGCAGGTACAGATTGTTGAGTATCTGGTAGATACAAAAGACGGATTTTTTACAAAACCTGGGATTTATTATTATATTATTTTTAGTAAAGCAATGAAAACCGATGAAAAAACGGTTACAAAAGATAAAACAAAGAAATCACAACCTAAAACTAAAAATAAAAGGGATTCATAAAAAGTAGACTTGTGTATATATTAATAAAAAAACAAGAGGTTTATTTTCTATGAAGGGGTCAAAACAATATGCAAAATATGCCTTATTGATACTGCTTATTCCGATTTCCATAGTATTGTTTTTTATGGAGCAGGTCGAATTGGTGAAATTATATAGGCAGAACCATACAGAAAAACAAGATATGGTATATAATGCGGTTTCTTTATACGAAAAGCAGGGAAATGAAAAAAGTACAAAAAATTTACAATTATACGCCCGTTCTGCTGCACTTATGGATGCAGGCAATGGGCGTATTTTATATCAGAAAAATGGGAAAAAAAGGGTTCCTATGGCTAGTACCACTAAAATAATGACCTGTTTGGTTGTTTTGGAGAATGCAAATCTGGATGATGTTGTTTTGATTTCTGTGAATGCAGCAAAACAGCCAAAGGTAAAATTAAATGTAATTGCAGGGGAAAAATATTATGTAAAAGATTTATTATATGCACTTATGTTGGAAAGTTATAATGATGTTGCAGTTGCCTTAGCAGAACATGTCGGGAAGAGTGTAGAAGGCTTTGCAGAACTAATGAATCAAAAGGCACAAGAATTACAATGTTATGATACTCATTTTGTTACACCCAATGGATTGGATTCCAAAGGACATTATTCTACAGCAGAAGATTTATGCAGAATGGGGGCGTATGCAATAAAAAATGAAACATTTGTTGCAATTACGAATACCTCTAGTTATCAATTTGTGGAGATAAGTAAAGGACGTATCTGTACTGTTCACAATAAAGATGCATTTTTGTCCATGTACGCGGGGGCAATAGGAATTAAGACTGGTTTTACGGGAAAGGCAGGGTATTGCTTTGTTGGTGCGGTTAAGAAAGATGATCGCAGTCTTACTTCTGCAGTATTAGCATCTGGATGGCCGCCTAATAAGAGTTATAAGTGGGCAGATACCACAATGCTTATGAATTATGGCTGCGATGCCTATAGAAAAGAAAATGTTTTTTCATGTTCGGTTCGATTGCCTTTGTTGCGTGTTCATTCTGGAAAGAGTAAATCAGTATCCATTATATTTGAGCCGTATGAAGATGCGATGTTAGTGAATGGAGAAGAGACGCAAAAAGTGGTTTCTGTTACTCCTCAATACATAGATGCCCCTGTTAAAAAAGGATTACAGGTGGGAAAGGTATATTACTTCTTGAATGGGGATACTTATAAAATAAGTCCGATTTATACAAAAGAGGATGTTTTTGTTCTTGACCTGTTATATATATGGAAAAGTGTTTTGAGACTTTTTTTACTATAGAAATAGTAAAATAGGCACGAGCAAGCAAAATATGAATAATTGTGAAATAGAGCTTCTACGTTTTTGTTAGTAAAAATGTAAGGATTATCTTGCAAGGTAAAAATAAAGAATGTATAATTATACTAGAGAAGACCCACATAAATAATGGGAGATTGAATAAAAAGGAGACAAAAGAATGAGCAAAATAATGAATGAAGTGGTTCGTGATATTCAAGTGTTACAATCAAGGTTTGAATTTGCACAATTTGGCGAAAAGAAGCCTTTAAACAGGGGAGATTTTAGTATTTGCTTAACTGCAGTACATTCTATATTATCAAGAACAAAACCAGTTGGACTTGCACCAACAGATAATCCTAATATGGAGAAACTAAAGCAACATTTGGAACATAAAACCAGAGGTGGAAAGGACAAGCAAAGTATAGTCAATTATCTTGCGAAAGTGCGTCATTATGGTTGTGGTAGAAAATACTTTGATTTTTGGAGTTACTGGAATAATAAACCAACTTTTAATATAGATGAATTAAAAGAGGAAAATAGAAAACGTTTTGAGGAACTGATGGAATTTGCTCATAATTTTGAAGAAATTGTTGGTGCAAAAGGTTTTATTGCTTGGGATGTGGCTGAAAGTATTCAGATTGCAAGAGAGGCATACTTGTGTGAATACATAGATGAACGTCTTGCCACTGAAATTATTGCAGATTTTAGTACAATGGCATTAAAAACTTATAAGGATTGGACTGATTTTGCCTTAAGTTATGTGTGTGGAGGTTGCTATTTTATTTACGAAAATACAGGAAATGAAGAAGAAGTAAGGAATATGTGTAAGACTATTTTAGATGCACTGGAGCAGCTTTTCTTCTCTGAACACAATGATATTTGGTCAAAATATGCATGGTACAAACCTAAAAATTATTTCAATGGTTTCAAGCCAGAAAAGGATTTAGCAAGTAAAGAGTTAGGATGTTATGTAACAGATCGTATCAGCATGGATGGCGTACCGATTCAATATGCAGAACGACAACTTCCAAATCCTAATTATCCAGATTCGGGATGGAAATTTATGGCGGGAGATGAGACAACAGAATATTTAGGAAATGCCAATAACATTGGTGTGTTTACACTGAATCATATTGCAAACTATGATGAGACGATTCTTCCGATATTAGACGCACCAGTAGGAAGTGTATATGTGCGAAATGAGACGGGAGATTTTGTATTGAGAGAAAGTGAAAAGAATAATTAATTCACAATACAATCGTATTAAAAAAGCAGGTAGAGAAAAATCTTTGCCTGCTTTTGATGTTTTGTATGCTCTTTTATTCGCAACTAAAATATGCATGCAATAATCGCATTAATGATATTTCGTCCTGAACACCACCAGTCTCTCTGGCAGAATGCATAGCTAGGATAGGAACTCCGATATCCACCGTTTTCATTGGTAACCAGGCGGATGTAATACTACCAAGAGTGCCGCCTCCTGGAATATCAGAACGGTTTGCAAATTTTTGGTATGGAATTGCATAGGTATCGCAGATTTGTTGTATAACACCGATTGCCTCGGTATCTGTAGCATAACGTTGATTACTGTTCCATTTAATGACAATTCCCTCATTTAGTTTGGAAAAATTAGTAATATCATTTTTTTCTGGATGATTAGGATGCAAAGCATGTGCCACATCTGCGGAAATCATAAAACTTTTATGTAATGTATTGATAAAGGTTTCTTCTGAGGAAATAAAGGAGGTATATATTTTTTTTAATAAGTTATGCATACTTAATGAATCTGCACCCTGTTTAGTTCTGCTTCCGATTTCTTCATTGTCTAAAAAACCGCATAGCACGATATCCTTGTCGTTATCCTCTGTCATGGTGATTGCTTGTAAGGAAGCGTAAACAGAAGTAAGATTATCCAATCTTGGACAAGAGTAAAATTCTTTTCTGGCTCCTAAGAGACATCCGGTTTCACAGTTATAAACACTCAAATCATAGTCCAGAATTTGTTCCTTATCTGTTTTCATTTCTTCGGCTAAAAATTCTAAAAAATTAAATGCATCTGTATCTTTCTTATTTGTATGCATAGAAAAAAGAGGCATCATATCAAGTTGTTTATTAAGCTCGACCCCCTTATTTATAGAACGATTCATGTGAATAGCCAAATTAGGAATCGTTAGAAGTGGTCTTTTAAAATCTACAATTTTCGTTATTGGTTTGAAAACGGCATCATGATTTTTTAAGGTGATTTTTCCAGCTAAGGATAATGGACGGTCCATCCAAGTATTTAAAATAGCCCCACCGTAAGTTTCCACATTAAGCTTCCAGTAGCCTTTATCTATTAAATCTGGATTAGGTTTTATACGAAATCCGGGATGATCTGTATGTGATACACAAATCCGGAAAATACTTTCATTTGTAAAATCCTCAGGTAAGCGAAAAGCAAAAAGTGATGTGCCAAATAAATCTGTGTAATAGGATTTGCCAGCCTCTAAGTTCCAGGTGCTGTCAAAAGTAAGTTCTTCAAAGCCTGCTAACGCCAATATTTTTTTTGATGTATCTACTACATGATATGGTGACGTGGCTGTATTAACAAAATCTAAGAATTGAGTTGTCAGCTCGTTTGTAAATGATATTTTCATATAGTTCCCTCCAATGCAACGATCTAATATATAATTATATTTTAGCGAAAGAATGTGTAATGTGCAACTGGAATAAAATTAAATTACTTGTCAAGTTTTTATATGAATGGTAAAATTTTTATATGTTGTATTTTAGAAATAAACAATGAATTGCCATGAAAAAGAACTATTTATGTGTTTTACTATAGAAAAATTACTATTCTTATGAAAAAGGAGTATATGGAATTATGAGACGATTTACAAAAAAGATAATTGCTGGAGTGCTTGCTTCTGTTGTTTTGGCAGGAGTGACACCTACCGTTGAAAAAATACAGAAACCTGCATCTATTTATGCAGAGAATGCATCACATTGGTATTCGCAGAAAGGATGGACATACGGTGGGAAAAGTCTTACATCTTTATGTTATATTACATCCTATGCAATGATTTTAAAATCTATGGGATATGATGCAGATCCTGTTGATGTATATGTTGCAAATGGAAAAAGTAATTATTGTAATCATTCCTTAATTGCGAAAAATTTTGGTGTAGATGCGACCAGTGAAACTGGTTCTTTGGCCTCAAAAAGTCAAGCAGAAAAACAGAAATTTATAAAAGATTTGCTCGCAAAATATCCACAGGGCGTAATTGTTGGAGGAAATTATGGGGGTGGAACACATTATATTGTAGCTAAAAAAATAGTAAAAGATACCATTTATTTTGACGATCCTGCATATACAACAGAAGCGGAGGGATGTTGTATTCCGGTTTCTAAAATATATAAGCTTACCTGGAATACGATTACTACTTATCGAGTAATAAAAGAAGTGGCAAAAGCAACTCCTACAGCGACTGCAACACCACAGGTAACTACATCTGTGGCAGTGACTTCAAAACCTACAGAAACAACAGTTCCTAAACCAACAGCAATTCCCAATGCAAAGCCTACGACTACATATAACCCATTAGCCAAATATAAGGTTCCTACAAGAACAATTTATTACAAATCCCCAATTATGCAAGGAGAAGATGTAAAATGGATAGAAGCATCTTTAAAAAAACTGGGATATTCTATTAAAATAAATGGAAAGTACAGTAAAGCAGATAGTGCGATAGTTAAGAAATATCAAAAGAAAAAAGGATTGGCGGCAGATGGTCATGTGGGGAAAAAGACATTAAAAAAATTGATAGGAGATATTGAAGTTGCTGTTACAAAAGTAGCCAAAGTCAGTGGGTTACAGGTCACAGAGACTACGGTAGAAAAAGCTTCCACGGATTCTTCAAAAGAATATAATGTATCAGCCAGTTGGAAAGGGGTGTCTAATGCATCAGGATACATTTTATTATATTCTACAGAAAGTTCTTTTTCGGATAATAGTAAAGTTGGAAAGAAAAAAACATCGGTTTCTATTCAAAACTTAAAAAAAGGAAAAACCTATTATTTTAAAGTTCGGGCATATAAGACTGTAAATGGAACTAAAGTATATGGAAAGTATAGTACTGTAAAGAAAATTAAAATTTCATAGTAAAAACTTCCAAAAAAATGATTGTAGAATTAGTTAATTTGATATTTTTCCTTGTTTCTGACTGATTTTTCCGTTATAATAGTTTTTGAGTAAATCATACAGGTAAATAGAAAAAGAGCTTTTATAAGAGTAAAAATGCTTAACAGGTAAAGCACAATCTTACTCGTAGGACTCTAAACATAGCAAGGAGGACGAAAATGGAAAAAATTAAGATGACAACACCATTGGTTGAGATGGATGGAGATGAAATGACCAGAATTTTGTGGAAAATGATCAAGGATGAATTGTTACTTCCTTTTGTTGATTTGAACACAGAATATTATGATTTAGGATTGGAACATCGTAATGCAACCAATGATCAGGTTACAATTGATTCTGCAGAGGCAACAAAGAAATATGGCGTTGCAGTTAAATGTGCTACAATTACACCAAACGCTGCAAGAATGAAAGAGTATACATTAAAGGAAATGTGGAAAAGTCCAAATGGTACGATTCGTGCTATCCTTGATGGAACTGTTTTCCGTGCTCCAATTGTAGTAAAGGGAATCGAGCCATGTGTTAAGAACTGGAAAAAGCCTATAACAATTGCAAGACATGCATATGGTGATGTGTACAAGGGTAGTGAGATGAAAATTCCGGGTGCCGGAAAAGCAGAAATTGTTTTTACTGGTGAAGATGGAACTGAAATGAGAGAATTGATTCATGATTTTACTGGTGCAGGTATTGTGCAGGGTATGCATAACCTTGATTCTTCTATTACAAGTTTTGCAAAGAGCTGCTTTAACTATGCTTTAGATACAAAGCAGGATCTTTGGTTTGCCACAAAAGATACTATTTCTAAGAAATATGATCATACATTCAAAGATATTTTCCAAGATATTTTTGATGCAGAATATGCAGACAAATTTGAAAAGGCAGGAATTACTTACTTCTATACATTGATTGATGATGCAGTTGCACGTGTTATGAAGTCTGAAGGTGGCTATATTTGGGCATGTAAGAACTATGATGGAGATGTTATGAGTGATATGGTTTCTTCTGCATTTGGTTCTTTAGCAATGATGACTTCTGTATTAGTATCTCCAGAGGGAAATTACGAATACGAAGCTGCTCATGGTACCGTACAAAGACATTATTACAAACATTTAAAGGGTGAAGAAACTTCTACAAACTCTGTAGCAACTATTTTTGCATGGACAGGCGCTCTAAGAAAACGTGGCGAATTAGATAATAATACAGAATTGCAAAAATTTGCAGACAAATTAGAAGAAGCTACTATTGCAACAATAGAAAATGGAACAATGACAAAAGATTTAGCTTTGATTACAACATTAGAAAACGTAAATGTAGTAAATAGTCAGAATTTTATTTTAGCGATTCGTAAAACATTAGAAGGAATGTTATAAAAATTTTCTTTTAAGAACAAAGGGTATTCTGTTAAGAATACCCTTTTTAACTCTATAGATTGTTATAGAGAGACAAATTAAAAGGGGGCAATTCAAACGATGTCAGGGACAGGGAGCAATGAAAAAAAGGAATTAATGGTTGTAACAATGCAATCGTCTGACGCGGAGGAACCATTTCATAAAGAGAGTAAAAACGGAAAGTTACAGCATCATCCATTGCAGGATTTTATCTGGAAGGGTGTTATGTGTTTTCTTGTTATTGTAGCCAGTGTATTGTGTGCATTTATTATTGTGCGTATTTCTGATGTTATGAAAGCATTTCATTCCTTGATGAATATACTGCAACCAATTTTGGTTGGTTTAGTATTTGCATATTTGTTAAATCCTATTATGAAGTGGTTTGAAAAAATATTTTTTAAGATAACCAAAAAAAGTCCGGAAGATAAGAAGGCAAAAAAAAGAATACGTTCGATCAGTCTGATCTTGTCTGTTGTTCTTGCTGTTGTTATTATTACTGTTATTATATATGCTGTTTTACCGGATTTGATTATCAGTGTAACCAATCTGGTTCGTGATATGCCTGGGCATGTAAATACTTTTGCAAAATGGATTGGTAGTTTGTCAATTAATGAAAAATATGACGATTTGATACAAGATGCAGTTATTTCTGCAGAAAGATATATTGAGAATTGGATAAAGACAGATTTATTGGGAAAGATGGATACTTTTTTCTCCAGAATAACAGTTGGTGTTGTAGGGGTAATCAATGTATTGGAAAACGTATTTATTGGTCTGATTGTTTCCATATATGTTTTATCTACAAAGGAAAAATTTAAGGGGCAGACAAAAAAGTTATTATATGCTGTTTTTCCTAAAAAAACCACAGAAAATATCTTAGAATTGGCAAGAGATAGTGATCGAATTTTTCTTGGTTTTTTATCAGGAAAGATTATTGATTCGTGTATTATTGGTGTACTTTGCTTTATTATTTTGTCAATTTTAAATATGCCATATACTTTGATTGTAAGTGTAATTGTTGGAGTGACAAATATCATTCCATTTTTTGGCCCATATATTGGAGGGGTTCCAAGTGCAATACTAATTTTTCTTGCAAATCCAAAATCTGGTATTATTTTTATTGTTGTGATTGTTATTTTACAGCAATTAGATGGAAACTTTATTGGACCAAAGATTTTAGGAAATTCAACAGGACTATCAGCATTTTGGGTAATATTTGCCATTATGCTGGGATCTGGTTTGTTTGGCTTTTTAGGTATGATATTTGGAGTTCCTGCTTTTGGTGTTATTTATCATATTATTAAAAAAATGGTGAATCAAAATCTGAAAAAGAAGCATCTTCCTACAGATACAGCGGCATATGCAGATGTAGGAATTATAGAAACGATAGAAAAAAGAAAAAATACGGAAGAAAAAGTAGGAGAAAAGTAAAAATGATATATGAAATAATTTTGGCATCGGGTTCGCCAAGACGTAAAGAAATTTTAGAACAAGCTGGTGTGAATTTTAAGATTATTCCCAGTCAAAAAGAGGAAATAACTTCTGCTACAGAACCGCAAGAGATTGTAGAAGATTTAGCTTGTTTAAAGGCAGAGGATGTAGCAAAACAAGCATCTGTTAATTCGATTGTAATTGGTGCAGATACCATCGTTTGTAATAAAGGAATTATTTTAGGAAAGCCAAAGGATGAAGCGGAGGCAGTAGAAATGCTTTTAAATTTACAAGGGCATAAGCATATGGTGTATACAGGTGTGTGTCTGATTGTAAAGAATGCAGATGGAAGTATTAATGTAAAGAAATTTGTAGAAGCCACGCAGGTGAAAATTTCAGAGATTACAGAAGAAGAGATTAAAAAGTATTGTTTGACGGGAGAACCATTAGACAAGGCTGGAGCATATGCAATACAAGGAAAATTTGCAAAATATGTAGAAGGAATTGAAGGAGACTATTATAATGTGGTAGGATTTCCGCTTGCACGTTTCTATCAAGAAATAAAAAAATTGGGAGTGGAAATTTAATTTAGTTGGTTGTCTGTCTTAAAAATTGGTTGTTTGTCTTAAAAATGCATTTTTCGACATCTTTTGTGTATAATAATTTTTGTAAAAATAACACAAAGGAGAAAGAAATGCAGATACTACAAATCAGTTTAATCATCATTACGCAGAGCATTGCCTATTTCTATTTATGTTTAAGAAGAAAGAAACAGGATGCGAAAAAAAGACATGTTATCGGGAATTATGTGTTGTCACTGTGCTTTACCATTCTTTTTGCATGGGTTGCAAAAAGGGCAACAACGAATCTTTTAAGTTATACAAGAGTGCTTACTTTATACCAAATATTATATTGTATTGCGATTGTGGATGTACAGACGAAATTAATTCCAAATATTTTGTTGATTTTTGGAGGATTGTTTCAAACGCTTTTTTTGGGAATCGAATGGGTTATAAATGACTGCTCCTTTAAAACTATACTGCTTCCCGCGCTGGCAGGAGGGATTGTTAGTTTTGGGATTTTGTTCTTTATTTATTTAATATCCAAACAAGCGATTGGATTTGGAGATGTGAAGCTGATAGGACTGATTGGATTTTTTTCTGATTATTTATGTTCGTTATCTGTGTTATTTTTTTCATTGCTTTTTGCGACTATTTACGCAATATATTTGCTTTGTTGCAAAAAAAATTCAAAGAAGGAGCCTTTCGCTTTTGCTCCATTTATTCTTTTTGGCTATTGTCTTTATACATTTCTATTAGGATAGCCAGTCTAAAAAAGCCATATCCAGATGAGGATATGGCCTTTTCTTGATGTTAGGGCAGGTGTTTTATTCTACAGTAACTGATTTTGCAAGGTTACGTGGTTGGTCTACATTTAATCCACGGCTAACAGCAGCATAGTATGCAATATATTGTAAAATAATAGCTGCGCCAAATGGTGTAAATAAATCATCCATTTCAGGTAACATGATATGGTAATCACATAAAGATGCATCTACATGGGCATTGGCGTTTGTGATTAGGATAACCTTAGCACCTCTGGAACGAACCTCTCGAATATTAGAAATCATTTTTGCATATACATCTTGTTGTGTTGCTAGTGCAATTACTGGAACATTATCTGTGATTAGTGAGATTGTTCCATGTTTTAATTCGCCGGCAGCATAAGCTTCTGAATGAATATAGCTGATTTCTTTTAGTTTGATGGACCCTTCGCAGGATAAAGCATAATCTAATCCGCGACCGATAAAGAATAAATCTTCTGATTTTTTCAGTTTTTTTCCGATTGGTTTTATCTCGGTATCATAATCTAGAAGCTCCTCTACAATATTTACGGTATTTTCCAGTATTTTAATCAGTTGTTTTACATTTTCTTCTGGGAGCATTCCTTTGGCATAAGCAAAACGGAATGCAATTAAATACATAATAGATAATTGTACCGTATATGCTTTCGTACTGGCTACTGCAATTTCAGGACCTGCATGCGTGTATAAAACATAGTCGCTTTCTCTTGCGATAGAAGATCCTTTTACATTTACAATAGACAATGTCTTTGCTTTTCTTTCTTTTGCTAAGCGGAGAGCAGCCAAAGTATCTGCCGTTTCCCCTGACTGGGAAACTGTAATTACTAAAGTATGTTCATCAATAATTGGGTCTTGATAACGAAATTCTGATGCAATATCTACAGTAACTGGAATTCGTACAAAACGTTCAATTAAATTTTTTCCAATTAGTCCTGCATGCATTGCCGTACCACAAGCAGTAATGATTACACGATTTACATTTGTAAATAAGCTATCTGGTACATTATCTTCACTAAAATCTGGTAAGCCATCTACAATACGTGGACCAATGGTTTTTCTAAGTGCTTCTGGTTGTTCATGGATTTCTTTTAACATGAAATAATCGTATCCACCTTTACGAGCAGAAGCAACATCCCAATTGACATGTAACATTTTAGGTTCTACCACCTGATGCTCCATGTTTGTAATTACAATTTCATCTTCCGTTAGCCTTGCGATATGGTGTTCTGGTAAAACAAAATAATCTTTAGAATATTTTAAAAGTGCCACCATATCAGAGGCAATTATAGAACCTTTTTGTGTACTTGTTGCTACCAAAGGACTTCCTGAACGGATAGCATAGATTATACCAGGATAATCTTCAAACATAATACAAAAAGCGTAGGCACCTTCTAGTCTTGCAACAGCTTTTTTGATTGCTTTTACTGGATTGCCGTCATAACAGTCGTTAATTACCATGGCAGCAATTTCGGTATCAGTCTGGGAAACAGGTTCTTGTCCCTTTTTGCGAAATTCCTCTTCCAATTTTTTGTAATTTTCAATAATACCATTATGGATCAGTGTAACACGTCCGTAGGTATGCGGATGTGAATTTGTGGTAGACACACCTCCATGTGTAGCCCATCTTGTATGTCCGATTCCGCAGGTTGTAATATCATCCTGTGCGATTTGTTTCACTTCATCACATAATAGAGAAACTTTTCCCTCTTTTTTGATGGTTCGTATTTTGTCTTTGTTAAAATATGCAATACCTGCACTATCGTAGCCTCGATATTCTAACTCTTGAAGACCTTCTGTTAAGACTTTTTTTGCGTCTAAGTTACCTGTATAGCCAATAATTCCACACATAGCTATAAACTCCTTTTTTATTATTTGGGTTATACAGATGTTGTTTTTCAGTTACCTGACAGTTTGTCTGTATATCACGTATCCCATAATACGAAAGGGCATCCGCCGAAGATTCGATACTCCCTTTACCTCGTCAACCATAGTAGAAATACGATAGCCCGCTGTTATGCAATCCGTTTTCCTATAGAAAAATAAAGTATAATTCATTCTATAAAAAATGTTTGAAAAATATTCAAAAAATCCGAATATTAATGTGTATTGGAGGATTTTTGATTTGATTTTTAAAACAAATGAAATAGAAGATGGCACTAATAGCGGGAAAATAGTAATTTATGTTACCAGGTTCTGGCGCTAATAAGCATTTCTGCAGTTGTTATGCACAACCATTTCAAATGTAACATATTTTGTGTGAAAAAGCAACGAATTGTAGGAAATAGAACTGTGATTTGCGAATTGTTAAAGAAGGCTTATATCTTATATGGTTATGAATTTTGCAAATAGTTCTAAAAAAGAAAAAGGAGTATGTACAAGTAAATGTTTGCACATACTCCTTAATTTGGATCAAAAAGGTTTTATTTGTTGTTTTTTTCTACTTCAGCCATTTTCATAGCACGAACTTTTAATGATAAACCAAATAAATTGATAAATCCATCTGCATCATGATGATCATATAAATCACCAGTTGTAAAGGATGCAAGATTTTCGTTATAAAGTGAGTATGGAGAAGTAGTACCAGCCTTAATAATGTTTCCTTTGTATAATTTGAATTTAACTTCACCAGTTACATACTGTTGTGTAGTTTCGATAAATGCCTGTACAGCTTCACGCAATGGAGTAAACCATTTTCCTTCATATACGATTTCAGCAAATTTATTGGCCATATCCTTCTTCATAGCGTATGTATCACGGTCGAGAATTAATTCTTCTAACTGCTGATGTGCTTCCATTAAGATAGTTCCGCCTGGAGTTTCATATACACCTCTAGATTTCATCCCAACTACACGATTTTCTACAATATCAACAATACCAATACCATGTTTACCACCCAGTGTATTTAATTCTGTAATAATTTCAGAAACTTTCATTTTCTTTCCATTTAATTCTACAGGAACACCCTTTTCAAACTTCATGGTAACATATTCACCTTCATTAGGAGCTTTTTCAGGTGTAGTTCCTAATACTAATAAGTGGTCATAATTAGGTTCGTTTGCAGGATCCTCTAATTCAAGACCTTCATGTGAAATGTGCCATAAGTTTCTATCGCGGCTGTAGCTTGAATCAGCAGAGAAAGGAAGGTTGATACCGTGTTTTTGACAATATTCAATTTCAGCTTCTCTAGAATCCATCTGCCATGTATCTAATCTCCATGGTGCAATAATTTTAATATCTGGAGCCAATGCTTTAATACCAAGTTCAAAACGAATCTGGTCATTTCCTTTACCAGTTGCACCGTGGCAGATTGCTACGGCATTTTCTTTTCTTGCAATCTCAACTAATCTTTTTGCGATTACAGGGCGAGCCATAGATGTTCCTAATAAATATTTATTTTCATAAATAGCATTTGCCTGTACACAAGGAACAATGTAATCATCGCAAAATTCGTCTACTACATCCTCAATATAAAGTTTTGATGCACCAGACAATTTAGCACGTTCTTCCAAACCGTCTAATTCTTCGCCTTGTCCACAGTTGATACAGCAGCAGATTACATCATAATCATAATGCTCCTTTAACCATGGAATAATAGCTGTAGTATCAAGTCCACCTGAATACGCTAAAACAACCTTTTCTTTCATAACCAATTACCTCCATTGCATTTTATAAATGTTTTACTATTCATGAAGATGCATAAATATGCATCCGCAAATAAAACAGTTTTTCTGGATATGTTTACAAATAATTCTTTTTTACTATATAACAAAATGAAATATTATTCAAGTATTACTTTTCAGAAATACAGATATTTGCTCTAATTTTGTAACGCTATATTTATAGATGCCTGGTTCTTTTGAATGGATATTATTTATTAAGAATAGATATTTGAGCGGTGGTCTTTGAAACAGTAAGATTTTGGAAATGCAGATGTAAAAATTAATCTGAATAAGTGGTTTGTGAAAGAATAAATGAACATGATTTGAAGGAGAGAGAAATATACTTGTAATTTATATTTTTTTTGTCGAGTACATGAAAACAGTTGTAAAAGCAAGGATGAAAAAATAAATAAAAAAAACCCGAAACAGGGATTGCATAAAAATAAAAAAAGTTGTATAATTATTAAAACTTTAAGAGAATATTTGGGACGTTGTAAAACGGTTCTTAATAAAAGGAGGATTTCTCATGCAGATTCGTGCTATGAAAAAGGAGGACTATTCTGATGTATTTACATTATGGAAAAATATAGAAGGATTTGGAATTCGCACAATTGATGATTCAGAAGAAGGAATTACCCGTTTCCTTGAAAGAAATCCTACAACAAGTGTTGTTGCAGAAGAAGACGGAAAGATTATCGGCTCCATATTGTGTGGACATGATGGTAGAACAGGGTGCTTTTATCATGTGTGTGTAGAACGTACACATAGAAATCGAGGAATTGCTACCCAAATGGTGCAATATGCTTTGGAAGCGTTAAAAGAGGAAAAGGTCAGCAAAGTGAGTCTGGTAGCATTTTCTGAAAATGAGACGGGAAATGCATGTTGGCATGAATTAGGATGGAAAGAGCGTAGAGACCTGAATTGTTATGATTACATATTAAATGAAAATAACATTGTTGTGTTTAATGAGAAAAAGTAAAAATTTTTAGTTTATAGATTTTCTTTAATCAAGGAGGTACGTGTTTATGAAAAAGATAAAAGGTGGGGTAACTGCTGCAAAGGGGTTTAAGGCAACTTCAGCCGCTGCCCAGATAAAATATAAAGGAAGAGATGACATGGCATTGGTATACAGTATTGTGCCTGCTAAGGTTGCTGGTGTGTTTACAAAAAATGTTGTAAAAGCAGCGCCAGTACAATGGGATCGCGATATTGTAAAAACAGAAGAGTATGCACAGGCAGTTGTATTAAACAGCGGAATTGCCAATGCTTGTACCAGCAAAGAGGGATTACAGGTGAATGAGCAGATGGCACAGGCAGTAGCGGATGCTCTTGCATTGCCGCTTCGTTCTGTATTAACGGCATCTACGGGTGTTATTGGTATGCAGATTCCAATTGAGAGAGCTAAGAACGGAATTAATATGATGGCAAAGAGTTTGGATGATAGTTTGGAAGCCGGAAGTGCTGCTGCAAAGGCAATTATGACAACGGATACTATTTCCAAGGAATGTGCTGTACAATTTGAAATAGATGGAAAGACAGTAACAATTGGAGGTATGTCAAAAGGTTCTGGAATGATTCACCCGGATATGGCAACTATGTTATGCGTGATTACTACAGATGTTGCTATTTCAAAGGAATTGTTGCAAGATGCAGTCAGTACAGATGTAGTTTCTTCATTTAATATGATTTCTGTAGATCGTGATACATCGACAAATGATAGTATGATTGTATTAGCTAATGGAAAAGCAGATAACGTTGAAATAAAAAGCAAGGGAGAAAATTTCGAATTATTCTGCGATGCTTTGGCGCTTGTAACACATACATTGGCTAAGATGATGGCAGGAGATGGGGAAGGAGCTACGAAGCTGTTTGAAACAACCGTTATAAATGCAAAAACCAAAGAGGATGCAATTACACTTAGCAAATCTGTAATTACTTCTAATCTAGTAAAAACAGCAGTATACGGAAGTGATGCAAACTGGGGAAGAATTATCTGTGCACTGGGATATTCTGGTGTGGAATTTGATCCTGAAATTGTAGATTTGTATATTGAAAGCAATGGAAAGCGAATCAAGCTGTTTGAAAATGGAATGGCAACAGATTATAGCGAAGAAGAAGCGACTAAGATTTTATCTGCGGAACATGTAACTGCTATTGCAGATATGAAAGATGGAAAAGAAACCGCAACTGCATGGGGCTGCGATTTGACATATGATTATGTAAAAATAAATGGTGATTATCGTTCTTAAAAATAGATAGATTAAAATATAAAGAACAAAAGGAAAGGAAGCAGGAATAATGGAATCAAAAGAAATGGAACAAATTTTGATCAAGGCGGAAACATTGATTGAGGCATTGCCTTATATTCGCGATTTTAATAATAAGAAAGTTGTAGTAAAATATGGCGGCAGTGCTATGATTGATAAAACACTAGAGGAAAGTGTTATCAAGGATGTTGCCTTGTTAAAATTAGTTGGTATGAAACCCATTATTGTACATGGTGGCGGAAAAGAAATTAGCAAGTGGATTAATGTAGTTGGAAAAGAGACAAAATTTGTTGAGGGGCTTCGTGTTACGGATGCAGAAACGATGGAAATTGCGGAGATGGTTCTTAATAAAGTAAATAAAGGCCTTGTACAGCGTATTGAAAAGCTGGGAGTAAAGGCGGTTGGTATCAGCGGAAAAGATGGTGGAACTCTTAGAGTAGATAAAAAAATAGTAAATGGACAGGATATTGGTTTTGTTGGTGATGTGAAAGAAGTAAATAGTGAATTGATTGATTCATTGTTGGATAATGATTTTATTCCAGTAATTGCACCAATTGGTTTGGGCGATGATTATGAAAGTTACAATATAAATGCTGATGATGCTGCCTGTGCAGTTGCACGAGCAATAAAAGCTGAAAAACTTGCTTTCTTAACAGACGTTGATGGCGTATGTAAAGATCCAAGTGATAAAAATACATTGATTTCTGTATTAACTCTTGCAAAAGCGGATGAAATGATTGAAAGTGGAGAGATAAGCGGAGGAATGCTTCCTAAGATTCGAAACTGTATTGATGCTGTAAATAATGGGGTTAATCGTGTCCATATTCTTGATGGTCGAAAAGAACATTGTTTGTTATTGGAGTTCTTTACACAAAAGGGTATTGGTACTGCTATTATAGACGATGAGAATAAGCTTTACGAACATGAAGTTCAGTATTAGGAGGTAAAAAAATGCAGACAAAGGAATATATCGAGAAAGCAGAAAAATATTTAATTCATACATATAATCGTTACCAGATTGTGTTGGAAAAAGGGGATGGCGTTTACTTATATGATGTAGATGGAAACAAGTATTTAGATTTTACATCAGGAATTGCAGTTTTTGCGTTAGGTTATAATAATAAAAAGTTTAACGATGCATTAAAGGGTCAGATTGATAAACTGATACATACATCCAATTATTTTTATTCTCCATCTCTTCCAGAGGCTGCTGAAAAAGTAGTAAATGCAACTGGATTAGATCGTGTATTTTTTACAAACAGTGGAACAGAGGCTATTGAGGGTGCTATTAAACTTGCAAGAAAGTATGCATTTTTACGCGATGGTCATACAAACCATGAGATTATTTCTATGAATCATTCTTTTCATGGTAGAAGTTTAGGTGCTTTAGCGGTGACTGGAAATCCTCATTATCAAGAAGCATTTCAACCATTGATTGGTGGTGTGGTTTTTGCGGATTATAATAACTTGGAAAGTGTAAAAAATGCCATAACAGACAAGACTTGTGCTATTATTATGGAAACAGTGCAAGGTGAAGGTGGTATTTATCCTGCAGAAAAAGAGTTTATTCAGGAGATTAGAAAGATATGTGATGAAAAAGATATCTTATTAATCAGTGATGAGATTCAATGTGGAATGGGTAGAACTGGTACTATGTATGCGTATGAACAATATGGAATTAAACCAGATATTGTGACTACGGCAAAGGCATTGGGCTGTGGTGTTCCTGTAGGTGCATTTGCTGCAAATGAAAAGGTTGCAAAGGCATTAGTGCCAGGAGACCACGGAACTACTTATGGTGGAAATCCTTTTGTAACAACAGCTATAAATACCGTGTTTGATTTGTATGATGAATTAAAGATTACAGAACACGTAAAAGAGGTAGCACCATATCTTGAGAAAAAATTAGATGAATTGAAAGAAAAATATGACTTTATTATTGACCGTCGTGGACTAGGTCTTATGCAGGGATTGGAATTCTCTATTCCAGTTGGTCCAATTATCCAAAAAGCACTGGAGAAGAAGTTGATTTTAATTAATGCAGGAACCAATATTATTCGCTTTGTTCCACCATTGGTTATTACAACAGAAAATGTAGATGAAATGATATCCATTTTAGATTCTGTTTTGGCAGAAATTTAGTTACAGGAAAAAGCCTCTTACCCTATGCGTAAGAGGCTTTTTTGTGTGATGTTTTCCTTCTATATCGTATAAATAATGAATTTATTGAAATACTAATCATTATTATTAGCATTATGGGAGGGAATTTGTATGTTTGGAATTCTTATTGCTTTACTTTCAGGCGCGTTAATGAGTATTCAGGGAGTGTTTAATTCTGGTGCCACAAAACAGACTGGTACATGGTTGACAGCTATGTTTGTACAATTGACCGCCTTTCTAGTGTGTATATGTGCTTACTATGTTTCAGAAAAAAATATTCCTATTAGCAAGATTTTTCATGTAACCCCCAAATATTTGTTGTTAGGAGGAATTATAGGGGCATTTATTACAATTACAGTAATAAAAAGCATTTCGTCTTTGGGAGCAGCGCGAGCAGAGATGTTTATCGTATGCGCACAGTTGTTGGTTGCTTATTTGATTGAATTATTGGGATTGTTTGGAATAGATAAACAGAATTTTGAGTGGAGAAAATGCATCGGGATTTTAATTTTTTTAGTTGGAGTTATTATTTTTAAGTGGAAATAGATGGATTAATTGGTGAAAAAAGGGGCGATATCTTCAAATATAACAAAAAAGTATTATTTTTTTTATGGATTTGTAAAAAAAGTATTGTAATCATGAATAAAAATATGTAAAATATTAATGATACAACTGTATAAAGGGATACTTGGTAATAGGTTTGTAAATGAATTTGAATAAAATAATAAAAGTTGTCACAATTTGTGCTTTTCTTTTGCTGTTTGGCGGTGGATATGTATTGAGTCACAGGGGAACGGAAGATACTTTGATGAAACAGAACGAACAGAAGGTTGTCATCACGCAGAGTGATGACAAAGATACGGATAAGAAGGCAGAGTCTTCGAAGATATCTTCTATTCATGTGCATGTGTGTGGGGCAGTAAAAAAGCCAGGAGTGTATGAACTTTCCGTAGATGCACGTATTTGTGATGCGATTTCTGCTGCTGGAGGCCTAAAGAAGAAAGCAGCGGATAGTGATATTAATCAAGCGCAATTATTATCGGATGGGGAACAAGTATGCATCCCCTACAAAACAGCAAAAAAACAGAATACTATTACTGAGACTTCTTCTGATACGACAAAACAGTCCAAGATTAATTTAAATACAGCTACATCTGAAGAGTTGCAGACATTACCTGGAATTGGTGTCTCAAAGGCAGATAGTATTTTGCAGTATCGACAGGAGAATGGAAAGTTTTCGAGCATAGAAGAGATAAAAAATATTACCGGAATCAAGGATGGTGTATACAGTAAAATCGAAGCGTACATTACAGTATGAGTTCATCATGTATTCTTCATACATGATGGATAAAGATCATAAAGAAGAATAATAATGAGGTGAGTAGTTTGGAGAAAAAAGTATTAGTAGTGGATGATGAGAAGCTAATTGTGAAAGGAATCCGTTTTAGCTTAGAACAGGATAATATGAGTGTTACTTGTGCATATGATGGGGAAGAGGCGCTGGAACTTGTAAAGAATAATGACTTTGATGTTGTTTTATTGGATGTAATGCTTCCAAAGTTGACAGGATTTGAGGTTTGTCAACAAATTCGAGAATTTTCCGATGTCCCTATTATTATGTTGACAGCCAAGGGCGATGATATGGATAAAATTTTAGGATTGGAATATGGTGCAGATGATTACATTACAAAGCCATTTAACATTCTGGAAGTGAAAGCAAGAATTAAGGCAATCATGAGAAGAAGCAAAAATACAAAAGCAGAGGAAGAAGAAGCTTCTAAAGTGGCAGTATTTGAAGAATTAAAGGTTGATTGTGATAGTCGTCGTGTATTTATCAATGAAGAAGAAGTTAATTTGACAGCCAAAGAGTTTGATTTATTAGAGCTATTAATGTTTAATCCAAATAAGGTTTACAGTCGAGAAAATTTATTAAATACAGTGTGGGGATATGATTATCCAGGCGATGTGCGAACTGTAGATGTGCATATTCGTAGACTTCGTGAGAAAATAGAGGCGAACCCAAGTGAGCCTAGATATATACATACTAAATGGGGTGTAGGATATTTCTTCCAAGGTTAAGAATAAAAAGTTTCGTTTTATACGAACATTACGAGTACAGCTAATGGCTGTACTCATTCTTGTTGGTGTAGCAATAATAGGAATTATAACTTGGGTAACCTTTGTTTCGCACCGCTCAAGTGCAATTGAACAGGCATATGTTATTTTAGAAAAACAAAACAAAGAAGTAGTAAATATGCTTGGGACTTCCGACTTTGATACAAGTCAAAAACTGTTACCAGAGAAGGATACATTGCAATATATTGAGTATTTAAAAAAAGCCTATGGATTGAGTTCTTATGTGATAAAGGACAATGTGTGCATCTATCAAAATGAAAGAGATAATTCTGCTGAATTTGAAAATGGTGATATATCTATTTCTAGAATTTTATCCCCAAAAGAAAGAAAGGCATTGCAGCAAGCAAAAAAGGAAAATCATTTTGTAAAGATGACTACCAACAAAAGATTATTTTGTGTGCAACCTATATCGTCAAAACAAAATACAGATCAGTATGTTGCTGTATCTGTGGATGTAGCATCTGTTTTAGCAGGAACGCATAAAGCACAAAGCAATATATATATCGTGGATGCTATTTTGTTTTTAATTATAGTTTTGATTGCTGTATTTTATTCTGTATCTGTAATAAAGCCGCTAAAAGAATTGACAACTTCTATCAAAAAAATTACAGATGGATTTTTGGGTGAAAAACTTACGGTAAACAGTTATACTGAAGTGGAAGATATAGTGGATTCTATCAATAGTATGACAACAAAGCTGGAAACATTAGAAAGCTCTCGTCAGGAATTTGTATCTAACGTATCTCATGAGTTGAAAACGCCAATTACATCAATTAAAGTATTGGCAGATTCCTTATTGCAACAGGAGGATGC
>JBNMLH010000033.1:0-13512 GCA_050875145.1 Lachnospiraceae bacterium
AGCTTGCTCGTGAAGTGCAATTTGCACATATGAGTTCATAGCTGGTAACAGCGTCATGAACAAAATGACCAGCCAAAGTTTATATTTTTAGCCATTATGTATATTCTGGCATTTTGTGAATGGCACCTTCTGAATAGTTACCTTGAATTTTTTAATTAGAGGTAACAGTTCAGCCAGGCAGAAAAGATTGTACAAATTGCATGTGACTGCTAGCAGGTTAAGTGTGATTTGTACAATCTTTTCTATCGGGCAGACGCCCGACATGAATACACATTGAACACTTGGCGAGGTCTTTTCGAGCCTAGTGTGAAAGCGCCCCCTTGTGGGACACATTGAACACTTGGCGAAGTACTTTTGAGCCTAGTGTGAAAGCGCCCCCTTGTGGGACACATTGAACACTTGGCGAAGTACTTTTGAGCCTAGTGTGAAAGCGCCCCCTTGTGGGACACATTAAACACTTGGCGAAGTACTTTTGAGCCTAGTGTGAAAGCGTACAGAGTAAAGTGTCCAGCCAAAAAGGATATTTTTAGTCATGTTGTATATTCTGGCACTTTATGAATGATTCTGGCTGAACTGTTACAATTAGAGGGGTACAAATGAAAAATATGATAACCAAACAATTTTATAAACAACGACATGATTTTGAAAAATCATGTGTGGAAAGAGAGCGTAAATACACATTACCAGATGGTATAACATGCACGGAAAATATACAGTATACGTCTGATGATAACGCCCATCGTCTGGATATCTATCGTCCGGAACATAGGGAAGAACAGATTTTGCCAATTATTATCAATGTCCATGGTGGCGGTCTTCTTCTTGGAAACAAAGAGTTTAACAAGTACTTTTGCGCTTTACTCTGCAAAAAAGATTTTCTTGTATACAGCATCGAATATAGGCTCGTTCCAGACTGTACGATTTTTGATCAATTTCAGGATGTATTTGCCGCAATGGATTTTGTGAAAAAGCACGCAGCCGAAGACGGGGGAGATTTATCTCATGTATACATGGTAGGCGATAGCGGGGGTGCCTGTCTGATTACTTATACAAATGCAATACAGAACAGTCAAACCATTGCACAGGCGGCAGATGTGCAACCATCTGATTTACATGTGAATGCCCTTGGACTGATTAGTGGCATGTTTTATACCACAAAATTTGACAAAATTGGTCTATTTCTTCCCAAATATTTGTATGGAAAAAATTATAAAAAGACTCCTTTTGGCAAATATGTCAATCCAGAAAATCCAGAACTCACTCAGGCACTTGCACCAGCATGGCTTGTAACAAGCCACGATGATTATTTAAGAAATTACACGATATGTTTTGAAAAAGCATTGAAAAATGCAGGAAAGGAACACAAACTGGTGGATTTCGAAAAAAACAAAACACTTACACATGCATTTAGCGTATTTGAACCATTTCTACCAGAAAGCGGGGAAGTGATTGATATGCTTGCGAACTATTTAAGACAGTTTTGAATGTTCCGCTCTTAAAGATAGTGCAAAGGAAATATGAACTTTAAATGAAATCTGCCAGGTATTGTAACGATACTTGGTGGATTTCTTTTTTACTTATTACGTTCCCGTGTTGGGAACGACTCATACGATTAGCAGGAATTTACGTTAGCAATATTTCAATCCACGTTCCCGTGTTGGGAACGACGCGATTAGTTGCAGAACTTGACAAGGCATTTTTTATTTCAATCCACGTTCCCGTGTTGGGAACGACAAAGTGTTGAGGAAGCTGGTAAAAAGGCTGGTAATATTTCAATCCACGTTCCCGTGTTGGGAACGACAAAATATCTCTAGCAGTTTTTCGGATTGGAGACAAATTTCAATCCACGTTCCCGTGTTGGGAACGACGATATGTCGTATGAAGATATCCAAACTAATCTAGCATTTCAATCCACGTTCCCGTGTTGGGAACGACAATCTTAACATACCAACCATTCCTTTCTCAACTATTTCAATCCACGTTCCCGTGTTGGGAACGACGATTAAAGCAGCAAAAGATTGTTTTATTGGTAAAAATTTCAATCCACGTTCCCGTGTTGGGAACGACGATAAGATGGCTAATCAAGAGAAAATGCTTAGATTATTTCAATCCACGTTCCCGTGTTGGGAACGACGGTATGCGTTAGATACTTATAATGTGTCAGACTTATTTCAATCCACGTTCCCGTGTTGGGAACGACTGACTGACGTTGCCGCGAAAGCCGTAACCGTAAAAATTTCAATCCACGTTCCCGTGTTGGGAACGACATCACAGTTACCGGAAGAGTTAAAGGAAGAAGCTATTTCAATCCACGTTCCCGTGTTGGGAACGACAGCAAAACAGTATATTTTTCTTTCCTGTTTTGCAATATTTTTGTTTATATTATACAAAAACAATATTAAACTAACTTTATTATGACTAAAACGATACCATATTTTTTATTTTTTGTATATTTTTTATGTGCGAATGCCCCTGATAATTAATGTGTGCTTTCTATTCGCAACAGGATAACGCCGCTCTATCTATATTCAAGCCTTGTATTTTTATTTTCTGTAACTATCTCACTAAAAAATAAGTGTATCTTTTATGTCATAATTTTTCATTTTTCCTATTCTTTCGACCTTATTTTCGTAATTATTTCCTAATAAATAAAAACGAAGACTATCCTTTTCCTTATCAATCATATCCTCTAAAATTCCCTTTATCATTCGGTATTGTCCGGCATCAACAAAACACTCAAATACTGAATTTTGAACTCGCTGTCCATAATTCACACACTGCTTTGCAACCTTCCGAAGCCGATTTCTTCCCTCTGAAGTTTCTGTATTTACATCATAAGTAATTACAACTAGCATAGCTTACCATCTCCTATCTCCAAAAAAATGGTGGATACGCATCGATATCTCCCCGAATAGATCGTGCTAACAACAAAGCCTGCACATATGGAACCATCCCCCATTCTACCTTCTCATTTAAATACGGATGTACTATTGTTTCCTGCTTTTTGGATTGCCAGGCAGACAGAAATTTATTTCTTGTTTCACTTCCCATTATAATCGCTCCGTCTTCTTTCCGCACAAACCCTTTCCCATTAATTACCTTTTTATTGATTAACGTAAGCACAAAGCGATCTGCCAACGGTGTTCTTAGCTCTTCCATTAAGTCCAATGCCAAAGAATGTCTTCCCGGACGATCTGTATGCATAAAACCAGCATAAGGATCCAATCCTACTATTTCCAAAGCTGAACAACACATACTTTCCAGTAATGTATAGCAGAAAGATAACATGGCATTTACGGCATCTAAAGGTGGTCTCCTCGTTCTTCCTTCGAAAACAAACTCTTGCTTCTGCTGTAAAATCAAATCATCAAATATGGAAAAATATTCTTTTGCCGTTTCTCCCTCATACCCCCTTATTTCATCAATTGAAGACGCATTTTTTACATTTTCAATTTGTTCCGTAATATGCTCACAAACCCTGCTCAGTTTATCACAATCCAACCGCATTGCATAATCTCTAACTGCTCTTTTTACAACACTTCTTGAATTATACAATTTACCATAAATAAAATTTTTAGCATAATTCATTGCACAGGCTTTATCGTCGGAAATTTTATACTGCTGTTTTCGTAATAAAATATTACCATAGGAAGGACCACTTATTCGTGCCATAAACTGTCCTGTTGGCTTTACAAAGGAAAGACCAATATTATTTTTTGCACATTTTCCCATTAAAGCCGGACTTGCACCAACATAACTCATACATACAATGGATTCCAAATTGTGTAAAGGCACTCTTCCTACTTCTTTCCCTTCTTTTTTTATTACGATATTTTCACCATCCAATGTTAGATAGCTTTTTTCATTCATAATATATAATGTGTTCAATAATTTTTTCATCTTATTCTCCTTGTAGAAAATCTGAAATATACTCTTTTACAAGTCTTTTCTTCATTATCTTAGGTAAACACTGTTCTTTTAATGAACATGAATTACAAGCTTTTGAACTCTTTACAATTGGTGTATATCCTCTATCATACAAATCATGCATTTCTTGAAAAATTCTTTTCACCTGTATACGCAACTGATCTGAAATTGCAACAGGTGTTCGCCTTTTGGTTTCACCATAAAATAAATATCCCTCTGCTATTTCACAGCAAAACATTTCCTCTAAACACATTGCCTGTGCAACTAATTGCAATTCATCTGATAAATCCCTTTTGGGCTTCCCACGTTTATATTCAATCGGAACAATTTTATATTTTCTCTCTCGATTTTTCAATGGAATGCCTTCCTCACATTCATGAAATTCTACCACATCACAAATACCACTAATTCCCATTTCATAAGAATGAATTGCCAGTCCTCTCGAAATAAGAATATTTTTTCTTTTTTCAAAATCGCAACTATCATGCACTTTTTTATGCATAAAATTTCCATCTATCGTAAGATAATTTTCTTCCCATTGTTGCTCAATATGTATTAACGCCCATTGGCGTTTGCAAAAAATATAATGTTGAATCCCAGATAGCATTAAAAAGTCTTCTTCTTTAAATTCCTTCAAGAATTTCCACTTCCAATCCTTCTAATGAACCGAGTTCAACTTTGTAATCCTCAAATGATTTTGGATCTTCTTTTAATGCTGTTAGGTTAAGCAATCGATGCACCTTTGCAGATGAATACTGTCCCATTGGACAATTATGTTTCCACCAATATACCTTACGAACCTCCATACTTCCATCAGGTCTGGCAGAAGAACTATCATTTACAAACAAGGAACACAAAGCCTGTTTGATTTTCTCTGCATCCTCTTCCGAAAATCCAGTTTTTTCAGCTAATTGTTGATTGATACTTCCCTTTATAACATATAAAGCTGCGTCAATGCGATGCTTCATTCCCATAGTATCCGATGATTTTTTTTCACTTGGTTCACTATTTACACTCTTTGTTATTTGCAAACTATCAATATTAATTTCCTTTACACTAAATGCAGATTGCACGGAAACCGGACCTCTTACTCCAACAGAAACTTTGTCATCCTTAAAGGCAAATACTTGTCCAAACGCTCTAACATCGATCCATGTTTCACATGCAATCTTAGCATATGCAAGATTATCTTTTGCCTTTACTGCCTTTTGCATTTCTTCATTCTTTTTTGTTCTCTCTGACAAACTTTTACATCCATCATCTGCTCGATCCGCACTTTGCACAAAAATACGTTCTCCCATATCCTGTAATCTGTTTCGAATCTTTCTTTTAATACAAACATCTGATATTTCGCCAAAACCATCATAAGTTTCTCTTGGACGATTTCCATTTAATGGATCTCCATTTGGATTCGCATGATTAACCTCTACCAATACTGCAAAGTCAACTTTGTTCATAAATTTACTCATTGTCAATTACCTCCTGATTATCCTTATTATTGTTTTCTTTATTATGCTTTTCTTTTTTCATTTCATTTCTTTGCAATGAATATCCAACTAAATACTTTTCACCTAATGGCTTATTGCTAAAACCATTTATCTCCTCTATCTGGGTTATTATTTCGTCTATCTGTGCTCGATACCATATTCCAGAAGTTGATTTTAATTTTCTAAAATATGGCTGTAAATTTTCAATAATTGTTTTGCATGTCTTTGCCGGTCTTCTACTATAAGCATTCCAATATCGTTTTGCATTTGTAGTCCGAATATCCTTCCATTTTCCAGTTGCATCTTTTTCTGACAACGCTACACATTCCACTCGATCGAATACTGCAAGCAAACGTCCAAATTGAAAATCACGGTCATTCTTATTTTGCGTATCTGTTAATTTCATGCGTTCCACCTCTCCTTTATATGTATCATATTTTATCAATGCACAGGCAATGGCCAGCACCTGATTATCCCAGACGAATTCACTCATACGTTCTGGACTTGATGCCTGTCTTGCTGCTGCCCGGATAATATCTCGTGGAATCCTTGTACCTTCTGTAATACACGGCAATAAACGTTCCACTGTACTGCGAATTAATTTTTCATCCGCCTGCAAATATCCTTTGCTCCGCTCTGTGCCAAAAGCAGCTAACGCAATATCCCTTGGTGCAGGTGCATGATCCGCCCAATATCCTTTTTTCTGATCCTTTAGGCGGACATATCGCCACCACGTGCATTTCATATGCCAGTTTTGTACCCTTTGGATAAAATCATTTCCTTGAAACTCATGATAGTATGTAATTGACATTCTTCCAGTGGTTGCCGAATCAAGACCTATCATAATAACATTATCCTGAATAGTAAGTGCATTTGCATACCCATTCATTGCATTCCTTATTTTTTTTGCATAGACTTCACCCGTTCCCAAATCATCCTCTGACTCATCCTCTAACTCCATATCTTCTTCATCCGAAAACACATCCTCCAACTCCAGTTTTTCATTCGTTTTGTCATATTTCATATATGCCTCCACAGAAGATTGAAATATATCCGGCACCTCTTTTCCATGCACTTCCCAGACTGCAATTGCAGCACCATCTTTCTTATATCCCTGCTTATCCAACAACCATTTCAATGCATTGTGTGCCTTTTGGGATGTAACATAGCCTACAGATACCGCCTCATTTCGATTCGTAAATCTTCCCCGATACGTAAACCCACTTTCATCATTGCTAGAGATCAACTTTGCCTTATCGCCACTATGACGGATTTTACTAGGATGCTTATCGGAACATACTTCCATTTTACCGGTTACATAACAAAGATCTTTATTTGTCTGCATTCCTTTATAAAACCTGATAAATAATTCATACAGTTTTTTTTCTTTCCATACAGCAGTTTCCACTCCTAATTTTTCTCCCACTACTCGAAAACGAATGACTGCGCCCTTTTGATCTAGCCCTTGAATTTTGTTGATTTTTTCAGTTAAAATTCCTTTTTCGTCTAATTTTAAAATACCAATCTCGACTAAATCTTTTATAACAGTTCCTTTTTCAAGATATTTATATACTGCCTGTATCATCTTATGTGTGTAACTGGAATCTACCCATTTTTTCAAGCCTTCCATATACGCTTCATAATATTTTTCTTTCTTCTCTTTTGTATATGCACTATAATCTCCAGCAACGTAGCATAATTTATCACACAATGGGTGCGGAGAAATTCCACTACTTCGACTAGCGGAAGCCTCCGACACTGGAATCACAGTTATTTCCTCGTTCCCATCTTTTTCAATTACTTTAGTGAGATTCGGGTTGAAATTTCCATCAGAATCAATCACTAATTCAATTTGTGCATTTACGGTGGAATGAAAAATCGGTAAGAGCATTGGCTGCCCATTAATTTCTTCTCCTATATATGCCTCATGCTCATCATAGGTTTGTGCAAGCATTTGCATCCATCCCAAATCAATCCCTCCCTTCAAATTCCTGCAAACCAGAAAAATTGGTTTCATTAAATTGTTTCATTTTCATTGGTCGCAATACTCTTCGTATTGTACATTCTTCTGGTCGAATAAAATGAATGATGCCATTTTTCATTTTTGGATTCCATAATCGGACTGTCATGTTTCCTTTTTCTTCTTCTCTAACAGCCTCATCTACATAGGTAATACCATGTACCATAGTTCCAAATGCCAAGTTGGTGGAATCATATTCACCAATTCCTTCTTCAAAATCACATGGTTCTACATATGCCTGACATTCTCTTGTTCCTAAAAAAATATCTCTCCTACCTCCTCGTGAAACCATTCGTTTTGCTATATCATAATGTTTATGTTCATTTCTATCTTTTTCTAAATCTCTTCGATTATCATTCCACTCAAAATGTGCTCTTACACGGTATTCCACATCATGTAAGTAGGTATACATAGCCAAATCATTTCCACCATTATATTTAATAGGTCGCATTCCTTTGGATTCTGTTTGAATTCTTTTCATAATGCGTACCGAATCGATGATCCACTGAAAGGTGGGCTTCCAATAAATAGATTCTGTAATTCCCTTTAGTGCTTGGTAGGTGGGCACCATATAACTACATTTTTCACCGCCTGTCTTAGTTAAGGGATCTGTAAACAGAGCATACTTGCCATATACTTTATATTCAATAATATTTGCATACTTCACATGCTTCACCTCTTTTAATAAATTAAATCTGTTAGTATTTCTGTAATTCCTTTTTTGTTATCATAAGAATTTGCTATATATATATCGGATATTTTCTCGCATTGTCTTACTACTCCCTTCTGAAATAAATCTTTTATTTTATATCCATACAAACTTACCATATAACGCTGTGCCTTACGTAATATACTATAAATGTCAAAAATTTTCTCGGCTTCATCTAATTGTGCTATATATGTTACCCCCTCTCCATAAGGCACAATTACATCAACTGTCGCATTTTTAATAATCTGATAATTTTCTCCCGCTGTTTTAAATGCTTGGTTCAGCATTCTATATGAAAATTTATTGGAACAAAAACCTGCACTTAACAATTTATACATGGTGTAATTTTCACCTGTCTCTGGAAGATTGTAATCCATTTCCCCTTTTCTCTCAAAAAAATATTGTTGATAATAAGCATCCATCCATCTTGGCGATAGTAAACTTTCCGTGCATTTTTGCTTTTCATAGTAGTCTAACACCATGGCCGTCACATTAATCGCACAACGTAGTTCTTGCATCTTATCAATTTTTTCATCTGCTAAATTTACAATATACACTTCCCCCTTATCTATTTCACCATTACGGTTGCATCTTCCTGCTGCCTGTGCTATACTGTCCAGCCCTGCCATAGAACGTATTACACATTCCGTCGATAAGTCCACTCCTGCCTCAATTAACGAGGTGCTGATAATCAGTACTTTTTCTTTATTCTCTAATTTTACTTTAATATTCTCAAGTATGTCTTTCCTATGTTCTGCACATAAATTTGTAGTCAAATAAACTACTTCCCAATCACTTTCTACTTGAACCTTCATTTTTTCAAAAATTTGTTCTACCGCATATTTGGAATTTAGGATTACCAAGAGACTGCAATACTCTTTTTTAGATATTAAGTTGTTTATAAATTGCTGCATAGCATCATACGTATATCCATTTCTTATTCTTGCATCCTTTATCACCACACGCTCAAATTTTTCAAATCGTTCAGAAACATCTGTTATCATATTTTTCGGCGTACCATAAAGAATAGGATGTTTTACACCTTCCTCACCAAGCAGTGGCTGTGTTGCCGTACATAAAATAACGGTCGTATTACATACTTCCTTCAAAAAATTCATTATCAAATTAAAGGTGTGTATGGTTCTTACTGGTAATGACTGTACTTCGTCAAGAATAATTACCGCATTTTTCAGTCTATGAAAACGTCGAATTGCTTGCTTTTTATCCGAAAATAATGTTTGAAAAAACTGTACTAAAGTTGTACATACAAATGGTTCCTCCCAATTTAATCCCCATACTTCCTTCTTTCCCCCAGTTTCCTCATTCCTGATAACATTAGAATGATGTTCTAACACCCACTTTGCATTTTCACTTCCAATTGCTGTTTTTATAACTTCTGAATTCTGTTCAATCACGCTTAAAAAATGGGAAACATAAATGATTTTTTCCGTTTCCTTGTGCCTCTTAGCATATTCCAGAGCATATGCTAATCCACTTAACGTTTTGCCTCCCCCAGTAGGAATCGGCAAGCAATAAATTCCATTTGGATTTTTTGCAAATGAAATGCATTCTGCTTGAATAGTATCCCGAAGTTTTCTGATGCTCTCTTCTTTTTCTGTAAGTTTTCTATTCTTTGTGCCATCGTGCAATTTCTGCATATATTTATAAAAATTCTCAAGACTCTTTTCATAAATCACCTTGTAATTTATGGAATCTGAATCTCTTTTTTCTTGTTTCATAAACCGTGCCGTATCCGTCCAATCTGCATCAATCAGAATAGACAGCACCAGTCTTTGCAAACACCCACAATAATATTTTTGTACTTTTTCTCTCGTTTGTGCTTTCAGCGTATCGATTCTGGGCTTTATGTTCTTTATTAGTTCAGCATACGCGGATTTAAACTTTTCGTTCAAATCATCCTTAGTGATATTCTCCTCCTCAAACCTGACACATGCTTCCTTATAACATTCCGGTTCCTGCATTATTCTTTGAGTGTACTTATCGTCCCCATCTATTGTTGTAAGATCATATAATCCATGGTGTGCTGAAATCGCATATGCAATTAATTCAACCATCATTTCCTTCCACGTTTTTTTCCCATCCCCGTATTTGCTATAAATCCACCTTGCACCTGCTGTGGAATGATTGATACTCCCCTTTTGTATCTTTATACCGTCCTTTTGCCAGATGTACTCCTGAAAGTTTTCTCCATATTTCCCCATATCATGGACAATTCCTACTAATGCCATGAAATCACCAATTCCAACTTTCATTCCTTCCTTTTGTGCAAAATTTGATACATTTTTTAAATGTTCCGATAAGAGTTGTTCTCTCTCTTCCGAAATATGAGCTATATATTCATTCATATTACTCCCCTCCAATCCTGCCTACAATTCAATATTATCACTCCAATTTGAAAAAGTCAAATACTTTTATAAATAACGTGAAGTTATTTTTATAACAGACTTTCTGACATATAACAAATTATATACCGGAACTTCCTGCCATACGAGACACAAAACTCCCCCTCACCTCCTCCAAGCACACCTACCGCATAAAGGCAGTGATCACTCTTGAACTTTTATAAATTGACATTCATGGCAAATTTTATTATGATAACTACGTCAAAGTTATCTTTGTGGATTGAAATACGTTTTTTATCAAAAAAGTCAGCAACTATTTATTATAGTTACTGATTTTTTTATCTAAACCTTTTGCTTTTTGACTGTCGTTTTCACAATCGTAGCATACTTTTTACAACGAAAAATTCTGAATCCGCCTTGTTTCGCCCCCATAGATTTGTTACAATAAATAGAGAAAAAAAAGTAATGGGCAGCGTGCTCTGTTTTGATTAAAAAATGGAGGTTATATGTTTGAGGATTTGACTATTATTATTTCTAATATACAGGAGGATTACAATAAAGTATGCTCATTATGGGATACAGAATATGAACATAATATAAATTTGAAAAGGAAATTGGTTATTGATGTAAGAAAACAGCCCGATATTCTTAACGAGATTATTCAATATAGAGCGTTACTAAATAATGTATCGCCAGAGATTGGATTGAAAATTATAAACTTGAAATACAAAAATTCGTCGGTATCATCCAGAGTTAAAGCTCAAAATTCAATAGAGTACAAGATAGATAATTACATAAAGAACCACGCAAATGGTCGCATTCCATTAAAAAAGTGTTTTAATGATTTAATGGGAATTAGAATTATTACAGATGATGAATTTGAATTCAGCGATATTGGCAATTTTATGAAAAAAAATTTTGCACAGTATAAGTGTATAAATTCTTCAAAAAATGAGTATATAGCAACTCATATATATTTTGAAAAAGGGAATCGATACTTTCCCTGGGAATTGCAAGTATGGCAAAAAAAAGATGAACAAAATAATATTAATTCTCATAGCTTATATAAACAAGATTACACAAAATGGGAATACTGTAACGGAGGAGGTGTCAATAATGGTTAAACATTTTATTATTTTGAGCAGTTCATATTCTTCTAGTGCTCGCATTGCTATGCATTACATTGTGGATGAAAATATGGATGCAAGTATGCTGGTAAATGAAGTAAAGAAGATTAAGGAAGTGTGTGGAGAAACAGTTTCTATATCGACACATATGGTAGAAACTGATTCACCAGATTGGAGTTCTGTAATTAAAAAAGATGCTTTTTTCAAAAATGTATATGAAGCCGAATCCTTACTTGAATTTATCAATTTAATTTCCACAGATAGAAAGCTTTTAGGTATAGATATTGCAAAATATATTTTAGCAATCAGAACGTGTACACATTTAGAATTAGAAAAACTAGTATATATGTGTTATGCTGATTATTTATGCAAAACAGGAAAACGGCTTTTTGAAGACAAAATCTATGCATTTAAGTATGGCCCTGTTGTAGAAACTGTTTACAAGAAATATAAGGGAAAAAAAATAATAGACAAAGAGGCTGAAGTAGAAGAAATGCTTGATTCAAATTTTGAAAAACTACCTGCTAGGAGTAGAATTTTGTTTGCAGAAGATGGATTAAACAAAATTATTCAGATAGAAGAAACATTAAAGCATTACAGTGCGTGTACTGCATCAAAGCTGGTTGAAATAACGCATGTAAAAAATGGCCCATGGGATTATGTAGATAAAAGTGCGCAATTTGCAGAAATTACAGATGAAGCAATTATACAAAGACATTACAAGGAAGTTGCTTTTTGTAATTCATAAGGAAATTAATCAAAAAGGGGCTTTTGAATGCAAATAATATATTCGGAAGCTTCTTTTTGTCTAGCCCCCTGTCCTACCGTAAATATAAGCACAACAACATTGAACAGCATTTCTACCATTTCATTAAAATTTCATAGTATAGTTTGTGAATTACATTGTTTAGGAAGCAATCTTGTCCTCCTTTGCCTGAAATGTATTTATTTCCTTTTCTTTTTTTCTCTTTGTCAATGATATTCGCAATCCGCTTCGCTACTTGTTCATATAAATGTAGCACTGCCTACCTTACGAGGTACGGGCTTAAACCCTGCACCTCGTTCAAGAGTCCACACGACCTAAAGGCAGTGGATTTTCTTGGACTTTTATAAATAGTTGCTGGAAAATTGCTCTTGCCAGCGGTCCCACAATAAAAAGCTGTAGCGGAAGTGCCATTACAAAATTTCTACCATAGGTCATGATATAATCAGGAATAATATTCACTGTAAATCCATATCCATGATACAAACCAATCACACTGGCAAATGCTACCTGTACCACTACTGTAAATGTCTGGATAGCAAATATAATAAAGATGGGTCTGTCTCCCGGCTGTACAACCCGAAAAGCAAAATATTTTGCAATGTGTCCGGATACGAAATAAGCCAACAAAAAAATGATAATGTACTCAATCCACATACCTTTCAACGCAATCCAAAAAGACTGGTTTGTAAAACAGTTCGTTGCCAACAATGTATTATACAATGTCATGCAATACACCATCATCCATGCAGTAATAGCCGTAAAAAATATTGATTCTCCTCTTGTCTTAGGCATTCTTTTGTCCTCCTTTAATAAAAAAAGACAACAAACGTCCCCATCCGTCCGACAGTGGATAGGTGACATTTATTGTCTACATTCTTTTTTATGAAATTTTGTCTAAAACGACTTTATTATCATAACAATGTCATAGCCAAAAAGTCAAGCACTTTTTATTTATTTTTATTTTCTGGTTTTAGTGGTCCATAGTAATAGGATGCGGTTGCCCCACCATCCATTAAAAATGTAGAACCTGTAATAAAAGCTCCCTTTTCACTCATTAAAAGTTCCGCTACATTTGCCACTTCATCGGCAGTTCCCGGTCTTCCGGCAGGACAT
>JBNMLH010000028.1:0-21317 GCA_050875145.1 Lachnospiraceae bacterium
TATTGGCATTTCCATTTAGTATGTGCTAAACTTGAACTGTACATTTGTACCGCCTCCTATTCTTGATATGGCTTGAGACACCATTATCATTTTAACATAGGAGGCTTTTTAATTTCACCATACCCACCACAGATTACTCTATTCGCCCCCGCCTAGCGGGGGGATTGATTTTTTCATTCACAGCCTTTCTTCTCTACTTGCTCATAACATAAGAAACAAACATTTATAATCCCAATAAATTGTTATAATCCCATGTGTTCTCAAATGCTCTGTAATTTTCACTTCTATGATTTACACATTCATCCATCAAATCAGTAGGTGGTGCATCGTATACCTCCATGGTAACTGGAACCTGTGGATACTCCTCACTTGGATTTAAAGGATTTGGGGTATTACTTGCGATAAATAAAATATCCATCTCTGTACGAAGGGTTACCGTAGCACCTTCCTTACAGTGTCCCACTTCATAATGCATGCTTCCATCATCTTCTACATACACCTTGGAAAATAAATTCACACAAGGAACTAAATCTCTCTTGCTCATGTTGTTTCGCACCAGTTCCACCTTGAAGTTTTCCTCTCCACATCGGTAATAGTCATTTCCCTGCTTCTGGTAGCTGGTCTTTCCATATTTTTCATCTGTCAAAAGTCTGGTCGTATGTCCCGCAATGGTATCGTGCCATCCAAGACTATCTTCTACAATACTTGCCAACACTCTTCCGTTGTCGCTCATCAACACATTTTCCTTTGCCAAATGTGCAGTATACTGTGCCTTTAAAGTATCTGGCATATTATATCTCTCTGATTTATCTCTCATATTATATAAAAGAATAGATACATTGGCATTTTCTCCCAATGCCTTAAAGTGTATATACTTGTTTCTTCCAATAAATCCGGACCATTTTTCTCCTGGTCTAAATTCCTTTGTAAATATCTTCTGCATAAGAACTCCTCCAATCCACTTCATTCGTTGTTGTTCACAGTTCCGTGAACAGCAACCTTCCTTCTATCTTTCCATCGTTATTGCTTTTGTTTGCTATACCTATACTATAATTTTTTCAATAATTTCTTACAATTGTCCAAAATCTTGATTTGCTACAACAAAACTTCTCCCTCTGGTTTTGACCG
Source organism: Lachnospiraceae bacterium (assembly GCA_050875145.1). Lineage (GTDB taxonomy): Bacteria > Bacillota > Clostridia > Lachnospirales > Lachnospiraceae > CAG-411. The sequence goes on from JBNMLH010000028.1 coordinate 1,129, forward strand.
GTAGACTAAAGTTCTATTTGAAGTTCTTTTTTCACCTTTTTACAGCAATACTTTCCTATTATATGTGAAAAGTAAACTGACCTACTTGCCTAAAATTCCATAAAACCACCCACTCCAAAACAACATCATAAAGTAGTAGAACTAGAACTTTAGTTCCAGTTTTTCATTTCTAAAATTACAATTTAGTACAATGGTTTTCTTTCTTTTGCCATGCTATCATATACCCATAAAAAAAGTGCAAAGACGCATATTACATGTTGTTTTTGTACTTTTCTTTTTTTTACAAAGAAAACAATAACTGTTCCCTATTGGTTCTTGCTAAAAGGAACAGTTACACAAATTTGATTGGAGGAATATATTATGAAAATGATTAAATCGTTCGTCAGACCAGAGAAAGCAGAAGATGTACTGGATGCGCTTATGGACAAAGGGTTTTCCGCTGTTACTAAAACCAGTGTTCTCGGTCGAGGCAAACAAAAAGGTCTAAAGGTTGGAGATACCTATTATGATGAAATTCCAAAAGAAATGATTATGATTGTGGTAGAGGACAGTAACGTAGATAAAGTTGTAAAGATTATCGCCGATACTGCTCGTTCTGGAAAGGAAGGACGTTACGGTGATGGAAAGATTTTTCTTACAGAAGTAGAAAAAGCGATTACCATTAGTAGCGGCGAAGAAGAACTATAGGCAGGAGGGACCATTCATGAAAGAAGTAACCATTATTTTAAGACCAAAATGTACTTTGAAACGAAAAAAGCATTGGATGAAGTTGGTTTTCAGGCAATGACCGTTCAGGAAATCATTGGTCGTGGAAAAAGTCCCATTCAATACGATTTTGATGGTGAAGTAGTGACACATCGTTTGGTTGCCAAGCGAATGCTTACCATGTATGTTCGAGATGAAGATGTAGATTTTCTGGTTGAAACTATTGTAAATGTAAATAAAACAAACAGTGCCGGTGATGGAAAAATATTTATTTCTCCTATTGTAGAAGGTATTCGTGTAAGAACCGGCGAACGAGGAAACGAATCTGTATTATAAATTAGAAAGGTATGTGATTTGTATGAAAAAATATTTAACAATGTTATTACTTGCTCTGATGTCGCTATGTATACTTACTGGTTGTGAAAGCAGCAAGAGTAATGATAAAAAAGCTACTACTGCTACTGCAAGCAGCTCTGCTTCTAAAGGAACAAAGGATAATCCTTTTATTCTTGGTGTCAGTCCAATGGCGGGCTGGTATGCATGGTATGGTGTGGATGGAACAGGCATTTTCGAAAAAAATGGTGTCTATGTAAAACTGAAATTTTTCTCTGTTTACAGCGACTCCCTGACCGCATTTTACTCAGGAAATTTGGATGGTATCTGTATTGCGGCCTCTGATGCCATTTCACCTTTAAATGAAGGGGTAGACTTTAAAATTGTTCTGGTAAATGATAACTCCGCTGGTGCAGATGCCTTAGTGGTACAAGATGGTATTTCATCTATCAAGGATTTAAAAGGAAAGACCGTTGCTACCGAAGTTGGTACACTGGAGCATATGTTCCTACTTAAAATGCTGAAAGATAATGATATGACAATTGATGATATTAACTTTACCAACATGACAATCAACGATGCAGGTCCTGCCTTTATCGCAGGTAGTGTAGATGCTGCTGTTTTATGGGAGCCAACCCTTTCTACTACTCTAAAGTCAGCCGGAACTGTTTTATACAGCACCGAAAGTGAACCAGGTCTTATTCCTGATACATTGGCTGTTCGTAGTGAGGTAATCAAAAACAGTCCTGATGCCGTACAGGCAATCGTCAACTCTTGGTTTGACGGAGTAGAAAAATTAAACGCAGGTGACAAGGACTTTTTACAGGCAATCTGTGATGGTGCAGAATTGGAAATGGACGATTATTTACAGATTGTAAAAGGTGTAACCATTTTTGATAAGAAAAAGAATCAGGAAACCTTCAAAGAAGGAAAAGATTTTACTTCCTTGAAATATTGTTTGGATCAGTCTGCTGACTTCCTTTTATCTACAAAAATGATTGACAAACTTCCAGATGACACCAGCGTAATTCTAGATGATAGCTTTATTAAATAGCGCAAGGGGGATTTTCCATGATAAAAATTCGTATTCGTAAGGAGATTGGAAAGAAAAAATATCTTCTGCTGGCCATTTTATCCTTTGTGGTGATTATTGCACTGTGGACTTTGGCAAGTGTGACTGGTGCAGTAGACGAAATTTTTCTTCCAAATCCTGCAAAAGTCATACAATATTATATAAGTGCAATTCAAGACGGTTCCCTTTGGGAAAATACCCGAATCAGTTTGTACCGTATCCTATTGGGATTTGTCATTGCTGTTGTTCTTGGCATTCCCGTTGGTATCTTAATGGGAACCTTCCAAAAAGCAGAAGCGGTGATACGACCTCTTTGTGAATTTATACGATATATGCCTGTTCCTGCTTTCGTTCCACTTATTATGGTCTGGGTAGGTATTGGCGAAAATGCTAAGATTACTGTTATTTTTATTGGTACATTTTTCCAGTTGGTTCTAATGGTGGCAGATGATGCACTCTCTGTTCCAGATGACCTAATCAATGCAGGCTATACTTTAGGTACTACCACACCAATGACCATTTTTAAAATTATTATTCCAGCTATGCTTCCAAGATTAATGGAAACCTTGCGTATGATGATTGGATGGGCTTGGACCTACTTGGTTAGTGCGGAGCTAGTCGCTGCTAACTCAGGTCTTGGTTACACGATTTTAAAATCACAGCGATTTTTAGCTACCGATGCCATTTTTGGTGGAATCATTTTAATTGGTGTTCTTGGACTGATTACCGACCGTATCTTCGCATTTTTAAATAAAAAATTGTTCCCTTGGGCAGAAGGAGGTCATTAATATGGGATTATTCAAGAAAAAAACTGTTTTACCAAAAAGAACACAACATATTGAAGCAAATCTGGCAAACAGCAAAATCCATGTAAAGAACGTAAAGAAGATTTATCACTCTGCCAAAGGGGATACACTGGCAATGGATAACGTAAATCTCAACGTATTGGAAAATGAATTTGTCTGTATTGTAGGTCCTTCCGGATGTGGAAAATCCACCCTTCTTCGCATGGTTGCAGGGCTGGATGAGATTTCCGATGGTGAAATTATTATTCAGGATCATTCGATTATCGGTCCAGGTGCCGATCGTGGTATGGTATTTCAGGCTTATACACTTTTCCCTTGGATGACAGTGGCAGATAATATAAAATTTGGTCTGAAAATCAGAAAAATACCAAACGATGAACAGGATGCCATTGTAGATAAATACTTAAAAGTAATTAAGCTGGAGAAATTCAGAAACAGCTATCCAAAGGAATTATCCGGTGGTATGAAACAACGTGTCGCAATTGCCAGAGCTCTTGCAAACAGTCCAGAGGTACTTCTTATGGACGAGCCGTTCAGTGCATTGGACCCACAGACAAAAGCGGATATGCAATTGTTGATGCGGCAAATTTGGCAGGTAGAAAAGCCTACTGTATTGTTCGTCACGCATGATATTGAAGAAGCGGTCTTCTTATCCAGCAAAATTTATGTACTGACATCAAGACCTGGTACGGTGAAAAAAGAAATTCCTGTCTATCTTCCATACGACAGAGATTTATCCTTAAAGGATACAGAAGCGTTTATCAAGCTAAGAAAAGAAGTCAATTCCTTGATTGACCATGAGCAGATTTAAGCGGAGCGTTTTACTCTATAGAATACACTTTCCTATAGAGTAAAACAAGCACATTTTACAATTTGCATGATGTAAAATGTGCTTATTTTTTTCGATTTTACAAATGAGACTCTAAACCATATCCCTTTTGTTAAACTTAAAATCTTAATCTATATCTGACTATATAATAAATTTAGCAACTGCGTCCTACTCTTTACTCCTGTTTTCGTATAAATATTATAGACATGTTTTTTTACCGTAGATAAACTTACCACTAATTTATCGCAAATTTCACTATTGGAACAGCCTTCTCCAATAAGCTTCAGAATGTCTTTTTCTCTATCCGTAATTCCATACTTTTCTTTCATCTGTTGTAAACAATTTCCCATTGCTACCTGCTGCCTGCTTAATTGCATGGAATTTACAATCATATTTTCTATATGATTTTTAAGCACATTTAATATATAAATATCTTTTTCACTAAAGTCTCCCAGAGCCTCACTCCGAAACAAATTGAAAATTCCAATAATCTGACTATTTCTAATTATCATAATTCCGCAACCATAGGGAATATCAAAGGGACGTAAAAATCTCTTATAAAACGGAGTATTCTTTCTTACATCTTCATCTAAAATAGAAGTATCCTGATATACACAAGTTCCTGCTGAAAATTCATATAAATATTTTAGATAATCCTGTGCATAATAATCGTCTATATACTTCTCACTCTCGCTTTTATCCATCCCAACAAAATAGGCATCTTCCCGCCGAATGTCCTGTTTTTCATCTAACATAATAAAATATCCTTTTGTATAGGGGATCAGCATTCGAAGTACCTTCATTGTTTTTTCTGCTAAATGCGTAATATCATTTACGGTATATAGCTCCAATAAAATTTTATTAATCGTCAGCCATTCTGTATCTTTTAACATAGCCTTCACCTTCCCTGTTTTTTTTCAGTTATTGTGTCGCATAATATTTTTAACAAAAACTTTTTTATAGAGCAAAAAAAGCGCCTATACAGAGATTTTATTTCTCTATATAAGCGCCTTTGCTTAGCTAATTCCTATTTATAGTAGCACATCTTCTTTCGATTTACCATCTTTGTTTTATTTTTTCATACTTTTTCTCCATCTAATAGAACTAAAGTAGTATGTCAAAACTTTTGTATTTTTTCGTATACCATACAATATTTTCCGCTTTTTTACTTTACAAATCGCATCTTCAATGCTAAAGTAAGTAGCGGATAGGATTCCGAAATGTACCTATACCTATTAACAATATAAGCAGACTTTGCTTTACTCTACACTTACGCAATCTGGCGTCTAGCCTGTGCAGACGACCTTGATTTCATAAGAAAGAAATTTGGAGGTGACAAAGTTGAAGATTGGTTTTATCGGCGCAGGAAAAGTAGGCACTTCCCTTGGAAAATACTTTTCCAATCATCAGGTAACTGTTACCGGATTTTATAGTCGAACAGAGGCTTCTGCAAAAGAAGCTGCCAAATTTACAAATACAAACTTTTATCCCGATAGGAAAAAACTCATTGCCGACAGCGATGTTATTTTTCTCACTGTCACAGATAGTGCAATTGGTCCTGTTTGGGAATCTATAAAACATGAACCCATACAAGGCAAGATTTTTTGCCATTGTAGTGGTTCCTTATCTTCAGGTATTTTTTCGGACATTCAACATCTGGGAGCATATGGTTATTCCATTCATCCGCTCTACGCAATTTCAAGTAAAACAGAATCGTATAAAGATTTAGCAGATGCATTATTTACGTTAGAAGGAGATTCCACTTACTTGCAGAAAATACACACATTTATGGAAGGTTTTGGAAATGCCGTTCAGATTATTTCCACAGAAAACAAAGCCCTTTATCATGCTGCGGCTGTGTTTGCAAGTAATCATATGGTCGCTCTTGCATACATTGCCACCACCCTCTTCCAACAATGTGGTTTTTCTTCCGAACATGCTTTGCAAGCAATTGCGCCACTTATGGAAGGAAATTTGGCACATATCCTAGCCGATGGTCCTATAGACGCTTTGACCGGACCTGTAGAACGAAATGATGTCTCTACGATTCAACGACATTTCGCATGCCTGCCCACACAATATCAAGCAGTGTATAGAGAACTTACAAAGATTTTAGTAGACATTGGAAGCCAACGCCACCCAGATACAGATTATACAACACTCCGACAACTATAAGTTCGGAGAAAAACAAAAACAGATGGAACAATTTTTAGAAAGAGAGGACTTGTACATTATGAAACATACTGTATTGACTTTACAGGAGCAAAAGAAAAATAATGATAAGATCACAATGCTAACTGCTTACGATTACACGACTGCCAAATTGATTGATGAGGCAGGTATTGATACTATTTTAGTTGGGGATTCCCTTGGAATGGTAATGCTTGGATATGAAGATACCATTTCTGTTACTATGGAGGATATGATCCATCATTCTGCCGCTGTTGCCAGAGGGGCTAAAAATGCATTTATCGTTACCGATATGCCATTTATGTCCTACCAAACTTCTGTTCATGACGCAGTGGTAAATGCCGGACGTCTTATGAAAGAAGGTCGTGCAAACGCTGTAAAACTGGAAGGCGGACTTTCTGTATGTCCACAGATTAAAGCAATTACAGCCTGTGATATTCCCGTAGTCGCACATATTGGACTAACCCCTCAAAGCGTGAATGCTTTTGGTGGTTTTAAAGTACAGGGAAAAGATATTGAAAATGCAAAACGTCTTGTAGAAGAAGCAAAAGCCGTAGAAGCTGCTGGTGCCTGCATGGTTGTCATTGAATGTGTACCTGCTAAACTTGCTACTTATATTTCAGAACAGCTCTCCATCCCTACCATCGGTATTGGTGCCGGCAATGGCTGTGATGGACAGGTTTTAGTTTATCAGGATATGCTTGCTATGTATTCCGATATGGCTCCAAAATTTGCAAAACATTTTGGACAAGTAGGAACAGCCATGAAGGAAGCATTTGCAAACTATATAAAAGAAACAAAGGCACAGACATTCCCTGCACCGGAACACACTTTTGCAATATCCGATGAAGTAATGAATGCCATTAAATAAAAATTACCATAAGTAATTGCGAAACTCTATTTTTTTCTCTTAACCTTATGTGCAACATTCACATATCCACGCAAGGCACGCTCTCGCTACCTAACACTCGTAGCGGTACATAAGGGTGCAAAATACGCACCCTCGCCAAAGGCACGCTTTCACACTAAGTTCGAAAATACCTCACTAAGTGTTCAATGTGAATACCGACGGTGTCAGAAGTACCTTGCTTAGGATATGCAAATATGCACAAAGGAAATATAATATTTGAGAGTTTCACAATTATCGAAATAGAATTACTAAAAAGAGAGGATTTTATATTATGATTCAAATCGCAACAACCGTAAATGAAGTAAGAGAACAAGTAAAAGCATGGAAAAAGGAAGGTTTCTCCGTTGCATTAGTACCTACGATGGGATATTTGCATGAAGGACATCAAAGTCTTATTAAACGTGCCGTAGAAGAAAATGACAGAGTCGTTGTCAGCATTTTTGTAAACCCAATGCAGTTTGGTCCAACGGAAGATTTAGACAGCTATCCAAGAGATTTAGAGAAAGATAGTGCCCTTTGCGAAGCAACCGGAGCAAATTTAATTTTCCATCCAGAACCAGAAGAAATGTATACAGATGGTTTCTGTTCTTATGTAGATATGTCTGTTTTGACAGAAGAATTATGTGGATTAAGCCGCCCGGTACATTTTCGTGGTGTCTGTACGGTAGTATCTAAATTATTCCATATTGTTACACCAGACCGCGCTTACTTTGGTCAAAAAGATGCACAGCAGCTTGCCGTTATCAAACGTATGGTTTTGGACTTAAACATGGATATTGAAGTAATCGGTTGTCCAATTGTTCGCGAAGAAGACGGATTAGCAAAAAGCTCCAGAAACACCTATCTTTCTGCGGAAGAAAGAAAAGCAGCTTTAATTCTTAGTAAAACAATCAAGCTTGGCGAAAAAATGGTAGCCGATGGTGAAAAAGATGCAACTACTATTTTAAATGCTATGAAGAAAAACATTGAAACAGAACCTCTTGCAAAAATCGATTATGTAAAAATTGTAGATGCACTAACCATGCAACAAATACCTACCATCGACCGTCCAATTTTATGTGCTATGGCAGTTTATATTGGAAAGACAAGATTGATTGACAACTTCATGTATGAGTAATAACCGTTTTTGAGAAAGGATTTTTAGTATGCAGATTAACATGTTAAAAGGAAAAATTCACCGTGCTACTGTAGTACAAGCGGAACTTGACTATGTGGGCAGTATCACTGTTGACCCTGAACTTTTAGAAGCCGCTGGCATCTTAGAATATGAATATGTACAGATTGTAGATGTAAATAATGGAAACCGTTTTGAAACTTATACCATCGCCGGCGAACCGGGTTCTGGTATGATTTGTTTAAATGGTGCTGCTGCCCGTTGCGTATCCGTAAATGATAAAATCATTATTATGTCTTATGCACAAATGACACCAGAAGAAGCCAAAACACACAAACCAAACGTAGTTTTCGTAGACGATGCGAATAAAATTGTCAGAAAAACCACTTATGAAAAACATGGTAGATTAGAGGATATGTAATTTTCTCTAAATTACCTTATCTAAACAAATACACTTTTCTATGAAGCTAAAGAGCACAATAGATATTTTATAAATTAAAATATCTATTGTGCTCTAATTTTTTATCTAAGCTATACTACTTCCATGTAACACATCTTCTAAACAATTCATACCTTTTCTAACTATCTCCATATTATTTAAAATATTCTGCACTTCCGTAGCTTGACCTTCTATTGCCATACTAATTTCATTAGAATCCTTTGCAGATTTTTTTGACATATCGTTTACTTGTTCCATTGCATGCAAAAGTTGTTCTTTAATTTCAACAATATCATCCAGTTCCTTCCTTAACAAGTCTGTGACCTCTATTACTTCATCTGAAGATGTAAGAATTGTTTGAAAAATTTTTACTGTATCTTCTAATTTTTCATTTGCTTCAGTAACTACCTTACTATTACATTTGATTATTTTATCCGTATCATTTACTTTTTCAATAATATGCTGTAAAATAACATCAATTTTTCCCGTAGCATCAGATGATTCTGCAGACAAAGAATTTATTTCATCAGCCACTACCGCAAATCCTTTTCCTGCATCTCCAGCCCTTGCAGCTTCAATAGCAGCATTTAAAGCCAATAAATTAGTCTGTTGTGCAATACTTCGAATACTTTCTACAATGCCCCCAATAGAACTTGACTTTGTAGACAAATCTGCTACTCCATTTGCAGCAGCTTGTGTAGTTTGAATATTTTCAGCAAATTTATTTCCCAATACCTCAATTGCCACAATGCCTTCATCATTTTTTTTCTTTAAGTTTTTCATAATTTCAACTGTTTGACTGATTCGCTCTTCAGAATTAGCAATTTTTTCATTTAAGTTTCCAAAAATTGAAAGACTGCTTTCTACCTCTTTTATTTGTACATCAGCACTAACTGCAATTTCCTCTGAAGATGCTGTAATCTCTTCTGTATTTGCCTCAAATTCCTGAAGTGATCCAAATATTTTTACAGATGACTCCTCCAAGCTTTCAAATGCATTCTGTACATTATGCAACACCTTTTCTGTTTCTTTTCCCTTATCTTCTACTACTCCAAATAAAAATGTAGTTCGATAACAAATCAGTGTGCAGCCGACAAATAATATCACATAAAAAAGCAAAATAAATACCCATCCAATACTCTTATGTAATTTTAAAAATCCAGTTGGAAATATTATCATCATTACCAGATTTACCGCAATTGTAACAATTGCACTTAATCTAATTAATTTTAAATTCAAATACAACACTGATAATACAGTGGCAGCCATGTAGTAATGCGTAATGCAAACATAACTATCACTATCATTCGTACTACATACAGCACAAGTAATTGCACCTATTATTGGTGGGATACAAACATACACATATTTTGCAATATTTTTTAAATATCTTTCAAAAATCTTAGTTATAATTGCAAATACTGTTCCAAATAGAAAGACACATTCACGCGCTCCACCATTTAAGAATAACATAACAGCTCCCCAGCCCGCAACTCCAATAGCAGAACTATAGGCAAACAGGACTGTATTTCCTACTTTTTCGCTATCTCTTATTAGCATTGAATTTAATTCTTTTTGCATAAATATCATCCCTTTTCTTTTAATATTAAATTATTCCCCCATTTTTAAGGACTTATATTATAAATCTATTTTGTTGTTGTTTTCATATAGACTCCTAATAGTTATCTAATATTTATACAAAACAGTAGGACAAGTTGTTCCTGCTCCCACGGTCCAAAATATTACATAATCTCCCATTTTAAGTTCGTTTGCTTCAACTGACTTAGCAAATGCTAACATAGGGCTAGTTGTTCCTGTGTACCCAAATTCATCCCCTACAAATTTAAACTTATTAATATCTTCTTCCATTTCTTCACAAATTTTTTGTATATTTTTCCAACCAAATTGTGAAAAATAATATTTTTTTATGTTGTCCTTTTGTAGATTATTTCTAAAAAGAATCTCCTCTATTGATATTTTAGAACTATGAAATGCACCATCAAAATCAAATTGCCCATATTGAACTAACTTATCACGAGTTGGTAAATTTCTATTTCTGGTCACATTAGACATTCCCTTTGCTGGCATCAGAATTTTATCATGATTGCTCGAATTTGTATAAAACTCTGAATCAATAAATCCTCTGTCTGTATGAAAAACATTCTCAATCAACATCGCACAAGCAGAATCAGCAAAATTGGCATATGCAATTGCCTCATCATATCTTACATAACGTGTTAACTGATCTGAACCTACCAATAAAGCATACTTTATATTTTTATTATTACGCATAATTCTTGATGTTTGCTCTAATGCAACCGTCATTCCTGCACAATTTGCATTCAAATCATATACCCCACACCTTTGTCCTGCATTTAGCATAGCATGTAATTTCATAGCATTTGTTGGAGCAATATACTCTGGCGTTCCTGATGAAAATACAATTAAGTTAATTTGTGAAGGTTTAACATGTGTTTGCTCAATCACTTTCTTACTAGCATGATATCCCATCGTAAGTATATTTTCCTCTTCACTAGCCGAAACATATCTATTCTTTCTCCCTGTTACTTCTAGTAATTTTTCAATGTCTTTTCCCTGATTTTTAAAATGTTCGATATAATATTCATTTCCAACAGACTGTTCTGGATGATAATAAGCAATCCCCTTAATCATAGCATTATTATCCATACTAATCCCCCTCTACTCTTTATAATTTATCAACAAACGACAATATTTTTTCCTTAACTAAGTCTTTTTCTTCAACTAACGCGGCATGCCCCTTATATGGAATCATAAGTAGTTCACTATTTGGAATAGTACTCCATGTTTGTACTGCAGCCATTGGTTGAACTATTTGGTCATCACTTCCCTGTATTAAAAGTGCAGGAACATCAATATTTTTACATTCATTCAATTTATTATACCGATTAGAAACCATCAGATCACCGTATCCAATTTCATCTGCAACTTTTGTTAAATTCAATAATTGAACAACCGCATTTTTCTCATCTTCTGGTGTATCTTCTCCAAACATATACGAAAATAAACTTATAGCTTTAAACTCCTTAGGTGATATTTTTTTCAAATCCTCCACTAATGGAGTATAGTTACTTAAATCTGCTCCACTTCCTAATAACACAATACCTGAAACTTTCAATTGTTTTCGTAATGCAATTTCACAAGCAATAGCTCCCCCCATTGAATATCCGAGAACAACAACTTTTTTTCCAATAATATTGCTCTTTTGTAATTGTGCAACTGAAAATTCTATATCTTCTGCAAAAGTAGCAATTTCATCTGGCTCTTCCCCTAATGATTCTCCATGTGCCCTCAAGTCAAATATAATACAATTATATTGTACAAATCCTTCTACGACAGGTATCATCCCTTCCTTTGTCATTGTCGAACCATGAATAAACACTAACGTAGTTTCACATTTACTCTCACCCATTTGCTTATATGCTAACATTATTTTTTCTTTACCCATTTTATTTCCCCCTTTAATTTTACTATTATTATTTTGTATGCTATTTAGAATAAAACCAATAAATAGCTACTATTTTTTTACTATAAAATACTCCCCCTCCCTTTTTTACATTATATCACAGTTTTTTCCAAATTCGTCCAACTCGTCGTAAACGTGTCTTTTTAGGTCGTAAACGTACGACATATTAAATTAGTGTTAAATTACTGTTAAAATTCACACACCTTATACCTATAAAAATCAACTTATTTCCTCCACAGCCTTGATAAGTTTCTTTACATCCTCCTCTGTTGAAAACCATCCAAGACTTGCCCGAACCGTTCCTCCCACTGTTTTTGACCCTATAATATCGTGTACAAGTGGTGCGCAATGATAACCTGTACGCACTGAAATGTGATAATCCTCGTCTAAAATCATCCCCACTTCATCCGCACGATACCCTTCCAATTGAAAAGATACAATCCCGATATGTCGCTCTCTGTCTTGTGGCACGTACAAGGTAACACCATCTATCTGTCCCAGTCCTTCCACTAACAACCTGGTAAGATATTTTTCTTTTTCATACAACTTTTGTATCCCAATCCGTTTGCGATATTGTAATGCTGCATACAACCCGGCAATAGCTGGCAAATTAGGACTTCCCGGCTCCAAGGCTAGTGGCAATTCTTTTGGCATGGAAACATTCAAGGAATCACTTCCTGTACCACCTGCTATAATAGGGTTTAGAAAAAAACTTTTTTCTTTTATGAATCCTGCAATTCCAAAGGGACCATGTAAAGTTTTATGTCCTGCAAAAATAACTGCATCATAGGGATATTTTCTATCATCCATGTCTACCAGACCAAACGACTGTGCTCCATCAATAATTACCTTTGCCTCCCCTCTGGTTGCTTCTTTGGCAAGCGTAAAAATCTCCTCGATTGGAAGCCTATACCCAGTTACATTACATACATGAGATAAAAATACATAATCCGGTTTTTTGTCCTGAAATACATATGCTGTTTTTTCTAAATCTATCTCCCAGTTATTCACACCTGTTGGCAATATTTCAACGGAGCATCCACATTTTTTCTGCTGCATCCACAAGGTACGCATTACTGCATTATGTAAAAAAGGCGATACATACACCCTATCTCTCTCTGAGAGTGCAATACCGCCTAAAATCATATTACATGCCATTGTTGCGGAAGGCGTAAATATCACCTGTTTTTCTTCTGTTGCATTTACAATCTGCAACACCTCCTGCCTCAGTGCATCTATTCCTTCCATTGCCATACGCGCTAATTCATAAGAACCTCTGCCTGCGTTTACACACAGGCAGCGATTTACGGTATCCATAGCTTCATACACACAATTCGGTTTCGGAAATGTAGTTGCCGCACAATCCAGATAGGTCTGCTGCTCCTTTATTTCCTTTATCTTTTCGGTATCAAACCATACATAATCTTCTCTTTCTTTTTTCATTCTAATTACCCTTCTAATATTTTCTCAATCATTCGTAGCATAACTGCAACTTTTTGATTTGGCTCTAAATAATCTCCATACGTGTCCAACGCACTTTCTATTTCATTTTGTAAAAATTCGCTGGTTCCATCTGGTTCTTCTATCTGTAATGTTTTTTCTACAGGAACTCCTTTGCTATTAGTAAAAGACAGCTTTTGTACATTCTGCTCCTCGTCCGTCTCCTTTGTCTGCTGCACTTCTTCCACAATTTCTTTCATAGAAATCTCAAATTGAGCAAGTCCATCTGCCTTCCAATCCTCTATAAACAAATCCAGCACCTGTCTGCTAAGTTCAGAAACAATTTCCGCTTCATCGTACGTTTCAAGTTGTTCTATGCAATGTAAAAAACGTTGGGTATGCTTACTATAAATTTGATGTGCCAATGTGGATCGCTGTTGCCGTACCCACAATTTTAACGACTGTAATAAATTTGCTTCTTCCGAAAGCTGTAATACCCTCTGTACAATCTTAATTGCCTGTTCCTTTACATAACGCAAATGCTGTTCCATTTCCTGCTTTGCCGTTGTCAGAAAGGCTAACAGCTCTTTATAATTTTCACAGACAAACTGTTTTGGAAAAATTTCAAACAACAATTCTCTAGCATTCCAGTCTAGTTTGGAAAGTTCCTTTCGCATGCAAGCATAGCCTTTCTGTTTTTGTAAAGGCAACGCTTCCAATCCATAATTTCTACTACACTGCGGAAGGGAACAAAACCATCTGTGCATTCCTTCTACAATCTGATACAAACGATTGGTTTCTGTCTGCGTTTCTTCTTTTACGAATAATTGTTCAAGTCCTTGCAGATACACTTCTTTTTCTACCGTATCCTGTTCCATAAACAGGGTATATTCCCCCGGTCTTTCATTAATATTCTCAAAAATATACTCGGTAAGTGCAACTTCTTTTTTCCCCAGATATAATACAGGCATCTGACGCCATCGAGTAATTTCAAATGCAAGGTATAAAGGTAGCACACCTTTTCTTGCCCCATAGTGTTCGCCCATCAGAAGCTGATACAATCCTTCAAAGCTTTGTGGTTTTCCAATCGCCTTCTGTATAAAATCCTGTATCAAGGTCAATATCTGCTGCACTCCTACATCCACTGTTTTAACTTCTTCCCCTTTAAAAGCAACTACACCAGTACGCACAAATACCGCTCGAAAAATTGTCGCTTCTGGAGAAGTTCCCTTTCTATATTGTTCCATATCTCTACGTTCCAGAAAACCTTTTATCAAATTTGTTCTCGCACGCATAATTTGCTTGGACAAATTTTGTTTGTTAATCTGCTCATTATTTATCACAGGACTGCTATCATAATATTGCTCTGTCACCCTACTAAGAAACTGATTAAACTTTCTGTTGGACTTTCCAGCAAAATATTGATTAGAATCATAGCCCTTTCCATTCTGTATTACCACACACTTTCCATATGCAGGGAAATAATATTCCTCTAACTTTGCATTTAACTCAAAGCGAAGGTCCTCTTCATATAAATCTAATTCTAATAAAACAGCCTGATTTTCTTCTGTAAATTCTGGATTTTTGCGTAAATCCTGAATTGCTAAAATCTTTTTTACAATACTTGATGCAGTAAATGTTTCCTTTGGTACAAGTACAATTACACGCTTGTCCCGTAACATAAGCGTTTTTTCTTTTACTTGTTCTAACTGTATCTCATCCTCTGAAACCACTGCCAACAATTTACCATCGGAAAAACAATCTTCAAACAAATATTCCGCCTGAAATGCAGGCTGTAACAACAATTCTGGTCTAATAAATTTATAAGCAAAGTATCTTGTCATGGCATACTGCTGATTATAACGCTTTGGAAGTTCGTATTCCAATTCTGACAAATGGGATAATTCCTGACATAAATCGATTCGCTGCAACTTTTTCTGAATCACCTGCTCTATTTCCTGTTCCACATTTACACCAATGTTATTTTTAAAGGCATACATTCGTTTCTTTGTACGGAACAATACAATCTGTTTTTCTCTTAGCGCGGCGATGGTCTTTTCATACACTTTCTTTGTAAAGCCAGCTCCATTTTGCAAAATTTCATCTCTGGCAAACATATCATCTGCCTGTCCTACCATCTGCACCAAAGCAAGCGTTTTAATTAATTCTTGTTCCTCTTCCGTCAAATCTTTTGTCAACGCATATTCTGCCTTCAACCATTCATTATGAAAACGTACATTCTGGCTATCACCCTTAAATATATGGTAGAAATAATCGTAAATCCTTCCTGCCGTAACAAAGCCATCCTTCGTAGTAGTTTTCTTTTGCAATACATCCGGCAGACTATTTGGTTCCTCATTTGTCAAAAAGGTAAAAACAGTTCTCTCATTTTGCACTGCCGCCTCGCTAATTTTTAATAGTAAATATGCCGCAATCGGCGTAAGTGGAAAACATCCTTTTGCAACTATTTCAAAAAAAGCTTCCTGTTCAAACATATTTTTAAAATAAGGTAATATATACGAAGCTTTGGCAAGTTCCCAAAACATTTTATTTTCTTTCAGATAGGAGGTAAATTCCTTTTCTTTCTTACCAACAGCATTCTGGATTAATTCATAACTATTCCGTAAAGATGTGGTAAAGTAAACTTCCCGTATCCTTCCTTCTACTCCCATATAGGCATTTATCACTTCTTTCGGCAATCCTTTTTTATATTCCTTCATTGCCTTATGAGCAACTAGAATAACATGAAGTTCACTTTCCTTTCCGCTATTGGCAAGCTCACAAATGTTCTGCAAGTCCTCCATAGCCTTGGAAAAGCGTTCTTTTGGGTATCCTTCCACAAATTTACTAAATTCATCAAAAATCAGAATAATTCCAGCATAACCATATTGTTTATACAACGCATCTTTTACAGAAGCATATAAGGCAGTCACATCCATCTGCACCATAGGCTCAAATACCCCTCCTGCAGTTAATGTGGGATAAATCTTTTGAAACAATAATAATGCCTGTTCTTCATAAGCTTCTAATGCTTTTTTTAATGAGGATATTGTGATATTTTCTTTTTCTAATTGTACTAAAAGTGCCTGGTATGTTTCGGGATAGCTTTCCTCCCATTTTGAAATAGTGCGAATTGCTTCTTCAAAATAGGTGGTAGGTGCTAAATTCTCTAAGTGTTCCCGTTCCAAACTTTCCCGCAATGCCAGAAGGAACGAACGATTCAGGTCATTCTGGGTTCCTGAAACTAAAACTGGAAGGTAATACTGCTTCTTTTCACAAATTTTCACTGCCATCTCTGCGGCTTCCACATCCAATTTTCTTATTTTTTCTATCAGAGTCTTTACCACATTTTTATTGGCATCCCTACGATTTTCTTTTGTCATCAAAGCAAGTAACACTAATAAAAGATGAGATTTTCCTTTTCCATATGGTCCAATCAAAATGGAAGAACGTGTTCCCTTTTTCTTTCCAATCTGCTGTAAGTAATCTTTTAATACCGCAATAGATGCCTGTGTAGGGATATAACTATTTATTTTCTCCATTTGATTATAGTCCAATTTCAGATTGACTGACTTTTGATACTTCTTGTCAATTTCAATCATTTTACTTATGTCAAACATACCATTTCTCTCCCTTTTATTTACTCTTTCTAGGTATTTGCAAAACCATCTGCCTTCTGACCGATATCACGCATGGTTTCATAAAACCTTTTTACTACCTGTTGACTACTCTCAGACTTATTTTTATAAATCATATCCAACCCGGAAGTTCGATTAATCGTAATATATTCCTGTCTTTGCAATACATCTAAGCACTCCTGATAAACACTTGGTGCCAAGCCCAATATTTTTTTTACTCCATTAGTACCTTCATAAAACTGTTCTATACTGACAGATTGTTCTTCCTGCCAGCAAAGTTGCATTAGATACCAAACAATTTCTACTGGAAATCTGCTCAAATCTGGCTGTAATCGTTTATATTTATTTCCATTTCTATGCAGCAAACCTAATTTGCTTAATGGACAAATCTTTTTATCCTCTGGGTCTGACTTCCCTTCCTGCTCTTTCCCATACATGGCTAAAATAGCGTTACAATCCGCCTGCATGGATTTTTCGCTAAATGTCTGCTCTCCAATATAAGAGCCTATTGCATGTTCCATAAAAGCATACACTTCCTCTTTTTTAAACTCTTCCAGTAAAAATTGATTAAAAAATAAATACCAGGAAGTAGCCAGCTCTTGATTGGTTGCTAAATTTACATGCAAACACCAGAGTGTAAAGTTTTCCTCAATATAGGGATCAAGCTGGTAAATTACCTCTCCAAGCTCTGTAAGCTTTGCCCCTTTTCCTAATCTTTCCTGTGTAAGTCCCGTTGCTTTCAACCAATATCGTATGGATTTTGCCATATTGGTTCCTACTCCCAACACATCCGCTCCCGAATGTTCGGAAAATACTTTTTCATTTTCTTTTACCGCATGTATTCCCTTTGCAATCCATCCTTCTCGTATTACAAATGTCTCATGTCCTTTTAATTTATATTTTGCCTTTGTCATTTCCTTCATTCCTATCGTTTAATTGCCAACACTTTTCGCATATAGCAACCTGCTACAAAGTGATTCACGCACTGTCCGCAGCGTACACATTTTTCATCTGAAATCGTATAATGCACCTGGTTTTCTTTTTCTCTAATTGTAATTGCGTCTCTCTTACAAACACCTTCACAAGCAAGACATCCCATACACATCTGATACTTTGTCAACTGACACTTTACTCTTTCTTCTGCCGCCTTTAAGTTTTTGGCACCACAAAAATCGTTCCGATAAATAGTTACCTTTAAATGCTTACTACCAATACGTCCCTGTAAACCGAGGAGAATTTCCCCTTTTTTATTTAAGACAAACACTTCACCCAGTCTTTTATTTCCCAACTCATAATTCAAATATCCAAAAGGTTTGAATAATTCATAAAATTCCTCTGTAATCGGTTGTTGTAAACTATAATTAAATGCATTCTCCTGCGTTGCACAAGGCGTAAAAGATATTACAGATTTTTGTGCCATGGCAACTCCATTTCCACCTTGTCTGGCTTTCCAGTTCCCGCTACTTACATACTCTTCCGGATCTGGTTTTCCAATTTTCGTTGCAAAATCTACAAGCAGATGATGAAAAGAAGTATAGTTTTCCCTCATATGCAATTGACTAAGAAATTCCGACCAATCACTATTATTGGGGCAGCACCAACATCCTACCCTTGTGTATCCCCAACGATATGCTTCATTAAAATCAATACCTCTGGTAAAGAGATATAACCACACATCAAAGTCATACCAATCAATTATAGGAGATACCACCGTCTGTTTAGAAATCTTTGGACTATCTGCTTCCTTTTCATACTTACTACGGCTGGCGGACTCGCTTCTTCGTATTCCATAAAAGGTTACAATATGGCTTTTATTACGAAACATTTTTTCAATCTGCCTTGTAATCGCTCCTGTCTTAAATACCGTACAACACCATCGCATGACTCTACTTGGTGGTCCAACTAACCTGCAAAGCTCGTAAAAATCCTTATCTCGGTTTTTCGCTGGAATCACAGGTGTCTTGTAATGCTGTTTTTTGTACCGTTTTACATATTCGTAAGTAGTTGGAAATTCCAATGTAGTATCTCCAAAAATATGCACAATCTTTTCCGTTGCACTTCCCAATGCCCGATCTACTAAATCAGAAACCACAGTGGAATCTTTCCCTCCGGAAAACGAAACCAGCATATCTTTTTTAGCATATTTTTCTCCCACTTTTTTGATATAAGAAATAGCATCTTGATCAAGCTGTGCAAATCGTTCTTTATTTGCTTCTACAAAACGTTGTTGCATTTTCTGAAAGAAACAGTCATATGCCTCAAAGCTCTGCTCCATCTTATTTTCATAATATTCTCGAATTTGTTTCAAATCCATTGATTTTAATTTTCCGATTGTTACCGGTATTCGTTTGCCATCACCATAATAATGATTTCCTGTACTATTCCATACAGACACCTTTTCCAAATTTACTGCTTCCTTTGTCTTACCCTGCTGCAACAAAATTGCCTCTAATACAAATTTTTCTTCTGGAAATACCGGACGCATATCGGAAGCAATCCTTTCTCCCTGTCCGCCACATCTTTCACATTCCTTTGCATAAGTAGGTACCTGACAGTTTTTGCACCAATACAAATCACAGACATAGGCATAGGCACGCCCATGGCAATGAGGACAAATGCTTGTATGTAATTGTCCCAGATTGTCTTGTTCACAACGATACAAAACCATCCTTTTTCCTCCAATTCTACTTTCCTATTTCTTCATAAAAATCATAAGGGTCCACTTTTAAATACAGGCAAATTTTTAGCAGTTCCTCTCCACTCCAATCACTATCACTTGTTTTATCTAATTTATCCCGTGATAGTTTTAATTGTCGGCATAGTGGCTCTTTTTCTATTTTTTTCTGTTCCATATAATCAATAATCCTGTTTTTCATCTTCATCTTTCTCACCATTTTCTTTAAAACTATGAGAAACACGCTATGTGAGTTTCCCAAGAACAGCATTGCAATCCTCCATTATCCTCCTGTAAAATAATCAATATATGTTATTAATATTTTTTTACTGCACAGAAAAAATCTTCCTATACTCCATATCATTCTATTCTCTTTTAAAAAGAATGTCAATTTCTTTATTCTTGTTTCCAAAGAATTATTTGCCGTTTAGTTGACAAACAAAAGAACTATTGCTATGGTTACGTTATAGGCTATACATTTCTGAAATAGCAAGAATGATTTAACAAAAGGTGATGGATATGAAAAATTATAAA
>JBNMLH010000025.1:0-35618 GCA_050875145.1 Lachnospiraceae bacterium
ACATTTGTACCGCCTCCTATTCTTGATATGGCTTGAGACACCATTATCATTTTAACATAGGAGGCTTTTTAATTTCACCATACCCACCACAGATTACTCTACTCGCCCCCGCCTAGCGGGGGGATTGATTTTTTCATTCAATTTCAATAAACTCACTACATGCATCTCTTAATTCTTTTGGCGCTTTCCTTTCACCAATTCCAACAACTCTTTTACCTTGTCTTCTTAATTCTTTAACAGTTTCCGTATAACCTTTGTCAGATGTTGCAATACAAACTATATCGACTGATTTATTATTTTTAATTTCTTTTCTTACATCCTTTTGTATTTTCTTATCAACTTTATCTTTTTCTGGATTACCACACAATCTAATATCTTTAATCCCTAAATCTTTTGCTTCATCTGACCAGGATTTCGTTCGTGCATCTTTTTGCAATCCATACACTTTTTCTGTTCCTAATACCCCCTGTTCACTCGCAATTTTCTGAATTTGCTCTGCCTTTTTTGAACTAATATTTTCTCCATCAATAAATAACGCTGTATTCTCTTTTTTTCTCCTCCCCGCCTTTTTCCTTTGAGTAGTTTTCTTTTTTTTCTTATTTTGATGCTTGGGCACTGAATAACTTCCGTTATATCTTTCTACTTGATTCCAAAAAAATGGATCATGTTCCATTTCCCAATATAATTCAGCATCATCTCCCATGTTCATACCTCCTCAATGCAAAACTCAGAATTTACCAATTCACCAATTTCCGACTTGTTTGTTTCATAAAACAAAATTTTCGATTTATATATACTTCCTAAACGCCTTTGCAAATTCTGTATTTTAAAAAGCATAATCATTAAACGCATTCCAGTATTCAAGTCTCTGCTGCTGTGTCAGATTTGTAGCCGTGGTTTTCTTAATCTCTTTTGTACAATCATTCGGTCTTTCCACTACAGTGAATGCTGGAGCAATATCAACATTGAAGTCTCCAACAGAGGACTCTGTCTCATCAACAGTAATATCCAGACCAACAGCATCTGCAAGCAGGTCAACATTCTCTGCTACCCAAGGGGTAAAGTTCAAAGTTTCATATGACCATACATTCCTCAAATCTGTTATTTCTTTTAAAATCCCAAGGTTTGGCATAAGTTTAATGAGATTTTTCTGCATCTTTCCAGAAAAGAAATCCTGATTCGGAAGTATCAGTAAGATTTTTCCTTCCAATTCCTTAAAATCTGACTCCGTAACAGCTCTCTGATTCATCAAATCAGCCAGTAGCCCAGAAATATGCACATCCTTTTCCTTGGTGTAATCCTTAAAAATTGTTTCAAACATTTCCTGTGCATAGGCAACCTGTTCTTCGCTTTCATTGCGGATATGACCCATTCCTGCCTTAATAAGTTTTGGTTTTAGTTTTTCATAGTTACAATGCTTCATATAAAACAGCATGAGAGGTGCAAGGAAATATTTTCTTTTAAGGCTTTTGATCGTCGCTGCATCCATACCACCTGTAGAAATCAAAATAAGTCCGCCAACTTCCCCTTGATACTTTTGTGTATAGATTTGTGCAACCATGCCGCCATCACTCGCACCAATAAAAATTGGCTTCATTATTCCAATTTTATAGAAAAATGCATGCATTCCCTTTACTAACTCTTGATTTGTTCGCAGTTCCTGCGGATAGTCAAAAAGTAAAACCTGATAGTCAACCGATAAAGCGTCTACATACCCCATCCACATTTCCAGAGTATTCATTCCTCCATTTAACAATACCAATGTCTTGCTATCTTTTTTCCCACTCAATACATAACGGAATTTACTTCCACCGACAGTAATACTCTCGTATGTATGCGTTGCTGTAAATAATTTCAAATCTTCTGAATATGACATATGTTCTTCTCCTTTCATTATTAAATAAGAAAAATCAAGCCTACAAACATAATTGCCCCGATCACATTTGCCTTTGCTGGAAGTTTAGTAGGCATAATCACAATGGCAAGCGGTATTAAATTGAAAATACACGCCCAGATTGGAAGCGTAGTCTTTCCTGTTATAACAGCTATCAAAAACGCAACTGCAAATACCACCATACCAAGATATCCCAGATACATCGTGTAACAAGTAGTCTTAAAAAAATCCCATACTGCTTTTAACGCCTCTTCTGTCAGATTTAGTTTTACGAAAAACCATTCAACTAAACAGCAAAATAGATGGTGCAAAGCAAGATTAATAAACATTACAATAGTCGCAATATACATGATTAGGTAATACGTTTCCGAATATTGACGTATCCAATCACACACCGCAAGATATCCAAATATTTCAAATGTCATTGCGACCACACCAAGAAACATAGCAATTGATAAATTCTTCAATGGCATTCCACGAAAAGCTTCCCTTGATTTCTTATAATCTTTGAAATTTATCAAATCAACCTTTCCATTTGGTGCATAGGTCAAAAGGCAATCTGATATTCCACATAAAATGTGTCCAATCAACGCCATAATCATAAATATTTTCCACTGTAACATCATACACATCTCCTTCTTTATCCCTGCATAGTGAATTTGCCTTCTATATTCCAACATTTATAGACAATAAAGCAACTATAACTTCATCTGTTATTTAATCAACGTAATAGAACAAAGTGGACAAGTCCACTTCATTTCAATTATACCTTTCTTCATAATGCATTTCACACCGCTCTACTCAATGAAATGGAGACTATTCTAAAGTCCCTCTTTCAAAAAAACGAAAGCCAAATACCAATAAATATCAAGTTCAAGATGAATGCCCCATACTCTTTCACACAAGAACCATTTAATACTCATGAAATACCTAAATATCTCTCCTCGTATAAAACGTAGCCTTCCCTCTCCCATGTCTTTCAATCGCACCTTCTTCAACTAATCTTTTCAGAGAATTTTCAACCGATGCTTTTCCTATAGACGGAACCAGTTCCATAATCTCGCTCTTTGTAAATTTACCAATCTTTTCTTTGATTGCGTTACGCACCTGCTCAATTGCTGGAAGTTTTTCGTCAATCAAATGAATACGACTTTCAAAATCACGATATGCAGCAAGAATAATACCAAGAATGTATTTGATAAATGGTGTAGGATTATTTGTACCTTCATGCCAACCATATCCACATTGTCCAAGCACTTCATAATACTTGACTTTTGTTTTTTCTATTTTATTTTCGATGCTGATATACCTTCCTACTACATAACCACATCTATATAAAAGAAGCGTTGTAAGCAATCTTGACATTCTGCCATTACCATCATTGAATGGGTGAATACATAGAAAATCATTGATAAAAATAGGAATCAAAACCAAGGGATCCACCAGGCAAGAATCAATCACCTGATTAAAACTCTCGCATATCTCTTCTATTGCATCTGGAGTTTCATAGGAAGCCATAGGAGTAAAACGGACAATCTGCGTTCCATCCTCCCTTGTTTCTGCAATAACGTTTTGTATATTTTTATATCTTCCGCCAATTGCCTTTTCTGAATATTTATATAAGTCTCTATGAAGTTGCAAAATATAAGAGGAACGTATTGGGATATACTCATAACTTTCATGAATTGTATTTAACACATCTCTATAACCCATAATTTCTTCTTCATCTCTATTTCTGGGTGTCGTTTTATCCATACATAACTGATGAATACGAGTTTCAGTTGTAACAATCCCTTCAATTTTATTTGATGCCTCTGTACTCTGAACTTTGGCAATTTCAACTAACTTATCAAGTACCGCAGGTTTTTGCCTTAAATATAGTTCCTGCCGTCCTTTGAATTCATGTATTTGTGCCACAAGACCAAGAATTTCAGAATCCCATTGACATTCCCTTAAAGTGGTATAATCAAACTTTCTCATTCGCCTACCTCCATCCCTTTCCCCTAATTATACAACAGTATTAGGTGTATTCCAATCTTATCAGGCGTATTTTAGCCTATTTTTATTCTTTTTTAGGCGATTTATATAAAAATAGGGGATTACATTCTTACTATATCCAGATATTTATTATGAATTCATAAGAAAAAAGCAAGCATTTTGCCCGGCTTAAATGTCTATTTTCATCTTAAATTTATGGTTGAACTCTCTGTTTACCATCTCTTCTACCTCTACAAATTATTGTATTCCATATCAAATTTTATACTATCCCCAAAATATCTTTTCTTTACTTCAAACTTTCTGAAAATATAGTAAACGATTCAAAAACAAGCATATGGTCCATCTAGCAAGAACAAAGTGGACAAGTCCACATCAGCTCCCTAAATTTCTCGCTCATGAAGGACTTGATCCACTTTGTGTGCCAGATGTAGGTTACGAATAACCCTAGCATTTCAACTTCGCATCCTTAGTTATTCTTCTTTAACCAAAATCTCTTCTTTTTTCATTTTTAATTCATCACTTTTTAAAGAAAGATTACTCCGATTTTCCATAAGTTTGTTATTTACACTTAAAAGCCACTCTTTTACTTTATCGACTTGCTTTACAGAAGTTACTTCATTATAATACTCGTCATATTTTTCATCTAAAAATCCTAAAGCATTTTCTATTTCATAATTTTTCTCGTAAGTTTCTTTAAAATTATGTTGTACCTTTTCTAATTCAATAATCTTTTGTTGTAACACCTCAATTTCACTCTGCAACATTTTAAGATTATCTGATGTATGATTTTTATGATTCTTTCTTTCATAATTTTCTGCAATGCCCGCATCATTAAATAATTCTGCATTCGCCCAATTTTCTCCATTAGACAGCTCTGCAAACGAATCACTCATATCTCCAATTACACTCTTTTGTGAGGCAATTATAAGCTTATTGATGTATTTCATAGCGTTATACCCACTAGAAATTGTTTCATTCAATTTGTCAATTAACTTCTCACAAATCATAATTTGGTCGTCTATAGAGGAAATCTCTGCTGCCACCTCAGGTTTTGTATTCATAACATACGCCTTTTGCTCACCCATAAGTTCCTTATATTTTCTACGGCACTCATTTATGTCTGAAATATCTTCTTTTAATCTTTCAAGTTCCTGTTCTATATCCTCTCGTCTCTTACATACTTCTTCATACTGTTTTGATGTATTTGTGGCCTCATCCTTTTCTTTACTTAATTTTTTATCTAAAGTTCCAAAACAAGAAAAAACAAACTTTGTAACTCCTGGCTGTTCTAGCTTTTTTACTTTTCTTTCTCTCTTGTTTTTTTCCTTCTCTAACTGAGTAATTGCCAAATATAACTCTTTTCTTTCTGCTTCCAAATCATCTATTTCTTTACCTTTTCTTTCCTTATTGGCAATCTCAATCTGTAACTCCTTTAACTGCTTTGCATAATCTTTCATCATTTTTCATCCTCCCTTTGAAACAAAAACAACGTATCTAAACTTTTTGCTTCATGAAACTTATTTTTGCAATGTAATTTTATCACATAATAACTATATTTACCATTAAAATAAAATTAAAAATAGATACGGTGAGCAAGCAATTACTATTCATACTGCGGAAACTAATATACAATCCTAAAATAATCCAAATATGCTTTATATCTATCCTGTGCTGCCAAACAAATATCCAATAGATACCCCTTTTCTAAATCCCATTCCTTTAATCCACAATAATAAAACATCTTTAAGCTATCTTCCACAATAAATGGAACAATATTATGTTTCAGACACTCTTTAAACATAAGCAATCTACCAACACGACCGTTACCATCCTGAAATAGATGGATTCTTTCAAACTTCACATGAAACTCTAAAATATCCTCGAAACTCTTCTCTTCTTTTGCATTACACTCTTCCAATAGCATAAAAATAATTTGCATTTTACAAAAAAAATGTAAAAATAGTGAGTGAAAAACTTTTTTCATGCCAATAGTATAATGAAAAGCTTTTCAAGGAATTAGGAGATGATAAACATGAGGGAAGAAGAACTCATTGCCATATTGATGGAGGATACGGAGGCGGGTATGGCAATGGTAATTGATTTATACGGTGATGCTATTAAAACGATTTGCTATTCCATACTGAAAGGATTTCCAGAAGAGGATATCCAAGAAGCCATCGCAGACACTTTTGTAGGTCTATGGTCTGGAATTACAAATGGGCAATATGATGTAGCACGAAATGCAGAAATCAAGTTTTATCTATACGGAATTGCAAGAAAAACGGCCCTTAACAAAAGACGAGCACTTATGAAGAAGAAGCCCACAGATAATATTGATGAAGTAGAACAACCACTTGATTTTAACTTGGAAAAAGAAGTAGTTCGAAAGGCAGATTATGAAGTTGTGAATACTTTAATTCATGAATTAAATAGTCCCGACAAAGAAATTTTCTTGTATCGTTATTACAAGCAATACAGCATCAAGGAAATTGCTGAACTCTTAAAGCTATCTGCCAAAATGGTAGAAAATAGGCTGACCAGAGGACGTAAAAAGTTAAAAAAGCAATTGTTACAGTGCGGTGTTACAATGTGAAAAAGCAGGGCTACAATGGAACGAACTATTTTGTTTAGAAGGAGGTTTTTCTATGGCAAAAAAGGATCAAAACTTAGAAGAAAAATTGGAAGCATTACATCAGTACATAGAGGAAAAAACAAAAACGGAAGTTATGCATGAAGAAGAGAAAAAGGAACTATTGCATACAGTCATGGATAAGATTGCAATGCAAAAAAAACAAACGGAAAATGGAACGGAAAAAAATGTACGGAAAATTACAAAACAAAGAAAGAAGTGTGATATTATGAAAAGAAATCATACAAAAGCTGCTGTCGCTGTCATAGGTGTTCTACTAGCCGGAAGTACCATAACAGCAGGTGCCAGAGCAATCTACTTAAATTCACATTTAGCTGACTACTTTAGGGTTACTGCCCCTGCAAACAAAGAGGATGCAGACAAGTTAAGGAATACAACCAAAGATATGGTGCAAAACGTAAACACAGCTGCTACCAGCAATGGAGTTACCTTAACAGTAAAACAGGTAATTGGAGATGATTTCGGCTGCTATCTGTTAATGACTGTATCTGGAATTAAAAATGAAGAAGATAATTTGCTCTCTACCCCTGCCTTCAAAAACTTGGATATTACCATTTCTGATAAGGAAAGCTTGCAAATTTCAGATTTAAAATGCATGGGATTAGAAAATGGTATTTATAATTACATTCTAAAAATAGGCTGTGAAAATCTAGATGGAAGTAACATTATTATTAAAGCAAAAGATTTCGGATACAATGAGCAGAAATTTATCCCTGTAGCAAAGGGAAACTGGACATTACAGTGGAATCTATCCTATAAAGGAAAAACAAAAGAGTATGCTGTGAATAAAGATATTAATGTATATGGTGGAAAAGCCATTTGGGATACTTTAAGCATTACACCATTATCTGCATCTATTTCCCTAACTATGAAAACTAAGAATAAAGTAGAAATGTCAGAAAATTTGGCAAACGATGCCCTTTATGTTGACTTTGCAAATGGAAAACGCTTAAACACTAAATACATGGATACAGAAGATGTCTATGATGATACAACAAAAATCTCTATGAGTTTTCCTACAATCACAGATATTGATGATATTGTAAGTGTAACCTTTGCGGGTGTAACCTATCCAATTCATCCGGAAAAAGCAGTGAAAAAAACAACCTATACCAATAAGAAGATGAATTTTTCTCTTCAACTGTCAGATGAGCTGAAACAGGCTATTATGAGCCCTAAAACAGAAAACTATAAAGATACCAATTTTGGTGCAAACGGTCAAAGAGTAAACTTTATTGGTAAAAAGGGCAATACAAAGATGACTCTATTCACCATATTCCGCATAAAAGGTATGTGGTCACCAGAAGAAGCTGAAAATAAGAATCCAATGGCAACGTATATTGCCTATCGGAATGGTTACACCTATTTTATTCAATATGGTGAAATTGTAGATGAGGCACAAAATAAAGCCTTTGCAAATCTTTTAAATAAGGAATCTGGAATTGAACAATTTATTGCATTCTTAAAGTAATAAAGGCAAAACATCTAAATCTATCGTAGCTTGTACAATTACCAAAACTGCACACGATAGACTTTCATACGGTATTTTCCGTACCGAAAATACCTACCTGTGAGTTGTAACAAGAAAGTAGTGATTATACCGCAAATCGCTACTTTCTTTCTCTTTCTATTCTTCCCACGATATGCTAAAATAGAACATAACACTATGTATAAAGCAAGATGATTACAACAGCAATGCAAGTTGTTAGAAACAGTTGTTAAAAATCATCGAAATCACGGAGGAGAAAACATGGTATATCGTTGTTTAAATTGTGGCGCAGCAACTAAATACGACGCCAAAAGCGGTCGAATGATTTGCGATTCCTGCTGTTCCATTTGGGATCCTGCACTTTTGCAGGCGCAATCCATACCAGAAAACGAAACAGAGAAAAAAACACCAGAAGAACTAGAGAAAGAACGTTTTTCTTTTGGTGCTACTGCTACCTTAGATTGTCCTGTCTATCACTGCACTGCCTGCGGAGCTAAATTGCTAATCAATGAAGTAGAAAGTGCCACCTACTGTGCCTATTGCGGACAACCTACCGTAATCTTTGACCGTATCAGACAACAAAAACAACCCAAATACATCATTCCGTTTCGCGTAAGCAAATCACTTGCAACGGAGAAAGTAAAAGATCGCCTTTCCAATGGTTCTTTTATTCCAAAGGAAATTCAAAATGTGAAACCGGAACACATACGTGGTATTTATATTCCTTACAAATTAGTGGATTTAAATTACAATGATGTCCAAATCTATAATGAACCTCCTTCCAAAAAGACTACAAGAGTTCGGCGCTATTTACGGGAGGGAACTGCAAAGTTTAGAAATCTTACTTTAGATACTTCCATTTCTTTCAATGACGAATCTGCCAAACGATTAGAACCTTATGAAATGATAAGTCTAAAACCATTTAAACCAGTTTACCTATCTGGATTTTATGCAGATTGTTCCGATGAGGACCCTTATATCACAAAGAAAAAAGCAGAAAAGCGCGCAAGGGAATTGTTTGTTTATAAAATGAAACAACAACTCAAGCAAGAAGGTGCCGGAAGTCCTATACTAGTCTCTGAAGACCCAAAGGTTAACATTGAAAAAACGGAAGATATTCTACTACCTGCCTGGTTCTTTGTATTTCGTTATAGAAATAAAAGCTATACCATCATAGTAAATGGACAAACCGGGAAAGTTGTTGGTACCGTTCCAATCGATCGTAAAAAAGTTTTTCTGACCTATATACCGTTAACACTAGCTTTTACCTTAATCATTTCCATTGTTTTGTTTATAGTAATAACGCCAAATCCCGAATTACTGGATGCTTTAATAGAAGGCTCAACACTGATTGGTCTTCTATCTTGGTTAAAAAGCATCCGATTATGGAAACAATATGAAACCAGTAAAACACTTACCATGGATTTACAAATGCAAGATTATTCTAAAACACGTGTCAATGAACAGGAAGGAGAGTAATACATGTTATTTTTTCTTTGTCTATTCTTTTCCCTTTTTTTAGGAAGTGGTATTTCTGCCATAACTGTTATGCATTGCATAAAAAAATCAAATACACATGGCGAAAACGAGGGAACTTTTGAAGATTTTACGAACTGCGATATGAAAATCCTTCGCCAAAAAGATTCTTGGACTATTGTTTAAGCTTAAAAATTATGAGAAATACGCTCTGCGAGTTCCAATAGTTTCGCAATAATTGCCAAGTTCTTACGCCTTAAAGGACTAGCTTCGCGTCGCAGCGTGGACTTTAGCTCGTTACTCGCGTAAACACAAAAAAAGGATAGAAACTAACCCTTCTATCCTTTCTTCCTGTACGCTGCAAAAATGTGATAAACTTTTTCTATCCCGCAAATTGTGCTTCTTCAAAATATAGTGTAGGACTCATATGTTTTGTTGCTACAATATATCCTGTTTTTCCATTGCTTTTTTTCACTTGGAAATATACCTTATTTCCTTTATAAACGACCTTATTCAATTTTACAACATTTCCCTTTTTTAATGTATAAGCAAGTTTTTTAGAACCAGCCTTCTTATATACCTTTATCTTGCGATTTGCTGTCCATTTATTTTTTCTAGCCATTGTTTTATATTTCAGCGCAAATGTATTCGATGTTCTCTTAAATTTTCCATCCTTATATGTAAAATTCATGTCAAATCGAACACTTCCTGGTACAAAAAACTGTGCCATTACGGAAATCTTTATTGTATTTCCAGAGACTTTAGCTATATCAGTCAAATAGTAATCCGCATATTTATTATAATATTTTTGAAAATCATATACACTTTTTAATTTGCTATTCTGTACACAATAGAGTTGATGCATACAAGCATCATCACTGGAAATTGTACTGTAAATATCGAAAAATACCTTTTGATTTTGTAAACGAATTAGTCTTACATACCAAATAGGATCCTCAATTCTCTTTTGCTGAAAAACTTTTACATCATTAACAAAAATCTTTAGCACTCTACTATATGAGCGGTCATTATTATACACAATTTCCATCTTAATCTGATCTGAAACCCCATCTCCATCCACATCATACTGATACACCTTATCCAATTCTAACGGAACATTAAGCGTAGAACTTGCCTTTACAACTTCTCCTTTTGCCAGAAACACCCCTGCGAACATGGCAAAAATAAACACATAAAATGGAACACTACCTTTTAATTTCATACCCTTTTCCCCCTTTTCAATTACGTGTACTCTCGAACAACTAGCGTTTCCTTTTCTTTAACTGAAATATATCTATAGGATACTAAAAACTTCCGAAAAACGTTCTTCTGTTATTTTTCAAAAGTCTATATCATAAATTAATTTTAACACATGTATTCTAGACACTCAATATATATCTGTCGTTTGTTCCCATCATACAGTCTCCTTTACGTGTTTTTCTCGCAATTAACATCATAAAGAAAAACGGTATTTTTCCAATAATTCTTGTTATTCTTCCTTTTCGATATTGACTATCCTTCCGTCTGAAATTCTTATAATTTTGTCGCACTTTTTCGCAACATCGTCTTCATGCGTAACAATAATAATTGTCTTACCTAAATTACAAAGCTTTCTTAAAATATTAATTATATTTTCTGTATTTTTCTCATCTAATGCTCCTGTGGGTTCATCAGCTAAAATATACTCTGGATTATTTACTAATGCTCTAGCTATAGCAACTCTTTGCTTTTCTCCCCCAGATAACCCCTCCACTAATCTATCTTGTAAATGCCCTATATTTAATTGTTCTAACTTATCCACTACTATCTTTCTTATTTCTTTTCTTTTGGTTTTTCCTAATAACAGAGGCAATGCAACATTCATGTACACAGTATCATCATTAAGCAAGCCAAAATCCTGCATAATATATCCAAATTTTTTATTTCGAATTTTACCCAAATTACTTTTACCAGTAATACTTTCTCCATCTATCTTATACTCCCCAGCAGACATATAATCTAAGCAACCTATTATATGTAACAACGTGGATTTTCCTGCACCTGATTTTCCCCGGACTGCTAACATGATCCCTTGTTCTATATCTATTGAAATCTTAGATAAAACAACATTTTCATTTTTTTTACCCTTATTATATATCTTTGATACATTTTTTAATTGTAATCCCATTGCTTTTCCTCCAAACATTATGCACTACGTTTATTAAAACATAAGCAGATTCTAGGCTTTTTTCTTATACATTTCGATTAAATTTTCCTTACATAGCTTATAAACAAATGGAAACGAAGTAATCACATAAATGGCAATCATATAACCTATAACAAAAAAGAAATTAAGAAAATTTAATAATCTTTTATCCTCCGTAACTATCCCACCAATTGCCGTCCACTTAAACAATACCATCAATAATAAACAGCTAATTACAATTACACCTCCAGAACGAAGCGCTTCAATAATAGCTACCTGTCTATTATTCATACCATACATATAAAAAATAGTATATCTTCTCTGGTTTTGAAGATTTATCATGCTATTGACACCACCGATTCCAGCAAGTGTGAGAAGCGTAAATATACATAATACAATTCCATTTGTAAGCAAAAATTCATTATTACTTTGATTATAGTTGTATTTCATATCTTTTATATAAGAAACACAACCGTATTCCTCTAATACACTCATTACCTTTTCATCCGAAACATGTTCTTCAAAGATTATCATTTCTCCTCTCTGTTGTTTTACAACTTCTGAGTCTCCATATTTAAAACAATTCCATATACTGCTTTCATAAGGAGCAATGAAATCACAACAATCTCGCGCTTTTCCGACTATCATATTCAGAGCAGACTTCCCACTATTTGCTGACGAAGTAAATCGCATTACATATTCCTCATAATCAATTGTACCTATTACCCTAGCTATATATTTTTCTCCACTATTTGCATTTTTAAACTCAATTTCATCATTGACTGCATATTGGTCACCTATAGCAACAATAGGTACTCTATCATAATCTACATCAGTACGAAACCATTCACCAGTTTTCATTGAAACATTAGCATGCATAATCAAATCATCACTATACCCGTCAATTTCTTTTGTATTCTCATCACCTAAAAACACAAGCTCTGTGATAGAACTTTCTTTATATTTTACACCCACTTGATCAATAATACTCTTATAATCAAATGGCATTTCACTATAGTAAGAAGGCAACGTAAAATAGTATGCCTCATCCTCCTGAAACACATCTACTATCTTTCTTTCATTGCTAATACTCTCCACTTTGCATACCATTGACAGTAATATAATAGACGATAATACCATCTGCAATACAAGTATCAAAAAGCTTTTTATATGTTTACTTACAACATCCCACGCTAAAGTTATTAAATTCATGTTTATTCCCTATTCCTTAACATAATATATTTGTTTCCTACTGTTTACCTTTCGAATTGTTATTAATGTAAACGAAGAAACAATCACCATAATCCAAACAGCAATTTCCATATAAAATATATTCTGATTTGAAACCAACCCTAAGTCAACCATACTATTTTTTACTATCACAAATAGCCCCAAGCCAACTGCTATATCTACAAATAAAATCAAAAATACTTTCAAAAACGTAAGCAAAGTAACTGTGCTTTCCCTCGCACCACATAACAAATAAATATTATAATTTTGCTTTTGTTGATTTACCCAGTAAGCAATAATCATAAACAAATTAACAATAACGATACAAAAAATAAGCAAAATCTGTCCAAATTCCATCCAAAAATCCAGATTACTAATGAGTGGCTTAGGATTTGTTATTTTATAATCTGACACCTCACTTCCATTTACTATTTTAGTAAGATGTTCTGTTTCTATCTTTGAAAGTGCATTACGAAATATCACCTTCATATATCCTACCTTGCCATGATTCAAATAATAATTCACAGATGTGGCGTAATTTAAGTAATCCATATAAAGTACAATTCCTTTAATTGTATATTCCTGTTCTTCAATTTTGATATTCTGTTTAATCGGATTACCCTTACTCAAAATATCTTCTTCTAAAATATCTTCACAAACAACAACTCCATCATCTTCACTATCCAACGCAAAAACTTGTCCTGCCTCTCTATCATTTTCAAACGCCTTATCGTACTCGCCAACTAAACATATCATATTTTCATCTTCATATTTCTTCTTATTTCCCGCCACGACAACATGAACAACCTCATTATTAAGAATTTCTTTATAAATATCTTTTATTTTTTTTTCATTTGCATTTTGTCTAAACTCTATTTCTAATATTTGACATCGACTTTCATCATCATAGCCATAAGAAATGTATCCAGCATAAAACAAAATGCCAAATGTCGACAATATCATACTTATCGAAACAATGACAAACGTCACTGTATTGTATTTTATTAATTTTTTTATTTCATTCAACAATATGTATATAACATTCATAATAACTCCTTTTACTTCTTACTAAAGAGTTGACTATTCGCATTCAGCAACTTTTTCAATCATTTCGCTTTCTTTATTGTTCTTCCTGTTGCTTTACAGGATTATAAATCAATATTACAAATTTATGCAGTAGATACCCCAGCATTCCTCCTAATATATTCAATATTACATCATCAATATCAACACTCCTATAGTGAAAACCTACCATTATATTTAATATATGTTGCGTTGTCTCAACTATAATTCCTATAGATAGTAATATAAGAAACATAAATTTAGCTGAACGACACGTTCTAAATATAATAGGAAGATATACACCTACAGGAAACAGCATTACAAAATTCCCTAAAATTTGCAATAGTATAATTTCAGGAAACGCTTTATTTTCACTTAATATATTAAAAATGCTATGCAGTGGTATAAAATTATATTCTAAACTTGCATTTCTTAATCCAACCACCGCCTCGTTTTGAATTGGAATCGGGAAAAAAGCAACCTTTAACAAGAAACATATGTATATTCCAAAAGCAACATTGCACAAATATACATGTAAACCATTTTTTTTCACAAAACATACCGCACCTGTTACCAGAATATAAATCAATAAAATTGGTAATAACACTGTGTAATTAATCATTTTTACTCTCCGTTTCTTTTTCATAAATTTCAACAAAAAGGTCTATTTTTAAGCCATTCTGTAAATAACTTATATATCCTCATAATTTCCAATAGTTGAAAATTATACTTTTATTGTGTAATATCAATATTTCCTTTAATTCTACAACCATCAGTAGCCTTAGAAATAACAATATAATACTTTCCACCAGCCATATTGGTCCATGAATTAGTTACTGGTGAATTTCTTTTATATGTGGCAGTTCCAATACACGTATCTGACCAAAATCCATTCTTGTATAATGATATAGTAAATTTATTATTTGCAGGATGATAGCCATTATTGTCTGTAGTACAATTATAAGTACTTACTTTGATTTTTCCTGCCGAATATGATCTTTTGGAACCTGCAAGATTAGCTTTTACATTATACTTCAATCCCTTATAACTTGCTGCATTTGCAACTATAGGAAACATAATTACAGAACACATTATCATTGTAAATAATATTTTTTTCGTTTTACTCATTTTTATTTTCTCCTTTTCCTTAATCTTTAGTAGCTACTATCCTATAATACAGTGACTTTTCTATTATACCATTTCCCATGAAGTAAACAATAATGCTTACGCATTTTATATTATTTTTTGCATGTTTTACAAGCATTTCTTTTATATAACACCCCTTCTAACTCTTTATTATTTACAAATGATTACAAATATATTTTATAAAACAAACAAAATATATGAAAATCACTATAGAATGCATAAACCCATCCAGATATTTCGGATAGTTTTAATAATCAGTCTCAGGAAGATAAGCAAGAATGAATGTGATATATTCATCGGATCTGTTACCTGTTCAAATTTTGAGAATAATTCAGGATAAAATTTCCATCCTCATAGCTTTTCTTTTTATTTCTGGATTGTCACAAGCTTAAGTTTCCAAATATATTACATAACAGACTAAAGCAACATAAAAAGTACAAAAAAACCTTTTATAATAAAATTAGCAAAGATGGATTTGCAGAACGCATTTATCAATATCTTCAATAGAAAGGAAACGGTGAAATTTATGAAAAACAGAAAAGTAGTTACATCATTAGCAATTGTCAGCATTACTGCATCTTTACTTGGTGCAGCGCAACCAGCAATCACACAAGCAGATACAAAATTAAAAGTATCCGTAACAAAATGTACATTAAAGGAAGGGGATAGCAAAACCTTATCTGCAAATCAAAAGGTAACCTGGAAAACTTCTGATAAAAAAGTAGTAGTAGTAAAAACAACAAACGGCAAAAAAACCAAAATTACTGCAAAGAAAAAAGGCAAATGCAACATTACTGCCCGTGTAGGTAAGAAAAAGGCAATCATAAAAGTTACTGTAAACGGAAAAACACCAAAGCCTACCAAAACTCCAAACGCAACACAAACTGACGTACCAGCAACACCTATACCTACTACAACACCAGATTCTATCACCCCTACTGCAACACCAGGTGCAATTACAGGCGGTTCTATTACAGACGCTCCTACTCCTACAGGCACCCCAACCACAGACACACAAATCTATATGAATGAAACTGGCGGTGTATCCGTTGGTATCTCTGATGTAAAAAATACATCTGGAACAATTACCATTAAGAACACCAGCGGGCATGACATATCCTTCGGATTAGAGTTTTCTATTCAGAAATATGAAAATGGACAATGGAACACACTAAAAGCAAACGAAGTAGTTATTCCAGCAATTGCTGTCCTTGTACATGACAAAGATGTATACTCCGACACAATTCAATGGAAAGACTCTTATGGAACCCTGTCTGAAGGTATTTATCGAATCGTAAAAACGATTTATATGGGCGAACAGAACAAATCCATTGCCAGTGCATTTGTAATTGAATAAGAAACAGTGAACCAAAAATAAAATATTTCATATCATATAAAAAAGCTATGATAGAGATTTCTTTTATGCATTGTAATTGTCAAGATCATAAAACAGATTGCGAAGAATATTCTCCTAATTTACTGGTAACCAATGTTGCACAAAAGGCAATTCAAAATCCTCATTACCGTTCGGAACTATGGACTGGATACGAGATGCAAATGACACTTATGTGTATTCCAGTATGTTCGGATATCGGCTTGGAAATCCATGAGGACACTGATCAGATTATTCGGGTTGAACAGGGCTTTGGAAGGGTTTGTATGGGATATTGCAAAGATGAACTAAACTTCCAGCAAAATGTTTGTAGCGGAAGTACCATTTTTGTTCCAGCAGGAACATGGCACAATGTAATCAATACAGGCCGTTGTCCATTGAAGCTATCTACCTTATATGCTCCTCCTCATCATCCGATAGGAACAATGCAACATACAAAAGCAGATGCAAAAAGCTAAAAAATCATCTTAAATACAATTCAAAACAAGGCGTATGGTTAATCTAGCAATTTCATGCTACCTAGCCATACGCCTATTTATTACAGATGTTTTTTCCTGTTGTAAGATAGATGATAAATATCTGGAAGTGCTTTCGACCAACGCAGCAAAGAAGCAATCATATCTGGATTGTTGCAATAATCATTGTTTGGCGTCTGTTCAAATAGGTATTTAAAATATTCATATACACTTAATTCATTTGCTTTTGCACCTTCTGCAAAGTTATACGATACTGTACTTACAATTGCACCTTATTTATAGTTTGTGAAAAAATTGACAAAGAATAAAAAGGATGCTATTATTATATTATATGATTTAAACTAAATATGAGAAAAGGAAGTGATTCAACGAAGCAAATAATACTATTTGTTTCAATTATCACTATCTGCACTGGATTATCAGCTTTTCAGAATAACAGTAAAGAAAAAAGTACAACTGGCAATGTATTTGAGGAATCTAGTGAGATTATAGCAAATGAGGTGTGGGAAATATAAAGAAAAAACTCAAATAAAAGAGGAGGTGAATGGTATGGGACATTATAAATTAGAGGAAGATATTAAAGTATATAGAGACAATAAATCGAAATGTTTATTATTCACTAGAATAACTTTAGGAATTGTTTTCATTATTCTTTTTCTCATGGGAAAAAAACCTTATGAAATTTTGTTGATTAGTGCCATCTCATATCTTATAGAAAATATTTTGAATTATAGAAAAATGAGTTATAAAGAAGATCTGATAGCTAGCATTGCTTTAGCTATAGGTATTGTATTTTTGATAATTTTGATTATATCTAAATATATAGGATAAGATAAAATCAAACGTTCCATAGCGGATATGCGATTTAAAACAAGGCGTATGGCTAATCTAGCAATTTCATGCTACACTAGCCATACGCCTATTTATTACACATATTTTTCCCTGTTATAAGATAAATGAAAAATATCTGAAAGTGCCTTCAAGCAAAGCAACAGTGAAGCAATTACATCAAGATTGTTGCAATATAATTTCCCCTTTTTCATAATGTGACTATATTTTTCCAAACAATATAGCAATAAAAAAGATTTTTAGGCAATGCTTCTAACTCTACTATATCTCTACTTCTTACCACTCTTCATTTGGATATTTCATATTCCAATCTTTTCTCAACTTTGTCATAATATCCATAACATCTTTCGAATACTCCAAATGCATACAAGCAGTATCTCCATCTTTCACAGCAGACTCCATATCTTGCATTTCATAATAAAGAGCATTCGAGGTATCTCCGCATTCTACCTCTGTTCTCTCTCCCGTCTCAGCATCTACCAAAACTGCTTTGTCTGCCCTTGGATATTCCATAATTTCGATATATCCTTTTTCGCAACTGATCATAGCCCTTTTGGGTTGCTTTGAATGCATCGACAGTGCTACTGTTGCCATCTGATCCTGCTTATTTTTCAATAATATTGTTGCCTGTTCATCGGAACCTGTTGGCGATGCTTTCCACTGACTCACAATATCTGTTGGCGTTTCATCCATAAAACTTCTTACGATGGAAAGTGCATAGACACCAATATCAAGCATGGCACCACCTGCTAAATTCATATTGAAAAAGCGGTTATTCATGTCGTACTCTTTAAAACTTCCAAAGTTTACCGTTATCATTTGCACCTTTCCCAACTGATTGCTTTTTACAATATCCCATAGTTTTTTATAGATAGGCATGTGCCAAATAGTCATTGCTTCTGCCATAATCAACTGCTTCTGGTTCGCCAATGCTATCATACAGTCAAGTTCTCTGCTATTCAACGTGATGGATTTTTCTACCAAAAGATGTTTTCCATGTTGCAATGCCTTTTCCATAAATGCATAGTGGGTATTGTGAGGACTGGTGATATAAATAATATCCACATCTTCATCCTCAAACATATCATCAATTTCATCATATACCTTTTGTACATCATACTTATTCGCAAACGCAATTGCCTTTTCATGGGTACGATTTGCCACCGCATATAGATTTTTCCCCATTTTTTGTAATGCTTGTGCCATCTCATTTGCAATCACACCTGTACCAAGTACCGCCCATTTCAAATTTTCTTTCATTTGTTGGCCCTCCATCCCATGCACTCTTCTGCACATTTTCTTCTATTGCACATCAGATTGTAAAACGGAATGAAGGAAGAAGCAATATACTTTTTTTGAATATTTCTTTACAATTTTATTACGCATGTTCCAAGCATGTTTGCAACGCTGCAATCATCCTTTGCAAAGTATCTGTTACCTCTTCTGGTTTGACAAAAAGACTTTGCAACAACTTCTCTACATTTTTTTCAAAATCTTTTGGCAACTGTTTTGCCTCTTTCTTTGCATACTGTACCATACGTTTCTCGCCCGGATGTGTCAGACGATTCATAGCGAAAATAATGTCAAAATAGGATTCCAGAAAGGCAGCGGTTCTATGATTTACACTAACCCAATCCTGACGCTTCAGTGCTTTTTTAATCTGCAAATCATAAGAAGACAACATACCCGTCAACAATTTCTGATTCTGTGCAATAATATTTTTCCGCAATTCTTCTGGATATGGCACATCAAATCGTTTCTGTATCTGAGCAAATTTTCCCGATTCATCATACAAAATACGACTATGTATTAAATTGTGCCACATACAAGTAGTATACCCATTGTGTGCAGAATGTTGTTCCACAACGGATGCTACCTCATTTGCAAAATCATCCAGATTTCGATAAAGAATATCAATATCTATCCCATCCTTTAATGTACAATCATCCTCCAACTCCCAGAAATGATTTCCAATCTCCATATAATTACAACAATTCTCCAGCACTGCTTTTCGTTTCCCCTCGTCAGGTACTTTTGTACAATAAATATACAAATCATAATCTGACTTTTCATCAAAATTTTGTCCTGCCCTAGAACCACCCAAGGCAATAGCTTCTACCTCTTCCATCTGTGAAAATGCTTTCCATAACTGTCCAAAATACATCGAATATGCCCCCTTTTTCTACAAGCAACCTGACTACATTCTAATTATTTCATAACGCTTTGCCAAAATATAATAAATGCCACCCTCTGTTTGTTGTTGATAAAGATGATACTCTTCTATATTTTCATATAATTTTTCCATCGGTCCTCGCCAATTTAACATATCATTTTCGTCTGTTTCATCATAGTCGTAATTATCATGATACAAAAAACCATCTCTACGATTTCTAACTATTTTCTCAACAAGTTCTTTTTTCTTTTCCTCCTGCAAAATCTCATAAAATCCAAATAATTCTGCTCCAATACAATTATCAAAAAGATTTACCTCAAAATCAATCAAAACAACCTCATAAAAAATCACTTTCGCCTTAACAAGAGCTTCCTCCCCATCATAATCATAATATTGAATAATTAACTCTACTATGCTATTAATTCCCTTAGGCTTTACTTTCAAATTCGTCAAAGAGCCATCAAATGTTTTAATTAATAATTTTGATTTTTCTCCGTTTATCAAATCAACAACTCCATTTCCTATATATCCTCTCTATACCAGCATTTCGGGAAATTTTCACATCCATAGAATTGATTCCCTACATGTTCCCCTCGCTTTGCCATGCGAACCACCAACTTGCCTCCACAACGAGGACAAGTTTTTTCTTCACAACTTTCCTGTACAGGTTCATCCTCTTTTTCTGGTTCTTTGACAATTTCCGTTTCTTTCTGTTTTTCCAAATTTGCAACCATCTCTTCATATTTTATTGTATAATCTGATTTATTTGGTTTAGAAACTTCTAAAAAGAACTCCGCTAGTTTTCGCATTTCTTTCTCAGTGGACTTCTCGTTTTTACTCTCTTTTTCCATCTGTTTCATTAATGCAATCAATTGGTCTGCTCGCACGACTTTTTCTTTTACTTCTTTTTTGGCGTACTTATCAGTCAAAACTGTTTTGGGATTTGCCAAACAGACAATGGATTTATAACTTTTTTCAAAATTCTTTTCAAAAAAGAATTGTAAGACAGCATTTTTGGTATTCTTTCTCACCGCTTTTATTACATTCATATGCCTTTCATTTTGTGTAATTGGTGAGTAAATTCCTTCCTTTATCTTTTTGCCATACAACTCATAGGAACGAATAAATGTCCCTTTGTTATCAATTTCGATATTTCCGATTAGATTTTTACATTCTATTATATAAATGTTCTTCTTCGCCACAATTAGATAATCAATTTGAGCTGACAATTCCTCATATTCTAAATAAATATCATGTAAAATGAACATATCCATTCCACTATTTTTTAATTCGAATGCAATATTTTCCTCGCCTGCCAGTCCATAATCCGCTATCTTAATTTGTTTCTCAATTTCCTTTTTACATTCTCCCGTTGCCTGCGCAGACAATTGTTTCATTTTCTCTATAAAAACCGATGCATCACTTGCCTCTTTTAAAAATACTGGTCCACACCCCGCAAATAATCTCATATATTTCTCCTCCTTTTTTCTTATGTTTTTACATGAAACCCTCATACGTTTTTTATTTTATATTTACTATTTTAAATTGACGTACCGCTTTCCCTAAACATTTATGTTATACTATCAATGATATTGTCTTTTTTCGCTTTGTCAATCCCCTTTACTAAATTTGTCTTTTCCAGTTTATTAGTCATAATATAACAAGTGGACAAGTTCACATCAACTTCCTATATTCCTCACCTATTGGTGACTTGCTGGATGGGACGCATCTTCCTACAAAAAATGCGTGGCTATCATAGTAACTGTTTACTACAATACCCACGCAAGTCAGCCTTACCTATCAAATTTTTTATAATTTCCAGCTTACTGCCATCTTTCTACTTTCAATAAAATTCTTATAGGTTCCTTCTTGTTTCATCAACTCTTCATGGCGTCCCTGTTCTTTTATTTTTCCCTGCTCCACAACAATAATCTGGTCCGCGTATCGCACCGTCTTTAGTCTATGCGCAATCATAATTACCGTCTTTTCTTTCGTTAAGGCTTCTATCGCTTTGATTAGTTCTTCCTCATTTTCAGGGTCCACGTTCGCTGTAGCTTCATCCAAAATAATAATCGGTGAATCCTTCATAATTGCTCTGGCAATAGATATTCTCTGACGTTCTCCTCCCGATAAATTTACACCATCTTCTCCAATGACGGTTTCATAACCATTCGGAAGTGACATGATAAATTCATGACAACATGCTCTTTTCGCAGCATCTATCACCTTTTCCATAGAGGCTTGTGGTGTACCAAATCGAATATTATTTGCTATGGTGTCCTGAAATAGATATACATTCTGAAATACAAAACTAAAGTTTGCCATTAAACTATCGTAATTGTACTTCTTAATATTTTTCCCGTTTAATGTGATTTTTCCCTCATCCACATCCCAAAATCTCGCAATCAGATTGGTCAGCGTGGTTTTTCCTCCCCCTGAAGGTCCCACAATCGCCAATGAAGTTTTTGCCGGTATCTTCAAACTGATGCCATCAATAATTTTACGATTTTCATAAGAAAATGAAATATTGTTTACTTCAATATCTGCATTTCCAATCTCTACTTTTTCCCCCTCCAAGTCCATCTGTGGAGAATCCATAATTTCATTTACCTTATCAATGGTTACATCTACCACCCGCAATAATGCAGAAAAGCTGCTTGCACTATCCAGTGACGCAAACATAATGTAAGAAACCAAAATCATAACGATACATACTGCCAATTCCATGGTACCATTCAGATAAAACACAATGGATGCCATTGCCATGGCTACCCCGATCATTTTTACAATAAAATTTTGAATAGCGATAAAGGGTACAAAACTAACCTCCATTTTTAAATTTAAGTCAGCCACATATTCATTGGCAGCATTTAACGCGCTGCACTGCTCCCCTGTCAACTTATATCCTTTGACCTCCGTAATTCCCTGTATGTATTCGATGACCTGATCGACCAGGTTCTGATCTGCATGAAATTTATTTTTTGCCAATTTGGCAGAACGGGCAATGAGCAAATGATTGCAAAACACAAATAACAAAACTCCAGCCAACGCAAGCAAACCAATTCGAAAATCAAACAGAAAAATTAACAACAAAATAACCGCTGTGCTTAATACTGCATTAGAAACCACCATAATAACCCTCGTGGCAACATTCTCAAGACTTTGCATCGTATTTGTAGTGACAGAAATTACCTGCCCTAATGTATTGGCATTAAAATATCCCATCGGTACATAACGCAAATGTTCTGCTACTTCTATTCTCTTATCTGCACAAGTTCCATAGCCTGCTCTTGTTTGCAAAAGTGTGGACTTATTTTTACAGAATGCTGCTCCCAAAATACTAACCAGCATAATGCCCAAACAAGTAATAGCCGTATTTATCGTAACCTTTTCCTCCAATACCGCCTTAACCAGCACATAGATGGCAGGCACTTTTAATCCTTCAAAAAGTACTTGAAACAGGGTAAGCCAAATAGAAGTTACAAATCGCTTTCTGTTTTCTTCCTGACAAAAATTTAGAAATTTCTTAATTACTTTTATCATTCTGCCTCCTCCTTTACCGTATCTCTTACCAAAACATGAGAATCCCACATCTTCCTATACAGTCCATTTTTTTCTAATAATTCTTTGTGTGTTCCCATCTCCTCTACCTTACCATCGTTGATACAACAAATGTTATCCGCATCTATAATTGTAGAAAGTCTATGCGCAATGACGATTAAAGTCTTGCCTTTTACTAGCTTTGCTACCGATTCCTGTATGACTGCTTCACTCTCCGGGTCTGTATATGCGGTGGCTTCATCCAATATTACAATCTCCGCATCCTTTAACATTGCTCTGGCAATGGCGATTCGCTGTCGTTCTCCCCCTGATAAATGTCCACCACCGGAACCCACGATAGTATCATATCCATGTTCAAGGCTCATGATAAAATCGTGGCAACCAC
The DNA here is from genome assembly GCA_050875145.1 of Lachnospiraceae bacterium. Taxonomy (GTDB): domain Bacteria; phylum Bacillota; class Clostridia; order Lachnospirales; family Lachnospiraceae; genus CAG-411. The sequence goes on from JBNMLH010000025.1 coordinate 23,968, forward strand.
TGAGCTTTGCTACCTTCTCTACTTCCTCATCTGTTACGTTTCCATCCGTTTTTCCCATACGAATATTGTCACGAATGCTTCGATTAAATAAGTAATTATCCTGCGAAACATATGCAATATGATCTGCGGTATAAGCTAACGGCAATCTTCTTACATCTACTCCACCGATTTTTATACTTCCTTTTTCTACATCCCATAAACCAGCCAGTAGCCTTGCAATGGTAGATTTTCCACTTCCAGAAGGTCCGACTAAAGCTAAAAATTCGCCATCTTTCACTTCTAAATCAATGCCATGTAACACTTTTTCATCTTGATATCCAAACTCCACATTCTCAAAGCGAACAGAATAATCTACAGGCTGACAGTTTGCCTCCAAAACCTCAGGCCGTTCCATTTCTTTTGCATCTAAAATGGTACACACCTCTCTTACAATCAATTTCATATTTGCAAGATCATCTTCATAAGACATAACTTGAATAAACGGTTCTATGATTGCCACTCCATAAATCAAGATAGTAAGAAGTGTAATCGCATTTACGGTTCCATGCATATACAAAATGGCTCCGATTGGCAACAAAGTAACCATGGTAGCCGGTGCAATGCACATGGCAAGTGTCATATACACATTACAACTTGTCATCCAATCCACATAACTATTAGCACCCTCTTTTGCCGCACTTACAAATTTTTCATAGGATTGTTCCGCTTTTCCAAATGCTTTGATTACTTCAATTCCATTAATATACTCTACCGAAACATCATTTAATTTTTTGTTCGCCGCTGTACATCGATTAAAATGTTTTTCATAGTCCGCCGTCATCATCAGCATAAAGCATACCATTCCAACCGGTAACGTCACCAACGCCGCAATACCAAGTTTCCAATTCAATGCAAAAATGGCCACAATCACAATAATGGGTGATAAAAGATTACTGGTAAATTCAGGAACAATATGTGCCAATGTAGTTTCTATCGAATCTACTCTTTCTACAATAGTCGATTTCAAACTTCCTGCCTGATATGCCAATACGTCTCCCAACGGCATTTTCGCCAGTTTGTCGGTACATTTTTTTCGTATATTGGCAAGAATGGCAAAAGTTGCACCATGGGATAAACAGGTAGAAATAGAATGAAATACTACCTTTCCAAAGAAAAATACGGTCATCCATACTCCTAGCATCATATACACTTTAAAATCTTTTTCTCCATTCACCAGATTGGTGACTATCCTTGCCACTACAAAATAGGGCATAATTCCACTTATGACACTCAAAAATGCCACTAGAATACTCATAACAAAATAGGGCTTTTTGTCTCCTACTTGTGAAAACAGCCATGCAATTGGGTTTTCTTCTTTTTGTTTATTTTTCTGTTCCATATATTCTGATCCTTTCTATTTAATTTTGGTCAATGATATCCGCAATCCTCTTACTCATGTATGCTTATATCTGTATCATTTAAAACTTCCTTTAATGCCCCATACCTTCTGTACTCCAACGGTGTTCTCCCCATTTCCTTGGCAAATGCCGCAGAAAATTTGCTTGCACTGGTGTAACCGACCCTTTCCGCTATTTCACTAATTTTTAATTCCTTGTTATGCTTCAAAAGTACGGCTGCCGTATTTAAACGATATTTTTTCATATAGGTAAATATGGGCGTTCCATATTCGTTTCGGAAACATTTTTTTAATGCTGTGACCTTTATATCAAATTTTTGTGCCAGTTCCTCAATGGTATAAATTCGATTTAAATTTGTTGTCATCAGCTTATGGATTGCACGAATTTTTTCTATGTCACCTTTATAAAAATATGGTTTTTCCACCTTATATTTATCTATTTCCAATGCAGATAAATATAGCAACAACTCCAATATTTTTATTTTGAAAAATTCATTTTTTATACTGGCTGGTACATTGTATAACTCAGAAAAAATATGATTGATTTCTGGTGCGGATGCAATGACATACGGCTTGGATTGTCTACAGTATTTCTTTATAATATCCTCTGCACTCACAGAAAAATCAGGTACATATCCCTTCAATGCTTTGTTTGCCTTGTTCAAATCAAACCCAATGGTAATACCATAATAATGATTTAATGGAAAAATTGAGGTACCATTGTTGTGTGTGCCATCATCCACACGAAGCTCCCCTGCTGTCAAACTGCAATTGTTCCCTTCCCAGTCACAAGTCTCAATCTGCCCCTCTCTACAATGATCAATACAAAGAAAATCATCTTCCGAGTTAAAATTGGTTGTACATTTTTTCATATGAAAATTGTTGTACATGATATACACGCCTTCAAAGACCTGATATATCGTCATGCTGCCTTCCCCAGTCTCATTCATCAATCGCATCACTTTACATTCTTCATTTTGAAATATGTCGTTAGCATTAAATGTAACATTTATTTCCGAAAATTCATCATGCTCCATACAAAATCCTCTCATTTGTTAGTTTTGCCTAACAATTATTTTATAAAATAATATCCCAATTTTTTCAAGTCCCAATTGGTTCAAAATATACCAATTGGGTTTTCTTTTTCTTCTTGGGATATTTTTTATCCGTTTCTTTGTAAACTACTATAAATGTTTTAAAACAAAAAGGAACTCTGTAATCAACATTTATTAATTACAGAGTTTATCCAACTTATCAACACAACTATTTATATCGCATCAAACTTCCCTCATCAAAGGTATATTCTGCCGTATGAAATGGATAGGATACCTCATCCTCATAATACCATGGATCATCCTCATGCAAAGGATTCTTTAACACATGAAATTCTTGTGCTGGCATATATCCCTGTGCCAAAAGAAACGCCTTCTTCCCTTCCGCATTTTTACATAAATCCACAACCATAACTACATGTCCCGGACTTCCGCCTTTTATAAAAATATCACCAATCTGCATTTGCTCCATACTAATTTTCTTGGAATCGGATTCCATATTCATCGTACCAGAATAAGCAAATACAACACGCATAAATTTCTGAAAAGAAGCATAACTACTATCATTACCTGTTGCTGTTCCCCATGATACATTGTTTCCATCCACACAAATGGTATATCCCTGACTCCATTTACTAAAATCTGCTACAAATCCACTTCCTAATGTAAAACGAATTTTATCGTACTGTCCACGCTGATAATAATACTCTCCAAAGACACGCATTACAGAATCTGCGCATTGTTGTAAATCTTCCTTTTCTAAGGGTAACTTAAACACCGCTACATGCACATTTTGATTTTTCTTTTTCTTTCCATTGTATAGCAACACCGGACTTCCATCTGGTTTCATCTCATATCCTCGTAAAAATGCTCCCAAACTATTCTTTTCCACTTTAATCCGACTATAATCTTTTGGTGTACGAATTCTCGTCTTTAAAGTATTTCCTTTTTTATTTATATAATCAAAGGATTGCTTCTTCGATTTTTTATCCGTTTTCTTTTTTGTTACAATACTATCTGTATGCTGCATTCCCTTATACATATCTGTATTACATCCCTGTACCAGTACCCCCATTCCTACTACTGCCATAACAAAAACTAACTTCTTTTTTGTATTCATTTTTTTATTTCCTCTCTTTTTCTCCACACTCTATTTTTATCCAGAAATATCCAGCTATCTCTCTATTCTTTATCATCCTGATATGTGATAAAATAGCAAACTCTCTTTCCTAATTTGTACAAGATTATTTCAAATCTCCTTACTTTATCTATCTGATAAATAAATCTTACACTCCGTCAATTTTATTTCTGCCACAAAACCATATTTCTTAAATGCCTCCGTCACTACTGTAGCAAACTTTTCTTCTTTTCCCTGGCAGGCACATACACCCATAGGTTCTATGGAAGCTATATTCTCATTACTAAATTGAATTTTATAGGGTAAATTCTGTTCTTTTAATTTCGCATTGACATGTACGACTATATTATAGGTCAATTCACGCATTTTTTCCTCCTATTTTCATATTATTTCTCTTAATCCATTCCTTTTTCTAGCAATACTCTAAAAAAATAATAGATTCAAAAATATAATTTTCTATATAAATACATTGCATCCTCAGATATGCATGAATTTATGGTACTTCTATCGCAAAGTTATGTCAAGATATTAAAAAGGAAAAGATATCTTACGAATTATTCCGTTCTCTGAATTCCTACTATTTGGAACAAACCTAACTTTCCTTAATTCTTGTAACAGTTCACTATTGTTTTCATAAAAAAATTGCATTCTTTTTCCAAAAAATGTATAATAAAATAAGGAGTTGTTACCGCATCCTTTTATGTACAAAAGGATGCGCGTTTTCTTTTTACCAAAAGGGGGAATGGTATTTATGAAAATTCAAGATTTTACAGACATAAAAGATTTCAGGAAATTATGGAAAACTGGGCTTCTGCTACCGGTCTTGCTACCGTTGCAGTGGATTCTGAAGGCAATTATATTTCAGATTGTTATAATTTCACAGACTTCTGTATGAAGTATACCAGAAATTCAAAAGAGGGGAAAAGACGTTGTGAAAAATGTGACAAAGAATGTAGCGGAGTTTATTATTGTCATGCAGGGCTGATTGATTTTAGCATTGATCTTACCCTACACGATCAAAAAATAGGGGCTGTAATAGGCGGACAAGTTCTTCCTGAACATCCCGATGAGGACAAATTTCGTACTGTTGCCAAAGAGATCGGAGTGAACGAAACTTCTTATATCGAGGCTCTCAGAAAAGTAAATGTTCGCTCCAAGACACAGATCGAAGCTGCTGCATACCTGCTGGGAGATGCTTTAAATAACTGTATTTCTGCAAGTTACAATCAAAAATACAACAGCAAACTATTAGAACATCTGGAAGGTGGAATTGCAGACTGCCATACTCTGGTACAAGAAATCAAGGCAAATACATCAAAATTATTTAACATTCAAAAACAGCAAAAAATGTTGGCTTTAAATGCCAGTATTGAAGCCGCAAGAGCAGGAGAAGCCGGACGTGGCTTTGCCATTGTAGCAGACCAGGTGGAAAAATTATCACAAGACTGTAATACACTAAATTCCTCCATCTCCGAAAATGTAGAAAAAATTTCCAACGTAATTGATAAATTAACAAACGAGAAAGAAAAATAGATTCTAGTAAGGAATGTGATTTTGTATCATTTTACAATACGCACATTCCTTTTTTATGTTTAAATTACTATGTAAGGGGCAACAATTCCATCTCTATATCGTTGCAATCTTTTTATATATAATCATGGATTGTATGCATTTGTGTCTGTATAACTACAATCACTGTTCTTTTTCTTATTCTCCAATCAATACATTTTTTCCTTCAAATGCAAAACCATATTTCCGTATTTGTTCTTTTTTAAAACCTCTTACAAGCAACTCTGTCTCATATTTTTTCTCTTCAATTTGCGAAAGAGCAACCTGTACAGTTTCCTCCAAGGTATGTTCTTTTTTTGCATTGAATACCTTAAATTCTAAAATGATAGCATCTTCTGTCTTGTCCTTTGGTTCTATTATCACATCATAACGACCAAATCCACTTTCCCTATTGGAAGTAATCCAATATTTTTCTGAAAGTTCCACAATCAGACCAAGTACAAATCCATGATAAAAACGTTCCGGGTGTCTTTGGGAAGGTCCTTTTCCAGTATCAAAGTTACTAAATACCTGCCCAGATACAAGATTCATATATTCGTTCATTTCTTCTACATTGCCGCAAAGCATTGCTTTGACAAAATCATTGTAATCCCATTTTGATTTTTTAAACCATCCACGTACCATCTTACGAAACATTCTTTTTACTTCCTGATTGGTAAGTGCCAGTTCGTATAATGGTTCTTCGTCTTCGCTGATCTGGTCCATCTGTTCATATTTGAGGACTTTTAAATAGCCACTGGCAAGCATCAGACTCCAAACTGCATCTTCATCCTCATCCAATTGATCATATACAATCTGCTCATCAATAGGACAATGAATGCTATCACCTTTTAGCAATATCTCAAAGTTACTCTTTAATCGATTGCTTCCTTCTTGCAATAATTTACTTACCAATCTATTGCTACTGGTGTTTGCCCAGTAGGTATCAAATTTCCCCTTCATTTTTAGAAAGTTAATAATAGACCATGGATTGTAGATGTCTTTTTGTTTTCCAAATACAAATCCATCGTACCACCACTTTACCATTTCTTTCTTACTTCCGTATCCATAATCTTCCAGAGTAGTAAACACTTCTTCTTCTGTAAAACCAAATGCTGTTTCGTATTCGTTAGAGGTCGTTGTAACTACCATAAGATTATTTAGGTCTGAAAATACGGATTGGCATTGAACACTTGACGAAGTTCTTATGAGTCTAGTGTGAAAGCCCACCTCGTTCACTCGACGAGGTTCTTTCGAGGTCAGTGACGATGGTGCTACTCCAACCCTTGTGATTCCAGTCATTACAGCTCGTTCAAGTGAAGTATTCGTCTTAAAAGTAGCATTAAAAAGATTTCTTGTGAAATTTATTAATTCATCCCAGTATCCATTTACATATGCTTCTTGCATTGGAGTATCATATTCGTCCAAAAGGATAATCACCTTTTTTTCGTAATGTTTATGAAGGTATTGAGATAAGCGATGCAACGACATACTAACAAAGGCATCGTTCATATTTTCTTTTTTTTCTATTGTTTCCCGTATATAAGACTTTTCATTTTCTGTAATATTTTCGCTTTGAAGCAGATAGTTATAGTTATCATAAATATCTGCAATCATTCTACAAATTTTTTCTCTTGTGTTTACAAAGGTATTCTCTTTTATATTTGCGAAAGAAAGGCTGATGACAGGATATGTTCCCTGAAGTTTACGATACTTCTCTTCTTCCCATATAGAGAGTCCAGCAAACAATTCTCCTCTATCTGCATACTTCATAGAGAAAAAGCATTCTAACATACTGATATTTAAAGTTTTTCCAAAACGGCGCGGACGAGTAATCAGTGTAACATCATCCCCAGCTTCCCACCATTCTTTTATGAAAGTCGTTTTATCTATATAGAAACAATTTTCAGTTCGAAGTTTTTCGAAGTCCTGTGTTCCAATTGTAATCTTATCTGGCATATAACTCACCTCTTTCATTTTCTTCCCTATATTGTAGCAAATACATGAGTTTGAAACAAGAATCATTCAGTGATTTTTACTGACAGCAACAGCGAACGGGTTATGTTTCCTTTTGTCGAATCACAATACATACTGTTTTACTCCATATCACTCTTATATTATTCTTGTTCGGTAGCATATAAACAGGAACTGCTATGATCTGTCTCACTCTGCCGTTTGTATCATACCTCTTTCTCCCCTTCTTTGCAACAATCTTCCCTACGCAACTGTACATAGCTCTGCGAATGGTTTTTGCTTTTGAGGATGCATTTTCTGATAAAGAAAAAACGGATAAGAAACCAAATGTCCCAGCTTCTTACCCGCATACTCTTTTTCTATTTTATATCAAGTCAAGGATATTCCAAATCCGCTTTTCTACTTTTATATATAAATAATAACGTATTCTCTTTTCATTTTATCCCATCAAGGAAAGATGCCCTTTATTTCCTCCGCAAAAATCAATTTTTTCAAGGCTACAATATAGGCACCCATGCGATAGGTACAGGAATATTGCTCGACTGTCTCCTGTATCTCTGCAAACGACTGCGTCATCAGTTTTTCCAGCATATCGTTGACCTGATTTCGCTCCCAGGTCAATTCCTGTATATTCTGCACCCATTCAAAGTACGATACGATAACACCACCACTATTTGCAAAAATATCTGGAATTAACAGGATGCCTCTTTCTTTCAATATGGCATCTGCTTCTGTTGTTGTTGGGCCATTTGCAGCTTCTACAATATAACGGCATGCCAGCTTTGGTGCATTTTCTTCTGTAATCTGATTTTCCAATGCCGCAGGTACTAATACATCGCAGGCACAAGTCAGAACTTCCGCATTGGTAATATGTGTGATTCCAGGTGCCTCATACTCTTTTAATAATTTTCCCGTCTGCTCTACAAAATCAGAAATTACATCCATATCCAAACCATCTGCACAGTAGATGCCACCGGAAACATCACTAACCGCTACCACCTTCGCTCCTCTATGATGAAAAATTCTTGCCGCATTGCTTCCTACATTTCCCATTCCCTGAATCGCTACTGTCGTTCCAGCCAGTTCCTTTCCAACCGTCTTTAACAAAAGTTTTGTACTGATTACCACGCCACGACCAGTTGCTGAATTTCTGCCTCTGGAACCGCCAAGCTCAATTGGCTTTCCTGTTACAACACCAGGACATGGTTTTCCCTGCAACTGACTATAAGTATCCAATACCCATGCCATTGTTTGCGCATTTGTATTCACATCTGGCGCCGGAATATCTGTATCCGCTCCAATGATAGGTGCAATTGCAAAAGTATATCTTCTTGTAAGATTTCTTAATTCCCTTTTTGATAATGTCTTAGGGTCTACCTTCACTCCACCTTTTGCTCCTCCATATGGAATATTGGCAACGGCACATTTCAAAGACATCCAAGTTGCCAATGCTTTGACTTCACTTAACGTACAATCCTGGTGAAATCGAATTCCTCCTTTAAACGGACCTCTGATATTAGAATGCTGCACACGATAACCTTCAAACACTTTTACCGTTCCATCATCCATTTCCAAAGGCAAGTATACCTTTGTCTCACGCTGTGGATTCTTAATGATTTCAAACATAGTCTTGTCTATTTTTCCAACCTCCATGGCTTCTTCCATGGTAGCCACTACATTTTCATAGGGATCATATTTTTTTGCCATAACTGTCGCTCCTTTTTCTGCAAATCTTTGTGTAACCTTTCCTATTATTTTGCTTGAGGCAGGAACCTTATTTCTTTTCGCCGGCTTTGGTTTTGACCTCTTACACACCCACATCTTATGCTCTCCTCCTTCTTGCGTCAATACTTTTTAAAAAAAGGAAATTTCTTTATTTTTTTCATTCTAAAACTTTATTTTCTTTTGTTTTTCGGTTCCTTTGCTTTCAAAAAATAAGCCTTATTAATTGATGTAACTTTTTTCCAAAATGTACCACTAGGAAAATTTTTCCTCCATTGCTATACTAAAAAATAAGTAAAATATTACCGACCTGTAACAATCTGGAGGTGCATAAAATGAAAAATAATGAACTAGATGCTATTGATAAACGAATTTTAGAAATTTTACAAAAGGATGCCAGAACCCCTGTAAAAGAAATTGCCAAGGAGTCCTATTTAACCGCTCCCGCTGTTTCCACACGCATCGCACATCTGATTGAAAAAAATTATATTACTGGTTTTCATGCTACCCTGAATCCAGAGTTACTTGGATACCACATTAAAGCATTTATCAATCTGGAAGTTGCACCTAACGATAAAAAAGATTTTTATCCATATATCAAAAAATGCCCCAATGTCATTGAATGCAACTGTGTAACTGGAGACTACTCTATGTTGCTGGAAGTACAATTTTGTACAACAAATGAACTGGATCAATTTATTGGTGAATTACAAACCTTTGGACGTACGAAAACCCTTATTGTATTTTCTACATCCGTAGAACATCGTGGAGTACAAGTATTGTAATGCTACTCTATAGGTTGAACTTTTCTACAGGCGAAAAAACAGGCATCTTTTTTCAGATGCCTGCTTGTCCTATTGCTATTTTGTATCCTTACAAAATCTTTTTATGCTACCCCATTGTAGTTCCTTCTTAAAATCCCATTATTCAATTTTTCTACAGCTTTGAATTGTAATTCCTACAATTCCATAACAGCTATATTCTTTTATATGATAACCGATTTTTCCATAAAAGGATTGGAAAAATCAATCATATCCCAAAAAATTATTTCACTCTCTAAAACAGGACAGACATGAGCAATGTAATCGTAAAGAAACATAACACAGTAGTCACCATAATGCCTCTGGATAACAATTCTGTATCCTCTCCAATCTTTTCTGCCTGTATGAGTGGTAAATTTGCCACAGGCATTGCTGCCATCAGACAAAATGCCTGTACCATTTCCATTGGAAAATGCAACGCTTTTAACAATGCCACCAAAACAATCGGCACCGCCAACATGCGGATTACAATGTAAATCCAAATACTTTTTTCCTTTAATCCTTCTTCCATGGATGACTTGGCAATGGATACCCCCAACAGTGCCATGGATAAAAAAACCGTAGCGTTTCCCAGATAAATAATGCTATTGGAGATTACCGCTGGAAGTTTCAGGTCAAACCAAAATACGACCAAAGTTAAAATCGCCATAATGGTTCCCGGCGAAAAAAGTTTCTTCCACTCAATTCGTTCTCCTTTTCCACCCAATATCGTTACTCCATGGGTATAAAAAAGCAAACAATACATGACATTGCATACAATGACATATAACATGGCGCTGTCGCTTAATACTGCCTTAGCAACAGGAATGCCAATAAACCCCACATTCGTATATACGGTCATTGCATTGTAAAACTTTTCCTCCGACTTTTTAATAGGCAACAGTTTGGGTATTACATATCCTAATACACATAAACAGGCATACAACCCTACACCTACTCCAATGGCATTTAACAAATCCTTATGGGTTGCCGTAATATTACCAGTCAACATACAAGACAGGATCAATGCCGGATTCACAATATCCATTACTATAATTGACAGCTTTTTTGCCGTATTCTCATCTACAATATCTTTCTTTTGTAAATAGACACCCACCAACACTAAAATTGCAATGACTGCCATTTGCTGTAAAATAACGAATGTATTCATATCTTTTCCTATTCGCCTCCTACATGTGAACGAATACAGATGATATGGAGTTGCATAGCCTCCAACAACTGCTTTTCATTTTTATTTTTTAATGCTTGAATAATACTGAAATGTTCTTGATTCGCGCGTTCCCGGTGTTCTCTACCTTCTGACAAAAATTGTTCCCGGTTTGCCATTTTATTGAGCGTACCTGTCATAATCGAAAGCACCCTGTTATGAGTACAAATAGAGAGTGCCAAATGAAACTTTGCATCATACATAATAAATGCATCCGGCTCATCTACATATTCTTTAAGTGTTTCATACAATTCTTCCAGCACTGCAATATCTTTTGGTGTAACTCTCTCAATGAGCATAGGAATCATAGCTGTTTCCATCAGTTCTCTGGCTTCCAATACGTCCACCTGTGTAACGCGACTAATGTCCAGCGTATCTTGAATCTTATCAATGGACAATCCATCATTCATTCGATTGACAAAGGTTCCCTTTCCATACTCCGTACGAACCAAGCCTTTTTCATTTAATAATTTAATTGCCTCCCGGATCACAGTTCTACTCACCTGATATTCCGCAGCAAGTTTCCGTTCCGATAACTTCATATCTTCTTGAAGTATTCCTTCATAAATTTTTTTTGTCAGACTGTCCGACACTTGCATATATAATAATCCTGACATACACATTCCTCTTTTCTTTCCCTTGCCAAACCCTGCTATGTAATTATCAAACGCATATACTCATTTAGCCGGGAATATTCATAAAGTGTACAAACGCAGAAATGAACAAAATCTATTTTTTCCAACCAGACACTTTATTTCCATTATAACCGATTTTATAAGAAATGTGGTATCTA
>JBNMLH010000039.1:0-1336 GCA_050875145.1 Lachnospiraceae bacterium
CCCATCGAAGTTACTTCTTTTCCATCCAGCAATACCTCCCCTGAGGTTGACTCCAAAACAGCACATAGCATACGCATCAATGTTGTTTTACCTGCACCGTTAGCCCCCAAAAGACCATATACTCCCGGCTTTAAGGTTGCACTAACACAATCTACCGCTATTTTCCTGCCATACTGTTTTGTTAAACGATCAAGCGACAATTCCATACATTTTTCCTTCCTTTCTCATCTCTGCAATATAATGAATTTCATTTATAAAGAACATAGCAAAAATCAAAAATGTAACAATCCACACCCCCACTGCTGATGTTTCATATAACCATGGCAATATTCTTGCTGACATCCCCCAACAAATGCAGGAACCCAGCATTACAATCGCACATATCTGTAAACTCTGTTTCTTTTGCAAACGGATCAAACGTAGCAACGCAACCATACACACTAAGTACGGAACCAGGCAGTATAGAACCATCTGTCCAATCTCTTTATAAGAATTTTGCAAATAAACTTCCATACACAAAAGAATTGTTATACACACCAAATTAGCTGCCCCAGCCAAAACCAGCTTTGCTAACGTGATTTGGGCACCAGAAGCTCTTGTTACCGCTTCAATCTCGCTCATTCCATAATACTGGCTTTTAAAAATTGCTGGTATGACAGCCAATACAAACAGCGGCATAAAAATTGGTATATTCTTTGGCACGTCTGCAATGCTGGCAATTGTTAAACAAACTATAAATAACGTTACTGCCTGCAAACCAAATATTGGAATACCTTCAAAGCGAAATACATCTGAAAGATAGTGAAAGAAACCTGTCCTCGGTTCTGCCCTAGTCACTTCCTGTTCTCGTACAATTTCAGTGCAAAGCTTAATCGTTTCCTCTAATCTTTTAGGCTGTACTTCCTCTCCTAAAGATTGCTGTAAATATCCCTTCAACTTTTTATCTTTCATTTTCCTGCTCCTTTCTCATAATTTTTAAAGCATTACGAACCCTGCTTTGTGCTGTTCGCATATTGCATCCCATCACTTTTGCAATCTCTCCAAAACTAAGTTGTTCTCCAAAGCGTAGAATGACTGCTTCCCTTTGTTCTGATGATAAAAAATTCAAAAAATAGCTTATCTCTGCCCTATCCTCTAGCCGAACTATGTCGTTATACTCATGCACTATATTTTCTTCATCTTCTAATGGATAAAACTCAACCTTCCTACTTTCATCAATACATAAATGATTTGCAATCGTGTATAGATAAGCCTTAAATTTCTTTTTCCCTTTATATCCGGATAAATTCTTAAACAACTTCAAAAATGTTTCCTGAGTCAGGTCTTCTGCTTTTTC
>JBNMLH010000008.1:0-137001 GCA_050875145.1 Lachnospiraceae bacterium
GGTCTTGACCTAGTTATGAGCACTTAACGATAGTATTTTTATCGTTTACGTGCGATACATGCACAAGCACTTAGCGAGGTAGTTTCGAGCTTAGTACTTGGGCTAGTTATGGATGGAATACAGTGTGTAGTTTTGAAGGTATATAAGCCTTTTAAGGCCCAGTGGCTCAGTTGGTTAGAGCGCCGCCCTGTCACGGCGGAGGTCACGGGTTCGAGTCCCGTCTGGGTCGTTTCTTCGGAAACGAGGAATTGAATATATGGGATCATAGCTCAGCTGGGAGAGCATCTGCCTTACAAGCAGAGGGTCATAGGTTCGAGTCCTATTGGTCCCATTGATGCCGATGTGGCTCAATTGGCAGAGCAGCTGATTTGTAATCAGCAGGTTATCGGTTCAAGTCCGATCATCGGCTTGTTTCTAACTAAATAAGAAACTCATGGGTGGTTTCCCGAGTGGCCAAAGGGGACAGACTGTAAATCTGCTGCTTAATGCTTCGGTGGTTCGAATCCACCACCACCCATTTAGCAGTAAAACTGCGAATTAAATATTATCGCGGGGTGGAGCAGTCTGGAAGCTCGCCGGGCTCATAACCCGGAGGTCGTTGGTTCAAATCCGGCTCCCGCAATTTATGCCCAGATAGCTCAGTCGGTAGAGCAGGGGACTGAAAATCCCCGTGTCGCTGGTTCGATTCCGGCTCTGGGCATTTTGTTTTATGTAACCTTAAAAAGCCTGTAGAATACATCTACAGGCTTTTCTCTTTATAATGGACGCAACTTGAAAAGAGGCATCTGTTAAGGCTTTAAATGCGTTTGAACATGTATTTACAATATTGGTAAGTATAACAGAGATAGAAATACCAATAATTATAAAATAGTATCTTACTTCTTCCATTTTTAAAGCTTTTTTAAATTGTTTGAAAAGAATTAAGTAATAAGCATTAAAATTGACACCAAATAATATTATGGATATAGTAACAACCCGCTGAATATAGGGTGAGTAACTTATCATACTGTCATTTTTGATAAGGAAATGCCTATAAAGCTATGTAGAAGCTTTTAAATAGGCTTTTATAGGGGATAGATGGAGTAGTTACTAACGATGTTAATAGTGTTTTTAGTATTTTGTGGATAACATATATTTTTTATATTAGAAATGTGGATATTTTAGTATTTAATAGGGGTAAAAATTATGGAGCTACCTTTTAATTTGCCGTTTGTAGTTTACGACAGCAATATTAACGGGTAGCTCCATTTTCTATATAGTGAGCAGTTTATTATATTGGAAAGTAGAGAAGCATTGCACTCTAAAGCTAAACATTACTTAATAATTGATAAACCATAGTTTGAAAGTCAGAAGAAATACTGGGTAAGCATTTTTTGACTTTATTTATGTTCTCTCCAAACAGTTGGATGAAACAAAATTAAAAGTGGAAATAGTTCCAATCGTCCTGCTAGCATATCAAACATTAATATAAATTTTACAAAAGGAGAAAATAAACTAAAGTTTTGGGTTGGTCCTACTAAATTTAATCCTGGTCCAATATTGTTAAGTGTGGCTGTTACCGCTGTAAAATTTGTTATAAGGTCTTTTCCATCAAGTGATACTAAAAATACCGAAGCAGCAAAAATTGTAATAAATGTAATGCCATAAACGTTTATGGAACGTACTACCTCATGCGGTACCGGTTTATCATCCATTTTTATTTTTTGGATACTTTTTGGATGAATATAAGAACGGAGTTCTTTTACAACTGTTTTAAACATAATTACAAAACGAGAAACTTTAATACCACCACCAGTACTTCCTGCACATGCACCAACAAACATCAACATTACAAGTATGGTTTTACTTGTGCTGGGCCACAGATTAAAGTCTGCTGTGGAATAACCTGTTGTAGTTATAATGGACGCGACTTGAAAAGCGGCATCTGTTAAGGCTTTAAATGCGTTTGAACATGTATTTACAATATTAATAAATATAACAGCAATAGAAATACCAATAATTATAAAATAGTATCTTACTTCTTCCATTTTTAAAGCTTTTTTAAACTGTTTGAAAAGAATTAAGTAGTAAGCATTAAAATTGACACCAAATAATATCATGAATATAGTAACAACCCACTGAATATAGGGTGAGTAACTCATCATACTGTCATTTTTGATACCGAAGCCACCAGTTCCAGCAGTTCCAAAGCTTGTGTTTACAGCGTCAAAAATAGGCATGCCACCCAATATAAGAAGTATAAATTCTATAGCAGTCATTCCAAAGTAAATGATGTATAGAATTTGTGCAGTAGATTTTACTTTTGGTACTAACTTTCCAACAGATGGTCCTGGGCTTTCTGCTCGCATTAAATTTATGTGTGAGCCGCCGCTCATAGGAATAATAGCTAATAAAAATACTAATACTCCCATTCCTCCAATCCAGTGTGTAAAACTTCTCCAGATGATGGAACAATGGGATAGGGCTTCTACATCAGATAATATACTAGCACCGGTAGTTGTAAAGCCTGAAATTGTTTCGAATAATGCATCTGGAAGGTATGGTATTTCTCCTGTAAGCATAAATGGTATGCATCCAAATAAACTTAGAAAAATCCAGCTTAGGGCGGTTGTAACACAACCCTCCTTTAAATAAAAAACATTGTTGGTTGGTTTTTTTCGGCGCATAAGCCAGCCAATCAAAATACAAAATAATGCTACTGCAAGGTAGGAAAAACCTTGCGTTTCTAAATAAATTAGTGCAGTTATGCAAGGAATCAAAAGTAAAATTCCCTCAATCATCAGCACATATCCTAAAATATATTGTATAATTGATCGATTCATAATTTTTTAGTCTGCGGTGCAGATTCCTTTCTTATAAATTGAATATAGAAATTGTCCGATAAAGCATATTCGCTGTTAAATGTAGCGGATAAAAATAAAGGACAATTTTGTAAATGTTTTAATAATCTTTTTTATAAAAGTTCAAGAAAACCTACTGCTTTTAGGCGATAGATATTTTTGAACGAAGTGCGGGGTTCAAGCCCCGTACCTCGTAAGGCACGCAGTGTCGCTTTTATATGAGCAAGTAGCGAAGCGGATTGCGAATAACATTGACTAGGAGAGGATATCTTCTATATCATTAAATCCTGTATGGGTTGTGACAATAATGACACTGTCACCTACTTTAATACAATCTTCTCCATCTGGAATGATTGTCTGTCCATTGCGGTTAATACAGGCAACCAGTAAATTATCCTTTAATTTTAATTCTTTTAATGGAATTTCTGTTACATTTGTATTTTTTTGCACGACAAATTCAATAGCTTCTACACGATGGTCATACATGTGATAAAGTGTTTCAATATTGCTGTTTTGTGAATTTGTTTTTGCACGTACATAGGCAATAATAGCTTCTGTGGTAATGTATCTTGGATAAACAACGCTACCTAAATCCAAGGAACTAATAACACCTTTAAAAGAGGTTCGATTAATCTTAGTAACAATTTTTGCATCAGAAAGTTGTCTGGCATGCAATGTCAGTAAAATATTTTCCTCATCAATACCTGTTAATGGAACAAAGGATTCTACAGAATCAATTTCTTCCTCATGCAAAAGTTCTTCATCTGTTCCATCACCGTTAATAATAATTGCTTTGGGAAGAAGTACGCTTAATTCTTCACATCTTGCACGGTCTCTTTCGATAATTTTTACAGCAACATTCATATGCATCAATCGTTTAGCAAGATAGTATGCAGCTTTTCCGCCACCTATAATTAATGTATTTTTTACATGTTTTGTTTTAAATCCAATGGTTTCAAAAAATTCTTTAATGCCATTTCTGGAGGATACTACAGATATGACATCACCTGCATGCATTACATATTTACCACCGGGAATATATACCTTTCCATCTCTTTCGATTGCACAGATAATGGTTTTTATATTCATTAGACTGGCAAAGGTAGAAATAGTCATACCTTCCAACATATTTTTTTCTGGAATTTTTAGTTTAACAAGTTCAGCTTGTCCATGCGCAAAAGAGTTTACCTCCAAGGCTGTAGGCATTGCAAGGATTCTTGATACCTCACGGGCAAATTCTCGTTCTGGATTAATGATCATAGCTAAATCTAGTTGATTTTGTAGAAATAATAATTCATTACTGTAATCTGGTGTTCGGACACGGGCAATTGCGGCACAATTTGATGTGTGTTTGGCAATAGTACAACACAAAAGATTTAATTCATCAGAATCTGTGACTGCAATTAGTAAGTCTGCTGTGTCAACCCCAGCTTCTTTTTGTAGACTGTAACTGGCACCATTTCCAATCAGTCCCATGACATCATATAGGTTTGCAAGGTCCTGTACTCTCTCAGCATTTTTATCAATGATAGTAATATCATGTCCTTCCTTGCTCAAACGTTCTAATAATGTTGAGCCTACTTTTCCGCACCCAACGATAATAATACTTAATCCTTTTGGTGCGGTTTCTTTTTTCCGTAACATTTTTTTCTCCATTTCTGCACTGATTTAAAATTGAGGCTACAGCAAAAAACAGTGCGAATAAATTTCTGTAACCGTTTATCATATGATACCAGGGTCAAAAGGTCATAAGTTTCATGCTTGCATAAAAAAGTATGATATTGAGACCCGCTAAACATGAGAAGGTAGCCTAACTACGGCAGATTTCAAATGTTTAAAGGATTGTGAGAGCACAAAGTGCGAAACAATCCGTAGGTATTCTGGGGCAAAATACTTTTTGTCTCCAGCATTATAATCTTATCACAATCTTTATATCGGCACAAATACAAATATAATAGTTTATTCTAGAACATTTATAAAGTGTCAGAATATACAAATTGACTAGAAATATACATTTTGTTTGGACATTTGCGGCTATTTAAAGATAAGGGGTATTATTAAAAAACGCCAAATATATAAAACAATTGAAAGTTTAGCGACTGTTTGGCTGAACTGTAGTAGAAATGTTATTAGATATAAAATAAGGTTGATTTCTTAGGGGGTAGTGTATTATAATTTTTTAGTAAACATTTAATTGAACATTATGCTATTGAAAAATAATAGGAAAGTTTCAGTAGGCATAAGGAATTACGTTGGTAGCTAATTGGGTATATATTTATACAGAGTTAGTCTCCAGGAAAGGAATAGGTTAAGAGAACAATGAAGGAATTTCAACCAATTAAAGAAGGAAAAGTACGTGAGGTATATGACAACGGAGACAGTTTGATTATCGTTGCAACAGATCGAATTTCCGCATTTGATGTTATTTTAAAGAACAAGGTGACAAAGAAGGGTGCTATTTTAACTCAGATGTCTAAGTTCTGGTTTGATTTTACAAAGGATATTGTTCCAAATCATATGATTTCTACTGATGTGAAGGATATGCCTGAATATTTCCAGCAGGAAAAGTTTGATGGAAACAGCATGATGTGTAAAAAGTTAGAGATGCTCCCTATTGAGTGTATCGTTCGTGGATATATTACAGGTAGTGGCTGGGCAAGCTATCAGGAAAATGGTACAGTTTGTGGTATTAAACTTCCTGAAGGTTTGGTAGAATCTGATAAATTACCTGAGCCAATTTATACACCAAGTACAAAGGCAGAGATTGGTGATCATGATGAAAATATTTCTTTTGAGCAGAGTATTGATGTATTAGAAAAAGCATTCCCTGGCAAAGGAAAGGAATATGCAACAAAGATTAAGGATTGTACGATTGCTTTATATAAGAAATGTGCAGAATATGCATTAAGCAAAGGAATCATTATTGCAGATACAAAATTTGAGTTTGGTTTAGATGAAAATGGAAATGTTGTAATTGGTGATGAGATGTTGACACCAGATAGTTCTCGTTTCTGGCCATTAGAAGGTTACAAGCCAGGACAGGGACAGCCATCTTTTGATAAGCAGTTCGTTAGAGATTGGTTAAAGCAGAATCCAGAAAGTGATTATTTATTACCTGATGATGTGGTAGAAAAGACAGTTGATAAATATGAAGAAGCTTATGAGTTACTTACAGGAAAGAAATTTGCATAGGTAATAACAATATAAAGACGCTCCTCTGTGTATGCGTGTGTGTACACAGAGGAGCGTTTTTTGCTTACTATGAAAGTGTTGTCAAACGGCTATGTTTCGTATACAAGTGTAATGATTCGAGAATTGCATTGACATTAAAAATTTTTCATGATATACTTACTACATTACTTGAGTAATGTGGTAAAGAAAAATAAATGGAAAAGAGTAAAAAATCATAACGCATGCATGAGTTATCATTAGAAAGGAGGTTTCTATGCGAATCGATTTTAGTCAAGTTACTCCTATTTATATTCAGATTGCAGATGCAATTGAAGATGATATTTTATTGGGAAAGTTAAAAGAAGGAGAAAAGTGTTATTCACAGGTGGTGCTTGCAAAGGAACTTAATATTAACCCTGCAACGGCAGCAAAAGGCATTCGTTTGCTGGTCGAGCGAGGCGTATTAGAAAAGGTAAGAGGGCAGGCAATGACTGTGAAAGTTGGTGCAGTGAAAGAGATTAAAGAAAGAAAGGTTGAGGAAATCTTGGGAGAGATTATAGAGCGTTTGGTAGATGAAGCTACAAAGCTTGGTATTGGAGAGGATGCATTAGTGGAAAGGGTAAAGGAAGCAGTAAAAAGAAAGAATGAAAAGGAATGATAGAAAGCTAGTAAAAGGAGGCGTAAAAAATGAATGAATTTGCAATAGAAGCAGAAAATGTAACAGTGCAGTATGCGGGAGGAAAAAGGATAAAGGCACTAAATGATTTTTCTTTAAAACTGCACAAGGAACAATTAATTGGGCTGATTGGAGCAAATGGTAGTGGAAAGACTACATTTTTCAAGGTTTGCAGCGGAGCGATAGCGGCAACAACGGGAAAGGTAAGTGTTTTAGATGAAAAGGTAAATTTTAATTTGGCTATGCAGGAAGAACTTGCATTTTGTAATCCAGAATTACCAATAAAAGGTAATCTCCCTGTGCAAAAAGTGTTGGAACTATATGCGGGAATGTATCCGCATTTTGATGTGGCTTTTGCAAAGAAATTGTTAGATTTGTTCGGGGTAAATGGTAAAAAGCGAATACAGGAACTTTCACTTGGAAATAGAGCAATTACATATTTTATCTTTACACTTGCTATTAGGGCAAAAGTAACGTTATTAGATGAGCCGTTTAATGGAATTGATTTTGAAAAAAGAAAACTTGCATATGAAGTTTTATTACGAGATTATATGGAATATCCTAGAACTATTTTAATTTCCAGTCATAATCTGGCAGAATTAAAACCTATTTTATCAGAAATGGTGTTAATTCATGAGGGAAAGGTCGTTTTCTATGAAGAAATGGATACGATAAGAGAAATGTTGTTCCGTGCAGATGGAGAAAAAAATCAGGCAGAAGCATTTTTTAATAGAGAAGAAATTGTTACGAGTAATAGTGGAGAGTTAGGAACGTATTTTATCGGAAGAGGTTCTGTAAATGGGGAGTTTGCAAAAGAAGTGAAAAAAGCGGGAATGCAAATTTCAGCAGTGGAACTGGAGGATGTTTGTGTATATTTGACAAGCAAGAGAAAGGAGAGTGAGTTAGAATGTCTATGGAAGTAAAGGACACAACTAAATGGAACAATATCGTACAATTAGTGAAACTTAGATGGCAAATTGTATTTGAACGGGTTTGGTTGGTACCATTCCTTGCTATGTTTGTAGCAGATATTGTAATGGCTACGACAAGAGGTTGGCATAAGGGAGGACCTTTTTTATATAATTATGGCTCTTTGGGAAATTTGTTTATAGTAATTTCTATGGCAAAAATTTTGAGTAGAGCTTGGGATATTCTAATTGAAAAAGAAGTTAGTGTATTTCCAGGGACGATTCAGACACGATATTGTAGTCGCATTTTATATGATCTGAGTGAAATCTTTTTTTGGATTGCAATGGTGACAGTAGAAAATATTGTAATTACAATTTATTTGCAAAGTGGTATATTACCAGGGTGCGCTGGTGTATGGATAAATTTGGCGATGTTTGCAAAGAAAGTTTTCATTTTACTTTTTGCTATGCTGTTTTTGTATAGTCTGGTTGTGCTATTGGTTACGGTAAAAGAAAGAATAGGAAATGTGGCGTTTTATGTTGTGTTTGCAATTTGCTGTGTTTTGCTTCTTATAATTAGTCAGCTTGCAAACGTTGGAGAAATATGGATGCATGTTGGAGATACCTCCTATGGCACAGTTATGTGTTTCTTCTTAATAGGAGCATTACTTTTCTTTGGTATTGTTTTTTTACTTGCAAGGGGACTGAAAGTATGGAGAGTGGATCATACAAAAGGGGATAAGGTGTTTTCTTCTTTGCTAATCGTTTGCTTTATTTTTGGAACTGCATTTTTGGGAGTGGTTGCTGTAAGGGAAGAACAGGTTAATCTAGGTACAACAGAGCAAATAGTAGTAGAGGAGCAAAAGAAACAAAAAGTTTTTGTTAAAGATACGGTATTTCCTGTAGGCCAGATAGATTTGGATACATTGGAAGATAGCATAGGAGACAGGGAAATGTCCTTAACAAAATGTAGTATAATGGTGCATTGGTTTTCTTTAAAAGAAGCAAAGGAAGCAGGTATTGTAGAATCTGATTTTACAGTGGAGCCTGGAACGATTTGTTCGAGAATGGTAGTCAATCATAGTGATTTATATGGAAAAAAATTTGGAAAGGCATTTGTAAATCAATTGGAATATGTAATTGAAGATAGTAAATATGTATTAAAAAATACGGGAAAATCATGGTTTACATGCAGCTATTTAGATTATTTCGATACAGATGATGTTTATGTAGAAAGTAACGTGTATTTGATTTATAGTGATAAGGAAAAAATGGATTTACCAAATGAATCTTTTGGATTTGTAAGTTATAATTAAATCGGATTACCTGAAAAATTTTTGAAAAAGGTCATTTGTTTGCGTTTCGTTTATTTTGCTCTACAGGGAAGGTGTGTTTTATAGAGTAAAAATGTTTTGCGAAAATATGCAAAGAGGAATTGTTGCCTGAAAACCTTGAATTTACTGGATTAGAGATTATTTTAAGCAAATGGGAGGAAAAGAAATGCTTTTATTTCAACCGAATGACATCACGTATATAAATAAAGAAAAGGAAACCGTATTAGATGCTGCAAGAAAGGCAGGAGTGTTAGTGGAAAGTCCTTGTGGTGGAAATGGAACCTGCGGAAAATGTCGTGTGAAGGTTTTGGTTGGCGAGGTGAATGCGATTACGGAGGAAGAAAAGCATTTCTTTACGGAGCAGGAATTACAGGATGGGTGGAGGCTTGCCTGTAAGCTTGTTCCAAAGCATTTTCGCAGTTGCGAGGTGGAAGTGCCAAATGTAAATTTACAAATGGATTCTGAGAAGGAAGCGCATTTGTTGTATGAAAGTGAATTAAAGAAATATGAGAAAAAGATAAAGGAATGTTTGCAGGAAGAAGAAAAGGACGGGAAAAGAGAAAAGGAAACCATGCATGGTGGCAGCAGGGAGAGTGAAGCAGATTGTGTAGAAAAATGTGCAAGCACATTTGGTATTGCAGTAGATATTGGAACGACAAATATGGAGTTTCTTTTGTGGGAGTTAGAAACCAAACGTTGTGTTGGTCGCAGGATAGCTGAAAATCCTTTGAAAATATATGGTGCAGATGTGGTGGCACGAATGACCTATGCATTGAAAGATAAGGAAAATTTCAAAGAGAGTTGTTCGCTGCTTAGAAATACCATTGCAACTTTAATAGAAGAATTGTTGCAAAAATATTTGGAGCAGTATTTTTGTGAGAAACGTTGTGAGTTAGAAAGTGGGAATGGAAATACGAGTGAGGGCACGTATCTTTCTGAGCAGAGAGATGAAAATATATTATTGCAAGGCATGAAAGAAAGAGTATCTATGGTTGCTGTGGTTGGAAATGCTGCCATGATGCATTTTTTTGCAGAGGTAAATCCTGAAAGTCTTACGAAAGCACCCTATAAAACAAAGTATAAGGATGGAATAAGTCTTTCAGGAAAGTTGTTTGGACTTTTCAATGCCAATGTGCGATTATTTCCCAATATAGAAGGTTTTGTTGGAGCAGATACGGTTGGAGTATTGGCTTATTTGAAACAGTGCAAAGAAGAAAAAGAGGGCATGTCAAAGTTGGATGATAAAGCACCAGCTGTCATAGAAACATTAAAAAACAGCCTTGATATTTCGAAATGGGATCGTATGTTGATAATTGATATTGGAACAAATGGAGAGTTAGTATTACAAAAGGATGGCAGGTTATATGCAGCTTCTACGGCAGCAGGTCCGGCATTTGAGGGTGCTACGATTTCTTGTGGTATGCGAGGGGAAGTGGGTGCTATCCGTGGGATGCAGGTAAAGGAGGAGATAAAACTTGATGTGATTGGAGAGGTGGCACCAAGGGGAATCTGTGGATCTGGTTTGATTTCTGTGATTGCAGAACTGGTAGAGTTTGGGATAATAGACGAAACTGGATATCTATTAAATAGAAACGAAGCTATAAAACGAGGCTGTCCGAAAGTTCTTGTAGATTGCTTAGAAATAAAGAAAAACGAGACGATTTTTGTAATTTCTGATACGGTAACCCTTACGCAACAGGATATTCGTGAGTTACAGTTGGCAAAAGGAGCAATTTCTGCGGGAATTACAATGTTACTTCAGGCTTGTAAAATGGATGTCCGGGATTTGCGAGGAATTGTATTGGCGGGCGCATTTGGGACACACTTACAAGTAGAGGCAGCACAACGTATAGGATTATTGCCTGATATGGACAAACAAAAGATTGTTCCAATTGGCAATGCTGCTTTATTGGGGGCTGGAGTTGCATTATTTTATTCGGAAGAAAAATGGGAGGCATTAGATACTCTTGCTCATAAGGTTCAGCATATTTCTTTGGCGGAGATGGAAGGTTTTCAGGAGGTGTATCTGGAGGCTATGAGTTTTGCTAAAGTGGAGTAGGAATGATAAAAAGTGCATTAGGTGGTTGGTAGAATAAAAAAAATTAATATGGTATGAAAATATTTTGAAAATTCATAGAATACCTTCTTTTCATACAATAAAGCGACATGATTATAATGTAAATATATTTCTTGGTTGACAGGTCAATATATATATCGTACAATAAAATTGTATCAATAAAAAAGAAAGGAGGGAAAATATGAGAAAAAAGTATAAAATTTTATGTGTGCTGATAATGGCTACAATTATTTTTGATACAGCTATAACAGTTAAAGCAGTAGATTGTTATAAAAACTGGTATGTATATAGTAGATGCTCTAAATGTGATGACTCAACATATAGCAGTAGTCAAAGAGATAATTGTTCTGGGAAACATAAGAGACAAAATGGAATAAAATTATGCTCTTCGTGCTTATCAAATATGTCATCATGTGCAACTTATTATAAACGTGGATTTTCTGACTATAATTGCTTAGCCTATGCATTAGGAAAGAATGAGGTACAGTCTTGGACTTGGCCTGCATCATGGGGAGATGGACCAACGTTAACTGTATTTAAGTCTTGGATAAAAGCAAAGGGATACAATTGTACGACGGATATGTTAGAGGTAAAAGGTAATCAAGTTATATTAGTGTATGTAAATAATGGTAAGGTAGTTCATTTCGCAAGAACAAGAACGTTAGATGGAAATGCAATAGCAGGTGCAAAAACAATTTCAAAATGGGGTGCATGTTCCTTGTATACGACTAGCAAGTTGAGTAATCCTTATAAGTCAACTAGTGGATATGGTAGTTTAAAATTATATTGTTATAAATAAGGAGGAGTGGATATGAAGAAAAAAGTAAAAATTACATTTGCAACAGTTATATGTGTAGGTGTTGTTGCCACAGGAGCCGTTTTGGGATTTCAAAAATTGCATATAGAACCATTAGAGCCTCAAAAATCCTATGCAGCGGTAATTGATGAAAACTTTGAATCAATGGCGAAGTCTTATGATACAAAAACTTTAATGAGTTCAAGTCCATATGCCTATATTGATAACGAATATTATAAAAATATAATAGATTTGGGTTTTGAGGCAGTACCACTTTTGCAGGAAAAGGGAGAAAGTAAAGAGTGTTCCAGTTTAAACTCCTATATTTCAGCTTTGGCAATTTTGGAGATAACAGATTGTGATTTTGAAGAATTAACAGGGACTGATTTTGAAACAGCAGAACAGTTTTACAAGTTATGGGACAAAGAATTATCTGAAATGCCAGAGCAATTAGAAAATATCGTAGAGAATGATGAGATGTCTATAAATCAAAAAAAAGCAGAACTAAGTAAATATGGAATTTTTGGTGAGGCATTTCTTGCTGAAACACTTGTGAAAAAGAGTGAAAGTTTTTGTGGAGAGAATTGTGATTATAAATACACAGCTAAGGAACAGAAAGTATTATCACCATTAGTACAATCTAGCAAAAAAGAGTTAAATCATGCTGTAGAGTATTTAGAAGAAAGTGTGAAATAATACAGATAGGCAAATAAATAAAAGCACAAAATGGATGTATCCACTTTGTGCTTTTACTGTTTTTAGGGAGTTGAAGTGGACTTGTCCACTTTGTTCTGTAAAAATTGTGCATGAAATGTAACAGTTCAGCCGGGGGCATTCATAAAGTGCCAGAATATACAAATTGGTTAAAAATATCCTTTTGGGCTGGACATTTTCTTCATGTCGGGCGTCTGCCCGATAGAAATAATTGTACAAATTGCACTTAGCCTGCTAGCAGTCATATGCAATTAGCACAATCATTTCTGCCCGGCAAAGCTGTTACTATCAAATTCAGGATTGAAGTAGTAAAAGTTTTTAGAATCTAACTTCTTTTTTGTCATTTCAATTGCTTCTCCAAAACGCTGAAAATGGACAATTTCTCTTGCTCTTAGAAATTTTAAAGGCTCTCTGACTTCGGGGTCTTTTATCATTCGGAGCAGATTGTCGTAAGTCGCGCGTGCTTTTTGTTCTGCGGCAAGATTTTCATGCAAGTCTGCAAAAACGTCCCCTTTAGATTGAAATTCTATAGAAGTAAAGGGAAGGCTGCTGGCTGCCTGTGGCCAGATACCTTTTGCATGGTCGATATAATAAGCGTCAAATCCGGCTGTTTTGGCCTCTTCTACGGTCAGATTTTTTGTTAATTGATATACCATAGAACAGATAATTTCTAAGTGAGCCAATTCCTCTGTACCAATATCTGTTAAGAGTCCGCCAACTTTTTTGCAAGGCATGGTAAAACGTTGTGAGAGATAGCGCATAGAAGCACTTAATTCTCCATCGGGACCGCCATATTGACTAATGATTAACTGTGCTGTTTTTGGACAGGTCTTTGTAATTTTTACCGGATATTGTAATCGTTTTTCGTAAACCCACATTTATAAACACGCTCCTTCCCATGGCAATGCACCATCTGTCCAGGAAAAATGATCCTGATTTCCTCTGGCATCTACAATACAATTTGGTGATAATGGATAAAAATCCACTTCCATTCGTTGTAACAATTTTTTTCGGTCTGCATTGTATACATTGAAAATGTCAATGGCTTCTTGATCATCCGGGTGCGTATCCAAGTATAAAAGCATATCATTTAGGAAAAAACTAATTTCATATAACGCTTTCATAACTTCTTCCCTTTCAAAATGTTGATCGGTAAACAGATAATCATACTTTTTGTTTGCATCCATGCATTCGCATTTCTCGCAATTACAGGTTGATGCTGTGGAAGAAAGTGGGTCTGTTACAAAAAATGGAAGGTTTAGTTCTGGAAATATAGTGCCTTCCTTTAATGCCGTATCTGGGAAATATACTTTTGTCCGTTTTTGTATGGGAACGGAAGTAATTGCTAAGGTTTCAGGGGTAGTATCGCAATGTGTAGTTTGCTTGTCCATATTACATTCTCCTCTCTATTATGTTCTATTGTTAGGCATTTGCGAAACTTTCAATGAATTACATTTTATTTGTGCAACCTTACATATCATAAACAAGGTGATTCTGACACCGTCGGTATTTAGGCACTGTATTTTGGTGCCTTATGTACCGTTACGAGTGTCGGGCAGCGAGAGCGTGCCTTGTGTTGATATGTAAGTTTTGTACAAAAATTTATAGAGTAAATTGAGTTTCGCAATCACCTAATGTTCTATTGCTGTATTAGTATGGAAGGAAAGTGAAAAACTATTCGTTACAAAAATATTTTTTTAGAAGTATCGTTTTTTACAATACATAGTTTACCGCTTTATGATAAAGTTTAGACAATAAGAACAAAGACAAGGGCGTCTGCAAAGTAAGTTGCAGATGCCTTTTTTTACTTTATAGGGAAAAGCAAGAAAGCGAGGTTGATCCTATGGAACGAATTGAAAACCATCCTATTCTTGGTGCAACACCAGAACGTAGGAAAGTAACATTTACATATAATGGGAAACAGTTAGAAGGATATGAAGGCGAGCCGATTGCGACTGCATTAAAGGCAAATGGTGTTATGGCACACAGATATACTGCAAAAACGCATGAGCCAAGAGGTGTGTTTTGTGCCATTGGACGTTGTACGGACTGTGTTATGATCGTAAATGACATGCCAAATGTACGAACCTGCATTACACCTTTGGAAGAGGGAATGAAGGTACAAACACAGTATGGAGTATCCGCAGAACCGGATAAGGAGGCGATGTAAATGAAGATCGAACGTTATGACATGATAGTAATTGGAGCAGGACCTGCAGGTTTGTCAGCCGCAATCGAGGCTGCAAAAAAGGGAATAAAACCAATTGTATTTGATGAAAATGAAAAACCAGGTGGCCAGTTATTTAAACAAATTCATAAGTTTTTTGGTTCCAAAGAGCATAAGGCAAAGGTAAGAGGTTTTAAGATTGGTGAGGAACTTTTGGCTGAAGCTAGAGAATATGGTGTAGAAGTTGTATTAAATGCTACGGTTGTTGGGCTTTATCCAGAGAAAGAAATTACGGTAAAAATTGGAAATGAAATTAAGCACTATAAGGGAGATGCTGTATTAGTAGCAACGGGTGCTTCTGAAAATATGGTAAACTTTAAAGGTTGGACACTTCCTGGAGTAATCGGTGCTGGTGCCGCACAGACTATGATGAATTTACATCACATAAAACCGGGAAAGCGAGTATTGATGCTTGGTTCTGGAAATGTTGGATTGGTTGTTAGTTTTCAGCTTTTGCAGGCTGGTTGCGAAGTGGTTGCACTTGCAGACGCAGCTCCAAGAGTAGGCGGTTATGGTGTTCATGCGGCAAAGGTTGCAAGATGTGGCGTACCATTTTATTTATCCCATACCATTGTAGAAGCAGAAGGTAAAGATTGTGTAACAGGTGTTGTCATCGGACAGGTAGGACCAGATTGGAAAGTGATTCCGGGAACAGAAAAGCATTTTGATGTGGATACGATTTGTCTGGCAGTGGGATTATCCCCTATGTCACAGTTGTTAAAACAGGCAGGATGTGAAATGTCGGATACGAAGGGTGGTTACGTGCCAGTCTGTCAAGAAGATGGTGCAACCAGCGTTTCTGGTATTTTTGCAGCAGGGGATGTTTCCGGAATTGAGGAAGCAAGTTCTGCCATGATTGAAGGTCGTATGAGTGGAGCAACCATTTCTTGCTATTTAGGATATATTACAGAAGAGGAAAAGCAGGCGAGAGTAAAAGAGTTGGAGGCACAGCTTGACACACTTCGTCAAGGAATGTTTGCACCAAAGAATCGTGGAAAGTTAGTAGAAAAAACAGAGGAAGGTATTGATGTATCCATGAGCCTTTTGGAAAATGGATATGTTGCAGATACGGAAATCGAAAGATATCCAGGTGTTACCAAGCAGGAAGGTATTCACCCTGTAATTGAATGTACGCAGAATATTCCTTGCAATCCTTGTCAGGATGCCTGTCCAAAGGGATGTATCTGTATTGGAAAAAATATTACTTCTCTTCCAGTAGTAAGTAAGGAGCATAAATGCATTGGTTGTGGAATGTGTGTGGCATCTTGTTCCGGTCAGGCAATCTTTTTGGTACAGGAAAATGTAGAGCCTGGATTTGGTGAGGTGACAATGCCTTATGAATTTCTTCCATTGCCAAAGGTTGGTGAAAAAGGCATTGCTTTGGGACGAGATGGAAAAGAGGTATGTGAGGCAGAGGTGACAAAAGTACGGACAGCACCAGTATTTGATCATACCAATCTACTTACCATTAAGGTACCAAATGACATGATTATGAAGGCACGTTTTTACAGAGGCGAGAACGGTCAACAGAGTGCAAAATAGGAGGTTCTGCTTTATGATGGATATTCAGGAAAAATTAAAAGAAATTGGTCCTTATGTAGAGGCAGAGGATGATGGAATGCTCGTCTGTCGATGTGAGGAAGTGACAAAAGGTGAAATAAGAAAAGCCGTACATGAGGGCATTTTTACAATAGAAGAATTGAGAAGA
Organism: Lachnospiraceae bacterium; assembly: GCA_050875145.1. Lineage (GTDB taxonomy): Bacteria > Bacillota > Clostridia > Lachnospirales > Lachnospiraceae > CAG-411. The sequence continues at coordinate 16,452 of JBNMLH010000008.1, forward strand.
TATTTACGTTCTGGCATGGGATTGTGTCAGGGGCAGACTTGTGGAAAATTGGTAAAAGGAATTGTGGCAAGAGAACTTGGGGTAGCACCTTCTGAGGTAGAACCAGCAAGCTCCAGAGCCCCAATGAGACCGATTGAAATGGAAATATTGGCAGAGGATGGAGGTGTGGCTCATGAGTAATACAGCAGATGTAGTAATTATTGGTGGCGGTGTAGTCGGATGTGCAGCAGCATATTATTTAGCCAAGGCAGGAAATACAAATGTTATTGTTTTGGAAGGTACAAAGAGTATTGGACATGGTGGTTCCAGTAGAAACGGTGGCGGTGTTCGTCAGTCTGGTAGAGATGTGAGAGAACTTCCTTATGCTATGTATGGAATCAAACACTTATGGCCAACCCTTTCGGAAGAATTAGGTGTAGATGTGGAATATACACAGAAGGGAAATCTTCGTCTTGGTAAGACGGAGGCACATTTGGAAAAGTTACAGACATTAGCAAATAATGCACAATCCGTAGGATTGGATGTAAGAATGGTGGATGCAAAGGAAGTAAAGGAAATTTGTCCATATCTTTCAGATGATATTATTGGAGCAAGTTGGTGTCCAACCGATGGACATGCCAACCCATTGACAACGACCCTTGGATATTACAAAAGAGCCTTAGAAATGGGAGTTCGTTTTTATACGGATGCAGAGGTTACAGAACTTCGTAAGGTAAAAGGAAAGGTAAGAAAAGTAATCTTAAAGGATGGAACGGTTTTTGAAGGGGAGACCATTATTCTGGCAGCAGGATATGAGAGTCGTTATATTGCAAGAACCGTTGGAGTAGATGTACCAATGACCCGATTGATTGATGAATGTCTAGTAACGGAAATGCAGCCACATATGTTTGACATTATGCTTGGAACAGCAGGGGCAGATTTCTATGGACATCAGGCAAAGCACGGTTCCCTTGTATTTGGTTCTGATTGTGGATATGAGGAAGTAACGGATATGACGGACCCTTCTAAGTTGATTACCAATGCAATGACACTTTCGGCAAGTTGTCGTGCGATTATGGGATATGTACCTGCATTAAAGGATGCTAAAATCGTAAGAAGTTGGTGCGGTTGGCTGGATAATGCATTTGATGGCGTACCATTTATTAGTAAGGTAGACGAAGCAGAAGGTTTGATTTTAGCATGTGGTTTTACAGGACATGGATTTGGAACGGCACCAGCAGTTGGACTTATGCTATCTCAAATGGTAGCGGGAGAGGATACGGTTGTAGATATTACGCCACTTCGTTATGATCGATTTAAACCATGTCGTTAGGGAGTATCGTTTTTTACAATACAAAAAACAAAAAAGGAAATATACTGATACTAAGGATTGCGAGAGTGCAAGGCACGTAGCAATCTGGTTTCAGAGAGGTCAAAATACCTTTTGACTAAACTGTAACATTGTTATGTTCAGGATACGTTAAAATGGGTAACTGGACAAGGAAAAATATGTGTGGTATACTATAAAAAGACGAAGATGTCAATGGCAAAAGTGCCATTGGCATCTTTTTTGATTTATAGGAAATGTTATCTTATAAATCAAAAAGCGTTTTGCAAAGATGCGTAGAACTCTTTCACAGGGGGCATTGTAAATTCGTCTGTTTATAGTATCACAAAAGGAGGAATTTACAATGGGAACAAAAATTGATTTTTTATATTTGAGTGAACCAGATATGATAGCAGCAGGAGTAAAAAATATGGAGCAGTGTGTGGAAGTCATGGAAGATATGATGGTCACATTGCAAAAAGGCGATTATGTAATGGGAGGAGAAAACCACAACTCACATGGTTGTATGGTGACATTCCCAGATCATCCTGCTTTTGCAGGAATGCCAAAAAATGGAGAGGACAGACGTTTTATGGCAATGCCAGCATATTTGGGTGGCCGTTTTCAAATGGCAGGAATGAAATGGTATGGTTCTAATATTGAGAACAGACAGAAAGGATTACCACGTTCTATTTTAATGATGATGTTGAATGACAAAGACACAGGGGCACCACTTGCCATGATGTCAGCCAACCTTTTGAGTGCCTATCGTACTGGAGCAATTCCAGGGGTTGGAGCAAAATATCTGGCAAAAAAGGCTTCGGAAACCGTTGCAATCGTTGGACCTGGTGTGATGGGAAAAACATCACTACATGCATTTATGAGCGTATGTCCAAATATAAAAACGGTAAAAATCAAGGGGCGTGGACAAAAATCAATTGATTCTTTTGTACAGTTTACCAAAGAAAACTTCCCTCAAATTAAAAATATCGTAGTATGTGACACCATGGAAGAGGCAGTTCGTGACAGTGACATTATCAGCACAACAACCAGTGTAGGAGATAAGGAAATCGAATTTCCATTTATCGATGATGCATGGATTAAAAAGGGAGCATTGCTGTGTATGCCATCAGCAGCTCGTTTCAATGAGCAGTTTTATTTAGATAAAAATACAAAATTAGTAGTGGATAACTACAAATTGTATGAAGCATGGGCAGATGAGTATCCATATCCAAGTTATGATCAGGTACAGGTGGTTGGAGCTAAATTTATGGATTTACTACATGACAAAAAGATTACCCGTGAAGAAATTATAGATATTGCGGACATTATAACCGGAGTTCACAAAGGTCGTGAAAATGATAACGAATGTATTATTTACTCTGTTGGTGGTATGCCGGTGGAGGATATTGCGTGGGGTGAAACCATTTACAAGAATGCCCTTGAAATGGGAATTGGAGTGAAACTTCCTCTTTGGGATAAGCCAGAACTTGCCTAAGGACAGAAACTTTCTCCGTAAGGTTATAATGTTCCTTACAAGGAGGAAGTACCATGTCAGAGAAAATGCAATGTATTAAACCATTTCAACCTTATATTCTATTACAATCGGAGAATTATCAGCAAATAGAAAAACCGTATTTGGGGATTTCTCACTTTTATGAGTTCTCTATTTCCAATGTGGAGCAGGAAATTGATGCGGTGCCAGATGGAAGCGTAGACCTGTTGTTTAATATTGGTTCCCATAAGGTGCAAACGTACATAAGTGGTACTGTGTTTCATGTAAAGCAGTGGCAAATGGGAGAAGAACATACTTGTTTTGGTGTTCGCTTTCAACCGGGACAGGGACTTCTTCCAAAAGAGATTTCAAGAAAAATGTTGGTGGATCAGGATATTTTAATTGACGGAAATTTATTTGGGGCAGATTTAGAAGAACAAATTGCAGAAGCAGAAACCTTACAGGAACGGGCAGTTATTTTTCAGAATGCTTATGAAAAAATGGCGGCAAAAGAAAGGGAATATAATGATAAGAAAAATGTAGAGGAGTTTGTGAGAAAACGAATCTATGAAACCGTTGGGACCATTACGATGAATCAGATTTCTGAGGAGACAAACTATTCTCCCTGTTATATTCGTAGGATATTTAAACAGTATCATGGAATTTCTCCAAAACAGTTTGCACAATGCATTCGTTTTCAAAATCTGCTCGGTATGTTAAATAAATATTCGGAAAAAAATGAGATGGTTGCCCAAATTTGCGGTTATTATGATGAAGCACATATGATGAAAGAATTTAAAACGAATACAGGTGTTACAATGGAACAGTATAAAAAGATGATGGCACAGGTACAGTAAACGGTTATCATTTACGACTTGTAAAAAAGAACGGAGGAAGCGATATGAGCGAATTATCAAAAATAGAAATTGTTACAGGAATGTCAAAACTTGGAAATTTAAAAAAAGCTTTAAGTAAAGTAGGGGTTCGTGGTATTACGGTAATGCAGGTACTTGGATGTGGCGTAGAGATGGGAAGTCATGAGTATGCAGTAGAGGAAAATGAAGTCATGGAGTTGCTTCCAAAGCAGCAGATTAACCTAATTGTAGAAACTGCAAAAGTAGATGAAATTATCGAATTGGTAAAACAGGAATTGTATACGGGACATATTGGAGATGGAAAAATTTTTGTATATGGAATAGATAATGTAATTCGTGTTCGTACCGGTGAGGAAGGCACAGATGCTTTATAAAACAGGTAAATTTTGTAGTTATCTGTAAAGGTATTTGGTTATTGTGAAATTTTTGTATTTTTACTGCACATAAAACGGATATGCCTGCTTTGCAGGCATCACAATACATGAATAGAGTTTTGCAAATACTTAGGAAAAAAGTATCAGAAAGGAGTCGCCTATGAGTGAAAAAAAGTTAGGTTTAGGTAGCGTTGTCTCCGTATCGGTAGGGTTGGTAGTAGCTACAAGCTGTTTGGTATCCTTGGGAGAGGGCGCGGGAAATTTAGGAATTTTATTTATTGGAGCAATGGTAATTGCCATGTTACTAAATATGACTACGATTGCATCTCTATCTGAATTAAATGCATTGATGCCGAATACGACTGGAGGATTGGCGCAATATACATTAGCTGCATTGGGACCATTTCCGACACTATTATCTATGGTTGGAGGATATATTGTCTGTAATACCTTGTCATGTGGTGTAGAGGCATCTATTTTTTCTTTTTCTGTAGCAGATACAACTGGTTTAAAAATACCAAGTCTGGTATATACATTGGTTATGGTTGTAGCAATTTTAATTGCAAATTTGTATGGTGTAGATATGTTTGCCAAAATTCAAGATATTGTAGCGTTTTTATTAATTGGTTCCTTGGTAATTATGGGCTTTATTGGGATGATTGGTGCAGGAACAGGAGTAAAAGTGGAGCAACCTATGGTGTTGAATGCAAATCTGGGAAATATGGTTTCTATGACTGCAGTAGCATTTTGGTTGTTTATCGGAGCAGAATATGCGATTCCAATTTCTAAGAGTGTAAAAAATGCAAAGCGAAATGTACCACTTGGTATGATGCTGGGATTGATAGTTGTTTGTCTTATGCAGTCTATTATGATTTTTGGTTTTCACAATTATGTAGATTGGGGGGAATTATCTGATTCAGCAGCACCACATTTATTATATGGTTACTCATTGCTTGGACCAGTAGGAAAAGTTTGGATGATGCTGGTTGGTGCATTGGCAGTTATTAGTACACAAAATTCAACAGTCAACAGCTTGGCAAGTATTTGTCAGGGAATGGCAAAAATGAATATGTTGCCACAGATTTTTTCAAAAACAAATAAGCATAATGTTCCATGGTTTGGTCAGGTGTTTGTTAGTACAGCTATTTTTATTTTTGCATGGGCAAGTGACAGTTCATCGGATGCCATTGACTTTTTGATATTGGCAGGTTCCGTATTTTGGATGGTGTCTTATATTTTGGCACATGTGGATGTTCTTGTATTCCGTAAAAGAGTACCAAAAGCACCCCGCTCCTTTAAAGTGCCTGGAGGTGTAATCATACCAGTTATTGGAATTATTGGAACGGCTTATATGATTTTAAATATTTCAACCGATCCACAAGAACGTATTCGGATTTGGTTGCTCACAGGAGTTACTTTCTTAATCCTTGGAATTTATTCTGTATTTTGGATAAAGTTTAAAATGAAAATGCCAGTTTTCAAGAGTGTACCAATGGAAAAGGTAATGGCAATGGAAAATGATCTTTACTATTTAGAGAGAAAAAGAAAAGGAATTTGGAAATAATATAATGGAAGGATTATGGAAGAATAATATGTAGTAAGAAGTCTCACAGACAGATGACCAGTTTGTGAGACTTTTTCTTTGTAGAATGCTGCCTGAAAAAAGTATTTTCTAAATAATTATTACAAATGATGGAGTATAGTTTAAACAGGAAAGAGATGTTTCAGTGTTAGAGAAGTTATTGTATATATTTGAAAAAAACACAAAATAGAATAGAAAGTAACAGTTCAGCCAGGCAGAAATGATTGTACAAATTGCACATGACTGCTAGCAGGATAAGTTCAATTTGCACAATCATTTCTATCGGGCAGGCGCCCGATATGAATGACCCCGGCTGAACTGTTACAATAGAAAAATAGGACACAGAAATATCACTTGTCTTTCCTTTGGACAGGACGTAAAATAGAGTTGAAAGCATTATAAAAGGAAAAAACAGGTAACTGTAGAAAAGGATTGGAGATGTTTTCACTGTTCGTAAAAGACGTATCGAATAGGGGGAATTCTTAGTGAAAGAAAAAGATTATTTATATTATGGTGCATATGCACCGATTTTGGAAAAAAAGGAAAAATGGATTTTGGAGAGATTAGAAGAGATGCTTTCTTCTTTTGCAACGAATGAAAGTCGTTCTATGGCAGAACATGTGCTAAGCCGTATCAAAACAGCAGATAGTATGCAGGAAAAATTGATTCGAAAAGGATTTGAAAATACAGATGTAAAGACCGCACTATTAAATACATCGGATTGTATTGGAGTTCGTGTTGTGACGCATTTTATTGGAGATGTTTATACCATTTATGACCGAATTAAGGAAGAGGACTGTTGGAAAATTGTAAAGGTCAAAGATTACATATCAAATCCTAAGGAGAATGGGTACCGTAGTTTACATGTGATTATTGAAATTCCGGTAAATGAAATGGGATTGGAAACAATTCGGGCTGAATTACAGCTTCGGACGATTGCCATGGATTGTTGGGCTAGTCTGGAACACCAGATGAAATATAAAAAAGATATAAAAAATGCAGATTTACTGGTAGAGGAATTGCATCGTTGTGCGGATGAAATGGCATCTACAGATTTATCTATGCAGACCATTCGAGAAATGATACAGGAAAAGGTTTAATAAGAGATACGGAGGATTTTATTATGAAAATTCTATATGCGGAAGATGAATTACAGCTTTCCATGGCTGTTACGGAAATTTTAAAAATGGAAGAATATGAAGTAGATGCTGTTTATGATGGTGAAGAGGCATTGGAACATGTATTGAATCAGGAGTATGATGCAATTATTTTAGATATTATGATGCCGAAAAAAAGTGGAATCGAAGTCGTTACAGCCATGCGTGATAAGGGAATCTTTACCCCTGTTATGCTTTTAACAGCTAAAAACGAAACGGATGACCGCATTGCAGGACTATCTTCTGGAGCAGATGATTATCTTGGAAAGCCATTTGCTATGGGGGAATTGATTGCAAGGCTAAATGCTATGTTACGTCGTACGACACAATATAAGACTAAAACCATAGCAAGCGGAAATATTTCGCTGAATTGTGAGACAGGAGAATTAAAATCAGATCAGGGAAGTTTAAGGCTTAGTAATAAAGAGACTGCGTTACTTTCTATGTTTATGAAAAAGGAGGCAACACCGTTTTCCTCTAAAGAGTTAATGGAACAGTTGTGGAAAGAACAGGAGGATGAGGATGCAGTATTATTGTATGTATCTTATCTAAGAAATAAATTAAAACAAATTCATGCGGAGCAGACCATTATACAGGAGGGCGAATTTTTTACGTTTGAGTAGAACTGACAAAGTGAATTGAAGTACATAAGACAGGGGGACTTTTATGCATAAATTAAGTCAGAAAATGATTCGAATTACATTTTTATCGGTAGTATCTGTTTTTTTTGTTATTTCATTGATATTATATACGGCACTTTCTTCTTACAATATGGCACAGGCAGATGGAATGACCAAACTAATTAGTATGAATGATGGAGAAGTACCACAATTAAAAGAATATCAGAATAGTAAATATTTAAGTCATTCTATTTTTCAGATTGATTTTGATGAGGAATCCAGTTATCGTACCCGCTATTTTATTGTGTATTTAGATTCCTCTATGAATGCGGTAGATACAAATATTAAACACATTGCTTCTGTGACGGTGGATGAGGCAACAGAGTTGTCAAAACAGGTGTTAAAAAAAGTTTCACCTAAAAAGAATACGACAGGTTATGTGAAAGACTATCGGTATCGTATTGTGACAAATAAGGGTGGTGATTCCTCTTATATTATTTTTCTGGATTGTGGACAGACATTATTATTTCAGCGTACAGCTATTCTAGTAATCTCATTTACAGCCCTTTGCTTTACGCTTTTAATTACGTTAGTATTTGCGTTGTTTTCTAGGAAAGCAATGGAACCTTTTGAAGAAAACACAAAGAGACAGAAGCAGTTTATTACAGATGCCAGTCATGAATTAAAGACACCACTATCTATTATATCTGCGAACGCACAGGTGTTGGAGTATAAAACAGGGCAAAATGATTGGACAAAAAATATTGTGACACAGACACAACGAATGGGAACTTTGATTAATGAACTTTTAGTGCTTTCTAAATTAGATGAAATGGGACCGGATATTTTATTGGAGCAAATTAATGTTAGTGAATTGCTTCATGAGGGGGTAGAACCATTTCAGGAAATTGCAGAAGAAAAAAAGGTAACCATTACGGAACAGATTGATTCAAATATTATTTTATATGCAAATCGAGATGCACTTTCCAAATTGATTTCTATTTTGACGGAAAATGCTACAAAATATGTAACAGAGGGTGGCGAGATTTTAATTTCCTTGTCAGCAACAAAGCGGTATGCTACAATTAGCATTCACAATACAGCTACAATTGCAGAGGGATTGGATTATGAACGGTTATTTGATCGATTTTACCGTCCGGATGGTTCCAGAACATCCTCCACAGGGGGGCATGGAATTGGGTTATCTATTGCAAAAAAAATTGCCAATCAAATGGGAGGAGCCATTGAAGCAAAACCAGAGAAGGATGGAATTACATTTACTGCAACTATCTCAGCGACCATGAAGCCGCCGAAAAAAGCAAAGGGTCAGTCGCATTCCTGAAAATGCCAAAGGACACTTTCTTACGCTATAGAAAATACATTCTATAGAGTAAAATGCGACAGACCCTTAATTAAAAAGTTACTTTTCTTTCACACACATGACTTTTATATGTTTATCTACTGAAACAATATAAAAGTCATTTTTGATTCTGAAACCGCGTGCTTGCAGTTCTTCATAGTTCATGTTTTCTTTTACTAATACATTCTTTGTTTTGCGGGTGAGTCCATTCGTTTCATCATAGCTGTAAACCAGATAATCATAACCGCCACAATTTGTTGTTCCATTTCCATAGTATTCTGCACAAAAACCAAATTCTTTTTTCTCTGTGTTAATGTAAAGAGCATTTGGATTATATAATACTTCTGCGGTATCGTAGTTTTTAAGTACCTTTTTGGAAATTTCTTTTGCCTTTTTGGGGTTAGAAATATCATAAAGGGAAAGTTTTAATCCGACAGTAGTTCCATTGCTGGTAGTTTCTTCTCCGATGCCTAATAAAAGAGTATCTGTTACAGGATGGAGGTAGTCTGAATGTCCAGGTAATTTTAATGCATTCATTAATACTGGATTTTTAGGGTCTGATAAATCTACCGTAAAGAGTGGATCTGAGTTTTCGTAGGTAACGAAATAAGCCATATCACCTGTAAATCGTGCAGAATAAATCTCCTCATTTTTTGCCAATCCCTTGATACTGCCTACCTGTTTTAAATTGGAATCCAGAACAAACAGACCATTTTTAGGTATTCCGTTTTTAGTGTAATAAGTAGAAACTATTCTTAAGAAACCATCCTTCTCGTCTATACAGTAATCATTTAAAATGTAGCCTTTTACGGTTCCGCTTGCCATTCTGTTCATAGAGCCATTTGTATAGGAATATTTTACAATATGCTCCTGTTGGGTGGCATCTGTGTCTGTAGAACTTTTAGTTAAGTATGAATCTTGCTCTCGCATAGAAAGAATATATAGATTATCCTTTCCCATATAAAGCAAATTAGAATTTCCATAGTCTGCCTTTTGGTCAATATATTTCTTTTGTGTCACATCATAAGAGGAAAGTACAGTATAGTTACAACCGTTTTCATTTTCCTCGACATAAACATCCTTGTTATTTAATACTTGTCCACAAACCTGTGGAATATAGGTAGCAGGTTCTTTTTTATTTATTTTGTCAGTAGAAAAAGAACGGTTGCTTATTACATATAGTATATCCTCCACCATTCTGGTTCCTTTTAAAGTACCATCCTGAAAGGTGGATGTTTCTAAAAGAGGGTGTTCTTTGTTTGAAACATTATATATAATTGTTCGGGTATATATGGTGTTTGTACTTATGGCAGCGCTCTTTTTTACTGCTACATCATCTGAAAAGCAGCCATAATAGTTGTTCCAACTATTTGCCTGGTAATTGCCAAAATTACCACCATCTGTTTCATAAATATTTTTAATGTCTTTTTTGGATAAATCGGATTGTTGTCCAATTAATATCAATTTGTTGTCTTTTATATACATGTCTGTGATGGAAAAACCTTTAAAATCAGACAATGAAATAGAAGCTATCTTTTTTGGATTTGTGTTGTCTGCCTGAAAGATTTGTACCTTTGATGCTGTAGATGTATCATAGGAATTGCGAAATGCATAAATGTAATTTCCATCTGTTTTTACAAGGTCTCCCTCGTTTACGCCATCAGTTCGTATATTAGTAGAACTATCAGAGGAAGCATCGTTAAATTTTTGTTTCTTTTCTAAGAAATTTGTTTGTTTTTCTTTATAACTGCTCAGTTTTTTATAAGCCTTTTCATAAGATTGTTGCTGCATAGAGGTAGACATTTTATGCAGAGTCTTTGTTGGGGCATCTAGTAGGGTAGCTCCTTGTTGTTGGATTATTTTAAAGCCCTGTAAGCATCCCAGAAAGATAACTACGGTTGCAGCGAGTTGTCCCATGCATTTTTTCCAGTTTACTGTGTGAAAACGATGTTGTGACGAGGAGGTTGTGTTTGCCTCCTTTAGCTGTTCTAATTTTTTTTGCATTTGTTCGGGATGCAAGGATTCTGGTACTATAATGTTTTCCTGTTGTAATTGTTCCCATATCTTTTTATCATTCATAACAAATTCATCCTTTCTACTCTAAATGTTTAGCCATTTGCAGAATTTTGAACCATTATTAAAAGGTAGAATTAAATTTGCAAAAGCCTACTACTTTTTTTACTCACATTTGTAACCATTTTTCTAATTTTTTTAAACTTCTATGATACTTGGAACGGATTGTACTATGTGGTTTTTTAATAATTTTGGAAATTTCTTTTGTCGTATAATTTCCAAAAGCAGACATAGATAGAATCAGACGTTCTTCAGGGGATAAATGCTCCATTGCCTGTATTAGGTCATACTGTTGCAATACCTGTTCGTAGGGTTGCTCCGCATGAAGACTTACAAGGTTGTCTGTATGTTCTTCCGTAATTGTTTCTTGGCTTCGCTTTTTTTGATATTCTTTAATTTTTTGCTTGCATTTATTGCTTAGTATTTTAAAAATCCAACCCCGAAATGCGGATGCATCCCTTAACTTACCAATGCCAGTGTAAGCATCTAGCACCGTTTCGCTGACAATATCTTCTGCATCTTCTTTGTTTTGTAAAGTATAAAATGCTGCTTTATACAAATCTGCATAAACCGTTTCATAAAGTATGATAAAAGCATCTGTGTCTCCTGTCTTTGCTTTTATTACTACACGCTCCCAATCTTTATCGCTCATAAAATCTCTCCATTCTTTTGTAGGATATATCGTACATATATATAGTGTATAGAAGGGGAAGGAATGTTGCAAAAAGTTCAGCCGGGCAGAAATAATTGTGCAAATTGTACATGACTGCTAGCCAGCTAAGTGTGATTTGCACAATTATTTCTATCGGGCAGACGCCCGAAATGAAGGAAGTGTCCAGCCTAAAGAAATATTTTTAGCTAATTTGTATATTCTGGCACTTTATGAATGAGCCAGGCTGAATTGTTATAAAGATAATTTAAAAAGTTTTAAAAAGTAGTTGACAAAAATGGGAAATTGTACTATTGAGAGAGCGGTGTTAGACAGGAAAGCAAAAAGCGTAAACAAATTGGAAAGAGGTGGAGGTAACGTGTATGAATGCTATTCTATTAAAAATTGAGGGTCAACCAATTGGTATTGAGACAAGAAAGTGGTTTCCTATCATCTAGAGAGAACCTATTAGGATGATAATATGACATTGACACAATTACTAGATTACTTTATGGATTTTTATGAGGTCTTTGATAAAGAACGTGCATTGGAAATGTTTAAAAGCTTAAATATTGATATGAAGCAACGCATGAAGAATATGTCAAAGGAAACTAAAGAAAACCTATTTGGGGGTAGGTTGGAAAATGAGAGTAAAAGGTAAGAACGCTTAGAGGTAGGAATGAATGGTGTGAGGTATAGGCATATTTTTGAATATTTGAATCGCCACTTGCGGAACCGCATGAGCGATGGTGTGGTGGGACGGAGGCTAGTCACCGCTTCCTACTCGATTAAAAAGGAATGTCCTATAGATAAAAAACACCCCGCGGAATGAGAAAAGATATGTAGGGAGCGTATGGAACAGTCATTTTTCGTTCCAATATGTAACAATTTGTTTTTTATATTTAACAAAACATTTATTACTTTGCAACAGAAAAAAGATATAATCATATTGTTATAGACTTTAAAAGCGGGGCATTTGTATATAGGTAAGTATTTTAACACGTTAAGGATGAAGGTAATAGGAAAATGGCTGTGTCAAAAGGGCAGAGAAAAATAGAATAGATGTAATGTAAATATTTGAAAAGAAAAGTCCAGCTAATAAATGTCAATAATAAATTGAAAAAATATTGAGTTTATTTTTTGACTAAAAAAGGTCGCACTTACCCCTTGATGAAAATATCTTGCTTTTGAAAAGATGTTGATTCAGGAAATTCAATAGTCTATGTAGCTATGTCGCATTTAGCAGCATTGTATTGTTTGATGTGCTTCTGAGGTGTAATGATTTCAAAAGGTTTGTTATTTCTGAGAATTTCAAAAATCATATTGCATACCTTATGTGAAACAGTGCCCATAGCAACAGATTTTGACTTTGAATTACTTTTTTTAGACAGTAGTCGCGCAGAACTGGATTTTTAGCTTTACCAGTTCGAGAGGTACTTATATTTTGCAAAGTCAATGTATGAATGACCCTACTTGCAGTTGCAGAACCTTTTTTAGACATTTAAACTTTGGTGCTTTCAAATTTACTAGACTGTTTTACTGCTGGAGCAAGACCAAAGTAAGAAAAAAGTTGCTTTGATTCAGAAAATGCAGAAAAGTTATCAATTTTGTCCATAAGGGATACAGGAGATAAAAAAATTGCACCTTTGAGGTTTTCAATTAAATGAACTTGTTTTACAAAGTCAGTTTGTGCATCAGCATCTGTAAGTATGTGTAATGCATTAAGTATACCTTTGATTTTTTTCCCGTATATACGGATGAAATTTATATATAAACGAATACGCTTGATATTGCTATCAGTGATATAACCAAATTCATTGACTTTATTAGTAGTCTGGATAATAACATTATACTTTTCTCAGCATATGTAAGACCAAAATAAGCATTGCGGTTATCCATCAAGTCATAGTATTCATGACAAAGGTTTTTGCGGTTTAATGCAAGGTCGGATGGCATAAGAGAAACCTTCAAATTCGGCTTCAAACCAGCTAAAACATAAAACTTTGTCGAATGGACTAATTGACTGTCTTGTAGGTATTTGCTGTTGATTCGGCATCCCAAGGAGATGAGCATTTTCTGTCCTATCCTAAGAAATAATCCCTTATGTTTTATCTGGTGTTCATCAGTGATCGTCAGACGTGATAATTATTATGGATAATATCTGATAAAGGAAGAATACCTTTTTATTTTATCTGATTTATAGAAACTTGTTAATCCAGTAGTCTTAATTGACTACGTCATTATTATACTAGAATTTTTGTAAGATTATTAGGGAGGATGGCAGATGGATACTAGTAATGAGAATGAGCCTAGATTGGCGCAAAATGATAGAACAGGTGTAATATACGGTAATGTAGGTGTTGGTGAAACAACTTATGAAATGAATAAGTTTCAAGCACAACAGGGACATGGTTTTGCAGCTGAAAGAGCCGAACATATCAATGATCTATACTGTGGAAAAGACGTGCAAATTTTAGGGGATGATAATATAAAAAATGGTGCTGATCGTCTTGTAAATGGAATAGAAATTCAATCAAAATATTGCAGGAGTGGTTCGGCATGCATTCGGGAATGTTTTGAAAATGGAAAGTATCGTTATTATTCAAAAAATGGTGAGCCAATGCAGGTTGAAGTGCCATTGGATATGTATGATGATGCAGTTAAGGCAATGAAACGCAGAATTGCAAACCATGAGGTGGATGGTGTAACCAATCCAGAAGATGCAGAAAAAATGGTAAGAAAAGGGCATTATACATATGCACAAGCAAAGCAGATAGCACAGGCTGGTACAATCGAATCTCTGATTTTTGATGCGAAAAATGGAATGATTATTGCCAAAGATGCCATGGGAATTACAGCCTTGATTACATTTGCTACATCCATATGGAATGGAGATGATATTGAGGGGGCACTTGAAAATGCTGCATTGAGTGGTTTAAAAGTAGGAGGAGTGTCATTTTTGACAACCGTCATTACATTTCAACTTGCGAGAACTTCGGTTGTAACATCTGTAAGATCTGGATTGGATTTGTTGGTTTCAAAAATGGGTACAAGGACAACATCTTATATTGCAAATGCATTGAAAAATGGAACGAATATTTATGGTACTGTTGCCATGAATAATGTGTCTAAATTATTGACAGGAAATATAATTGCAAGTACAGTTTCTTTGGTTGTGTTATCAGCTGGAGATATTGTAGATGTATTTAGAAGTCGTATATCTGGTGGACAACTTGTAAAGGATGTTGTAGTAACAGGAGCAACCATAGCAGGTGGTAATGCTGGATGGGTTGCGGGAAATGCAGCTGGTGCTGCTATAGGAGGTGCTGTTGCTGGAGCTGTTACTGGTGGAACAGGAACAGTGACTGGTGCAAAAATAGGTTCTAAGGTAGGTGGATTTGTTGTAAGTGTGGCTGGTGGTACTGTAGCTGGTCAGGTTACTCATAGCGCAATGGACAATGTAATTGAAGATGATGCTGTTAAATTGATGAGAATTTTGGAGCACGAATTTGTTGCAATTTGTGAGCAGTATCTGTTAACAGAAAATGAGGTATATGCTTGCCTACCTTTGTTAAAAGAACGATTAACAAAGAAAGAATTGAAAAATATTTATGCAAGCAGTAATAGAGAACTCTATGTGCAATCAATAATATTAGATTGTGTGCGTCCGATTCTGAGTAAGCGGATAATTATAGACAATGTTAAGGATGAAGATATTTTACTTGGTATACGAATGCTCATTGAGGACGCTATTGAGGGGGAAGGTATTTTTGGTGAAAATGCAAATGCAGTGGGTATGGCTCAAATTCAGAATGAGTTATTGGCGAATACAAACATTAGAGAAGAACAGGTCATGCAAATTGTACAACCAGTTCTGCAGATGAATAAGATACAGATAAAATCAGAACGATTATTGAAAAATATGAAGCGGAATAATGAAGATATGCAGGATCAGATGAATGAAATTATGACTGAACGAGATAATCTAAAGAAAAAATTAGATAAATTATTGGAGGGATAAATTATGAACACAGTATTAAACATTATAGGTACAAATGAATTATCAGAGGAAGCCCAAAAAGAGATTGATACTCAAATAGAGCGAATTATATCAAAACATAAAGATAATAGATATGAAATAAATAAGCTGGTTTTTGAAAGTGTTTCAGTTCTTACAGCAAGTGAGAATTACTCAAGTGAATTAGCTTCACAAGGAGTAATAAAAAGATTTTGGAGAGGTATAACAGGAAAAAACAGGGATTTACAAAATAAAATAGACAGGAGTTTAGCAGCTTCACAGTATGCATCGCAACAGACATTACAAAAATTGGCTGAACAAAATTTAATGAGTTTTGAATTGATTACGGCAGTGAATAATAAATTGAATACCTCAATAGTTCAGATTGAGGGAGAGATAAATAAGATATATGGAACATTGATTACATTTTTTAGGCAGACAAAATCAGATATTGTACAACTGGAAAATCGTTTGGAAAGATTAGAAAACAATGTTAAACTTTTGAATTGGCAAAATTCGATAGAATATCAGATGTGGGATGGAACAGAATATTCTAATTTGGATGAAATTGAAAAAATTGTCTGTATAATAAGGGACTTTTATGATATTACAAAGGCAAATTGGACAACCTCTGATTTATTGTTATTAAAGACAGCGATGTCAACGATTGGTATTTCTCCTAAATTAGAAATTGTATATAGCCAGTTTATTCAGAAAATTTCAAAAAATGAGAGATTGTTAAACAAGCTGTTTGATGGATTTAACATTGATGGAATTGAAAATTATCCAGAATACATCGCTATATCATCTGGAATAAAGAAAAATTTATTGCTTACATCAGATGAAAAATATTTAGTTGATAGTACAGTCGAAATGATGAAAAGTTACTCATGCGATGTGTCACAAAATGAGATTGAAAAAAATCTTTTGCTTCTTTATGAACGTGACAAAGCAAATATAGATTTAGAGCTAAGTGTTAGTGCATATGATTTAATTTTGGAAATGCTTTATAATATGGAGCAAATGAAAGAAATTCAATATGTGAAGACACTGGATATAAAATTACAACAAGCAGAGTTATTGTTTTCGGTATATGAAACGAAGAAGCTAATTCCAATACTAGAAGAATTAATTTCGTATGGAGTAGTGAAAGCTAAATATATGATGGCACTATTATATGAAACAGGTTGTGCAGAATTGAAGCGAGATTATGAAAAATGTGATGGGTTATTAAATGAATGTATCATTGCTGGATATTTACCTGCAAAAGTGAGAAGGTTAATACCATTGTACAGAAATATAGAAAATCATGAAATTTGCAAAAAGGAACTGTTATTAATAATTGATGAATTAGAAAATATGGCAAAAAGTGATAAATTCGCTTGTGAAGAGTGTGCACGTGTTTATGTTAATGCACATCTTATAGGATTAGAGAAGAATGCAGAAAATTACCAAAAGACAATTAAGTATTTTGAACAGGCTCCATTGGTATTAGGATACTATGGAATAGCAATGAGATATCAATATGGACAGGGGGTGGAAAAAGATTTAGAGTGTGCATTAGAATATTTTAAGAAATCTGCAAAATATGATTACAATCAGGCTGTTTGGTATATAGGTTTTGCTAATGAAAATCTATGGACATCAGAGTGTTCTCATAAGGGAGCTGGAAGATGGTATGAAAGAGCATATGAGCTGGGGAATTATAATGCGATTACAAATCTTGCTTGGTGTTATACTAAAGACAATGGAGAGTATGGGATGCCGACAGACTATGACAGATTTTTTCAATTATCAATGAAAGCATATGAATTAGGAGACATGCCGGCATGGGGAATTGCTAATATAGGTTGGGCATATCAATATGGAAATGGGGTTGACAAAGATATTGAGATGGCAAAAAAATACTATAAAGAGGCTGCGGACATGGGAGATGAGTTCTCTCAGAATAAGTTAGCTGAGTTGGAAAAGTGAGAAAAGATTTCAAAAGTATTTTAAAATTTGTCCAATTTTGAACAATTGTATAGGTAAAGCATAGAAATACAGTTGGTTGTGCAAGTGTTTCGGAATAATTTGCAATGACAAATTGACATTCTTTTTTGAAGATGTTAAAACCTAGCCGACAGTATGTATGTTAGGATAAGTGATGATGAATGTAGTGGGGCGTAAAGAAAATAGAGGAACGAAAAAACGAAATATTAGGCGAGGAAGATATTATTTATTGTCAAGGGTTACGACAATACCAGTACAAATGATATTTTGAAAATATCTTGAAAAGCTCTTTGGTAAATTACTTCAAATATAATGAGTAACATATGTGAAATGTAACGGTTTTGGGCAATACTCTGTATAAAAAATTGATCAAAACTGCACACTGTAGATTTTTATACGGTATTTTCGGTAACGAAAATACCTAACTATGAACCAATATCATTTACTTAGGAGAAATCATACCATTAAATACCAATTAGTGTCAAAATATCGGTCAACTTAAAAGATTATGTAAATTTCTATTCTACAATTCAATATAGACATTGGTGAAATTTGGAATACTTTATGATTTTTCTTAGAAAAGAGCATGACAATAAAAAAACATTTTCATTGAAAAAGGAAGTTTAGCCAATTGACTAAACTTCCTCCTCTCATGATATCTACTAAAATTAATATTTTGATCCGGTAAATTGTTCGCTTACGTATTCATTATCCGTTTCGTATCCAATTGTTACATACATTCTTTGAGAAAATTCAGAAATTTTCAATGTATAGCTAGCAGATATAACCTTAGCTAGCAATTTTTTGAGAAAAATCTTAATACTTTCAACTGTTTTAAATCTTGCATCTGGACGTAATTTGTAAGTGACATTATAATTAACTGAATTGAAACTAACAAGTACATTATTATCTTGCGTTTCTATTTCATAAGATGTTAAGACATAAGATTTTACGTTATCATTGTCATCGGAAATGCTGAAATAACTCATACTTCCACCTCCTTTTTTTCTACTTTTATGCAATAGCAACAACCCTTTATTAATATCATCAAGGAATCCTCCTTCAATATGAATTTTGTTGCCTTTCATTATTATACGGCAATTACCGTATTCTATGTGCTTAGGTTCTGATAATGAATAATCTGCATGTAAATCAATACGTAGCCCTTTACCCAATAGAATATCATTCCCTAAAATCCCACATGAATCAATGGTATACTCCTTACCAAGAGCTTCCAGAACTCTGTTGATTCTCAAAGGGTAAATTCTGTTTTCACGTATAGATTCAAAGTTTTTTATTCCCTCACGAATTATCTGAGATTTTGTCACATTATACTTCTTTTCCAAAGCATTTAAAGCCTCTGCCTCTACGTCATCTATTCGGACTCTAATAGTGTGTTCTTTTCCCATACAACCTCCTTTTTGTACCCACAAATATAATATAACTGTAGCCACAATTTGTCAAGAAAAAAATATAAAAATCAGTGGCAAGAAATAAATTTTTGTATTTCCTCATTTTTATTGCCTTTCTCATCAACTCCATAATATTAAACTCAGTAGTATATGTAGTGATTTTCTGATGAGGAATATGTGTATTAAAACGTCTGCGAATCCTGTTCGGAGCAACTGTGCCAACTTTTCCCTTATAAAAATTATACTTCCTGCTCTTATGAGGTAAGCGTCAAATAAGAAGGTGGATAGAAAATCCAATTCGTTCATGAGATAATTCTAAATAACCTTAAGTGTCTTAAGACTCTTAAGAGTTTTTAGCAAAGGAGGAGTTGGATGAATCAATTAACTATAGCTACTCATGAAGCGAAACTCGCTCTCTGGGCAGAGAGAATACAGGAATGCCATGAGAGCGGAATGTCTGTCAAAGATTGGTGTCGAAGTCAAGGTATATCAGATAAAACTTATTATTATTGGTTTCGAAAACTGAAGCAGGAGGCATTTGATAAACTTCCAGAAGAACAAAGAGAGAAACTTTTCCGAAAATCCAGAACTGTTTTTTCGGAAGTAAAAAAGCCCGTTTGCATATCGAACAGTTCAGATACGGCCGTTTCCGTTTTCAAAAATGATTTACAAATAGATATTAAAAATCATGCAGATCCAACTACTGTTAAGATGGTCCTTGACCTTCTGGGGCAGACATGCTAGGGGATATATCCCAGGCAGAACATATCTATATCGCATGTGGATACACAGATATGAGAAAAGCGATCGATGGACTGGCTGCAATTGTTCAAAACAATTTTAAGCTGGATCCGTTTTCAAACTCTTTGTTTCTGTTCTGTGGAAGAAAAAGGAACCGATTGAAAGCCTTGTATTGGGAAGGCGATGGCTTTGTACTCCTTTATAAGCGTTTGGAAAATGGACGTTTTCAATGGCCAATGAACGAAGAACAGGTCCGCATGATAACAGACTGGGAGTTTCGGTGGCTCATGGAAGGATTAGCGATCGATCAGCCGAAAGCAGTACAAAAGACAACCATAAAAAGAGCATTATAAAGTGCCTAAAATCCTTGATTTTACTGGATTTTCTGGCACTTTTCTGGTATACTGGTATTAGTAAAAAAACGAAGGAAATATTTTATGGGAACAAAAGAAGATCAGATAGAAGAATTATTCAAGAGAATAGAAGAATTAGAAAAGGAAAACAGCCGTCTACATGAGACGGTTGCTTTCCTAACCCATAAATTATACGGCAGTAGATCAGAGAAGACATCATCACTTCAGATTGAAGGACAGATGTCTCTTTTTGATGAAATAGAAGTTTGTGAAGACCAGACTGTAGAGGAACCCAAACTAAAAGATATTGAAGGATATCGCCGCAAGAAAGCAAAAGGACACAAGGAGCAATTACTGAAAAATCTGCCACATCATAAGAAACTTTGTACATTAACGGAGCAGGAACGTTTTTGCGAGACTTTTGGAGCACCTTTGTATTCTGTCGGGGAGGAATTCGTCAGAACAGAAGTAGAATATATACCGGCACAGATCCGAGTCATTGATTATTATCGAGAAACGTTTGAGTGTCGTGAATGTAGAAAAGCCGGCAGAGAATATATGGAGAAATCTCCCATGCCAGATGCCGTTATGCAGCATTCTCTCGCATCACCATCTACAATAAGCTGGGTCATCCATCAAAAATTCGAATTGGCGGTTCCTTTATACCGTCAGGAAAAGGAATGGGAAAAGCTTGGATTAAAACTGAGTCGGGCAACCATGGCAAACTGGATCATGGTCAGCTTTCGCGACTGGCTTTCTCCGGTGGTAGATTTACTAAAGAAACACCTGCTGGAAGAAAGTTACCTGCACATCGATGAAACGCCTGTTCAGGTCATGAACGAAGAAGATCGTAAAAATACCACAAAATCTTATATGTGGGTATATAGTACGATCAAGGAAAGCGGTCATCCGATCCGCTACTTTGAATATCAGCCCGGGCGAAGTGGACAGTATCCGAAAGAGTTCTTAAAAGGATACAACGGTTTCATCCACACAGATGCCTATAAAGGCTATGAAGCAGTAAAAGGGATCACCAGATGCTTTTGCTGGACACATCTGAGAAGATATTTTGTGGATGCCCTTCCAAAAGATGTGAAACAAAAAGATAACACCATTCCGGCCACTGCAATCCAGTATATCAACAAACTGTTTGAAATCGAGAACAGATTGGAAATACTGTCTGCAGAAGGTCGAAAAGAACAGCGTCTCATTCAGGAAAAGCCTGTTTTAGATGCCTTTTGGTCGTGGGCAGAAACGGCAGCAAAAGAAATAGCTCCACGTTCGAAACTCGGTGCTGCTTTTACCTATGCATTTAATCAAAAAGAAGGACTCATGAATTACCTGCTGGACGGAAACTGTTCCATCAGCAATAACCTTGCCGAAAATTGTATCAGACCATTTACAATCGGCAGAAAGAACTGGCTGTTTTCAGGAAGTCCGAAAGGTGCAACTGCCAGTGCCGGTATTTACACACTTGTAGAGACTGCAAAGGCAAATGGATTAGATCCAATGAAATACATCACATTTATACTGGGTGATCTTCCTGGTACGGATTATTTAAACTATCCTGAATATTTGGATGATTACCTGCCATGGGGATCAATCGTACAAAAACGATGTAAATAATAATTGCCATCAGAGGAAGTATACTCCCTTTGGTGGCAATTTTAAATACACTATCTTATTTGACGCTTACCTTATGAGCGTATGATGTTACCTGTAATCCAATCTTTTGAACAATACGTTGAACTTTCTTTTTGTTTATGGTATATCCTTGGTTGCGAAGCTCTTCAAGAATTCTACAATATCCGTAATCCTTATGTTCTTCACGAATCTTAAGTATTTTTTCCTCAATTTCCTGGTTCGAATTTTGTCTATCAAAACGCTTTTGCCAATACATATATGTGGCTTTTGGCTTTTCAGTATATGAGAGAAGGTCTTTTAATTTGAACTGTCTTCGTAGGCTGCTGATGCTTCTTGCCGTTCTCTCATTTTTGCTTCGTCCTCTAAACGCAGTCTCCTCAGTTCTTTTAAAAAAGGATTCTCTATTCTTAATTTCAGAAGTTTATCTTCCAGTTCTCTTACATGCTCTGCACTTGTGTCAATGAAAGATTCTTTTAATGGTAGTATTTGGTAATTGTCGCTTAATTTATCCAATGTTTTCTTTCGACCTTTCTTATGTGGTCTCAACGCATTAGGACCAGCTACTCTAAAGCAATTCCCACAGTTTGTAGTCATACTGGGGGTGGTAATACCTTCTTGCAGAGCTAAATCTTGATATGAGATTTCACTTGATAAATATAACTATACTACATGACATGAAACTTATATTTGAAAGGATACAATTCAGTTTTTTGTGAACAGAATAAGCCCTCATCGCCAAATTTTTTATAATTTGGAACTCATTTCTTTACATTAGATCAGGCAGGAATCTTGTATTTTTTAGCTATAAATTTAAAACCGTCTTCACCGTTTAAGTATGAATTAACTACTTTCTTTTTAAATTCAAAAGAATATTTAGACATAAAAATACCGACCTCCAATCGTTAGACTTTTAGGTCTAACTTTTGTGGGGGGCGGTACAATTCTTTTATACACATGGCCTTTATCTGTTACAAAAATGAATCAAAAAGTTTTAAAAAGTAGTTGACAAAAATGGGAAATTGTACTATTGTATAATTGTATTAAGGAGATAATACAAATAAAAATTCTTATATGGAATTTAGGTGTTTCACGAAGCCTAAATAAAAAGTTGTCGGAGAAAGGAGGAACAACACTATGGCATGGAGTTTTAAAGAGGATCGTCCTATCTACACGCAATTATTGGAACAGATACAGGCAAGGATTGTTACCGGACAGTATAAGAGTGGAGAACGTTTACCATCTGTGCGAGAGCTGGCTGCGGAGGCGGGGGTAAATCCAAATACAATGCAGCGTGCACTTGCAGAACTAGAAAGAATAGGACTGGTATATTCACAGCGTACATCGGGTCGTATGATTACAGATGACGCACAAAAGATAGGGGAGATGAAGATGCAGTTGGCACAGGACGTAATTGAAGAGTTTTTGCAAAATATGAAAAAGTTGGGATATGAACAAAAGGAAATTGCACAACTGATAGAGCAGTATCCGACAGGAAAGAGAAAAGAAACTGAAAAAGCATAAATTTGTTAGATAGAGAGATGGAGGTAACATGTATGAATGATATTCTTTTAGAGGCAGAATACCTGACTAAATGTTATGGAAAAAAGAAGGCATTATCCAATATAAACATAACCTTGGAAAAGGGAAAGATTATTGGTCTTTTAGGTCCAAACGGAAGTGGAAAAAGTACCTTTATAAAATTGTGTAATGGTTTATTACAGCCAACCAGTGGAAGTATAAAAATTGTGGGACAGCCAATTGGTATTGAGACAAAAAAAGTAGTTTCCTACCTTCCTGAGAGAACCTATTTAGATGATAATATGACACCGACACAATTACTGGATTATTTCATGGATTTTTATGAAGACTTTGATAAAGAACGTGCATTGGGCATGTTTAGAAGCTTAAATATTGATATGAAGCAGCGCTTAAAGAATATGTCAAAGGGAACCAAAGAAAAAGTACAGTTAATCTTAGTGATGAGCAGGAGGGCAAAGCTTTATATTTTAGATGAACCAATCGGAGGAGTAGACCCAGCAGCCAGAGATTATATTTTAAATACCATTATTACAAATTATGATCCAGAGGCATCGGTTATTATCTCTACACATTTGATTTCAGATATTGAAAATGTATTGGATGAAGTGATTTTTATAAAAAATGGAGAAAAGGTCTTGCAAAAATCAGTAGATGCGATTCGAGAAGATGAAGGAAAATCTATTGATGCGTTATTTAGGGAGGTGTTCAGATGTTAAAAAAGTTAATCAAACATGAATTTAAAGCAACAGCAAAAACAATGGGATTGCTGTTTGGGGCAGTGGTTTTATTGTCAATATTGACATCTGCTAGTTTAAAATTGCCAGAGGGTAATAAATTTTTTGAAACCATTAAGGCTATTCTTATTGCGGTGTATGTAGTTGCCATGTTGGGCATGATGTTTGCTGGAATCTTGTTGCTGATTTTCCGCTTTTACAATAATATGTTAAAAGATCAGGGCTACCTGACACATACTTTGCCGGTAAAAATGTGGCAGCACATTGTAGCAAAAGCAGTTACTTATTTTGTATGGATCGTGGCAGCAGTAGTTGTAGCGGCAGTTGCATTATTTATCTTTTTAATAGGAACTGGTGTAGTAAACTTTATTGATATCAGTGAAGCAATGAGTCAGTTTGGAGAAGCTTTGAAGCAATATCCACAAGTGATTACGATTATTTTATGGGTGCTTGTTTTGGGAATATTACAGATTTTTGCAAATATCCTTTGTCTGTTTGCTTCTATGTCAATGGGACAGCTATTTGGCAAACATAGAGTGGCTGGTTCTGTGGCTTCCTATATTGGATTAAATTATATAGTAGGTATCCTCACTTCGCTCATTATGTACCTTCCAATGAATTCTTTTGAAAATCAAATAAACGCGTTGGATGAGGCTGCTAGTATACAGGATGGTATACAAATTTTACAGAATATGGCAAATGGATTTTTTGCTATTACTCTTGTAGTTGATATTGTTTTGATAGCACTATATTTTGGAATTACGCATTTCATGCTTACGAGAAAGTTAAATTTAGAATAAAGGACTGTTTCAGTCTAAAACGGCATAGTCTCAATGGCTATGCCGTTTTTCGTTATAAAAAAGTCAAGGTACGAGTTTTCGTAAGATAGTGTACGGTGTAGGTGCGTAAGGAAGATGGTTGTAAAAGTGTGCAACCCGCATCGGGTACATCCACCTTGCCTTCAATATGTAACAATTTGTTTTTTATATTTAATAAAACATTCATTACCTTGCAATAGAAAAAAGAAGAAATAAAGGATATAATAGTATTGTTATAAGGTTTGAGAAGTTGAGTATTTGTACACAGGAAAGTATTCTAACATTTTAAAGTCTTGAAATGTGGATGAAGGTAACAAAAGAATGCTTGTGTCAAAAAGGCAGAGTAAAGTGTCATAAATGAGATGTCAATATTTGAAAAGAAAGGGGAAGGTAAAATGAGAAGGGGAAAAAGAATAGCTGCATTTTTTTTAGCTGCCATGTTGCTGGGTGTTTCGGTAGAAAGCACTGTTTTGGGGGGAGAAAATGCAATTGCAGCGACCAAGAAAGAAAAGGATTATAGTGCATATTCCAATACAAAATATGGTTGGTATATACAAAGAAAACAAAATCATGAAAAGGCTGGCGGTGGTGTACCAGCGGGCATAACTTTGAAGAAATATCAGGCATATTATATGAATACAAGTACCAATGAAAATGTAATGTATTTAAGCTTTGATTGCGGATATGAGAATGGCTATACGAAAAAGATTTTGAAAATATTGAAAAAGCACAATGCCAAGGCAATCTTTTTTGTGACAAAGGGATTTGTAACAAGTAATCCAGAACTGGCAAAACAGATGAAAAAAGAAGGACATCTTGTAGGAAATCATACTTGTAGTCATCCTAGTTTGCCAAGCAAGTCAGCTTCAGAGATTAAAAATGAATTGAGAGGTTGTGAAAAAGCCTTCAAGCAGGCAACGGGATATGATATGGATCCGTATCTTCGCCCACCTATGGGAGAATTTAGTCAAAGAACATTAAAAATATGTCAGGATTTGGGATATAAAACAATATTTTGGAGTATGGCATATCACGATTATGATGTAAATGACCAGCCGGGCAAAAACTATGTGTTACAGCATTTTAAAGAAAATTATCATAAAGGTGCATTGCCACTTATTCATAACACTTCAAAGTCAAATTGTGAGGCATTAGATGATGTGCTTACTTTTTTGGAAGGGAAAAAGTACCGATTTGGAACAGTAGATGAATTTACCATGAAAAAGGGTATCATAAAAATCGCCTGTGCAGATAAAATGTATGATGGCAAACCAGTCAAAATAACGATAAAGAAGAACACAAATAAGACAGCCAAAGTTACATATACTATAAAAAATCAGGATGGAAAACAGGTGAAACAGGCGATTAAGCCAGGAACCTATACGGTTGTGGCAAATGTGGAAGCAACGAAAACCCATAGGGCTGCACAAAGTAATAAAGTGAAATTTACGATAAAACAACAGCCTAAGCCTACGGTGTCACCAGCACCAGTAATAACAGAAAAAAATCTGCTTGCGCAAATGACAGTATTAGCAAGTAGAACAATTTATTTAAAATGTGAATGGAATATAGGAGAGTAAAGATAGAACCATATAAGGGAGGTACTGCATTTTAACAGGAAAGCCTCTTTTATATGGTTTTTCTTTACTGCTTC
This sequence comes from Lachnospiraceae bacterium, assembly GCA_050875145.1. Lineage (GTDB taxonomy): Bacteria > Bacillota > Clostridia > Lachnospirales > Lachnospiraceae > CAG-411. Next base: position 42,848 of record JBNMLH010000008.1, read on the forward strand.
TTTACCAAAAGAATAGTATAATTTGACATTAGGAGGAAGCCATGGACAAGTATTACAGATGTTTAAGAAATAGCCTCAAAACAATTATTATTTTAGGCATATGCTTTTTTATTTCATTAATAATAGAAGAATTTTTAGGAGCCAGTACCCTAATCCCTGCTATTATGGCATTGGCAATTTTTTTGATTTCTAGGATAACGGATGGTTTTTTATATGGAATCATTGCATCTGTGCTGAGTGTTTTGTTATTAAACTTTGCATTTATGTTACCTTATTTTGCCTTTAATTTTAGTATTTCAGAAAACATTATTTCGGCTGTAATTATGCTCATAATTACGATTATGACAAGTACATTGACAACCCAGTTAAAATGGCAGGAAAAGGTTCGGATGGAAAGCGAAAAGGAAAAGATGCGTGGAAATCTATTGCGGGCGGTTTCCCATGATCTTCGTACTCCATTGACTGCTATTTACGGTTCTGGTTCCACGATTGTAGAGAATTACAAGCAATTATCAGAACAGCAGCTTTTACAATTAGCAAATGGAATATGTACGGATTCTCAGTGGCTTATGCGAATGGTAGAAAATATTTTATCAATTACCCGAATCGATAATGAGGGAGTAAAAATTACAAAGACCTCTACTGTATTGGAAGAATTAATAGATTCGGTGTTGATACGGTTTAAAAAGACGTATCCAGACCAGAAAATAATAGTGGATATTCCACAGGAATTTATTAGTATTCCTATGGATGCGGTGTTAATTGAACAGGTGATTGTCAATATATTGGAAAATGCCATGCAACATGCTACTGGAATGACGGAGATTAAATTGTCTGTTTATGTAATGGGTGACAAAGCTGTATTTGAAATCAAGGACAATGGATGCGGCATTGAAAAGGAACGATTAAAAGGAATATTTAAAGATTATTTTGAAATAAAGGAAGGTCCCATTGATAATCAGAAAAAAAGTATGGGAATTGGATTGGCAGTTTGTGCCTCTATAATAAAGGCGCATGATGGTGTGATAACGGCATCGAATAGAAAAGAGGGTGGCTGTTGTTTCCGTTTTGCCTTAGATATGGAGATGGATGAAAATGAATAGTTACAAGATTTTAATGATAGAGGACGAGAAAAATATTTGTAATTTCATGAAGATGACATTTGAAACAAATGGTTATCAAATTTTATTTGCAAATAATGGAACAAATGGATTGACTATGTTTTGTTCCCATCATCCGAATTTGGTTATTTTAGATTTGGGCTTGCCAGATATTGATGGAATAGAAATTATAAAAAAAATTCGACAAACATCGGAAGTACCAATTATTGTTTTATCAGCCAGAACGGATGAGAGGGATAAAGTAGAAGCGTTGGATTTGGGAGCGAATGACTATGTGACAAAGCCGTTTGGCACCAGCGAGTTGTTGGCAAGAGTCCGAGCGACACTTAGAAATAGCCGTCTACAGGAAGGTGGCTCGAATGCAAGAGTGAAATTTTCTCTGGATGATATGACTATTGAATATGATGCAAGAAGGGTTTCTATTGCGGGAAAGGAGGTGCGACTGACACAGACAGAATACAATATTGTGGAAGCATTGGCAGTACATGCGGGAAAGGTTCTGACCTACGCGGAAATTGTAAAAAAGGTGTGGGGCTATTCAGACTCAGGGAGTGTAAAAAAACTACAGGTAAATATGGCAAATATAAGAAAGAAATTTGGTGAAAAGCCAGGTGAGTATCGTTACATATTAAATGAATTAGGGGTTGGTTATCGTATGAATGATGCAAATGAAAATGAGGTTACATCATGAAAGGATAGCACGTTAAGCAGCAGGTGTTAAGAAGTAATATGTAAAAAGAAAGGAACAGAAAAATGTCATTGACAAATATTATAAGTTTGCTTGGAGGATTGGCTCTCTTTTTATATGGAATGCAGATGATGAGCCAGGGATTAGAGGCAGCCGCAGGAAATAAGATGAAGCGGATATTAGAAAAATTAACTGCGAACCGTTTTCTTGGAGTATTTGTTGGAGCCTTGATTACAGCGGTAATCCAGTCCTCCTCTGCTACTACTGTTATGGTAGTTGGCTTTGTAAATTCTGGTATGATGACATTGAGCCAGGCTGTATGGATTATTATGGGTGCTAATATAGGAACCACCATAACAGGACAGCTCATCGCATTAGATGTAAGTGCGGTTGCACCGTTAGTTGCATTTTTAGGAGTTGTATTTATTGTATTTGTGAAAAAGGAAAAATGCCATTATATAGGAAGTATATTGGCTGGGCTTGGTATTCTTTTTATAGGAATGAATATGATGAGTACGGCAATGGAACCATTGGGACAGTCTGCTGGATTTATCAATTTACTAACCAGATTTGAAAATCCTATTTTAGGTATTTTAGCAGGAATTGTTTTTACGGCATTGATCCAATCCTCTTCCGCATCGGTTGGAATTTTACAGGCTTTGGCTGCTAGTGGAGTGATTACTTTAAATAGTGCTGCATTTGTGTTGTTTGGACAAAATATTGGAACTTGTATCACAGCTTTGTTGGCATCCATAGGAACAAATCGAAATGCGAAACGAACTACAATTATTCATATTACTTTTAACGTCATAGGAACTATTTTATTTACCGTATTATGTATCGTAACACCATTGGTTGCATGGCTTCAGGGCATAACACCTACTAATGTGCCTGCACAGATTGCCAATTTACATACATTGTTTAATGTAGTTACTACATTGCTGTTATTGCCTTTTGGAAATGCTATTACAAAATTTTCTGTGGCTATCTTACCAGATGGAAAGAGAAAGGAAAAGACAGAGAATGCATTGTCTGATATTCGAGTAGGCAATAAAGAGGGACTAGGTCAATCGGCTATTAGTTTGGAAGAAACCAAAAAGGAATTGCAGTATATGTTAAATATGGCACAAAAAAATGTGCATAGTGCATTTGATGTATTTGCAAATAATAAAGAAGATACATTTCAGGAAATAGAGGAAAGGGAAGAAGAGATAGATAACTTAAATAAAGATATTACCAGATACATAACCACTGTTATTCCACATGAGAATACGGAGACAGGCAGTAAGGTATTTCATTCCTATTTTACGATTTCCAGCAATATAGAAAGAATCAGTGACCATGCTATGAATATTGCAGGATATTCAAAGACAAAGGAAGAAATTGAAGCTTCTTTTTCTGAAATAGCCAAAGAGGAAGTAGAGTATCTGCAGAGCGTTTGTGATAAGGCATTTTTCCATTTGACGCATATTGGAAAGGATGTCATAGAATGGCATACCAAAATGGCGTGTATGGAGCAAAAAATAGATGACATCACACAGGAATATCGAAACAATATGTTTTTGAGAATACAACAGGAAACCTGTTCCTATAAAGGTAGTATTTTATTTTCAGAAATGCTTACTGACTTTGAACGAATAGGAGATCATGCATTAAATATAGCAGATGAAATGCTAAATATAAAATTAAATGAAGGAAATTGAAGAGTTTAAGAAGTAATTCGGGAATGGAGAGAGGAGTTTTTTTCAGATGTTAATAAAAGTTTTTACAGGTGTTATGGGAATTTTGCTAGTGCTTGCAACCATTTTTGCATGGTGGCTTGAAAATAGTGGGGAAGAAATAGTTTCAGAAGAAGAAAAGGAAAAAAAGAGTAAGTAAGAGGCGGAAGAGAAGGAAGCGTTACAAGGTGTTTATGGATTGCGTAAATAAAAGAACAGAATCAGTTGCTTAGCTGGTTCTGTTCTTTTGTACAACTATAATGTAGTTGTTTTATATAAGTATAAATCTTCCAAATCAGGGGAGACAGATATACACGAATCTTCTTCTGGTATTGTGTCTGAAATTACTCGAACTTTATATGATCCATGGTCAAAGCACATATTTTTTACCTTATATTTTTGACGGCAGACTCTTTCATTTTCCTGTTCAATTTGAAATTCAAATACTTTTCCTTCTACTTGGGTTAATAAATCTTGCACACTTCCTTGGCATAAAATGTTTCCATGATCCAGTAAGATAATCTCTTTTGCAATACCTTCAATATCAGATACTACATGGGTGGCGCATAAAACAATTTTATTTCCTGCAATTTCGCTGATAAAGTTTCGTAATCGAATTCGTTCATTTGGGTCAAGACCTGCAGTTGGCTCATCCATAATTAATATTTCCGGATTGCCAAGTAGTGCCTGAGCAATCAAAAGTCGTTGTTTCATACCTCCCGAAAAATTACCAACCTTTTCTTTCATAGCTTCCTGTAAACTTACTTGTTTTAATAATGCAAATATTTGATTGTTGGCTTCTTTACTGCTAAGTCCCTTTAACGCTGCCATATATTTCATAAATTGTAAAGCGGTAAAATCTTCATACATTCCCTGTTGTTGAGGCATATATCCTAAAAGTGCCCGATAGGATTCTTTCATTTTATAAATATCTTTACCTTGATACAGGATTTGTCCGGTATCAGGTTTAAGACCATCTGTTAAAATACGCATAAGGGTACTTTTTCCCGCACCATTTGGACCTAATAGACCATAGATGCCTGGTGTAAATTGAAGATTTATGTTTTGTAATGCTTTTTTTGTTCCTTTAGAAAAGGCTTTGTTTATTTCTTTGACTTCTAAAATCTTTTCATTCATTTTCTTTTCCATCGATAATTCCACTCCTTTTCCCAATATAAAATGATCCCCAATCCCAAAACAGTACACACACTACACACGACAAAACAAGGAAGAAGTGGGTGCGTGCTATGAGGTAACCAAGTATTGATAACGCCTGCATTATTATGATACAGAAGCGCTAAAATAATTAAAATCAATATGCTTGTAAATGTCATAACCAAAAAACTGCTATTTGTACGTTCCACCAAATACATCACAACAAGAGCGCATAGGATACACAAGAAAAGTTGTGTCAGGTAAATGCCTGCTATTGCTATGTAGATTGGAATGTCATAACTACTATTTTGAAAAATCGTTAAGTTTCCAGTTGCTGCAGTCCAGCTGTTATCCGGTTTTGTTCGGATAAAGCGAAAGAATTCCGGAAGGATACAACAAGCCCAGGACAAAATTGCAAAAACGATCCCCAACAGATATTTTCGACGGTACAGCCGTTTTCTTCCATTTTTAGTCGTTTCCAATAAGGCATTCATATTGTTTTTATTTTCAAATAATCCGGCACATAAAAGAATACAAACGATACAGGCAATCCCCATATTTTTTAGTTCTTTTGCAAAACCGGTAAATGGTCTGCTCCAACAATAGTTATTTAGCAATCTGGCATCCTTTCCAGCATTTTTACGAGCTTTGATGTTTTCATATTGATTCAGAAATTCACAAAAGGCATCGTAAGGGACACCCGTTTGTGTATCTAAGGCATCTAGCTCTGCTTTTTCTTTTAAAGATAACTTGTCTTTGGATGCCAGTTCTGCAACACGATCCCATAATTTGTCATATTTTTTCTTATCATTTTCAATACTTTTGATTTTTTGGTCGGTAAGCTCTCCTTGGTATTTATCGATCCAATTTTCATAGTTTGACTGCGTCAGTGTTGTCAGCATGGTAGATGCAAATACACTTTGGAAACAGGCACAGTAGATTCCGTAACAGAGCAGTCCAATGCAAAGCAGATATCGTTTTTCGTGCAGAAAATGGATGCGGAGAACGCTTCGTCCCAAAGAAACCTTTCCGATCCTTTTGGTCTTTTTTATTGTTTTTGCTTTCTTTTCTTTGCTTTCCCTTGTTGCTTTCCAAAAGTGAGAAGCAAACAACATACTACCAATCCATAGAATTGCTACAAAGAAACAAAAGATCATAAATTTGTTGACAGCAAAAGAAAATAGGTTACAATTTTCATAAATTCCCAACAATCGAAATGCATAAGTTCCCTGAAATATATTTGCAAATTTAAAAATAGAAAAGGTTCCATTGGACAAAAGTGTGGTATACAAAGACCATTCCAGAGCAAGGAATAGTAATGTAATCGCATATACCGTACGATTTTTCTCAAATCGTAACAAAAGGGCTGCCAGGAAACTTCCGAATACACAGGCAAAGACGCACTTTACGAAAATACCTGCACCTATAAATTGAGCAAGATTCCATGGCAGGGTACAATTTCGAAAGCTGTCTAATGTCTGGATTGGCATGGAACCGTCAAAAGATCCATACAAAAAAAGTGAAGTAGAAAGTATAACGAATTCCATCAAAAGGGTGCATCCCAAAACAAGGATTCCAAGAGAGAACAGCTTTGCTCGTAATAACGGTGCTCTTCCCTTTTTATGTGTTTTCAAAAAGGCTGTCATTTTCTTTTGCTGGTCGGGACGGAATATCCCAATGGCAAGAATCAGCACAACACCAATCAGAAAAATAGTGTCATATTTATAATTTAAATATTTTTTCGCAGTAAATAGGTTTCCGTTTTTCAAGGTAACGGTTCCAAGTTTTTTATAAGCAGTGTATGTTTTTTTTTGATCTCGTTCTATGAAATTTCTGTTTTTTAAAAAAGGCAAAACATCCGTTGGTTCCTTTTTTACCTGTTTTTGAAATTTTGCATAGTCCATCTGATACTGCAATTGTTCCATTTCCTTACCGGAATAGTAGCAATATGCTTGACTTTGTAGCATCGTTAGATTTTTATTTTGTTTTTCAGCAAGTTCCAACTCCTTTTTTCCATACTTTTCTTCTATAGACTGATGATATTGTTCTACATCCTTTTTGGTGTATATTTTTTGAGCATATGCATCATGCACTTGGTAGTCCGCAGTCAAGTCCTGAAACTTTTGTAGCTTTTGTATGCCCTCTTTGGGGGAATCATAGGTTATATCCTTTATGACTTTTTGAAATTGTTTGTAATAATTACGGTACATATAGGGAGCAGTATTTTGTTGTGCAAATAAAAAAGTGAAAAGATTAAATAACAATAATAGAAATAGGAAGGCAAGCAATTTTTTATTTTTTAGCACCTTGCGTAATTCGTATGTAATTAATTTCATCATGAATTTCCTTTCGTTTTTGTAACTGTTCAGAAAACACCCCTATGTGTATATGACTTGTATCCTCTGAACAACTACCATTCTTTGATAAAGTGAACAAGTCCTTGTCAACTTAGTTCGTTACTCTTCTTCGGTAATGTCATCATAAGTTGGTCTTGCGATATCGTAGCAGGTGTCTAGCTTTAACATCTTCCCTTTCAAAGAACCAATCTTACTTTTATCCATATAAACAAGGGCATCCTCTGTATCGCCTACTGCTTTAAGCCAAAAATATTGTTTGCTACAAGGAGGGATAGAGATACAAAATTCTACCGGAAGTTTACAAGTATCCACTAGTTTTTTATTTTTGTCATAAACCCACATGGTTGGTGTCTTACCTTTTTCCACTGCTTCAGACCAGGTGTCATATACATACAGGTAATTTGTATCTGCTGTAAAAATAGCCCCTTTATCTATGTCTTTCCATTTTTTCTCGTCGGAGCCATCCAGATTGCTTTCACAGATAACAGTATCTTTCTTTTTTAAAAGATCCGAATACGTAAAATATAATTTATCCTGCCAGAAAGCAATTCTCTGAACAAGAAAACGTGTTACACCATCGTTGTCCTTTTGCTTTGAAAAGAGTTCTGTCACTTTTTGGTTCGTAATGTTATAACAGATCCATTTATTTTCGTAATTTTGCCACATTTCCTGTTCTTGCTGTTTTTTTTCCTTGGTGCTTACATCATCACCTTCATCATTGGCATCGTTCAAAAAATCTAATTTTTTTGAAAAGCCACCTATAAATAAATAAATGTTGTTTCCGTATGCTACTAAGTCCCCGGGATCACTGTTAAAAATATCTTTTGCACAATAAACGGTTTTGGGGGAATCCTTCTTTTTTAAGTCGATTGCTTTCAGGGAGACCTGTTCGTTTTTATCTTTTACGGTATAATACAGTTTGCCTCTATGAATCATCCAAAAACCTATGGTGTCTTTTTTTATTTCACAAACTTTATTTCGTTTACTACCATCCAAAGAGATGGCATAAAATGCAGAATAATCAATCTGTTCTTCTTTATCATATTCCATAGTTCTTACATAGAGATTGTCCTTGTATAAGTTCATGTAGCCATCCTCTGATCGAATGTAGGCGTTACAGTTTGTTCTATGAGAGGAGCTTTCCTTTTCGTGCATACAATCGGATTTTCCACACAAAGGAACGGCTTTCATGGTTTTTTTATCCACATAGTAGATGTAGTCATCCAACAATTTATAGTACGCATCATCCGTTTCTGCCATACTGAGACCAAATTCATAAGTTTCCCCATAATACATATACTGAAAATCCTGTCCGGGAACATAGGTATCTTTGTATTGTATTTTGTCTTTGCCACATCCATTTAAAAGGACGCATATGCTTAGGATGCATAGTAGACATAGTGTTTTGTGTTTCATTGTGGTATTCCCCCTTTTTTGAAAGGAATCCTCTGTCATTAAAAATGATGGAGGATTCTTCTACTATTTATTACGTTTATTCCTTGATGAAGGTTACGCCAGTCTTTTTCGAACCAATTGTTTTGATAGGTTCCCAGGTTACGGAATTGTAACTTACTCTAAACTTTCCATAACACATATCTACGGTAACCGGTGTACGTTGTGCTCTTGAAGTAACAGAATAGCGGGTAGCATAGGATGATTTCGGCCCTTCTTCATGATAGTAAGCTTTTTTGTCAAAACGATAATAAATCCTTGTTTGGACTGATAATTCGTGTGCCGGACCATTTGAAACAATTAAAGTTCCTGTTGTTTTTTCTGTTTTTCTGCCATCTGATAAAGTAGCGTTTACCGTAATGCCGCCAACATTTTGGGCGTGTGCATAGTTTTTATTCACACCTATGCCAGAAGCTAATATTATACCTGCCATTAGTAAAACTCCACATTTTTTGACTAATTTCTTTTGCATTATAAAACTCCTCCTATTTGTTGTTTTGTAGATTAAATTATCAATAGATAGAAAAAATTATCTATTTTACTGTACAAAAATTGTTTCCTGTTTTCTGAAAAACACAAATACAAAAAACAAATTTATAATCTCACAATATTTCGCACGCGTTCGAGTTATTGTGATTTAATTCTACACATATTTATACGCTGTGTCAACAAAAATGAATGATTTACAATATTAAAATACAAAAACATGTTAATTGGATGTGCTTTTGTAAAGTGGATGAGAAAGATGTTGATTAGTTAAAAAGAAGAATAAACAATATCTGTTTCATTGAATAATGCGATGTACAATATTTGGATTGATTACTAAAAAGAAAGGCAAATCGTCTTATTTCTCCCTATTGTAGCAAGAATGTGCTATAATAATAGTATAAGTATTTGTAGTAATGAGAATAGAGAGGGGCATTCGGATGGAAGAAAAGATAGCTAAGCTGGTAGAATATTTAAAAGAAAGTAATAATCTTGTATTTTTTGGTGGTGCTGGGGTGAGTACAGCCAGTAATATTCCAGATTTTAGAAGTTCAGATGGGCTTTATAGTAAAAAGTTAAATCGTCAATTTTCTCCAGAAGAGGCGGTGTCACATACCTTTCTTATGAGACATCCAGAAGAATTTTATGAATTTTATAAGCAAAATTTGATTTATCCAGATGCAAAGCCAAATGCATGCCATGAAGCACTGGTAAAATTAGAAAAAATGGGAAAATTGAAGGCGATTGTTACACAGAACATTGATGGACTTCATCAGGCGGCAGGAAGCAAAGTTGTATACGAATTACATGGTTCTGTTCATCGAAATTATTGTATACAATGTGGTACCCGCTATGATAATGCGGCATATATTTTGCAAGCACAAGGGGTACCTAAATGTGAAAAGTGTGGTGGAGAGGTTCGACCAGATGTGGTATTATATGAAGAAGGACTGGATGATAATGTAATTCGTGGTGCTGTACATGCAATTAGCAATGCGGATACTTTGATTATAGGAGGAACCTCACTTGTGGTATATCCAGCCGCAGGATTAATCAATTATTTTAGAGGAAAACATTTAATCCAAATAAATAAAACAAAGACGAAAGCAGATAGTCAGGCGGATTTGACAATTAATGATGATATTGCGAAAGTAATGGAGGAAGCGGTTGACTTAATATAGAAAAACATGGTATTTGCTAGGAGAGTAACCACTTTAGTATAAGAATAAATGTGTGACAGCAATTTTATAATAGTTATAAAAATAGGACTGCGTTAAAATATATGGAAAGATATAGTAAAAAATAGATATCAATCCTATATATAGCAGTCCTATTTTTTTTTATGGTGCATCATGTAATTAGTATAAATTCTAATAAAGATAAAATGCATCCAATTATTATGCATGTCTTTTTTCTGCCTTTTTATTATGAATGTCTTCCTTTTGTTTTTTTAAGTTCAACGCTTCTTCTTTTGAAATAATTTTAATGGTTTTTACTGCAAAATAACGGTCATTATCACTTTTTTTTATTCGCAATTTTCCCTTTAGATAACCATGTTTTTTACAGTGAAACACTCCAAAATAATTTTTAGAGTTATTAGAAAACCAATCAATTTTTTTTATTCCATTTTCTTGACATACAGGGCAGGTGGCAAGTTTTACATTTTTGGCATGCAACAATACTTCTCTGTTTTTATATTCCATGGAAATATATTTTGCGTAGCTTTTGAAGGAGACATAAATTTCATCCTCTTTTTTTCGTGGAGGATTGAAATAGTCAATTTCCATATATTTCTTTGTTTTCTTCAGGTCGAATTTCTGAAAGATTTTTGCTGTATATTTTGCATCCCCGATGGCAGAGTGAAATTCTTCCTTTTCTGTAATATGAAAGAAGTCAGCAGCAAAGGAAAGTGCTCGTATTTTTTTCTCTGCTTCAAAAAAGATTGCAAATAGGCTCTGTACATCATAATAAAAAAATGGTTTTCTTGATAGAGTAGGGAAGTGATAAAACTTCATGTTTCTTTGAAGTTCAACTAAATCCATGGAACCCCAAGTACAAAAAATGCAATCTTCTCCACACCATTGCAGGAATTCTCTTAATACTTTCGGAAAAGGTTTCCCATTTTCCTGAAGTTCTTTCATTGTATGTTGAATGATTTCAGATACGTTTGGGTCTAGTGCTGTATATATTTGGGGTTGAATTAATGCAGAAAAGGAATCAAGAATTTCCTGTTTTTCATTCAGTTTGACTGCACCGATTTCTATTATCTCGAATGGAATCAAATTGGGTTCTTCTGTTTTTTTCTCTGCGTCTTGATTCCATTCTAAGTCAAATACAATATAATTCAAGTGAAATCAACCTTTCTATACAAATTAATTATTACCAGCAATTAAAGCGGCAATCTCCTCAGGAGTCATAACGTGGTTAGGGTCATCACTGACAGAAGGAGTGTCATCCTCAGAAGGAGAAGGCTCATTATTACCAGCAACTAAAGCGGCAATCTCCTCAGGAGTCATAACGTGGTTAGGGTCATCACTGACAGAAGGAGTATCATCTTCAGAAGGAGAAGGCTCATTATTACCAGCAACTAAAGCGGCAATCTCCTCAGGAGTCATAACGTGGTTAGGGTCGTCACTGACAGAAGGAGTGTCATCCTCAGAAGGAGAAGGTTCATTATTACCAGCAACTAAAGCGGCAATCTCCTCAGGAGTCATAACGTGGTTAGGATCATCACTGACAGAAGGAGTATCATCCTCAGAAGGAGAAGGCTCATTATTACCAGCAACTAAAGCGGCAATCTCCTCAGGAGTCATAACGTGGTTAGGGTCATCATTGACGGAAGGAGTATCATCTTCAGAAGGAGAAGGCTCATTATTACCAGCAACTAAAGCAGCAATCTCCTCAGGAGTCATAACATGGTTAGGGTCATCACTGTCGGAAGAAGAAGTATCTTCGACAGGAGAAGCTTCCGATATATTGTCAGTAGAAGGAATTTCTTCTTCGGAAGTGTTATCTGTGTCTATGTATGTTTCTGAAGTCTCCGCCTGTACTGCTTTAGAGGTAGTCGTTGCTTCTTGGGTTTCTTCAATAGATGTGGTAGCCTCTGGTACTGTAGTTGTTGAAAGGCTATCAGTGGCTGGAATTGTAATGGAACCCTCAGCCATAGCATTTATAATTATGTCTAATTTTTCTTGTGTTTTTTGTAAGGAAGCAGAAAATTCATTTGCCAGTTCTTCCATACCAAGCACTACATTGTCATAGGCTTTCTGTTGGAAAACCATAAGACTTTTTGTGTTTTCACGTCCGTATTTTACAGAAACTTTAGCATTGCGTTCCCCTGTCTGTTGAATTTGTGTAACCACATTTTCAAAGTCTCCGGCTAAATGCTGATCTAATTGTTCCAAACTTTCCTGCATAGTTTTTGTATTTTTTTGCACTGCAACATAAATTGCTTTTTCTAATGTTTCTACACTGTCTAGTTCTTGTTTAGATGTATCTGTGGTTGTATTTGATGTGTTAGAAAGCAGTTGTTCTAATAAAGCAGTCTGTTTTTTTAATTGTTCTTCCTGTGTTTGATTTCTTTCTAAATTCCATTCCTCACGTAGTGAAAATAAATTAGAAAAAAGAAGATAGGATAAAATTAACAGAACCCCCATTCCGATAGCTATAACAGGTACCTGATTTTGATATACCTGAAAGAAATAAAATTCTTCTAAAAGAACTCCGACACAACAAATTCCCAGAATAATACACTTACTTTCTCGTTTCATAAGCATCCCCCTCGTATAAAAAATAGTAACAATTTTCCTGTTTTGTGGATCATAAAATTAATCTTGTGTAAATACATTGTGTTTTTAGGCTTTTGACCTTGGCATCATAATGATACAAGGGTCAAAATATTTTTTGACCCCGTATCCCACTATGATTTTTTCTCAATTAAATTTATTTTATCACAAAAAGGGCAAAAAAGATACCTACCGTTTTTCACTGGTTGGAAGACTGACACGACAGAAGTTGCGAAGCAGTGCTTTCCAATGAAATGGGATAAATGGATATATATAACTTTTACCTGAAATTGTTTTGTTTCGACAGATTACAAAAATAACAAAAAGAATGCCTCCGATGTAGCCATAAATGCCTCCAAATTGTACCAATAAAATTAAAATAATACGCATAAATTTTAGTGCATAACCAAGCTCAAAACTTGCCTGTGAATAGGTGGCAATAGCTACAAATGCCATATAAAGCATACATTCGGCGTTGAACCAACCGGAACTTACTGTAAAATCACCTAAAACAATACCGGCAACCACGCTAAGAGGTGTGCTTAGCATACTTGGTGTGTTTAAAGCTGCCAGTCGTAATCCATCAATGGCAAACTCTAAAATGAGAAATTGAATGAAAGCGGGGACATAAACCGTTTCTGCAAAATTAATAAATTCCAATCGAGGCGGAACCCAGTTTGGATGATTCATCAATAATAAAAAAGTAGGAATTAAGAGTAATGCTACAATATTTATAATAAGACGGGACAATCGCAAATAGGTTCCGGTAACAGGTGGAAAGTAGTAGTCATCTGCCTCTTCAATAATATCAAAAATAGAAGTAGGAATGATCATTGCGGCAGGGGAGTTGTCTACCAATATAACAATATTTCCTTCTAAAATTGCGGCTGTGGCAGTATCCGGGCGTTCTGAAAATTTAAACTTTGGAAATGGATTGATCCATGGTTGATGATAAAGGCATTCTGCCAGACTTTCCTGATTCATGGTAAGGGAATCAATGTTTATTTCTTTTAATCGTTTGCGTAAGTCCTTTAACATTTTTGAATCCACACGGCCTTTATAATAGCTGATTACTACATCGGTTTTGGAAATAGTTCCCACAGAAAAAATTTCCATTGTTAAGTTGGGGTTACGGATTCGCCTGCGGATCAAAGCTGTATTAAAGACGAGTGTTTCTACAAATCCATCTCTGGAACCACGCATGACCTTATCCTTTTCCGGTTCATCTACACTTCGTCCTGGATAGGTGCGGCAATCAATAGAAATTGCCTGTTCGTATCCATCAACCAATAGAATGGTCATACCGGATAATAATGAGGTTGAAATTGCATCCATTTGATCTTGACAGGATACTTCCGTATAAGGAAATATTTTTTTACACATGCCAGCTGCATTGGAAGGCATATCCTCTGGTTTTAGATCCATAAAATATTGCAATAGTTTTTGTAAAATTTCGTCTTTTGTAAAGCCATCCAAGCAATAAATGCAGGCATTTTTTCCACCGATTTCTATGAAACGGGAAATCATATCAAAGTTATCCTGTAGATAAAAGTAATCTTGGAACATGGCCATATTTTCTTTTAAGTTTCCTGATTTTAGTTTCAAAGCGAACCTCCTTATGACAATTATTTTTTCATTATAATAAACAAAACGATACTGGGGGCAAATAAGTAATAGCATAGTTAAGTTTTTCCAAGAAGAATAAAAATTATGCAAGAAAAAAAGGGAGGATGAACTGTTACAAAGATTTTAAAATTACGCTTGTCAGAATTTGGGTTTACTTTTATCATAGTAGTGGATAAAAAAAATATTATGAGGAGGGTTCTGAATAGTTACAGGAAAAGTTATGACAGAATCAATAAATAAGAGAAAAAAAATACTTGCAATTAGTTTTGTTTTACTTGTTTTTTTGTTGGAGTTGGGATGGAAGTGTATTTATGGAGGGAGTATTGGAGTTGCATACGGTTTATTTCGAAGCATTATTTATATAGTCATGTTTTCTGTTTGGGCAATCTCTATTGAAAGAAGAATTCTTCATAAATATGACAGGTGCCTTTTGTTGGCAGTAGCAGGTGTAATCCTATTTTGGATGTTGATTCGCACTTGTAAATTTTATTTTGTTACGACACCAAGAGTGTTACGGGCACTGTGGTATCTGTATTATGTCCCTATACTGGTAATTCCAACATTGCTATTTCTTATGACTTTTTTGCTGGGAAGTGTGGAGCGGTGGCAGGTAAAAAAGCGTTTGAAGTGGTTATGGATACCTTCCATGTTATTGCTTTTGTTCGTTTTGACAAATGATTTTCATCAATTTGTTTTTGCGTTTCCATCGGATTGTGTGTGGACGGATAAAAGCTATGTTCGTGGCTGGGGATACTATGCTGTATTAGGCTGGGTTGGAGTATTAAGTTTGGCAATTTTTGCACATTTAATAAAGAAATGTCGGATCCCTTATAGTAAAAAGCGATTATGGCTTCCGTTGCTTCCTATATTTTTTATTATACTTTATATTATATGGGATATTGCATGGAAGAATATTTTCAAGCAAACGCGATCTGATTTTACTGTGTGGATGTGTTTGATGATTGTTGCGACAATAGAAGGATGCATACAATGCTGGTTAATACGTTCGAATCGTTATGATAGGGAATTGTTTCGTAAATGTGGCATTCAAGCAAGAATTGTGGATGAGGAGTATAGAACATATCTTGCTTCTGAGGATGCCAGTGATATTGAAAGGAATCAAATGAAACAGGCAGAGCGGGAAATTGTTTTTTTGGATGAAAAGTATCGTTTGTTAAGCGCAAAAATCACTGGAGGACATATCATTTGGGAGGAGGATGTTAGCGAACTTCTTTTAGCAAAGCAAAAGCTGGAGGAAGTAAAAGAGGGCATACGAAATCGGCAGCTTGTATTACAAAAGGAATATGAAACAAGGTATAAAAAGGAAAAATTAAAAGAAAAAAACAGATTATATAATAAAATACAGGAAGAAACGCAGGAACAAATACAGCAATTGAGATTTTGGACAAAGAAGCTAAAAAACAGTGTTGCTGCAGAACAATCACAGCAACAAAATTCCGAAAGAAAAGATGCAATCCTATGGCACATAGCGGTGTTACTGGCATACATTAAGAGGAGAAATAACCTGATATTTATTGCGGAGGAAAATAAAAAGATTCCAGCACAGGAGTTGGCATATTGTTTGCAGGAAACTCTTAGCAATTTGCAACTTGGTGGAATAGATTGTAGTCTGCAATTTGATTTAAATGGAACCGTATCTTATGAAGAAATAACCCAATGTTACACTGCGTTTCAGAGGATAATAGAGAGTGTCATGGAATGTACAAGTAAAATACTTGTATCTGTTATTCGAAACCAAGGGAAATTATTATTAAAAATGTATATAAGTTGTCCGATGGATTTGACAAAGTTTGAAATGGACTTTATAAAAGTTCAAGAGTACCCACTGCCTTTAGGAGGCGGTGGGCACTCCTAAATGAGGTGCGGGGTTTAAGCACCGTATCTCGTAAGGCACGCAGTGCCGATTTTATATGAGCAAGTAGCGAAGTGGATTACAAATATCATTGACTAAAATAGAGCAGATATAGGGGAGATATTGTATGAGAAAAAAGTTGCAGAATTGGCTGATAAAACGGCAGGTGGTAAAGGAGAGTTTTGATAATTTGCCCAGTGGAATTTGTTTTTTTCATAGTACCGGCAGGATTATTTTGTGTAATCGGCAAATGTATCAACTGTATTATGAAATGACCGGACAAGAGTTGCAGATAGAGCAGGATTTGTTACATATTATAAAGGAAAATATAAATCTTAACGGAGTACGGAGAGAGGAGAAGTTATTTCATTTTCCGAATCAAAGTGTTTGGAAGTTTGCAAAAAGAAACGTTTCTCTTTCTCCATTTTATTCTTGTACCGAATATATTGCATCAAATGTAACAGAATTATTTTATAAAAATAAAGTGTTGGAGGAAAATAACCAGGCAGAGAAGGAAGCTGTAGAAGCTTTAACACACGTTATAGATAATGTAACAGCGATTACAAGAGAAGAAGAGATTCTTGCTATGAAAATGCAACTACATAATAGTGTAGGTGCCTGTTTGCAGGCTGTAAGAAAAATTTATCAGGGAAATTGTTTAGAAAAAGAAAACAAACAGGTATTACAAAACATAGAAAATGTTACAGATGCACTTGTTGGTGCGGCAAATCAGATAAATGAAGTAGAACCATATGCTGAGTTAGTGCAGGTAGCGAACATGCTTGGAATAACGATTAAGGTAGATGGAGAAATTCCTTTGTTGAAAAAGACCAGGAGTCTTGTTGTGTATGCAATGCGGGAATGTCTGATTAATGCAATACGACATGGAAATGCAGATGAATTGTATGTGCAAATACAAAAGGGTAATACTTGTCAGGTAACGATAACAAACAATGGAACTTCTCCAGATCGTCAAATAAAAGAGGGGGGAGGACTATCATCACTGCGAAAAAAGATTCAGGAAAGTGGTGGAAGTATAACGTTTCAATTACGACCTGAATTTACAGTAGAATTAGAACTCTTGTGGCAATGACAGGCAAATAAGAAGTGGGAGATTGGTATGAAAAATGTGTTAATAGTAGAAGATGAACGTATGGCAGTGGAGGCATTTTGCCAGTATATAGCGGAAGTAACGGACAGGTATTGCTTGGTTGGAACGATTAGCGATGCAGCAAATACGGAACTGTTTTGTATGGGAAAAAAAGTGGATTTAATTCTTATGGATGTATGTACAGCCTGTGATTCCAGTGGATTAGAGGCTGCCCAAATTGTAAAAAAACGTTTTCCTGTCATTAAAATTATTATTGTAACGTCTGCACCGGAATACCGATTTATTGAAAAAGCAAAACAAGCGGGGGCGGATAGTTTTTGGTATAAGGATGCAAGTAAAGAGGAACTATTGCTAGTTATGGATTGGACGATGGAGGGGAAACATATTTATCCGGAATGTACACCCGAAGTCACAATTGGATATGGAAGCAGTTATGAATTTACTCCAAAAGAAATGGAAGTTTTATATTGGCTTGTAAAGTTAATATCTACTAAGGCAATTGCGGAGCAAATGGGAATAACAGCGGATACTGTAAATGATCATTTAAGGCATTTAAAAGAAAAAACAGGATGTAAATCAAAAGCAGAACTAGCAATATTGGCAATTGGAAAGCGCCTGGTATTACCGCAATACTAAGATTTCAGCGTTAAGGGATGTGCCCCATATGTGCTTACTCACTATTCTATATCCCCTAAATTGGGGATGTGTAAAAAAATGGAAAATGCTAAAATGAAGAGGTATAACAAAAAGCGAGAGGAGAATAGGAGTATGAAAAAAGTAGCAGCGTGTTTATTAATGGGAGCATTGGTTGTTACATCTATGGGAAATACGATGATTTCGCAGGCGGCAAAGAGTGGAATAAAATTAAATGCTGTGACGAAGTCAGCTATTGTAGGAAAAACAATTACCTTAAAGGCAACTGTTACCAAGAAGAAAAGTGAAAAAGTTGGAAAAGTAAAATGGACGGTTTCACAAAAAGGTTACGTGTCAATTAAAACTTCCAACAAGGGAAAAACAGCAAGGGTAACATTGAAGAAAAAGGGTACGGTGGTTGTGTCTGCAAAGGTGAAGGTCGGAAAAAAGAACTATTCAAGTAAATGTAAAATTAAAATTGGAGCAAAACCGGTCAGTACAAATGTGCCAACTGTAACGGAAACACCAAAGGTTGTGGAGACACAGAAACCACAGACAACAGTTGCTCCCACACAAGGTCCTACGGCAATACCAGGTGTTACGGTAGCACCGGGAACTACGGTAACACCTACATTGGAAGGAACCGCAGTACCAACGGCGGAAGTAACAAAACAGCCGGTACAAAGTCAATTACCTGACATAACGCAGGGTCCAACGGTGACAAAAGTACCACAGATGGAGATTATAGATGCAGTTGTTTTAGAAAAAGGTGATTTTACATATTCCGAAGCAGAGGGCGGTGTTGAAATAACAAGGTGCATTTATAAAGGAGATGCTACAAAAATAAAGGTCCCAAGTGAATTAGATGGGAAAAAAATCATTGCAATTGGAAAAAATGCTTTTTCAGATTGTAAAAATCTAACCGAAATTGTACTGCCAGAGGAAATTATAGAAATTGGGACAGGTGCGTTTTCCAAATGCGAAGCATTAAAGGTAATCAAATTACCAGAAGGAATTACGGAAATTGCATCTTCTACATTTAGTGGGTGTACGGCACTGACAAAAGTTGTAATACCGACGGGGGTAAAACGGATTGGAACGGGTGCATTTTCTGAATGTAGTTCTTTGTCAGAGATAACGTTACCAGAGAGTATAGTGGAATTGGAGAGTAGTGTGTTTTCTAAATGTATTGCGTTAAAGAGTGCCACTATTCCCAAAGGAATACAAAACATTCCGTCTGGATTGTTTGAAGATTGTAAGGCACTGGAATGTGTCATATTACCAGATGAAGTTGTCAAAATAGACAATACTGCCTTTGCAGAATGTAAGGCATTGAAGCAGCTTAGTATGCCAAATTCCTTAGAGGAAATTGGACGAGAAGCGTTTTCAGGTGCAGGATTGGAATGTGTAGATTTGCCACAGGGAGTAAAAGTTATAGGTGAAGGTGCGTTTGGTGGTTGCGAACAATTAACCAATGTTTTCATGAAGGAGCAGGTAAGAGAAATTGGAGAAACCGCATTTGCGTTTTGTTCTGCATTACAGGAAATTTGTTTACCAGATAGTGTAAAGACGTTAGGGAATGGAGTGTTTACCGGATGTAAAGCATTAAAATCTGCAAAACTTTCCGAACAATTGGAGGTAATTCCTAATGCATGTTTTTGGGAGTGCGCATCATTAGATAATGTGGTTATACCAGAGAGTGTTGCAAAAATAGAAGCATGGGCTTTTGCTAGTTGTGTAAATTTAAAAAATTTAAAAGCAACAGCAGGAATTAAAGAAATAGAAGCATTTGCATTTTTTGATTGTTCAGAAGAGATGACAATTGAGGCACCGCAAGGGTCGTATATAGCTGAGTATGCTTCACAAGCAGGAATAAATATTTTGTAGGTTTCAAGAGCATATAGTAGATGTACTCTCGGAAGCTCCCTTGCACCCACTTTTGCGGCTGATTTTCCGCCAGTTACACACAAATTTAATTAACGTACGCTCCACGTACGCCTCATAAATTTGTGCATATCTGACAAAAAATCATTTCGCAAAATCAGGCACAAAGAGACTCCGAGAGTACATAATAGAAGTTTGGGAGGAAAATAAAATGAAAAAAATTGTAGCAATTATTATGGCGGCAACATTGACAGCTACAAGTTTTGCCGGAGTAGATATGATACAGGCGGCAAAAAGTGGCATAAAATTAAATGCAACGAAAAAGGCATCGGTTGTAGGAAAGACAATTACTTTAAAAGCAACGGTTGCAAAAAATAAAAAAGAAAAGACAGGAACGGTAAAATGGTCGGCATCTAAAAAAGGATATGTGACTATTAAGACTTCCAATAAAGGAAAAACTGCCAAGATTACAATGAAGAAAAAGGGGTCTGTGGTAGTATCTGCGAAGGTAAAAATTGGGAAAAAGAATTATATTGGTAAATGTAATATTAAAATTGCGGAAAAACCAATGGTAAGCAAAAGTCCAACCGTTGCACCGACACAGACACCAGGCACAGAGCCAACAGCACAGGTGACACAGGCACCAAGTACAGAGCCAACGGCACAAGTGACACAGACACCAAGTACAGAGCCAACGGCGCAAGTGACGCAGGCACCAAGTACAGAGCCAACGGCACAAGTGACGCAGACACCAAGTACAGAGCCAACGGCACAAGTGACGCAGACACCAAGTGCGGAACCAACAGCGCAGGTAACAGCAACACCAAGTATACAACCAACGGTTTCACCAGTAACAGAAAGTAAAGTGGAATGGACTGTAACAGAGGAAAAATTCCAGGGAGCATATTCTAAGAAAAACGAGGAAACAGGGGAAACAGAGAATTTTCCAGCGGAATTGACAAGAAAATATGTAAGTTTTAATCCATGGCCAACCACACAGGAACAAGTACAATATGTAATTAAAAATTGTGATGATCCATATGTAATTGGAGCATTGTATGTGGTTGCATTAGATAATTATGAATATAAGGGATTATCGGATTACAGTAGCGTAACTTATGCCATGTTAAATGATTTGATGAATGGTGCAGGTGCATTAAGTGGAGAGGCATATCAATTAAGCATTCCACAAAAGCAGAAATTACGTGATTATGGAATGAAAAAAATATTGACAACAGACGGTACGGCTGTTACGGTATCAAGTTTTGCATCTAGAGCATATTTAAAAGGAGCAACACCATATAACAATTATACGCCGGAGGGTGGTTTGCAGGATAAAACAAAATGGAAAATTGTAATGGACGAATATGTATATTGTGGTGATATTAGCAATGGATATATAACGGTATGCCCACAGAGATATACAGAAAGTCAGGAAACTGCTGGAGGGGAGAAAATTCCAGTTGAGCATTGGCAAGGAATTCGTATCGGATTCCGATGGAATAAGACAGCAAAAGTATGGATTCCGACGGATAATGTCTCATTAAATACGCCTCCAACAGGTGCATTGGTACCATTTGATATTTCAAAACAAATTATGTTTTCCAATAATTATGTAGCACCAGTTGCAGATCAGGGATGGTAAAAGAATAGAATAAGAACAGTAGCCTGTTTTGTTTTTCGCATATAGTAGAAAAACAAGCAGGCTTTTTCGCTCTATGGGAAAGTGTATCCTATAGAGTAAAACGCACCGCGGGATGTGCACACACATATTTTACTTAACGAGGTACGAGTTTAGTAAAATAGCGCACAGAGTAGATGTGGACTTGTCCACCTTGTTCTTCTATAAGGAAGTCTTAGAAAAAGTTTAAAGAAAACATTGTGAGTGAGGTATTCTGGGTGTTATAATGGGGAAAGTAAAAATATAATTATATGCAAAGGAGAATGTGCTTATGAGAACAAAAAGGGGAAAAGGGATACTTCTTGGTACCGGAGTGGCGGTATTGGGTGCGGTTGCAATGTTGGAGGGCAATGGAATTGCCAAACAGATGATTCCAACTCAGGTATATGCGGCAACAACCAATACATATGAAGATTTTGAGTATGAAGTTAACACCAAGGAAAACAACAAAGAGGTAACAATTACAAAATATACTGGAAGTGATACAAGTGTTATAGTTCCTGATACAATTGATGGCTTACCGGTTACAAGGATTGGGGAAAAAGCATTTTATGCAAATGGACAGCTTGTAAGCGTGCAAATTGGAAAAAATGTAAAAAATATCGGGAGATATGCATTTTCTTCCAACGGAAATCTAAAGACAATTCATTTATCAAACTCTGTGACAACTCTTGAAAGAGGGGCATTTTCTGATTGTAAAAATCTAAAAGAAATTATCTGGGGAAATGGATTGGAGACATTAGAAAGTGATGTATTTGCTAATTGTGCCAATTTAACAACGCTCACGATTCCGGAAAGTGTAATTACAGTAGGTGATTCTGCTTTTTATGGTTGTAGTAATCTGACGGAAGTGGTAATAGGAGATCAGGTAACTAAAATTGGAACGAGTGCATTTCAGAATGATGTAAACTTGACAAAGCTTACTCTTGGAAATAATGTAGCAACATTGGGAGAACGAGCATTTGCAGGTTGTACGAATTTGACAGAGGTTTCCTTTGGTATGAATTTGACAGATATCGGTTATAGAACGTTTGATAGTTGCCAAAATTTATTGTCTGTAGTATTGCCTGATACTGTGCAAAAAGTAGAGAGGTATGCTTTTGAAAATTGTACGAACTTACAGAAGGTTGTATTAGGAGAACAAACAGCAACGATAGAAGCTTCCGCATTTCATAACTGCAAAAGTTTATCACAACTGCAATTAAATGAAAAACTGTCACAAATTTCAGATGGAACGTTTGAAGGGTGTGTTAGTTTAACTGGAATAAAACTTCCAAATAGTGTGTCATATGTGGGAGAATATGCATTTAAAGATTGTACAGGGATTGAAAAGATAGATTTTGGTGATAATGTAGCAGCGATTGAAAGTGAGGCATTAAGAGGATGCACTGGTTTAAAAGAGGTTACGTTATCCAAAAATCTTACCAATATTGGTTGGAAAGCTTTTAGTGGATGTGCTTCTTTACAAAAAATAACATTGCCTGAGGGAGTGACCAATATTGATAGTTATGCATTTACAGATTGTATCTCTCTAAAATCCGCTGTTTTAAAAGGAAAATTGACTACAATTGGGTCAAATGCTTTTAGTGGAGACAGTGCTTTAGCAACAGTTTTATTTGGAGATAGTCTCACTACGATTTCATCTAATGCCTTTGAAAGATGTATTAGTTTGAAAAAAGTGGAAATTCCAGACAGTGTTACTACAATTGGAAGTGGGGCATTTTATGGTTGTACTTCTTTGGAGGAGGCTCTAATTGGAAAGAGCGTTACTACGATAGCTGGGGAAGCATTTCGTGGTTGTACTTCTTTGAGTAAAGTAATGATTGGACAGAGTGTTACAAGTGTAGGTTGGAGAGCATTTTATCAATGTACTAGACTTAGGGGAGCTTATTTTAAAGGAAATGCACCTGTGTCTTTTGAAAATGATGTATTTAGTGAGACAAGAGAAAAGTTCTGTATTTACTATGATGTCGATACACTTCGTTGGACAAATAATTGGAATGGATATCGAACCGTTGCAACAAATGATTTACAGGCTGTTTATGACAAGCAAAAACAAACAGAAATAGAAGAGGCAAAAGCGTTGATTGTAAAAGGCATCAAGGCAGAGTGGACCTATAGTAATTCTGTAAAGATATATTGGACAGGGGTGGCATCCGCAGAAAGTTATACATTATATCGTGCGACTTCTAAAAATGGTACCTATACAGTAATTGCATCTATTACAGATAACTATTATTATGACGAAAAGGTAAAAACAAACGGAAAAGTATACTATTACAAAGTTGTTGCCAATATGAAAATTGATGGAACGGTATATAAGGGAACGGATTCGGCAATTAAGACGATGGTTACTCCAATCAACCGTGTAACATTATCTTCTGTAACAAATAAAAAAGGGAAAAAAGTTCTTTTGAAATGGAAAAAGGTATCTGGCGTTACAGGCTATGAAATATATCGTGCAGAAGGATATTTTGGAAAATATAAAAAAATAAAAACGGTTACAAAAGCAACGACAACGTCTTTTACAAATACAAAATTGAAAAAGGGTAAAAGTTATTATTATAAAGTTCGAGCATATAAAACAGTAGATGGAAAGAAAGTTTATGGAGAATATTCTTATTATATAGGAGTAGCAGTTGCCAAATAAAAAAAAGGGTTCCGCTTTAAGCGGAACCCTCTTTCTATCTTTTACGGTTTCTTCGATAAGTTCGGTCTAATCTTTTTCTTCTTCCCAGAATAACAAAAATATAAACAAGGACAAATAGAGTAACCAATACAGCACAAACTCCAATTATAATCATGCGAATAAAGTGATTTCTTGTAGCAGTCTTACCTGCAATATTGGTTTTTTTCGTATAAGTAATATCGTCTGAAGTAATCAATTGATTGTCAAGGGTATCTGGTTCAAAATAAATAGTTGTATCGCCTACTGTTTTGTTACCATAGGTATAGGATACATCACCAATCTTATGCTTTCCGTCTTGTTCTTTCGTATCAGAAAAAGCTACTTTCTGAACCGCCTCTGAACTTTTTACCGAATTTGGAAGGATAATCTTTCCATTTCCGCTTGTCTGCAAAGGTGCATTTTCAAAATCTAAAATAGAATCAAATTGTGTGAAGAAAGGTGTTTCTTCTGAAGAGGTAGTGGACGGATTGGAAAGTTCATGTACCTGATAATTGTTGAATCCGTATTCCAGTAAGGAGATCGTATCAGTATAAATATTACTTTTAATATTTGTCTTGGAGCTTGCTCCTTTCATAACAACGCAAATCAGTGTCATACCATCTCTCTCTGCAAAAGTAACCAGTGTACTTTGTGCGGCAGAAGTGTAACCAGTCTTTCCACCAATACAATCATCATAAAGAAATTGAGAAGTAGAATAAGGGTAAAGCATGTTATGATGATTTGTTAAAGAACGTGCGGCATGTTTGTTTGTTGCATCCAGATAGGTGCTTTTTGTACCTGCTACTTTTTTAAATACAGGGTTTTGTATAGCTGCACGACTAATTAGTGCCATATCATAAGCACAAGTATAATGATCGTCACTGTGAAGACCGTTTGGATTGGAAAAATGTGTATTTACACAACCAAGGCTATTGGCTCTCTTATTCATAAGGTCTGCAAATGCGGGAATACTGCCAGATACATAATCTGCTACACCGTTGCAAACTTCGTTGGCAGAGGCTAGCATAATACCATAGAGACATTGCTCAATGCTAAGTTTTTCTCCAACTTGTGTTTCGATATTACTAGCACCATATTCCAGATTTGTGACTTCTTTTTTAGTAAAGGTAACAGTTTCGTCCAAACTACAATTTTCTGCTACTAATAAAGTTGTCAAAATTTTTGTGATACTGGCAGGATAATGTTTCTTTGTCATATTCTTATTGTAGAGAATAAGACCAGAATCTGCATCCATCAAAATAGCGGAATCAGAGGTGAGTTTTTTTTCTTTTGGACCAGATGGCCAGGTAATATCACTGGAGCCATCTGTAATATCAAAAGGATTAGGGGTGGATTGTGATGTGTTTTCTGCCTTGATTGTGTTCTTCTGAGTTGCAGCCCAAGCGGTGCTATCCATTGGTTGTATAGAAACAAAAGCAGTTAATAGCAAGGCAAAAAATGCCCGAAATGATTTCTTTTTCATTTTTATTTTAACCTCCAGATTTTGCGTAACAGTTCAGCCGAGTGTGAATCAATGTTCTTGGATGAACCATTACAATTTTAAATTAAGTATACTACTCCATGTATATACTTGTCCAAATATTCATAAGCTTTATTATAATTAAGATGCCAAAATCCATAGGGCATCTTTTGACCCAACATCATTATAAACAGTTTTTTCAATAGTAGCAAGTAGGCAATTAGGAATGATTGAACTGAGAATGTGAAAAATAAAAACAAGAGATACACAAAAGCGAAAGTTTGAAAATAAAATTGCAAAATGTGAAAAAATATCTTGACACATCTATATACCGATTGGTATACTGTCTGTAGAAAACGTATCTAAGAAGTGTAGAAAGCGAGGGATACATAGCGGACATGATGCAGGATGGTTCAAATCGACAAAAGATTTTAGCATGTGCGCAGCATTTATTTTTTGAAAAAGGATATGATGCTGTCGGGGTACAGGAAATTGTAAATACGGCAGGAATCACAAAACCTACTATGTATTATTACTTTAAAAGCAAGCAGGGATTGTTGGAATGTTTACTGGAAGAAGGTGGCGAGCGGCTACTGCATCGAATTGGAGACATTACGGAACAGGACGGAGATTTTGAGGATATGCTTTATCAGGTTACGGAGGTATATGTCTGGTGTGCGGTAGATGATATGGAATTTTATTTAATGCTTGTCAGTCTGTTTTCATCTGCAAAAGACAATGAAGCATTTCGATTGGCAAAGCCATATATATCCAGATTGATTAAATTAATGACTGCGTTTTTTGAAAAGCATTCAAAGCAACAGGTGGAACTAAGGGGCAGGGAAGAATATTTTGCCATTAGTTATACCGGAATGATCAATATGTATATGTTGGTTTATTTTGAACGTGGTGAATTAAAATCGGAAAAGGTATTAAGGACATTAGTAAAGGAAACTTGTTCCTTTTTTAAAAAGGCATTGATAAAAGAATAAAGAGGTTCAATCAAAGAATTTATTGTGTATTCAGACATTTATAAATAAGTATGTGTGGTTGAATAGGTAGAGTTATATATGGATATGAGATAAAGGAGGATTTTAGCATGAATGAGAAGTTGCAAAATTGGATTAACTGGACTTTGTATGATGAATTAGTGGATTGTAAGATTAATGCACCAAAGCAGTTATTGGGTATTCACGAATATGAAGGTGGGCAGGTGATTACTGCATTTCGTCCAGATGCAACAGCGGTCCAGATTAAAAGTAAAAATGGAAAATTAGTAGATGATATGGAGAAAATCAATGATAGAGGTTTTTTTGCATTATATCTGGATAAGGAAAAATATACTAAATATACTTATGTGGTAACTTATGGAGATGGTACTGTAATTGAAATCGAAGATCCATATAGTTTTGCACCACAAATTTCAGAGATGGACTGCTATTTGTTTGGAGAGGGAAAACATTACGAAATTTATGAAAAATTAGGTGCACATCCAATGACAATTGATGGTGTAGATGGTACTTACTTTGCCGTTTGGGCACCTCATGCAAGACGTGTCAGTGTTGTGGGAGATTTTAACCTTTGGGATGGAAGAGTACATCAGATGAATATGTTAGAGACATCAGGTGTGTATGAGTTGTTTATTCCGGGAGTGAAATCGGGAGATATTTATAAGTATCAGATTCTTACAAGAGAAGGGGAAATTTTACACAAGGCAGATCCGTATGCAACGTCTGCACAGCTTCGCCCAGAGACCGCATCAATGGTTGCTGATATTCGTGATTACAAATGGACGGATGCGACATGGATGAAGAAACGTCGTGCAAAAGATCGTCTTTCTTGCAGAAAAGAGCCAATTTCTATTTATGAAGTACATCTTGGTTCATGGAAGAAAAAAGAAGAAGATTCAGATAACGGATTTTACAATTATCGTGAACTCGCAGAGCAGCTTGGAGACTATGTGGTAGATATGGGATACACACATATTGAGATTATCGGTCTTGCAGAGCATCCATTTGATGGTTCTTGGGGATATCAGGTAACAGGATACTATGCTCCAACAAAACGCTATGGAGATCCGGATGATTTTATGTATTTTGTAGATTACATGCATAGTAGAGGAATCGCGGTTATATTAGACTGGGTACCTGCACATTTTCCGAGAGATGCTCATGGATTAGCAAAGTTTGACGGACTTCCATTATATGAACATCCAGATAAGAGAAGAGGAGAACATCCACACTGGGGAACATTGATCTTCAATTATGCACAGAAACAGGTGGAAAATTTCCTAATTGCAAATGCACTGTACTGGATTGAAAAATTTCATATTGATGGGTTGCGCGTAGATGCAGTAGCGTCCATGTTATATCTTGATTATGGAAAGGAAGATGGACAGTGGCTTCCAAATGCACATGGCGGACGTGAAAATACGGATGCAATTGCATTATTTAGACATATGAATGAAGTATTAGAAGAGAGAGATCCAGGTGCCTTGATGATTGCAGAGGAATCTACAGCATGGGCAGGAGTAACAGCACCTGCATCTATGGATGGATTAGGTTTCTTGTTTAAGTGGGATATGGGATGGATGAATGACTTTTTACAGTTTATGCATTGTCCACCAGAATCAAGACATTACGATTTCAACAAACTGACATTTAGTATGATGTATGCTTATAGTGAAAACTTTATTCAGGCATTGTCTCATGATGAAGTGGTACATGGAAAAGGTACTTTGTTAAATAAAATGCCAGGAAATCGTGATGAACAATTTGCAAACTTGCGTACTGCTTATGGATTTATGTATGGACATCCAGGAAAGAAATTGTTATTTATGGGTCAGGAATTTGCACAGGACCATGAATGGAATGAAGCAGTAAGTCTTAGCTGGAGTGATTTGGAGTATGAACAGCACAGAGGAATGCAAAGATATGTAAAAGCATTAAATAAGCTTTACAATGACTACCCAGCTATGTATGTACATGATGGAAATGCTATGGGATTTGAATGGATGAGCTGTGATGATCGCAAAAGTAGTGTAGTTTCTTTTGTACGCCGCGGTGAAACAGCAAAGAAACAGTTGTTATTTGTATGTAATTTCCATACAAATGAATATCGTGATTATCGTGTAGGTGTGCCATGTGCAGGTCACTATAAAGAGGTATTAAATTCAGATGCAGAGGAATTTGGCGGCAAGAATCGTGTGAATAGTTTTAAACCATTGAAGGCTGAAGCAGTTCCACACGATGGCAGAGAGCATTCTATTACATTTTCATTGCCACCACTTACTACAGTAGTATTTGCTTTTGACTATAAAGAAGATAAAAAGAAAAAGGTTGTAAAGAAGAAAGCAGAGTATTAAAATAGAATAATAACTAGTGTACTAGCGCATAATGTCGCCTTGTTACTTTTTTAAAGTGATAAAGCGGCATTATTCATGTACTATCAAAATAGAAGAGGAGATACAAAATGCGTCTTAGAAATGTAAAAGGCTCAAGAGAGACAATTGCGGCAAATGATTATGTAGTGCATACTCCAGAGGAACAAAAGGGAAAATGGAGTGAAGTGTTTGGAAATAACAATCCTATACACATAGAAGTTGGTATGGGAAAAGGTAAATTCATTACAGAATTAGCCAGACAAAATCCCGATATTAATTATGTAGGCATCGAAAAATATTCTAGTGTATTAGTACGTGCATTAGAAAAAAGACCAGAGTTGGAACAGGATAATTTAATGTTTATTCGTATGGATGCGGAAAATTTGCCAGAGGTATTTGCGAAAGATGAAGTGGAAAGAATTTACTTAAACTTTTCTGATCCATGGCCAAAAGATCGCCATGCAAAACGTAGACTTACTTCTGTTCAGTTTTTGTCTCGTTATGATCAGTTCTTAGAACCAGAAGGGCGCGTGATATTTAAGACTGATAATCGTCCACTGTTTGATTTTTCATTGGAACAGGTAGAAGAGGCTGGATGGATTTTAGAGAATCATACATTTGATTTACACCATAGCGAATTTTTAGAAGGCAATGTTATGACGGAATACGAGTCAAAATTTGTTGCAGAGGGAAAACCAATCAATCGTATGGTGATTTATCGAAAATAAAGTGTGGTTTCACAAATATAAAAAAAGAGAATACAATAAATAAAACGTAAGCAGGAGGAATTTTCGTGCAAAATATGAAAAACTGGCTTGCACAAAAGATGATTCCGAGGGTGGAATTAAATAAAAAAACGGTTTATATGCTACGTTCTCTCTCGAAAGTAGAGAAAATGCTTCCAGAAATACATAAAGAAAAGAAGAAAAAATAACAGGGAGGTCTCCGCTGGATAAGCGGAGGCTTCCCTGTTCGTTTTTACAAGCAATGAAAAGAATCATTGCAAATGTTTTACATTTAGGTTTAAAAATTAAAGCTGAGGACCAGCAGCAACTAATGCCTTACCAGCATCGTTTCCTTCGTACTTAGCAAAGTTCTTGTTGAATCTACCAGCAAGATCTTTAGCCTTTGTTTCCCATTCAGAAGCATCAGCGTAAGTATCACGAGGATCAAGAATAGCTGGGTCTACACCTGGAAGCTCAGTAGGAACTTCGAAGTTGAACATAGGAATTGTCTTAGTAGGAGCATTTGCAATATCTCCGTTAAGAATAGCATCAATGATACCACGAGTATCTTTGATAGAAATTCTCTTACCTGTACCATTCCATCCAGTGTTGACTAAGTAAGCCTTAGCGCCACTCTTCTGCATCTTCTTAACAAGTTCTTCCGCATACTTTGTAGGATGAAGCTCTAAGAATGCCTGACCGAAGCAAGCAGAGAATGTAGGTGTTGGCTCTGTAATTCCACGCTCTGTACCAGCAAGCTTAGCTGTAAATCCTGAAAGGAAGTAATACTGTGTCTGCTCTGGTGTAAGGATAGATACTGGAGGTAATACTCCAAATGCATCTGCTGATAAGAAGATAACGTTCTTAGCTGCTGGAGCAGATGAAATAGGACGTACAATGTTTTTGATGTGATCGATTGGATAAGATACACGAGTATTTTCTGTAACGCTCTTATCTGCAAAATCAATCTTTCCATCTTTATCAAGTGTTACGTTCTCAAGAAGAGCATTACGCTTGATTGCATTGTAGATATCTGGCTCAGAATCCTTATCAAGATCGATAACCTTAGCGTAGCAACCGCCTTCAAAGTTGAATACACCCTTGTCATCCCAACCATGCTCGTCGTCACCAATAAGAAGACGCTTAGGATCTGTAGAAAGTGTTGTCTTACCTGTACCAGAAAGACCGAAGAAAATAGCTGTATTTTCACCGTTCATATCTGTGTTTGCAGAACAGTGCATAGAAGCCATTCCCTTTAATGGTAAGTAGTAGTTCATCATAGAGAACATACCCTTCTTCATCTCTCCACCGTACCATGTGTTAATGATTACCTGCTCGCGGCTTGTAATATTAAATGCAACACATGTCTCAGAGTTAAGACCTAATTCTTTGTAGTTCTCAACTTTAGCCTTAGAAGCATTGTATACAACGAAGTCAGGCTCAAAGTTTTCAAGTTCTTCAGCAGTAGGCTTAATAAACATGTTAGTTACGAAGTGTGCCTGCCAAGCAACTTCAACGATAAAACGAACTGCCATACGTGTATCTGCATTAGCACCGCAGAAAGCATCTACTACAAAAAGTCTCTTATTAGAAAGTTCTTTCTTAGCGATTTCCTTTACTGCAGCCCATGTTTCTTCTGACATTTTGTGGTTATCGTTTGGATATTCCTCTGTAGTCCACCATACAGTGTCTTTTGAGTTCTTATCCTCTACAATAAACTTATCTTTAGGAGAACGACCTGTGTAGATACCAGTCTTAACGTTTACTGCACCAAGTTCGCTTTCCTGACCTACTTCATACCCCTCTAATCCAGCTTTTGTTTCCTCCTCGAATAATACTTCATAAGAAGGATTGTAAACAATGTCTGTAGCACCAGTGATGCCATACTTACTTAAATCGATTGTTGCCATCTTAGTAACCTCTCTTTCTCATTAATATAATGTGTTAATATAAATCTGAATATACAGATTTCCGTATTGAAAGGAATGGAAAAACCATTCTCTTACATAAAAGTATACATAATTAGCGGAAATAAATCAATTTCTATTTTATTATTTCTTTTACTTTCAGGATTTAGCATAAAAGAATACCATTAGGTTGTTGATTATGAGGGGGTTTTCAAAAATATGATTTTTGTATGCATAATGCAAGACAGATATGTAGACAAAGATGAATATTTTATTCGTTTTAGACAAATTTTATATAGTATTTGCTTTTTTGTGAATTTTATATTAAAATTAAGTGGTAGAAAAATTTGGAAGAATGCTTTTCAAATTGATTATTAAAGTATTTAAAGAAAGGAAAAGAAGAAGCAATGAAAAAAACATTGAAAAAATTGGTTGCCGCACTTTTAGTACTAACTTTAATCGTAGTATGCCCAGGTGCAGTGAACAAAGCAAAAGCAGCAGATGGTGAAACTTTGGTAAGTGACACAGTTACTATTTTTACTGGAGGAAGTAAAGGATATTCCTTTAATGTAACAAAAGATGGAACATTATATATGGACTTTTTAACAGATACAAAAATGGATCTTACAATTACATATAAGAAAACATCTGGGACTACATTTTCAAATAGTACAGTAATTAAGGAAGCAGAATGGGAAGATGCATCTACTGTTCTTGGTAGTGAATATAGTGGATACTATGTTTCTGGATTGTATACAAGTGTAAGTGCAGGAAGTTATTATGTACAGGTTTCTCCATCTGCACAGGCTAAAATTACTACTGTGGTTTCTTTTGAAGAGGGCAATGTCACACCAACAGAGACACCACTTACAATGAGCCAGAGCAAACTTACTATTACAGCAGGTCAGTCTCACAAATTAAGCGTAACTGGTGCTAGTGGTTCTGTAAGCTGGACTTCAAGCAAGAAGTCAGTTGCTACTGTAAAAAATGGTAAAGTTACTGCCAAAAAAGCAGGTAAGGCAACAATTACAGCAAAATCTGGAAACAAAACAGCAAAATGTGTAGTTACAGTAAAGAGTAATGTATATACAAGAGCAAGAGTTTCTTTGAGCAATGCATCTTATGGAGTAACTGCGGGTATCTATAAAGCGTACTACAGCAAAGGTAAGTTAGTCGTTAAGTTAAGATTGTATAATAATTCAAGTTATTATATTACAAAATTTAAAAAGATTAAGATTGTTGCAAAGACAGCAACAGGTGCAACAATTGCAAATTACAGTGTAGCTAAGAATATTGCAATGTCTGCTCATACAACAAAAGACATTACAATTACAATTCCTAAGAGTAAGGTAAAGAAGAAAACAGCAGATTTAAGAAATGCAAGCATGAAAACAGATGGAAGCTATATGTATAGATACTAAGAAGCTGTTGTTTCTAAAATAGAATAAAAGAGAAGTAGAAAGAGGCAGATGCAGAAATGCAATATGCCTCTTTTTGGCTTCTAGGATTAAAAGTGTCAAATAATATTTTTTAAGTTCTTATAAGAATATGAAATGGGAATAGCTTGACGATTTTAGCACAAATGTGATACACTTAAAAAAGTTCATTATAAAAAAGACGTTGAAGAGAAGAGTAGATAAGGAACGATTTTACAGAGAACCCGGGTGCTGCGAAAGGGAAAATTAGAACTTATCGAAGATGGTCTTGGAGTTGTCTGTCTGAGCATTAGTTAGGGCAGAACGGTCACACCGTTATCGTGTATAAGGTCTGCATATGCAGATAAATTAAAGTGGTACCGCGGGATTCTCGTCTTTAAGATGAGAATCCCTATTTTTTTAGGAGGAATGATTTATGGAAAAGAAACCGTATTATATTACAACAGCAATTGCGTATACATCAGGAAAACCACATATTGGGAATACCTATGAGATTGTATTAGCAGATAGTATTGCTCGTTTTAAGAGACAGCAGGGCTATGATGTTCGTTTCCAGACAGGAACCGATGAACATGGACAGAAGATTGAGTTAAAAGCACAGGAAGCAGGGATTACACCAAAGGAATTTGTGGACAATGTTTCTAGTGAAATTAAGAGAATCTGGGATTTGATGAACACTTCTTATGATAAGTTTATCCGTACTACAGATTCAGATCATGAAAAACAGGTGCAGAAGATTTTTAAGAAATTGTACGATAAGGGTGATATTTATAAGGGACATTATGAGGGACTTTACTGTACACCTTGCGAGTCGTTTTTTACAGAATCACAGTTAGTAGACGGAAAATGTCCAGATTGTGGAAGAGAGTGCCAGCCGGCAAAAGAAGAGGCATATTTCTTTAAAATGAGCAAATATGCAGATAAACTCATCAACCATATCAACACACATCCTAACTTTATTCAGCCAGAGTCTCGTAAAAAAGAAATGATGAATAACTTCTTACTTCCAGGGCTTCAGG
Organism: Lachnospiraceae bacterium; assembly: GCA_050875145.1. Lineage (GTDB taxonomy): Bacteria > Bacillota > Clostridia > Lachnospirales > Lachnospiraceae > CAG-411. Next base: position 77,035 of record JBNMLH010000008.1, read on the forward strand.
ATTTATGTGTATCCAGAACCTCATTTAAGTGGGGGATCCCAGTAGACTTTGATGAGAAACATGTTGTTTATGTATGGTTAGATGCCCTTACCAACTACATTACTGGTTTAGGATTTGATTTAGATGGAAATTCAGATGCTATGTTTGAAAAATATTGGCCTGCTGATTTACACTTAATTGGAAAGGATATCTTACGTTTCCATACGATTTATTGGCCAATTATGCTTATGGCACTTGATTTACCATTGCCAAAACAGGTATTTGGACATCCTTGGTTGCTACAGGGTGACGGAAAGATGAGTAAATCAAAGGGAAATGTTATTTACGCAGACCAGTTGGTAGATATGTTTGGCGTAGATGCCGTTCGTTACTTTGTATTGCATGAGATGCCATTTGAAAATGATGGTGTGATTTCATGGGAATTGATGATTGAGCGTATGAATTCTGACCTTGCTAATACATTAGGAAATCTGGTAAATCGTACTATTTCCATGTCTAATAAATACTTTGACGGTGTTGTTACAAATAAAAATGTAAAAGAAGCAGTAGATGAAGAATTGATTGCTCTTACATTAGAGACACCAAAGAAAGTGGCAGAGAAGATGGATAAGCTTCGTGTGGCAGATGCGATTACGGAAATCTTTACGCTATTCAAACGTTGTAATAAATATATTGATGAGACAATGCCATGGGTATTAGCAAAGGATGAGGACAAACAGGAACGTTTACAGACTGTTTTATACAATCTGGTAGAGAGCATTACTGTTGGAGCTACTTTGTTAGAAGCATTTATGCCAGATACTTCAAAGAAGATTTTAGAGCAGTTAAATGCAAAGGCACCAAGTTTAGATGAGATGCAAAACTATGGAAACTATGTATCTGGAACAAAAGTAACAGAAAAACCTGAAATCTTATTTGCTAGATTAGATCCAAAAGAGATTATGGAGCAGGTAGCAGTTATTCAGGCAGAACAAAAGGCTGCCGCTGCAAAGGCAAATGGAGAAGCAGAGGAAGAAAAGGGTATTGATATTGAGCCAAAGGCGGAAATTACCTATGATGACTTTATGAAAATGCAGTTCCAGGTTGGAAAGATTATCTCTTGTGAAGAAGTTCCAAAGTCTAAGAAATTACTTTGCTCTAAAGTACAGATAGGAAGCGAAGTAAAGCAGATTGTATCAGGTATTAAAGCTTATTATTCTGCGGAAGAAATGGTTGGAAAGAAAGTTATGGTATTGGTAAATCTTAAACCAGCTAAACTGGCAGGAGTATTGTCAGAAGGTATGCTTCTTTGTGCAGAAAATGAAAAAGGCGAATTGGCACTTATGACACCAGAGAAGGATATGCCTGCAGGAGCAGAAATCTGCTAGTAGGATAAGGAGGTCTTTATGAATAAGAGAACTTGTGGAATGGTATTTTTTGTAATATCTGTGTTATTGTTTATTTCACATCGCTTATGTGCGGCTATTTATTTGAGTAATAGTGCTACGTTTAGTGAGGAGTTTTTTAAAGAAGGATTGCAATATACAGGTGGTCATTGGGATATGTTAGCCTTGGTTTCATTGCTGCTTGGAATTGCATATTTGGTGTGGAATTACTTTGATGAAAAAGATAAGTAGTTTGTAATAGCAGACATATCAGGTACTTAGGTATTTGATATGTCTGTATTTTTTTAGTTTGAAACGGAAAAATTGGTTTGGCTCAAGTTATATTAAAATATAATTAGAAAAGGGAAAGATGTATTGCAAGAAAATAGGAAAGCCGATATAATTGCAATTGCGGGTGCGGCTTTGCCGCAAGAATGATAGCTATTAGATAGGAATATTCAGGACGAGAGAGAATAAACCTGAAAATAGCCACTAAGAAAGGGAGATATTACATATGAAGATGAAAAAAATTGCAGTATTTGGAGTAGCGGGAGTGTTAGCATGTTCTTCGTTGACAGCATGCGGAAGTAAGGTGACATTACCAAAGGAACCAGCAAAAATTGCGGCAGCGGCAGATAAGGAAACTGCAAAGTTAGATAGTTTTGATGGAAGCGGAAAACTTGAATTTGCAGGAAAAGTGATGGGAGAGGACATTTCATTTGATGCAGACATTTCCATGACATATTTCAGAGAACCAATGAAGTTGAAGGTGGATGTAAATTATGCTATGCAGGATGAAAAAGATATGACTGCCTCCGTTTACTTCATGCAGGAAGATGATAACTATGTAATGTATACTGGGGTAGAGGATACTTGGGAAAAGATGACATTGGATGAAAAGAATGATAGCCAGAAAAAATTGGTCGATATGCTGGATAAATTACAGAAATCTGATGGAAAGATAGAAGATACGGAAAAGAATTATAAAGGAAAGATAGAAAAATCGAGTGAAAAAGGTGAAGATGGAACAACTGTATTGAACTATAAAGTGACTGGTGAAGAAATGGAAAAGAACATTACTGAAAGTGGTGCGGTAGATCAGTTGAAAACGTTGGGATTATCAGAAGATTTGTTCTCAGATTTAAAAGATTTGAATGTAAAGATGGTTGTAGATAATGATACGATTTATTGGAAATCAATTGAGACAGATTGTACAGAGTTTACACAGTGTATTTTAGATAAAGTAATGGATACCGTGAAAACTATGTATGGCAGTTATTTAGATAAGTCTGTGGATTTATCGGCAAAACTGGACAAGGTTTCCTTTAAATTTACATTTGATAGTTACAATAAGTCAAGTGATTTCAAATTACCAGATAAGGCAAAGGATGCAAAGGAAACAAATGCTACTTCTTTATTGGAAGAGGCAAAGTAGTAAGCAAAATAAAGCGTTAGGTTTTGTTTCTTTTAAAAACTTGCCAATCATTTGGTACGATAACCCGCAAAAAGAGAGCTATGTACAATTTGATAGTACATAGCTCTCTTTCATAATTAAAGGTATTTTTTTAACAGATCTACTTTATCTAATTTTTCCCAAGGTAAATCTAAATCGTCTCTTCCGAAGTGACCGTAAGCTGCTGTCTGCTTGTAGATAGGTCTTCTTAAATCAAGCATTTTAATGATACCAGCAGGTCTTAAATCAAAGTTATCACGAATTAAATCAATGATGGTGTCATCATCTAATTTTCCGGTTCCGAATGTATCAATCATAATTGAAGTTGGTTGTGCAACACCGATAGCATAGGAAAGCTGAATTTCACATTTGTCTGCAATTCCTGCAGCAACCAGATTTTTGGCAACGTAACGAGCGGCATATGCAGCAGAACGGTCAACTTTTGTACAATCCTTACCAGAGAATGCACCACCACCGTGACGGGCATATCCACCGTAAGTATCGACAATAATCTTACGACCAGTTAAACCGCTATCACCGTTTGGTCCACCAATAACAAAACGACCAGTTGGGTTAATAAAGAAATTTGTTCTTTCGTCTACTAATTCAGCAGGAAGAACGGCATCAAATACATGTTTTTTAATGTCTTTATGAATCTGTTCCTGTGTAATGTCTTCTGCATGTTGGGTAGATAATACAACGGCATTTAAATGTACTGGTTTACCAGCTTCGTTATATTCTACAGTTACCTGTGCTTTACCATCTGGACGAAGATAAGGAAGTGTACCGTTTTTGCGGACTTCGGATAATCTTCTTGTAAGCTTGTGAGCAAGGCTGATTGGGTAAGGCATATATTCTTCAGTTTCATTAGAAGCAAATCCAAACATCATACCTTGGTCACCAGCACCGATTGCTTCGATTTCAGCGTCTGACATGTTACTTTCCCTTGCTTCTAATGCTTTATCAACACCCATAGCAATATCCGATGACTGTTCATCTAATGCAACGAGTACACCACAAGTATTTGCATCAAATCCATAAGCAGAGTTGTCATATCCGATTTCACGAATTGTATCACGAACAATTTTTTGTATATCCACATAGCCTTTTGTAGTAACTTCACCCATTACAAGAACTAAACCGGTAGTAACCGCAGTTTCGCAAGCAACACGGCTCATTGGGTCTTGTGCTAATAAGGCATCTAATACGGCATCGGAAATCTGGTCGCAGATTTTATCCGGATGTCCTTCTGTAACTGATTCTGAAGTAAATAATAATTTTTCCATAATATCCTCCTTTGATAATTTGATAAACAGCAAGTATAATGAAAAAAGTCCATCATAAGATGGACTTGAAATTCATGCATTCAAATCCTCTTATTGTTCGATTACTCGCTAAGATTGGCACCTTCCAATAAAAAAACTGATGGGGTTGCCGGGTTTCATAGAGCCTTCACTCTCCACCTCTCTGAATAAGAGAAAATGTACTTGTTTAATTGTATAATAAGCGTACTCTTTTTTTAGAAAGAAGTCAAGAGTATTTTCCTCTTTTGAATAAATTTGCTTAATTAGTAAAATTGTTTATCGTCGATTGTTTTCATGTGGATGTCTGTCATTATTGCGAGGATATGGTTCTGTAGGATAATCCCAGTGTGAGTTTGGCATATCTTTTGGAAATTCGTAATCTGGTCTGTTATCCGGTTCTTCCCGAGTCTGTGAGTTATCATCTGGTTCTGTTGTAGTTTTTGGTTCTTTGTCAGACTCCTTTTTATTTTGCGTATCCCTTTTTGTCTTTTTCTCAGTTTTTTTCTCAGTGTCCTTTTCGGTCTGTTTTTCACGCTCATCTTTTTCAGGTTTGCTATCCTCTTTTTTTGTATCCTTTTTGGTTTCACCGGAAGAATCTGAATTTGGTTTATTGGTAGGTTTTGGTGTATTCTTTTCCTTTGGTTTGTCTGTTTCCTTTGTTTGCTGTTTTTTCTGTGCTGGTGTAGCAGTTGGTGTGTTGGAAATATTGTCTTTCTTATCTACACTTTTTGGTTGTTCCAAAATATCAGATACGGTTACGCCTTTTTTCTTTACAGAGGAAACAAGCTCCTCAATTGTCATAGATGCCAGATCATCCACATTCCAGTCTGCATTTGTTTTCGTCATATTATAAATAAAAGTGGCTCTTCCTGCAGAGATGTTGTATTTTTTAGCAACTTCCGTAATCTCTTTTTTTGTACTTACAAGTTGTGTATAAATGACCGCATTTTGCTTCTGTTGTTTGCAGACTTGTTTCATGTGCTTTTTTACTGCTTTTTCTACTGCAGTTGCCGTCTTTTCCTGTTTATTTTGAACGGAAACAAGAATAGCTGTTTCTTCTGAAAAATAGCCTTTTTTATCTAACTGTGTCAGCAGACTATCAATCGTAGTATTCAGGTTTTTACTTTTGTGCGTTAGCTGTTCTACGATTTCTTTCCCATCCTTATTTACACCTGTAATTTTTCGTACTTCACCTTGCCTGTTTAATTGTACTTCAAAACTTGGATTGACATCAATGGTGACGATGGTTTCTATCGCCAGCTTGTTATAGAAGAACAAGAAAAATACAGCAGCAATTGCAATCCCTGCTAAAGATGCCAAGGGGGCAATCCTTCTTTTTTTTGTCATGGATTGTTGGGGAATGCAGGAATAATCGGTCTGACGTTCCTCCTGTTGTAAAACGGTATCCAGAACATCCGGCGTAATCTGTTCCATAGCATGTACATACATATCTTCTATTTTTTTTGACATTTGATGGCCTCCTGTTCTGTTACATATTGATTCATCTTTTTGATGGCACGATTATAAGTCTTTATGGTATTTGCTAAAGACAAGTTCATATATTCTGCAATTTCTCTATGCTTCCATCCTGCCATGGCATGAAGAAGTATAATCTGGTGTTCTCGTTCATTCAAGATGGTTAATGCTGCTTGGAGAATAAGGCGATCCTCTGTATGATCTAAGTAAGAAAATTCATGTCTGTTTTCCAATTCTTCCAGTTGTAGTTCTCTGTGATTTTGTTTTTGACGAATATGCATCAAAGATAAATTTTTGGCTATGGTAAACATCCATGCCAAGGGTTTTCCTTGAGGTTGGTATAGATGTGCAGCAGATAAAATTTTAAGGTAAGTTTCCTGCATAATATCTTTTGCGTCATCTGGGTTTTTTAAAATTGAGAAAATGTATCCATAGATTACCTTGTCTGTTAAATGATAAAGTTTTGTAAAGGCTTCCTTGTTGCCGGAGGCAATTTCCGGGAATAAAGTTTCATCTATATTTATCTTCTTATTTGCGTTTTTTGATTGGAATAAAGTCAACGTTATTCTCTCCCTCGTATCATGATGGGCGGACCCTCCTATCTATAATAATACATTTGGAGGGGCTTTTGGGACAAAAAGTAAAAAAATTTTTAATTGATGAAAAAACTAAGTTCTGGTTTCCCTAAGAAAACCAGAACTTAAACTAGAAAGAAGTAAAATTAATTTGTTAATTTTGACGGGAAACTAAACTCATAGATTTCCATTTGCCCCCTCGCCAGCGAAGAAACATTCCGATGGCACGTACACATTCGTCCATAGCTAATCCTATATAGGAGCCTACAGCTAAAAGTCCAAGCCTTATGCCAAAGACGTAAGTTCCGCCAACTGCAAACAAGTACATAAAAATTGCGGCGATAACCATTGGGAAAATAACATCACCAGCAGCTTTTAGTGCATTTCCAAATACCAGATTGGATACGCGTCCCATCTCAAGAACGATATCAATGGCAAGAAGTTTAATAACTAAATGTACCATTATTGGGTCATCAGAAAATAGTTTCATAATAATTCCGCCAGAGAGGGTAAAGATACCTTCTAAAATTGTGGCTACAATAATACCGATAAAGGCAGCTTTTTTTGTCCCTTTATCGCAGGCTTCGTAATCTCCTGAACCAATTCTCCATCCGGTCATAATGGCATTTGCCTGTGCCAGTGCAGAACCTACACTGTAAGAAAAATTGGTAATTTGTGTGGTATAGGAACGTGCGGTAACATTTAATCCATCTGGGTCCATCTGATTTAGGAAACGGATTACCAGTGTCATGGCAACATTGTATAATGCAGTTTCCATGGCAGAAGGAAGTCCAATGCGAATAATTTGATTTAAAATGTGCTTGCCTGATGCCCGATTTTTGTCTTCTTTTGCGTGTATTAAAAATTTTGCCTGAATTACTACAATAGTAAGATTCACAACTTTGGAAATAATAGTAGCAATGGCAACACCTGCGACACCCCAGTGGAATACAAATAAAAACAAGGCATTTAGTCCAAAGTTTAATACATTTCCCACAACTGCGGCGATTAATGGTTGTTTTGTATAGCCAAAGGCACGCAAATATCCGGAAAAAATTGGGATGAGTGCATTAAAGATACAAAAACCACCCACAATTTTTAAATAAGTATTGGCAGGTTTTAATAGCAGGTCTGCGATACCTACAATATGCAGAATACTACCAGAACCAGCAAATAGGAAGATACCAAGCACAATACCAAGTACTGTATTAAAGGCAACACCGATTTGTAATGCCTGATAAGCGATACCAGATTTACCCGCACCAATATTTTGTGTCATAACTGCCAGCATACCAGAGGTAATGACAGAAAACATAATAATAAACATTCCAATATAGGTATTGGCAGTTCCGACTGCTCCTACTGCCTGGTCACTGACAGAAGACAACATAAGCGTGTCTACAACTCCGGCAAGCATATAAAATAGCGTTTCAAAACAGATTGGTACAAATAATTGTCCAAGTGTACGATCCTGTCTTTCCATAAGAGAATGCCTCCTTTTTATCTTTTTTTTCATTTTACGTGTAATATAAAAAATATTCTTCCATTTCTTCTTGAAAAAATTGCAATTTTTCTACTTTTTTGCTAGGATGGAGAAAAGGAAAAAAATAGAGATTCTGATAATAGAAATATTTGTGTAGCATTGTGGAGTTATTCAAAAACAGTGGTGGAGTTTGAGGTGAGGATATGTATGTAGAATTGAGAGAAAATCGAACCCATGGAACAAAGGAGTATGCGTATACCCAGTATGCGATTCATGACGTAGAGCGGGCATTTCAAGTGCCTGTTCACTGGCATAGAGAAGTTGAGATTATTTATATTGAACAAGGGGTGTTGCAAATATCGATTGGTGGACAACAATATGAAGGAAATGCAGGAGATGTGTTTTTTGTTCCACCTGGCGAATTGCATTTAATGGGTTCAGAGGATTTAAATGTAAAATATTGTGCCATACTGTTTCCACTGCGTTTTATTTCTTTTCAGACAGAGGATTTTTTGGAAGAACAGATATTAGGTCCTCTTCGTAGAGATATGCTTATGTTTCCACATAAGATAAAGGAAAAAATAATTGAGAAAAAAATTGCAAAAATTCTAGTTGACTTAATACAACTAAACCAAAAGGAAAATACTTTTTTGCATATACAGACTCGTATTTATCTGCTACAGATGATAGAGATTCTATATAAGAATAACTTGTTTATAAAAGCCCAAAAAGAAAAAACAGATTTATTACAGAGGGAAATGCTTATTTATATACAAAACCATTATCAGGAAAAAATTACTTTACAGGACTTGGCAGCACAGTTTCATTTGTCTGAAAAATACATTTCTCGTTATTTTAAGCAGCACTTTTTTTTGACATTTAAACAGTATATCCAGCATTTACGATTGACAAAGGCAAAAGAATTGTTGGAATCCAGTGAAATGTCTGTGTTGGATGTGGCATTAACAGCAGGTTTTCCGACGGTAAATTACTTTATCCATACCTTTAAGGATATGTATGGAATTACGCCTTTTCAATATAAAAAGAAGTATGATGGCACTTTATGAATGAACATGGCTAAGTTGTTACGGATTTGACACCGTTGCTTTGCCTATGATACCATGATAGATAACTAGGTAATACTAATCGTGTGCAGGGAAGCCTGTGTTATAAATTAAGGAGAAAAACATGATTTCGTTTATTGAGATTTTATTGATGCTGGCAGGGCTTTTGCTACTGGTAAAAAGTTCTCAATGGTTTGTAGATGGTACAGCAGGAATAGCAGAAGCGTTGCATATTCCACCGCTTATAACCGGACTTACGATTTTAGCCATGGGGACAAGTGCTCCTGAACTGGCAGTGAGCTTTATGAGTGTATGGAGCAACAATGAATCTGTAGCAGTGGGAGATATTATTGGAAGTAGTATTACAAATATTTTATTAATTTTAGGTATTTGTGCACTGATTGGAAATCTGAAAGTGGCAAAATCTACAGTATATGTGGAAATACCATATATGATGATAGTAACTGCTTTATTTGGGGTTATGGCAATTTTTGGGAAAGGATTTACTCGTAGAGATGGATGTATTTTATTGTTATTATTTATTGGGTATATCCTTTATCTGATTTATCGTGCTAAACAAGATGGAAAACAGATGGTTACTACTGTTCAGCAAAAGAAACCTATATTAGGGCAGTTGTTGTTAGTTATAGTCGGTTTTGTAGTTGTAGTTGCAAGTAGTGAGATGATTGTAGAATCAGCTAATATATTAGCCAAAGATATGGGGCTGAATGATCGTTTGATTGGGCTTACTATTGTAGCGCTTGGCACATCTTTGCCAGAACTGCTTATTTGTGTTACTGCGGTACGGAGAGGAAAAACGGAGATTGCAATTGGAAATATTGTAGGAAGTAATATCTTTAATCTGTTGTTTGTTATGGGAATAGTATCCACTGTCAAGACGGTTACGTTTGAGATGGCATTTACCGCAGATATGCTTATTGCATTGGTTGCAGGGGTGCTATTGTGGATTTTTGTGTTACCGAAAAAACGGTTAAATCAGGTTACTGGAACAATTCTGCTTTTGGGATATGTGTCTTATGTGATTTTTCGAATGGCAGGACAGTAATTGGTAAATAAAAACCGTAAAGGAAGTAAAGGTAAGGATGAGTAAGATGATATTTGAGAGTCATGCACACTATGAAGATGCGAGATTTGATGAGGATAGGGAAGCATTATTAAGTAGTTTTCCGAAAAAAGGTATTGATTATGTAGTTAATGTGGGTTCCAGTTTAAAGACGACGGAACAGTCTATTGCATTAGCTAAGCAGTATGATTTTATATATGCAGCAGCAGGGGTACATCCGGAAGAGTCAGCAGAATTAAATGAGGAAAATTTTGAGTGGCTTTGTGAGCAGGTGAAACAGGAAAAAGTTGTTGCAGTAGGAGAGATTGGGTTGGATTATCATTGGGACGAACCGGAGAGGAGTATTCAAAAGGTCTGGTTCGAGAGGCAGATAGCGTTGGCAAGGCAGGTTTCACTTCCTATGATTATTCATAGTAGAGATGCTGCACAGGATACATTGGATATTATGAAAGCCTGTAAAGCGGAAGAAGCTGGTGGAGTAATTCATTGCTTTTCTTACGGCGTGGAAATGGCAAGAGAATACTTGAATATGGGATTTTATATTGGAATAGGTGGAGTATTGACATTTAAGAATGCAAAAAAATTAAAAGAAGTGGCAGGATATGTTCCATTGGATCGTATTTTGTTGGAAACAGACTGTCCTTATATGGCACCAGAACCACACAGGGGAAAACGCAATTCTTCCCTTTATCTTCCTTATGTGGCAGAAAAACTTGCAGCTATAAAGGGTGTGGATGTGGAAGAAGTTTATCAGATAACCAGAGAGAACGGAAAACAAATGTATAGGATACAAGCATAGAAAGAAAAGAGGTCGAATGGATGGCAACCTTAGGAAATCCACAGGAAACAATTGCAATATTGCAAAAATATCAATTTAATTTTCAGAAAAAGTTTGGACAGAATTTTTTAATTGATACCCATGTGCTGGATAAGATTATTGCAGCGGCACATATTACAAAAGATGATTTGGTATTGGAAATAGGGCCGGGGATCGGTACTATGACACAGTATTTATGTGAAAATGCCAGAGAAGTGGTAGCAGTTGAGATTGATAAAAACTTGATTCCTATTTTAGAAGATACCTTATCTGCCTATGATAATGTTACCGTAATTAACGGGGATATTCTGAAAGTAGATATCAATAAAATTGTAGAAGAAAAAAATAATGGAAAACCGATTAAGGTAGTTGCCAATTTACCATATTATATTACAACACCGATTATTATGGGATTATTTGAAAGTTACGTACCAATTGAAAATATTACAGTTATGGTACAAAAGGAAGTGGCAGACCGTATGCAGGTTGGACCGGGAACCAAAGAGTATGGGGCTTTATCGCTTGCGGTACAATATTATGCAGAACCGTATATTGTAGCAAATGTGCCACCAAACTGTTTTATGCCAAGACCGAAAGTTGGTTCTGCGGTGATTCGCCTGACTCGTCATGCAGAGCCACCAGTGCAGGTGGAGGATGAGAAATTAATGTTTCAATTGATTCGTGCTTCTTTTAACCAGCGTAGAAAGACATTGGTAAATGGAATTAGTAATGCAGCGGAACTTAATTTTTCCAAGGAACAGATTACGAAAGCCTTAGAGCAGATGGGAAAACCTGCCACAGTTAGAGGAGAAACCTTTGGATTGGAAGAATTTGCAACCCTGGCAAATTATCTTTTGTAAATTTAGTACCGTTAGGCGTGAATCTAAGTAAAAGTGGGGTTTTGAAAAATGCATTCCCAGTCTAATTCTTTCGTAAGGTTTAGAGTGTGACAGTTGTAAAATGTTAGAATACAGGAACAGGAGCGATTATGTGTTGCTTCTGTTCTTTTTTTTCTACCCTTAGCATATACTACTATGAATGACTCCATCGCACTGGTACAGTATAAAATTTGAATTGTAAGCAGTGGTTGGGAGAGAGGTTGAAAAGCAATAGGCAATAGCCTATGAAAAACAGAGTGAAGGGGAGAGAAGGAATGTATCAAAAAATGATTTCATATATTCATTTGTATGATGAAAATGGAGAGAAAGGGCAGAATATAGGGTTTGCAAAGCTGGCATTACAGAATCAAAATTATAAGTTACGATTGCAGATGCGGAATATAGCATGGAATGAAAAGGAGTGGTCGGTTTATGGTTATGTAAGGGACAAAGGTATCTTACATACGGCATGTTTTGGCACTGTAAAAATGAAGAACGGATTTGGAGAAGGGCTATTTTCGGGAAATACCGGTGAGGTATTTCAAAAATATCGAATCGTGGATTTAGGCGGTTTTCTATTACTGGAAAAAGGAAAAGAAAAAAAAGAACAAATAGAAAATTTTTGTGTGAGTCAATGGGATGACGGAAAAATAGATATAAATATGGTTGATTTTCGTCATAATACAGTAGATGGAGAAGTTTTACATGCAGCAGAATTAGAAGCTATGCATCAGGATTATGAGGAGGGCAATGAAGAACAGGAGGTTTTGGATACATTTGAAAAAATAGATATTGAGCAGGAAGAGGAGAATATACAGGGGAAAAATAAAGAAATAGAAGTGCAGGGGATAGTAGAGGAGGTAGGTGAAGAGACATTTCAGCCGATAGAAGAGGGTGAGGAAGAAAAGGTATTTGAAAAAGAGGGTATAGAAGGTACATCAACAGAAGAAATTAAACCAAGTCAACCTATGGGGCAAAATCTTGGGCAGAGATTGTTGGAAAGTTTTTTTATGGCAAGGGAAGCAAGACAGGAAAAAAAGGTTGTAAATCAGGAGATACAACCAACAGATACTAATATCCATGAGCCAACAAAAGAACCTGAAACAATGAGTTCGCCTGTGTTACAAACACAAAAAGAGATTGAGATAGAACCAGAGGAAAGGGAAGAACAGGAAAGGGAAAAAATAAATCTTGAACAGGAAGAACAACGAGAAATGGATATATGGGAGGTGTTTCAGGAACATAAAAATAATCTTGAAAAACGTTATAAACAAATAAAGGAAAACCAACAGGAAGAAAAAAATATTTGGATGCCTGGAGAGGAATTACTACGTGTATTTCCTAATATGAATCCATTTTTTGGAAATGACGTAGTGGATTCCGTAAGGATGGAACCCAAAGATATAGGTGGTTTTCCTATGGAATACTGGTATCTGGCAAACAATAGTTTTTTGCTGCATGGTTATTATTGTTATCGACATTTGCTGTTTATGAAAATGCGCAATGAAGCAGAGTATCAGTATGCAATTGCAGTACCGGGAAATAGCGATCATAGAGAAAAGTTTATGGCAAATATGTTTGGATTTGAACACTTTAAAGCAGTACAAAGCCGTGGAAATGCAGGCTTTGGATATTGGTGGAGAAGGTTAGTGTAGGAAAATGAAAGGGATTGCTATTTTATGTTATATTTGGTAAAATAAATATAAATAAAATAGATTTACGTGATTAAGCAGATTAGCCCATCTGATATATGTTTTAAGGTTTAACATTGTTATCGGAGTGAGGCTTTTCTCGTCTGAAAACAAAAGAATAAGGCACGGGGGGAGGTGCTGCGAATGAATAATTGTAATATTTATTTTGAGATAGCATCTGTATGTTTTTTGCTTCTCATGATTTGCATTATAAACATGAAGCGGCAACTAAAAATTTTTCAAAACTGGTTATTTGCAGTTGGGTTATATGCAATGCTGTTTTTGAATCTGGTGGATATTTGTTCAGGGTTATTAGGCAGGCAGATTCGGTCTGGTGCTACAGAATTAATCGGAGTATGCTATGTAAGTACAGTAATCAGTTTTCTTTTGCAGATTTTTTCATTGCAGATGATATATTCGTATATCATAGTGGTCTTAGAAGGAAAAAAGTATAAGAAACCGCAGATTATATTTTTTACTGTTCTTTCTGTTATTTATTGTATTCTGGTAATAACGACACCAATCAGCAAATTACTGTTCTATTTGGATAAAAATGGAGCATTTCATTATGGAAGGATGTCGTTTGTCCTTTACTGTATGCCAATTTTATTTGCGATGTATTCATTAGTATCTTTACAGATAAACAGAAAGGTACTTTCGAAGCTGGAAAAAAATTTAATGGTATTTTTTAATGCAACGACCATATTGTTGGTATTATCCATGATTGTATTACCACAATTGCCAATTATCTATTTTTGGATTACAGTGGCAGCTACAGGGATTTTTCTTACGATGCAGTCACCAGATAGGTATTTGGATAATACAACATCTGCGTTTAATGAAGATGGATTGGTCGTTATGCTCAATGATCGAATAGAACGGGAAAAGCCATTTTCTGTATTGTTTATGGCTGTGCATGATTTTGAAGGAATCAAGGACGGATTTACCAATGAAAACAAAAAGAGAGTATATAGCAAGATTTGTTCTAATTTGCGATACAAAGGATTAAAGAAAAAGGATCGTCCGAAAATAGATGTATTCCGGGACAATGATAACATTTACATTATGTTTCATGAGGCAGCAAAAGCGGAAAATCTTGCGATGCAAATTGGTTCAGAAGTTACGGATGGAATTTATCTTGATGAAAATGCAAAATCGGTGAAACTGGTAGCAAAAATGCTTTTATTTGATTTTCCAGGGCGAATTCGTACAGAAGAACAGTTTTATTCTGTTATTAAGTATTTTCTTACAGATGATTATTATAATCGTTATAACGAAATGCAATTTATCAATGAAGAATTTTACCGAAAGAAGAAGCGCTATGATGATGTAAGACATTTGGTAGAAGAGGCAATTCGTACAGATGGAATTGAAATGTATTATCAGCCTATTTATTCTACACAAAAGAAAGACTTTCATTCTGCGGAGGCACTGGTTCGCTTGCGGGATACAACAACTATTGGTTTTGTTTCACCAGAAGAGTTCATTCCTATTGCGGAAAAGGAACATTTGATCTTGCAACTGGAAGAGTTGATTTTACGGAAAATCTGTAGTTTTATACGGAGTGCCAATTTGCAGGAACTAGGTGTAAATTATATGGAAATTAACCTTTCTGGAAACCAATGTGTGCAGGCTGATTTGGCAGAACAGTTACAAAATCTTATAAATGAGTACAATATTTCACCAGAGTTTATCAATTTTGAAGTGACAGAGACGGCTACGATAGACAATGGAGATTGTTTGATTCGGAATATGCAGGAATTACAGAGTCATGGTTCTACCTTTGCTTTAGATGACTATGGTTCTGGTGCATCTAACTTAAAATATTTGGTAGAATATCCATTTGAGATTGTTAAACTGGATAAAAGCATTGTTTGGACACACTTTGGTGCGACAAATTCCAAGACGAAAGCAGTATTACCATTATCAGTGCATATGCTTCGTGAAATGAAGGTGCGTATTGTGGCAGAAGGCGTAGAAAATGCCGAGCAGAAAGAAGAATTGGAGCGAATGGGAGTGCAATATTTGCAGGGATATTATTTCTCAAAACCAATCAGTGAAGAAGAGTACATTCAATTTTTGAAAAGATACAATTGCAAACAGGCATAGAAGAACAGTACGTTTTGCTGGTTTGAGGCAAGTTTGAAAGGGTGTTGTGATTATTT
Organism: Lachnospiraceae bacterium; assembly: GCA_050875145.1. Classification (GTDB taxonomy): domain Bacteria; phylum Bacillota; class Clostridia; order Lachnospirales; family Lachnospiraceae; genus CAG-411. The sequence continues at coordinate 92,389 of JBNMLH010000008.1, forward strand.
TGTAGAGATTTGCTACAATAATTACAACATCTTTTCTTGTTCTATAGAACAAGGTATCCGAAATGAATTTATTTGAAGGTGGATGGGAGAGAAGAAAATATGAATTTATATTGTGAAACAGAGCGTTTGGTTATGCAGGTACTTCCTGCCTATTATAATCATCAGGTGTTACAATTTTTTTTGGAAAACAAGGAGCATTTGGAGCCTTGGGAAGCGCAGAGAGACAAAAATTTTTATACTGCCAATTATCAGAGAGCATTGTTGGAGGCAGAGTATAATCAGATGGTACATAAAAAAATGTTACGGTATTATCTCTTTTTAAAAGACAATCCCGATTATATTATAGGAAGTGTCTGTGCCAATAATATTCGGTATGGTGCATTTGAAAGTTGTAGTATAGGATATAAAATACACAATAAGTTTTGTGAGCAGGGATATGGAAAAGAGAGTGTGGAAAGGCTTTTAAACATATTATTTTCACAGTATGGAATGCACCGAATTGAGGCTATGGTACATCCTAAAAATCAGCCTTCTATTGCTTTACTGGAGGGAGTTGGTTTTGAGCAGGAAGGAATTGCTAGAGAGGCGGCAAGACTTAGTGGAAGCTGGCAGGATATGTATCGTTATAGTTTGTTGCAAAAAAGGGAGGAAAAATGAGAATGAAATATCAATGTCCTGTATGTGGTTATTATACTTTTGAAGAACCGGCAACTGGTAAGCATAGTATATGTCCAGTCTGTTGTTGGGAGGATGAGGGGCAGCAATATCAGTATCCTACAAAAGCGGGGACAAATTGTTCTTTGATGGATGCCAGAAGAAACTATAAGGCGTTTGGTGCTTGTTCAAAGGAAAAATTGTCTGAGGCTCGCCATCCAAAGCAGGAGGAATTGAATGGAATTCGATGGGAAAATCCCTATCAAGAAGAGTTGGCTAAGCAGGATGAAACATTTATGAAGCTTGCTTTGGAATTAGCGGAAAAAGCGGCAGCAATTGAGGAAGTTCCCATTGGTTGTGTGATTACTTATGAGGGTAGTGTTCTTGCACAGGCATATAATATGCGTAATGTAAAGAAGATGTCCCTTGCACATGCAGAAATTATGGCAATTCGGGAGGCATGTGAAAAAATGCAGGATTGGCGATTGGATGATTGTACTATGTATGTAACATTAGAACCATGTCAAATGTGTGCTGGAGCGATTGTGCAGGCAAGGATACCAAGAGTAGTAATTGGTGCAAAAAATAAAAAAGCAGGCTGTGCCGGTTCTGTTATAAATTTGTTACAAATGAAAGAGTTTAATCATCAAGTCGAGTTGGTAACCGGAGTGTTGGAGGAAGAATGTAGTCAGAAGATGAAGCAATTTTTTAAAACAATGCGAAAAAATAGACAAAATTAAAAAAGATGTAATAAAAGTTACAAAAATTTAAAGAATTTATTACAATATTTATGCAACTTGTATAAATAAGGGAAAGGTGCTATAATTGTTGTTAGATAAATAAAACTATATTAAATATGCATCCATTTATTGGTAACAGGGGAATTGTTTTGTTTAGACAGGGGGGTGTATTTTGGGTAAATTCCTTTAGACTGTAGGTAGGGTGTATTAGGAGGGATATTATGAAGACAAAGGACAAAAAAAAGGACATGCATATCCGCGCAAAATTGACCAGAGGATTTTTACAAGTAGCAACAATAGGTTGTATTGCATTGGTTATTAGTGTGATTGCACTTTTTACAATAACGAAACTGTATGCAGATGCATTAAATAATTATGGGTTTGCACAAGGGGATATTGGTAAGATGATGGTAGTCTTTTCAGAGAGTAGAAGTTCACTGCGTGCAGCAGTCGGATATAATGATGAGCAAAAGATTTCCGATGTTTTGGAGACATATGAGCAAAAGAAAGAAAAATGTGATGAATATTATAAGAGTATAGCAAAGTATATGGTAACCAAGGAAGGTAAGGATGCATATAAGAAAATACAGGATGCATTAGATGCCTATTGGGAACAAAGTGATGTTGTTATCAAAGAGGGTGCAGTATTAGATGAAGAACAATCAAAAAGTGCACAGGAGAAAGAAAGTACACAGTTGATGCCTTTATATGATGATGCATATGCAGCTATGACAAATTTGATGGATATTAATGTAGAAAAAGGTAATGCATTAGAGAAACAATTAGAGTTATTTACCCTTATATTGGTGATTGTTTTTGCTGTATGTATTGCTACTATATTCTACATTTCATTAAAGATTGGAAGAAAAACAGCAGACGAGTTTGCGAAACCAATGAAGGAACTTGGTGACAGACTCAAAACTTTCACGCAGGGAGATTTGGACAGTCCATTTCCTGAGTATGATGTAGATGACGAGATTGCAGAGATGATTCAGGAGACAAAAGAAATGGCAGAATCATTGAATCTCATTATTACAGATACCGGAGAGATTATGACGAAGATGGCGAAGGGAGATTATACCGTATCGTCAAGCGTACAGGAGCGTTATGTAGGTAAATTCAGTAATTTAATTGATGCCATGAGAACTATGAAATATCAGATGAACGATGCGTTGCATCATGTATTGGAAGCATCCAATCAGGTGACCGCCGGTGCAGATAATCTATCCGAATCTGCACAGGATTTAGCAGAAGGGGCTACGGATCAGGCAGGAACAGTAGAAGAGTTGCAGGCGACAATTACAACAATTACCGAAGATGTAGAGCGTACTGCTAATGATTTGAATAAATCATACCAAAATGCAAAGAAATATGCAGAAGAGGCAGATAATAGTCGTGTTGAGATGGAATCATTGATGGAAGCTATGAATCGAATTAATGAGACATCTAAGAAGATTGAGCAAATTATTTCTGACATTGAAGACATTGCCAGTCAGACGAATTTGTTATCTTTGAATGCGGCAATCGAAGCTGCAAGAGCAGGAGAAGCAGGAAAGGGCTTTGCAGTTGTTGCTGAGCAGATACGAAATCTTGCAGAACAAAGTGCGCAGTCAGCAGTTGGTACGCGTGAGTTGATTGAAGGTTCTTTGAAAGAAATCGAAGAAGGAAATAATGCAGCAGAACGTGCTACAGCAGCGATGGGAACTGTAGTAGATGGTATAAAAGAAATTGCAGATTCTTCAAAGGTACTTAGTGAAAATTCAGGTAAGCAGGCAGAAGCTATGGAAGAGGCAGATCGTGCAGTAACTCAGATTTCAGAGGTTGTACAGACAAACTCTGCGGCATCAGAAGAGTGTTCTGCAACAAGTGAAGAATTATCTGCACAGGCAGAAAGTTTAAATCAGCTTGTTAGCCATTTCAAATTAACAGAGGCAAAAGAATAATTTACAGATAATAATATTGAAAAACGTGTAAAAAATATCTGTTTAAAAGGAAAAGGAAAGACCTTATTTGAAAGAAATGGGGGCTTTCCTTTTTGGTTTACAAAACTATGCAGATATCTTTTTCGGCTAAAATGGCAAATAGAATGTCCAAGTTTGCATCATATTGGTAATTCTGCCGGGAATATTGTTTTTGGAAAAGAGTATTTTTATTTTTTACAATCATGTATAATAAAGAAAAGACAGCAATTTAAAAGAGAGGAAGCGTGAGAGAAAGAATGCGGATGTTTCATATTTCAGATTTGCATATAGGAAAGCAATTACATGCCTATAATCTATATCAGAGTCAGAGAGATGTATTGGGACAGATTGTAGAACAGGCAAAGGAAAAAAGACCAGATGTAATTTTGATTGCAGGGGATATATATGATAAGGCAGCACCTTCAGGGGAAGCCTATGAATTGTTTGATTGGTTTTTAAGTGAATTGGCGGGGATTACACCTATGATACCCGTTTTAATCATTGCAGGTAATCATGATAATGCACAACGATTAAAGTTTGCCAGTGGATTTTTGGAACGGCACCAGATTTATGTAGCTACTATGCCGCCTAGGACAGAGGAAGAATATATTCAAAAGATTGTGTTGCGGGATGCATATGGGGAGGTAAATTTTTATCTTCTTCCATTTACAAAACCAGGGTATGTGCGTCAACTGGTGGCAGAAGAAAAAGAAGCGCTTAGTTATGATGAGGCAATCAAACGATTACTTGACAGAGAACAGATTGATCTGACAAAGCGAAATGTATTACTTTCACATCAATTTTATGTGGCAAACGGACAGAAGCCAGAGAAATCAGATTCGGAGCTTACTTATATTTCTGTAGGTGGATTAGATAGTATAGATATTGCACATGTGCAAAAGTTTGATTATGTAGCATTGGGGCATATTCACAAACCACAGCAGATGGGAGAGTCTTATATACGTTATTGTGGAACACCATACAAGTATTCGGTAAGTGAGGAACGGGACAAGAAGGGGATTCTCATGGTTGAATTGGGAGAAAAGGGGAGTGAGAATCAGTATGAGAGGATACCTCTTATTGGAAATCCCGATGTGCGTAGTATAAAAGGAACCATGCAGGAGATTTTGGAGGCTGCCACAGAGGAAAATCGACAAGATTACGTGAGTATTACGTTGACAGATGATGATGTATTTCATGCAAAAGAGACATTGGAGGAAGTCTATCCTCATATTTTGGAGATCCATGTAGATAATGAGCGTACAAGAAAACGGTTGGAACAGACGGTGGGAGAAAAGAAAGCATTTACACCGATGGAGGCGTTTATGTCCTTTTATCAAGAGATGAATGATGTACCGTTAAGCTCAGAAGAAGAAAATGTCATGTTGGAAGTGTTAAAAGAAGCGCAGGAGGAAATGCAGGAAGAATAGAGGAGGAGACAGATGAGACCAATTTATATAGAGATGGATGCCTTTGGTTCTTATGTACATGAAGCCATTGACTTTTCACAGGTGGATCATGGACTGTTTTTGATAACTGGGGACACAGGTGCAGGAAAGACTACGATATTTGATGCAATCACATTTGCTTTATATGGAGAAACCAGTGGGAAAAAAAGGGATGGAAAGATGATGCGTAGTCAGTATGCTGCTCCAAATCAAAAGACACAAGTAAGGTTTCGCTTTTTATATGCAGGAGAGACATATGAAATTATCAGAACCCCAGAGCAGCCTAAATATAAAAAGAAAAAAGAGGGAGAGGGCTATGAGCGTTTAAAGACGAATCAACAACCCACCGTACAGTTGATATTACCCAATGGAGAGGAATATCCGGGAAAGTTGCGAGAGGTAAATGCTCGGATTGAGCAACTGATTGGGCTAAATGGAGAACAGTTTACGCAGGTTGCTATGTTAGCACAGGGCGACTTTATGAAATTACTTTTGGCAAGCTCCAAAGAGAGAAAAGAGATTTTTGCTAAGATTTTTGATACTAGACTGTATGGAATTGTGGCGGATTTGATAACAAAACGTTTTAATCAGGCAAAAGATGCATTGTCAAAAAATCAAGAGGGAATTGTACATGCATTCTCGCAGATTTCGCTTGTAAAGGATAGTGCTTATGAGGAAGTCTGGAATGGAGATACCTATAGGGCGAGATTTAGCGAAACCGATCAGGAAGGATTGTTACAGGTAGTAGCAAATATTTGTAAAGAAACAAAGGAACGGCAGAAATTGGTACAATCTGAAAAAGCAACCGTAGAAAAGAAGTTGGAGCAGATACAGCAGATGTTGGATGCCGCTAATACGGTAAATCGCCAGTTTGAAGAATTAGAACAGCAAAAAAAAGAACAGGAAAAGTTGCAAAAGGAAGAGACTGCAATTCAGGATAAAAAGATTCAGATTGCAAATGGAGAAAGAGCCGCAGGAGTAGAGCGTTTTTACGAGGCAAAAAAAGGAAAAGAAAAAGAATGGGATACAACAAAACAACAGTTAGAACAGGGAACACAATGGGTAGAGCTGCACAGGGAGCAGTTAGTGCAACTGGAACTAAAATATAAGAAAGCTGCACAGGAGTTGGAGGAAAAATCCGTACCGTTGCAGAATGAGCAGAATCGTATTCAGGAGCAACTTCCCAATTATGATAAAAAAGAAAAATTAAAGGAGGAATGTAAGAAACTGCAGGAAGCAATTGCTACAGAGGAAAAGAAAAAGCAACAGTTGGAAGAAACTTTGCAAAAAGCAGATGCAGCTTATGAGGGAAAGGAAAAAGAATTACAGACATTACAGGAGCAGGCAAAGGATTTACAGGTAATTTTGCTGGAGGAAAAGCAATTAGCACAAAGAAAACAGGATATAGATGCATTGCTTGTTTTGGAAGAAAAATTAAAGGTGCTTACGGAAAAAGAGAAAAAAGAGGGAACGATTTTGCGGCAGGCACAGAGAAGGCAGCAGGAGATAGAAGAGGAATATAATCGAATCTATGATGTGTTTATGCATAATCAGGTAGCATTTTTGAGACAACAACTGCAGGAGGGGATGCCTTGTCCTGTGTGTGGAAGTGTGCATCATGAGCCCAAAATGTGGACAGAAGAAGAAAACAACGAAGAAAATGTGGATAAAGAATATCTAAAAAAGATGGAGGAAAAGAAAAAGAAGGCATCCGAGGAGAGAGAACGGGCAAATGTTGGTTATGAGCGAACAAAACAGGAGTGGAAAATAAAAGAGGAGGAGTGGAAGCGGAGCAAGGAGCGTTTGTTTGGAGAGAAAGAAGTTTCTCTTTTAGAGGAGCAAAAACAAGTAAAACAGCAGTTGGAGCAATGCGAGAAGGCAAAGAAGAAGGCAGAGAAAGACAGCATTCAAATAAAACAGCTAGAAAAGTGGGTGGAAAATTACCAGACCAAGCGAGGCAGTCATGAAAAGAAAATGAAAGATACTGCGGAACAGCTTACAAAACAGCAGGTGTCTCTGGCAACTCTAACAGCAAAATATACGGCAGTTTCGGAGCAGTTACCATTTGCTGAAAAAAGGGAAGCACAGGAACGCTTACATCTTTTAATGGCACAGTATGACAAATTGGTTACAGCGAAGAAGGAAAGCCAGTCCCGCTACGAACAAGAAAAGGCAGAAATGGATAAAAGGCAGGGACAATTACAGCAATTAGAGAAACATGCAGATGGTTTGAAAAAAGAATTGGAAAGTGTGATAAAGGCGTATGAGGAACAGCTTTTGAAAGCTGGATTTGCTGATACAAAGCAATATCAGGATGCCTATCTTTCGCCCAAAGATATAGAAAGACTACGACAAGAAGTAAGCAGCTTTCAGGAAAAGCAAATTCGTTTGACAGAGCGTATTCGACATCTTACAGAGCAAACGGCTGGAAAAGAACCGCTGGATATAACCGAATATAAGGAAAAGAAAGAACAATTGCAGGAAGAAAAGAGTTTGGTAGAAAGACAGGGAAATGAAATTTATCATCTGGTTACAACGAACGAGGAAGCCAAGAAGATTGGAAAGGCTCTTTATAAGGAAAGAGTGGGTTTGTTGGAATCAGGAAATGTTTTACAAAAGCTTTATAATACCGTAAATGGAAAATTAGCTGGAAAACATCTTACCTTTCAAACGTATATGCAGCGGGAATTTTTTAAAGAAATTATTGAACGTGCCAATATGCGGCTTGTAAAAATGTCCGGGCAGCAGTTTCTTCTCCAATGCCGTAATATAGAAGACTTGGGTGCACAGGGCGAAGTGGGATTGGATTTGGATATTTATAGCCTGATGACAGATCAGGTTCGTGATGTAAAAACTTTGTCTGGTGGAGAATCTTTTTTGGCATCTCTTTCTATGGCATTGGGAATGGCGGATATGATACAGAATAGTAATGGTGCAGTTCACTTAGATACTATGTTTATTGATGAAGGATTTGGTTCGCTTAGTGATGAAACGAGAAATGAAGCAATCGACATTTTGAATGAATTGTCGGAAGGAAAAAGGTTAGTTGGCATTATTTCTCATGTCAGTGAATTAAAAAATCAGGTAGGTACCAAACTGATTATTGAAAAGACCAGCAGGGGAAGTCATCATAAATGGGAAATGGATAACGGGATTGTTTAATCTTTTATAGATAATAGGAAAATTTTGTGATAAGATGTTGAAGGAATGGTTACAGCAAACCAAACTGATAGATTAAAAGGGGAAAGGAAAGTAGTTTTATGAGAAAAAATGCGAAAGATAGAAAAAAAAGATATGTAGGGCTTCTTTTGGTTGCACTTATCTGTGTGGGAGGTGGAATTGGAATTGTCGGGCATAGTGGATTTTCAGTACATTCTAATGGAGCAAATGAGCAGACAGCAAAAGCGGCAGCTTCTCCAGAGGCGACAAAAATTACGGCCACACCGAAGGTGACAAATGCTCCTGTTTCCTTAAAATGGAGCAAAAAGGTATCTAGTTTAAAAGCCGGAAAAAGTTATGCATTTAAGGTAAAGGTAAATGAGGGAAAGCCGACAAAGGCTGTTAAATGGTCTGTTTCCAATAAGAAATACGCAACAATCAGCAAAAAAGGTGTATTAAAAGGAAAAAGAGTAGGAACGGTCACTGTAAAGGCAACTTATGAGAAGGCAGTAATTTCCTGCAAGGTGAAGATAAAAGCAAAGAAGATAATTGGAATTGATCCGGGACATCAGCAGTCTGGAAATTCAGGATTGGAAGCAGTTGGACCGGGAGCTTCTACAAAAAAAGCAAAAGTAGCTGGCGGAACGAGTGGTGTTTCTACTCATATAGCTGAATATCAGCTTACTATGAAGATTGCAAAATCTTTGAAAAAGGAATTAGTCAACAGAGGCTATGCGGTTGTCATGACAAGAACAAAAAACAGTGTAAATATTAGTAATAAAGAACGAGCAATAAAAATCAATAAGAGTGGTGCGGATATTTGCATTCGCTTACATGCGGATGGAGGTGCTTCCAGTGCTAAGGGAGCCAGTGGATTGTATCCATCTTCACAGAATCCATATGTAGGAAAACTTAGTAGTAAAAGTTATAAATTGTCACAGAGTATTTTAAAAAGTTATTGTGCTGCTACAGGTATCAATAATCGTGGAAGTGTAAAACGTGATGATTTGACAGGTACAAATTGGAGTAAGGTTCCAGTAATTGTATTAGAAATGGGATTTATGACAAATTCCGCAGAAGATAAGTACATGGCATCCAAGAACGGACAAAAGGCAATGGTACAGGGGATTGCGGACGGCGTAGATGCATATTATAAAAAATAGTTAAACATGAGAGATGATAGATAGAGAGGAAGGAAAGATATGGACTTAAAAGAGGAACTTAAAAAGGTTAAGCTGGCAGCAACAGCATTGGCAGCATCAAGCGAGGAAAGTAGGAACAAAGCGTTAGAAGCAGTGTGCAAGGCAATTGTGGAACAAAATGAGAAGATTTTTGCAGCCAATCAGGAAGATATGGAACAGGCAGAGAAAGATGGTGTAGCGGCACCTGTTATGAAACGTTTGAAATTTGACGAAGGAAAATTAAAGGATGTGACAGCAGGCATAAAAGATTTGATTCGTCTCCCAGATCCACTTTTTCAAACACAGTTTACGAGAGAGTTGGATGAGGGGCTTACGTTGCAGCGTGTGACCTGTCCAATTGGTGTGATTGGAGTTATATTTGAGGCAAGACCAGATGCGTTGATTCAGATTTCAGCTCTTTGTATTAAAAGTGGAAATTGCGTTGTTTTAAAGGGTGGAAGTGAAACACTTCGCACGAACAAAACATTGTTTCAGATTATAGAAAAAGCAGTAAGAGAAGCGGGGCTTGCAGAACATTGTATGATGCAGTTAGAGGCAAGAAGTGAAATTAACGAATTACTTTCCTGTCATGAATCAGTAGATTTACTTATACCAAGAGGTTCTAATGCGTTTGTACAATATATTATGAATAATACAAAAATTCCTGTTATGGGACATGCGGATGGTATCTGCCATATTTATGTGGATAAGGATGCGGATTTGGAAAAGGCAGTACCCATTGTAGTAGATTCTAAAACGCAGTATGTATCTGCATGTAATACAGTAGAAACATTGCTGGTACATAAGGATATTGTAGATAAATTTATGCCGATGTTATCAAAAGCGTTGCAGGAAAAGCAGGTAACCCTTCGAGGAACAAAGGAGATTCAAGATATAGTTTCCTGTGAAGCCGCAACAGAAGAAGATTATGCAACCGAGTATCTGGATTATATTATTTCTGCTAAGACTGTTGCAAATGTGGAGGAAGCAATTGACCATATCAACTACTATGGCTCTCACCATACGGATTGTATTGTTACTGAAAATGCAGAAACTGCAAAGATTTTTATGAATTTAGTAGATTCAGCAGGAGTATATCAGAATTGTTCCACTCGTTTTGCAGATGGATATCGTTATGGATTTGGAGCAGAAGTAGGAATAAGCACTGGAAAACTCCATGCTAGAGGTCCGGTAGGCTTAGAAGGTTTGGTAAGTTATAAATATAAACTTTTTGGACAGGGACATATTGTAGATGATTATGCAACCGGAAAAAAGAGTTTTCATTTTAAAGATAAATAGTAACTGTTCAGAAGGTGCCATTGGCATCTTCTGAATAGATAGGATAAATAAAAGAATTTGGTTGGAAAGAAATTCATTGTCAGAAAAACAAAAAATACCATTTGAAAAAATGGTATTTTTTGTTTTTCTACATTACTTGCTGGAGTTTATATGCAAGTAATGAAACTATATATTAAGAGAAAAAAATGAAAAAAACTAAAAAAAGTAAAAAACAAACTAAAAAATTGTAAGCTATTCTCTCACACACCCATTATGAGAGAATAGCAATCTAGAAATAGCACACAAAAAAGTGTTACCCAATTCTATCATACTCATATAAAATGTCAAGGGAATATTTTAATCTTTTTGTTTTTTTGAAAAATAAAAAAAATATTTTTGTATTATAGAGTTTGTTGCTCTGTTTTTTGGGGCTTATTATTAAGGCAGGAAAATGTTTTAGGATAGATTGAGATAACATAATATCTTTGTTATACTAAAAAGCAAGGAGGAAGGATGGTATGCGAATCAGAGGAAAACTATTGTGTTCGTTTTTAATTATTACAATTTTACCTGTTTTGTTACTCTTTGGTACAATTCGGGTGATTTATCAATTTCAGGCAGAAAATGTTATGAATTTGAGTGAGGGCGCGTCTAGTGTGACAAGTCTTTTATCAAATCCGGTTCAATTTATGAATCAGATGACAGAAGATATGTATCAAGTCATGGTGAAAGATTTTGACAAAAATGCGTATCATTTGGAAAAAAAAGATTGTTTGGAAAGATACAATGAGCAGTTATCATGGAAATACTCCTTTTTGCTTATAAAAAAGGAAGGAAATTATAGCTATATTGGAAAACTGGATTCTTTTGTGAAAATTAAAAATCGAATTCCGACAGAAGAACAGTGGAAACTTTTATCGGACAGTGGCTCTTATGTCGGGGGGGAAAATGCATTTATCATTAAGCAACATGCGGTAACTTTTGAGGATGGAAGTAAGGGACATTTTTATGTGGTCACTATGATTAATGGATTATTGCCTGCAGTACGAAGTGTGGCAACACAGTGTGTATTGTCTTTTTTTGTTATTATCTTGTTTACGGCATGTTTGCTTATGTTGTGGATTTATGGGGGAATTGTACGTCCTATAAATGTATTAAAAAATGCAACGCATAAAATGAGAGATGGAGAACTGGATTTTTCTGTTGAAGCAAAGGGAAAAGATGAGATTAGTATTCTTTGTCAGGATTTTGAGGAGATGCGTGTTCGTTTGAAGGCATCTACCGAAATGCGTTTACGGTATGAAAAAGAGATGCGAGAGCTGGTTAGTAACATCTCTCATGATTTAAAGACACCTCTTACTGCAATCGAGGGGTATACAGAAGGTATTTTAGATGGAGTGGCATCTACGCCGGAAAAACAGGAAAAATATTTGCGAATTATTTATAAAAAGGCAAAAGAAATGGCTATGTTGGTAGATGAATTGTCTATGAGTTCTAAAATAGAAAATGGAATTGTGCCATATAATATCCGTTATGTAAATATAAACGATTATTTTAAAGATTGCGTGGAGGAAATCGAAATAGATTTGGGATTACAGGGCATTTGCGTAAGTTATCAGAATGAAGTGGAAAAAAATGTACGTGTTGCTATGGATCCAGAGCAGGTGAAGAGAGTCATAAATAATATAGTGGGAAATTCTGTTAAATACTTGGGGGAAGAACAGGGGACTATTTATATTCACTTGCTAGATGAGCAGAAGTTGCCAAAAAATATTGACTATGAGGAGCAGGCAAGGGAAAAAAAGAAACAAGAAAAGGAAACAGAAAAAAAGCAGACGAAAGAGAGAATAGGAACAAAGAGCAGAAAAAATCAACAGGAGAAAATGGCGGAAAAGCAGCCTACATTTGTAAGGATAGAAATTCGGGATAATGGTTCAGGTATTGCAGAGGAGGCACTTCCTCATATATTTGAAAGGTTTTACAGAGCTGATGCATCCAGACATTCCAGCACTGGAGGCAGTGGATTAGGACTTGCTATTGCGGCGAAAATTATACAGGATCAGGGAGGACGCATCTGGGCGGAAAGTATAGTGGGGCAAGGAACATCCATTTTCTTTACACTTCCAAAGGAGGAAATATAGATTATGAGTAAAATATTGATTATTGAAGATGAAAAAGAAATTGCAGAATTAGAAAAAGATTATTTGGAAATTAATGGGTTTGAAGTGGTAATTGAGAGCAAGGGAGATTTAGGCTTGCTTCGTGCTAAAAAAGAAAAGTTTGATTTAATTGTTTTGGACTTAATGCTTCCTAATATGGATGGTTTTGAGATTTGTAAGGAGATTCGGAAGGAACAAAATATCCCAATTCTTATGGTATCCGCAAAAAAGGATGATATTGATAAGATTCGTGGGCTGGGACTTGGAGCAGATGATTACATGACAAAGCCATTTAGTCCAAGTGAGCTGGTAGCACGAGTAAAGGCACATTTGTCCAGATATGAGCGCTTAATCGGTTCTGGTATGGAAGCGAAGAAGATGATAGAAATTCGTGGTATTAAAATTGATAAAACGGACCGTCGTGTATATGTAAATGGGGAAGAGAAGCTATTTACGAGCAAGGAATACGATTTACTCGTGTTTTTGGCAGAGCATCCGAATCATGTATTTACAAAGGAAGAACTATTTAGAGAGATATGGGATATGGAGTCAGTGGGTGATATTGCTACAGTGACAGTGCATATAAAAAAAATAAGGGAAAAAATAGAGATAAATACATCAAAACCACAATATATTGAAACCATATGGGGAGTGGGATATCGTTTTAAAGTGTGAGAGAGAAAATGCAGATTATTAATGAGACAAGTCAGAGGGATTTGTCTCATTTTTATTGTAATTTAACAGAATTGCAACAATATTATTAGAAATGTAATGCTCGTTTATAAAAAAATGATGTATAATAGTAATAAATATTTATGGCATCGGAAAGGAGGAAATGCAAAAAGATGCACAAAAAAAGATGAAAAACATGAAAGGATTAAGACAAAAATGGTATAAAAAAATGAAAAATTGTTTACAGGGGGGACTGGTACTATGAAAACTGTACAAAAAGAAGAAAAGTTTATGAATTGGGTAATGTTTGGCACAAACATTATTGTGCCGCTTGTTGCGTATATGTTTGTTATGCTATTTATTAACGGAGGAAAAAAGGATGCATTTGTTTTGGTGATGGCACTATGTGCATTATTGACAAAAGCATGTGAGCAGTTTTTAGGAAAATATGCAAAATATATTTATGCATGTATTATTCCTGTAATTGGAGCGATTTTGATTGCTTTTGCAAATGAGGGGCATTATGTTGCTATTACACATGGATACTTTATGGTAACGGTTATGATGATACCTTATTATGAGTTAAGCTTGCTTATCGTAAATGCAAGTGCTACATTGATAGCCAATATGGTATTGATGCTTCTCTTTCCAAAAGGCTTCTTAAATTTACATGTATTGGCTGGATGGGTGTTTATTGCTGCGGTATATTTATTATTTGTAGTAATATGTGGAATGGTTACGATGCGTGCGAAAAAATTATTTGCAGAAATCGAGAAAAAACGAGAAGCGGATGAAAACTTATTACATCAGGTTGAGACATCTGTAGAAAGTATTCAAGCTTCTTCTGTTAATATTTATAATTCTTTACGTGGTTGCAGAGAAAATTCTCAGGATATAGCAAATTCAACAGAAGTGATTTCAAGTGGAGCTGGCAAGCAGATTGATGAGGTTGTTAGCAGCTTGCAAATATTTAATGAATTAAATGAAAGAATCACACTATCAGAAGACTCTGTAAAGAATACGGTGGACTCTGTAAATGCAGTAAAGAAACAAAACGAAGAAGGAATGGATGCAATAGGTGAATTATCCGTTAAATTCCAAGAAAACATTTCATCTACAAGAAAAGCTGCGGAGGGTGTTGTGGAGCTGTCTCATAAGTCGGGACAGATTGGTACAATTATAGAAAGTATTAACCAGATTGCAAGCCAAACCAATTTATTAGCGTTAAATGCGGCAATTGAGGCTGCTAGAGCAGGTGAGGCAGGAAAAGGATTTGCGGTTGTAGCAGAAGAAATAAATGAATTGTCGAAAGAATCTGCTGATGCTACGAAAAGAATTGATGATATTTTGAAGGATATTATTGAGACAGTGGATGCTACAAGTAAAATCATGGACAATAATGGAAATATTGTAGAAGAAGCGAATGATAAACTTCAAAATACAATCGAAGTATTTAAGTCAATGATTGATAGTTCGGATGAAATCATAAAGACCACACATGTTTTGCAGGATGAATTAGCTGGAGTAGGTAAAATAAAAGAAGAATTGCTTGGTGCAATGAAGAATGTGGAAAGTATGTCAACAGATTCCGTAGAAACAGCTACTGTAATTTCTTCTTCAACAGAAGAACAGGTTGCTGAAATTGAGGAAGTTGTTGTGAATATGAATGAAATGATGAAAGCCATCACTGAATTAAATACAGTGTTTAAGACAGAATAGACAGGTAATTTTAATCTATTTGCTTGTTAAAGATAAAAGGAAAAGGTGTATGACAAGTTTAGAGGTTTCATGCCGAAACTGTCATACACTTTTTTGCTCTGTAGAATAGGAAGGTTTATTCTATAAATTGTCCTATGAAGTAAAAATATTTTGCGGGAATACACAGTTATAGAGTAATAAAATATGTAACATAAATGTAATCAGTGTGTAATTTGTATTTGGAGAAAAGTTGCTATAATAGGTAGTAGAAGATAGAAATTACACAAAATCAAATTTGGAAAGGACTCCCAACTTTTGGAAATGTGTCGTATTTGGACAAAAATTGACAAAACAGAAAATTACTATCGAAAA
Source organism: Lachnospiraceae bacterium (assembly GCA_050875145.1). Classification (GTDB taxonomy): domain Bacteria; phylum Bacillota; class Clostridia; order Lachnospirales; family Lachnospiraceae; genus CAG-411. The sequence goes on from JBNMLH010000008.1 coordinate 107,711, forward strand.
TGTGTAAAAAATAAAAAATATTTTGTAAAAACGAAAAAGTTGCGTTTACAAGTGAAAAAAACAATGGTATAATGAGGTGTATTGTAAGAACTAGAGAGGTGAGAGACGTGATTAAAAAAGAGATGATAGCCATGCTGCTCGCAGGTGGACAAGGTTCACGTTTAGGTGTTTTAACAGCTAACGTTGCGAAGCCAGCAGTTTCATTTGGTGGTAAGTATCGTATTATTGACTTTCCACTTAGCAACTGCATTAATTCAGGTGTAGACACCGTAGGTGTTTTGACACAGTACCAACCGTTAAAACTGAATACCCATATTGGAATTGGTATTCCTTGGGATTTAGATAGAAATATTGGTGGTGTTTCGATATTACCACCGTATGAAAAAAGTGGAAATAGTGAGTGGTATACAGGTACCGCTAATGCGATTTATCAGAATCTTGCATACATGGAGCAATACAATCCGGAGTATGTATTGATTTTGGGTGGTGACCATATTTATAAGATGGATTACGAAGTAATGCTTCAATTCCATAAAGAAAACAAGGCAGATATTACAGTAGCAACTATGCCGGTACCTATTGAAGAAGCCAGTCGTTTCGGTGTTGCAATTACAGATGATAAGAGACGAATTTCCGAATTTGAGGAAAAGCCAGAGCATCCGAGAAGTAATCTTGCATCTATGGGTATTTATATCTTCTCATGGCCGGTTTTAAGAGATGCTTTGATTAAGTTGAAAGATCAGCCTGGGTTGGATTTTGGTATGCATGTACTTCCTTATTGTATGGAAAAGGGAGATCGTTTATTTGCATATGAGTTCAATGGATATTGGAAAGATGTTGGAACACTTGTTGCGTATTGGGAAGCTAATATGGAGTTAATAGAGTTAATTCCAGAATTTAATTTATACGAAGAGTTCTGGAAGATTTACACAAAAGCAGATCGTATTCCTCCACAGTTTATTTCCAGTGAAGCAGTCATTGATAAGGCGATTATTGGAGATGCTTGTGAGATTTATGGCGAGGTACATAACTCTGTCATTGGTTCAGGCGTATATATTGGTCCTGGTGTTGTTATACGGGATTCTATCATTATGAGTTCTACTTCGATTGGAGACCGTACAACTGTAGACAAGGGTGTTATTGCAGAGAATGTTGTGATTGGAAATGATTGTCACATTGGTGTGGGTGAGGAAGCACCAAATGTATTAAAAGCAGATGTTTATGCATATGGATTAGCAACCATCGGAGAGGGAAGTGTGATTCCGGGCGGCATTCGTATCGGTAAAAATACAGCTATTTCCGGTGTTACAGAACCAGGAGACTATCCAAATGGAATATTGGAAAGCGGACAGGTGATCATTAAGGGAGGTGACAGATAATGAGAGCAGTTGGAATTGTACTGGCTGGAGGTAATAGTAATCGATTAGCAGAATTATCAAACAAGAGAGCGGTTGCAGCAATGCCTATTGCTGGTGGGTATCGAAGCATCGATTTTGCATTGAGTAATATGTCAAACTCTCATGTACAGAAAGTAGCTGTCTTGCCTCAGTATAATGCAAGATCCTTAAATGAACATCTTAATTCAGCAAAATGGTGGGATTTTGGACGTAAACAGGGTGGATTATTTGTATTCACACCTACCATTACAGCAGAAAATGGAAATTGGTATCGTGGAACGGCAGATGCCATTGCACAGAATCTTTCCTTCTTAAAAAGTAGTCATGAACCTTATGTTATCATTGCATCTGGTGATGGTGTATATAAGATGGATTACAATAAGATGTTGGAATACCATGTAGCAAAGAGAGCAGATATTACAGTAGCAACAAAGACATTGCCTGCGACAGAAGATGCTACGCGTTTTGGTGTGATTCGTACTGATGCGGATGAGCGTATTGTAGAGTTTGAAGAAAAACCAATTGTAACGGATTCTAATAAAGTATCTGCTGGTATCTATGTGATTCGTAGAAGACTTTTAATTGAATTGATTGAAAAAGCCATGGAAGATGAGCAGCATGACTTTGTAAAAGATATTTTAATCCGATATAAAAACTGGAAGCGTATTTATGCATATGAGTTAGAGGGATATTGGAGTAATATTTCAACAGTTGAGTCTTACTATAAGACCAATATGGATTTCTTACAGAAAGATACAAGAGATTATTTCTTTAAGCAGTATCCGGATGTATACTCTAAAATTGATGATCTTCCACCAGCCAAGTATAATGTTGGCTCAAATGTAAAAAATAGTTTAGTATCCAGTGGATGTATTATCAATGGTAATGTAGAAAATTCCGTATTATTTAAGGAAGTGTACATTGGAAACAATGTAACCATTAAAAATTCCATCATTTTAAATGATGCGTATATTGGTGATAACACTTATATCGAGAACTGTATTGTGGAAAGTAGGGACACGATACGTTCCAATATGACATATATAGGTGATGCTGACAACATTCGTATTGTTGTCGAAAAAAATGAGAGGTATGTTTTATAGACAACCTGATTGACAGCAGGGTGACAGGAAAGTCTTTGAGAGGCAATTAAGGGATAAGGTTTGAGACATGTTGCATCTTAGAGTTCGCTTCATGATACATACCAGAAGACTAAAATCAAAGGGGGCATATGTAATGCAGATTACAGACGTAAGAGTAAGAAAAGTGAACAAAGAAGGAAAGATGAAGGCAGTTGTATCAATTACAATTGATAATGAGTTTGTTGTACATGATATAAAGATTATCGAAGGGGACAAAGGCTCATTTATAGCAATGCCAAGTAGAAAGGCCGGAGACGGAGAATATAGAGACATTGCACATCCAATCAATTCTGAAACGAGAGATCGCATTCAGAAGATTATTCTTGAAAAATATGAAATCGCTCTTGCTGAAGAGGAAGAGGATATGGAATAGGGACAGGCTTTCCCTACAAAGCTTTGAGGACACAGTTTGTGAATACAGACTGTGTCTTTCGTTTACTCTATAAAAATATGTACTCTCGGAATCTCCCTTGCACCCACTTTTGCGGCTGATTTTTCGCCAGTTACACACAAATTTAATCAACGTACGCTCCACGTACGCCTCATAAATTTGTGCATATCTGACAAAAAATCATTTCGCAAAATCAGGCACAAAGAGACTCCGAGAGTACATTATAAAAATAAGGGAGGGAAGCAAGGTGAGAAAATTTCAGATTTTTTTAATATTGTTAGGTGGAATTCTTTTAGCCGGACTTTACATGGAGCAAAAATATGGAGTGGTATCTGCATATTTAAAGGGGGACATGAGCGAAACAGAGAAACAGGAATATGTTTCCCTGTTGCATGATAGGATGTGCGAAAAGCAAAAATATATTACGTTGGTCTATCGAGGAAGTAAGGCAGAAATGCAGGATTTTGTGCAGGAAAGTATCAATGAAGCCTTTTTGATTGATGATCCGAAAACCTCTTCCGATTATGATTATATGCATTTTGTACACAAAGCTTCTCATATAAATATGAGTGGAGTGGGAAATGTATATACAGTGACATATGAAATGGAATATTTAGAAAGTGATGAACAGACAAAGAAAGTAGACAAGCGAATAAAGAAGATTATAAAGGACATTATAAAAAAGGATATGTCCGATTATGAGAAAATAAAAGCTATTCATGATTATATCGTTGATCATGTGGAATATGATACATCTACCAGCTACAATACCCCATATTATGCATTGTTGGAGGGAACATCAGCATGTCAGGGGTATGCTACATTATTATATAAGATGATGACAGAGGTGGGGATACCTTGTCGAGTAATTACTGGAAATGCAAAAGGGCAGCTTCATGCATGGAATCTTGTAAAACTAGGGAAAAAGTGGTACAACATAGATGCTACTTGGGATGATCCTGTAGGAGCATTTGGAAAGACCAGTGTCCGGTATCGGTATTTTCTTAAATCGGATGCAGACTTATCGGATCATGTAAGGGATGAAGAATATACTACTGTAGAATTTACCAATTCCTATCCGGTAGCTTTGAAAAGTTATTAAAAAGTGCTTGCATTTTTAAATTACAAGTGTTATAGTTGATGTAGAACAAATGAGATATGTTTTACTTGTAGTGAATTTTGTAGCAAAACAGGTCATTGCCTGGATTGTTATAGCCATTCCTCAAGTGTTGATGATAGGAGGTAGTAGTATGAATATCAATAAATTCACACAAAAATCAATGGAAGCAGTACAGAACTGCGAAAAGGTTGCCTATGACTATGGTCATCAGGAATTGGCACAGGAGCATTTACTTTATAGTTTGCTTACAATTGAGGATAGTTTGATTGAAAAGCTAATTGAAAAGATGGAAATACAGCCGGAAGTTTTTCAGGCACAGGTAGAGGGACTGTTAAAAAAACGTCCGAAAGTATCTGGTGGAAAAGTATTTGTCGGAGATGGATTAAATAAAGTTTTAATTTATGCAGAAGATGAAGCAAAAGCCATGGGGGATGAATATGTTTCTGTAGAGCATCTGTTCCTTAGTATGTTGAAGCATGCAACAAAGGAAATGAAAGGTTTATTCCAGTCCTTTGGTATTGATCGAAATCGCTTTTTACAGGCACTATCCAGTGTAAGAGGAAATCAGAAAGTAACATCGGATAATCCAGAAGCAACTTATGACACATTAGAAAAATATGGTTATGATTTGGTAGAACGTGCCAGACAGCAAAAACTTGATCCTGTAATCGGACGAGACAGCGAAATTCGAAATATTATTCGTATCTTATCCAGAAAGACAAAGAATAATCCGGTCCTAATCGGTGAGCCGGGTGTTGGTAAGACAGCAGCGGTAGAAGGGCTTGCACAACGTATTGTGCAGGGAGATGTACCGGATGGATTGAAGAATAAAAAAGTATTTGCATTGGATATGGGTGCATTGGTAGCAGGTGCGAAATATCGTGGTGAATTTGAGGAGCGTTTGAAAGCCGTATTGGAGGAAGTAAAGAACAGTGATGGAGAGATTATCCTCTTTATTGATGAACTTCATACCATTGTTGGCGCAGGAAAGACAGAAGGTAGTATGGATGCAGGTAATATGCTAAAACCAATGCTTGCCAGAGGTGAGTTGCACTGTATCGGAGCTACTACATTAAATGAATATCGTATGTATGTGGAGAAGGATGCAGCTTTGGAGCGTCGTTTCCAGCCAGTCATGGTGGATGAACCTACAGTGGAAGATACGATTTCCATTTTGCGTGGCTTAAAGGATCGATATGAAATCTTCCATGGTGTAAAGATTACAGATGGTGCATTGGTATCCGCAGCCACTTTGTCCAATCGTTATATTTCTGACCGCTTTCTTCCAGATAAGGCAATTGATCTAGTAGATGAAGCTTGTGCGTTAATTAAGACGGAGCTTGACTCTATGCCAACTGCTATGGATGATTTACGAAGAAAGATTATGCAGTTGGAGATTGAAGAAACGGCTCTTAAAAAAGAAGAGGATCGTTTGAGCAAAGAGAGACTGGAGAATTTACAAAAAGAATTGGCAGAATTACGAGAAGATTTTGCCCAGCAAAAGGCAAAATGGGACAATGAAAAATCAGCAGTAGAAAAAGTACAAAAATTAAAAGAGAAGTTAGAAGCTGCACACAATGAATATAAAATTGCAGAGCGTGCTTATGATACAGCAAAGATGTCTGAGTTGCAGTATGGTGTGATTCCACAGTTGGAAAAACAACTGGCAGAAGAGGAAGAAAAGGTACAGACACAGAAGAGAGAATTGGTACATGATTGTGTTAGCGAGGAGGAGATTGCCAGAATCATTTCTCGTTGGACAGGTATTCCAATTGCTAAATTGACAGAAAGTGAAAGAGCAAAAACGTTACATTTACCAGAGCAACTTCATAAGAGAGTAGTCGGACAGGATGATGGAGTACAAAAGGTTGCAGAAGCTATTCTTCGTTCTAAAGCAGGTATTAAAGATCCAACGAAACCAATTGGTTCCTTCCTGTTCTTAGGACCAACAGGTGTAGGTAAGACAGAGCTTGCTAAAGCATTGGCAGAAAGTTTGTTTGACAATGAAGCTGCCATGGTTCGTATTGATATGAGTGAATATATGGAAAAATATTCTGTATCTCGTCTGATTGGTGCAGCACCAGGGTATGTAGGATATGAGGAAGGCGGACAATTGACGGAGGCTGTTCGTAGAAAACCATACTCTGTTGTATTATTTGATGAAATTGAAAAGGCACATCCAGATGTATTTAACGTATTATTACAGGTGTTGGATGATGGTCGTATCACAGACTCTCAGGGAAGAACGGTAGATTTTAAAAATACCATTTTGATTTTAACCTCTAATATTGGTTCCAGCTATTTGCTTGATGGAATTGATGAGGATGGAAATATTAAAGAAGAAGCACAGAAGATGGTAGAAAATGATCTTCGTGGACATTTTAGACCGGAATTTTTGAACCGTTTGGATGAAATTATTATGTTTAAGCCATTGTCAAAAGAAAATGTAGGTGGAATTGTAGACTTGCTTGTAGCAGATTTGAATAAGCGACTGGCAGATAAAGAACTTAAGATTGCATTGACGGATAGTGGAAAACAATTGGTAATTGAGCAGGCGTATGACCCTGTGTACGGTGCAAGACCTGTGAAACGATACCTGCAAAAGAATGTAGAAACATTGGTAGCAAGAATGATTTTGGCAGAACAGGTATCTATGGGAGATACGATTGTGTTGACAGATAAAGCAGGACAACTTGGTGTGCAAGAGTAAAAAAGAGGATGTTGCCACAAAAATGAGGTGTGGCAACACCCTTTGTATGTTTAAATCCATTTTTTACCATCTATAAGGTTCCAGATTGTCTGTACATTTTTTATTCGTCTGCCTTTTGCTCTCTTTTCTCTTGGCCAGTGCATTGCATCGGACACATATTCTAGCACTCGCTCCTCTGCAATGTTTGACAGGGTAGCAGCAGTATTGGTATTTGGCACATTAGGTACAAAACCTGCCGCCATGGCATTGTGCCCACCACCATCACCAAAATTTTCCAAAGCCTGTCGGATGACTTCAGAAGCATCTAAGTCAGAGCGATTGCTACGGACGGTATATTTCACGCCATTATCTCGGTAAGAATGAGCAAAAACGAGGTCAATTTCCCGAAGCGTCAAAATAAAATCAGAAATTTGTCCCATAATAGCTTCTGAACAGTTTGCACCTAAATCAATCAAAGCGATTGTGTGATAAATTCGTAAGTGTTCAATGGCTCGGTGATAGGTAACTAAGTCTTTGAATTTTAAGGTACAGCTATCTAGTTGATGCATAATATTTCGATTAGAATGTTTATATAAATTACAATAAATATCCAAGTCTAAATCGGAAACAGAGCGGGATAATAAATTGGTATCCATGCGAATGGCATAAACCAAAGTGGTAGCCAATAGCTGATCGACTGGAATGTTATTTTCCAGAAAATAGGATGCAATGATGGTTGCACAGGCACCAACGTCTGGGCGAATATCGTAAAAAAGGTAACTGGAGGTATCCTGCAATTGATGATGGTCGATACAGCCGATAATTTTTCCGCAGTAAGTTTTCACGTTGCTATTTCCCTTTTGGCAATCTACCAGAATTGTTTCGTCATCTTCTCTAAATTCAATACTGTCAGCAGGTGTAATATCCAGTTTCAATAATTCAATCATTTTAATAGTATTATACTTATCAATTTCTCCTTTATAGCAGATAACAGCTTGAATCCCAAAATGTTCCAGCAATAATTTTAATCCCTGGGCGGAGGCAAGGGCATCCTGATCTGGGTAATTATGAGTCTGGATAAAAACGACTTTTTTTGAGATTGACTGTAATAATTGTTCCAACTTTGTCATTCTTGCCATCTGCCTTTCTTAAAAAGGAAATATATTAATAGGTAGGATTGATAACTATGTACATTATAACCTATTTATGGAAGTATGTGCAATAGTAAAAATGACGAAAACGAAAGTTTTGAGAATAAAAATTTTGCATATGTGAAGTTTCGTAACAGTTTAGCCGAACAGGATTGATTATTCGCATCGCACATGAATAAAGTGTTTCGATGTAAACTAAGAAACTTTTCCTTGACACTGTAATTCATTGTGTGTTATATTAAAAAACAGTGTAACTATTCATAGGGTGTCATTGGCAACAGGTACCTTTTTTGCAAGCGCAACAGTACAAGTTGCATATATATAGACGCATCCTCGAACAGTTGAAAATAGTTATGTAAATTTATGGATACTTGGTTAATGAGGGCACGGCTGAGGTTTTATATGCTGTGTTTTTTTTATGTTATAATGGAGGAATTACTTTGGAAACAGTAAGATTTGAAGATTTAGATTTGATGCCACAGATTCAGAGGGCAGTAAAGGAAATGGGATTTGAGGAAGCCAGTGCGATTCAGGCAAAGGCGATTCCTGTTGTTATGTCTGGTTGTGATATGATTGGTCAAGCACAAACGGGAACAGGAAAAACCGCATCCTTTGGTATTCCTTTGTTGCAGAAGATTGATCCAAAGAATAAGCATTTACAAGCAATTGTATTATGTCCTACAAGAGAGCTTGCCATTCAGGTGGCAGAAGAAATCCGCCGTTTGGCAAAATTCATGCATGGAATTAAAATTTTACCAATTTATGGTGGACAGGATATTGTAAAGCAGATTCGATCTTTAAAGGCAGGCACACAGGTAGTGATTGGTACACCTGGACGTGTCATGGATCATATGAGAAGAAAAACCGTAAAATTAAACGATGTACACATGATGGTACTGGATGAGGCAGACGAAATGTTAAATATGGGATTTCGTGATGACATTGAGACGATTTTAAGTGGGATTCCGGAAGAAAGACAAACCGTATTGTTTTCCGCAACGATGCCACGTCCAATTATGGATATCGCAAAAAAATATCAAAAAAATGCCCAAATTGTAAAAGTAGTAAAAAAAGAACTTACGGTACCAAAAGTAGAGCAGTATTATTATGAAGTAAGACCAAAGAATAAAAGTGAAGTATTATCGCGTCTGTTGGATATTTATGATCCAAAACTTTCAGTTGTATTCTGCAATACAAAACGTGGTGTAGATACACTGGTAGAAGAATTAAAGGGAAGAGGTTACTTTGCAGAAGGACTCCATGGTGACATGAAGCAGCAGCAAAGAGACCGTGTTATGAACCGTTTCCGTAATGGAAAGACGGAAATTCTTGTAGCAACTGATGTGGCTGCTCGTGGAATTGATGTAGATGATGTAGAAGCAGTATTTAATTATGACATTCCACAGGATGATGAGTATTATGTACATCGTATCGGAAGAACCGGACGTGCGGGAAGAAAGGGAATTGCATTCAACTTTGTAGTAGGAAAAGAAGTATATAAACTTCGTGATATTCAGCGTTACTGCAAGACAAAGATTATTGCAAAGAAGATTCCTTCTGCAAATGATGTGGCAGATACCAAGATTGAGAAAATTTTTGGAAAAATAGATGAAATTATTCAAAAGGAAGACTTGAGCCGTATGATTGACTTGATTGAACAAAAAGTCAATGAGGAGGATTACACTTCTATTGATATGGCAGCAGCCTTTTTGTATGCTGCAATGGGTGAAAATAGTCATCCGGAGCAACAAAATATAGACTTTGGTGATACTGGAGCGGAAGAAGGTATGGTTCGTCTATTTATCAATATTGGTAAAAAGCAAAATGTACGCCCTGGTGATATTTTAGGAGCAATTGCTGGAGAGACTGGAATGCCAGGTAAATTGATTGGAACCATTGATATGTTTGACAAATATACTTTTGTTGAAGTACCGAGAGAATATGGCAAAGAAGTCATTGAGGCAATGAAGAGTGCCAAAATAAAAGGAAAAAATGTAAATATAGAACCGGCAAATGCGAAGTAGTGTATTGCATATTTTGGGGGTGTTATCCCAGTTTGCGATAAAACTCTACCAATTCTTTCTCTGACACACAGCGATAGGCTTTTCGGACATATACTGTTCATAGTAAATGCTGTAAACATAGGAAGTGTCCTGCCAGGATAGAAAATGTGCAGAGAGAGATAAAGTATTTATATTGGTAACTTCTGTGCAGAGGCCTGTACCAATTGCTTTGGTATAGGCTTCTTTTTGTGTCCATATTTGAAAAAAATGGGAGGTTTGTTGCTCTAGCGTAGAAGAAGTTACATAAGTGATTTCTTCCTTATGAAAAACAGAAGGCATAATATTAAAAGGAGCATTTTTTTTATACTCTACATCCACACCAATGGTACCCATGTCTGATACACCGAGTAAAATCATACCATCAGTATGAGAAAGGCTGAAATCACAGGATGGAATTGTGTTACAAAAGGGTTTGTGAAATGGCTTGCAAGTAAAGGTAAGCTCTTGAGTTGGTATTTGAAATTGTTGACTGATACCATATCTTGCAAGTAATGCGGCGTAAAGGGAAAGTTTTTGATCTTTAGGGAAATGATACGCACAGACCTTTTTTCTCCTTGTATTTGAAACATGTTGTAAGAGTGGATTTTCGGTAAGAACCTCCTTTGCAGGGGTTATAGGTAAAAAATAAATTGCCATGAAATAAAAACCTCCGTTTTATTATGCTTGGTAGTAACAGTCGGTTCTGTCCAGAGATACTATTCGAAAAATGTCAGAATAAACAAAAAATTAGTGATTCGCTGGACATTTTTCTCATGACGCTGTTACCAGCTATGCCTGTATATGCAACATGTTATTTTTTACACAAGCACAACAGTGCATGTTGCATATGCAGGCGTATCCTATGAACTATTACACTATTTTAGACAAGAAGCTTTTTAAACGGTCACTTTCTGGGTGTTCAAAAATATCTTCAGGTGTTCCTTCTTGTTTGATTCCTTTTTCGTCAAAAAACATAACGCGATTGGCAACTTCCCTGGCAAAATCCATTTCATGGGTGACAACAACCATCGTCATACCTTCTTTTGCCAAATCTCGCATAAGGTTTAGGACTTCTTGTACCATTTCCGGGTCCAGTGCAGAAGTAGGCTCGTCAAATAAAAGAATTTCGGGTTGCATGGCGAGGGCGCGGACAATGGCAATACGTTGTTTTTGTCCACCAGATAACGTGTCAGGATATGCATTTGCCTTATCCTCCAGACCTACGCGTGTCAGCAGGGACATAGCTATTTTTTCTGCGTCCTCTTTTGAAATACCTTTTGTTTTCATAGGAGCCAGCGTAATATTTTTCAAAATAGTCATGTTCGGAAAAAGATTAAAGTGTTGAAAAACCATACCTACCTTTTGGCGCATTTTATTGATATCGTGTCCCTTTTCCAAAATATTTTCTCCGTCAATATAAAGCTCTCCTTTCGTTGGCTGTTCCAAAAGATTTAAAGTGCGGATAAAGGTGGACTTGCCACAACCGGAAGGACCGATAATGGCAATGATGTCTCCTTGTTTGATTTCTGTATTTATATTTTCCAAAACCACATGGTCTCCATAGGCCTTTGTCATATTTTTTACACGGATGATTGTGTTATCGCTCATTCTTCTTCAATCTCCTTTCCAATTTGGATACCAATGCACTAAGTCCAACCACAAGAAGCAAATAAATGCAAGCTACTGCGATTAAAGGAAAAAATGCCTGATAAGTTGTACCGCGAATAATATCGCCACCTCTGGTAAGATCCAGCAAACCGATATAACCACTAATAGAAGTTTCCTTAATAAGGACAATAAATTCATTTGCTAATGCCGGTAGGGTGTTTTTAAATGTCTGTGGAAGAATAACATAGCACATGGTTTGCGTATGGGTAAGTCCCAAACTCCTTGCACCTTCAAACTGTCCGTAATCCAAAGACATAATACCGCCTCGGATAATTTCTGCTACATAAGCCCCAGAGTTTAATCCGAACGCCAGTACCGCTACAAAAATTTTGCTGACATCCACAGAAGCAAAAATAACAAAATAAATAATCAATAACTGCACCATAGTAGGTGTACCTCGAATAATCGTAAGATAAATCCTACAAAGAAGATTTAACAGCTTTAGATTCCCTGTCATATCATGTGTAGAGCGAATCACTGCTACAATAAAGCCTAAGAAAATACCAATACAGACAGCCAGCAAAGAAATCAGGATGGTATTTCCAAGCCCTTTTAAAATATACTCATAACGATGATCCTCTACAAAACTCTGTTTAAAACTTTCCTGAATCGAAAGTCCATGTTTTCCCTCGCCGGTATTTACGATGATTACTTGCTTTGAGGTAGTATAAGATTCAGTAAAATCAATATTTTTCAGACGATCCTCAGTAACAGTCATTCCGGAAACACCAATATCGGCTTTGCCACCTTGTACGGCTGTGATAATAGCATCAAACTCAATATCTAGTATTTTTAATTTTTTGTCTAATTTATCCGCTAAAGCTTGAGCCATATCCATGTCGATTCCTACGATTTTACCGTTGTCGTGATATTCGTAGGGAGCAAATTGTGCATTTGTAGCTACAATCAGGTTGCCGTTTTTATAAGATAATCCTTTTTGGGTCTGATAGCGTTTTCCTTCCCCTTTTAAATAGAAAGTTTTAATCGCATCCAGTGTACCATCTGCTTTTAATTCCTCCAAAGCGGTATTTAAGCTTTCAGTTAATTGGGGTTGTGCTTTGCTGACACAAATGGCATAGTTTTCTTTTACAAATTCTTCGTCTAGAATTTTTAGTTCCTTATTTTTGTCTACAAATGCTTTGGCAGGTTGCTCGTCAATGATGACGCAGTCGATTTTACCATTTTTTAAAGAAGAAATGGCATCTGCCCCTTTATTGTAGCGCTCGATTTTTGTACCTTTTTTATCGCCTTCATATTGGTCGGCACAATAAATCTCTCCAGTCGTTCCAATCTGGACACCAATTTTTTTCCCTGGAAGGTCACTTGCTCCGTTAATTTCAGCGGATTTTGCAGATTTTCCACAGCCTGCCAAAACAAAAATGCAAGTAACCAACATAAGGAGATAACCGTATTTTTTTACTAAATTTCCCATTATTAATCCTCGTTTCCTTTTTTCTACGTGTAGTATAACTGTTACACGCTTATCCCTTGTATCATAGCATTAGTTGGAAGGAAAGTCCATGAAAGTTTTTGTACTTTATTGTAATTGTTGTATTGTTTGGTTGAAACAAGTATCAGAATAGAGATTTTAGATATTTCAATGAAAAAAGTAATATATAGTTTAATGGCGTCACACTGAAAAAGGAGTTTATTGACGTATATACACAAAAAATGTAAAATAAAAAAGTATCATTATATAGAGAAGAGGGAAAAAGTTAAAGCTGAAAAAAGTAATCAGCATGTATGCGTATATCCGAAAAAAAGTTCTTTTATTGTATTTGGTAGGTTTAATTATTAGGAGGAGATGCCTTATGAAAAGTAATAAAAATAGTAAATGGTTAATAGTGGTTTCCTTTCTTGTTATAGTAGGTTTCATTTTAGGAAAAGGTAAAAGTTACGCAAAGGTAAATTTTCAGTCTGTAAAAATAGAGGTTGATTCTTGTGATGAAAATACATCGAAAGCAAACACATTATATTGGGGTTCTGAATTAGGACTTTCGGCAAAAAATACAACGGATAGGAAGATTAGATGGAATGTTACAAATGATGGTTCAAAAAAGATAGAAGTTTTAACAAGAGAATATACGAATAAAAGTGGAGATAGTTGTATTATTATATATGCACCATTTGGTTATCGTGATAATTTAACAATAGTTGCAATATCTGAAAAGAGTAAAAAGGTTCTTGCTACATATCCTTTGAAAATAGTGGATGGTACGAAATGGAATGGAGAAACTTTTTTTGAATTTGATATGAATATACCAGAAAAAAAGCAGTTACATGGCGATAAACCACAGATTAATGAACAATGGGATATCGATACACAGCAGTATAAAATTACGTTACCTGAACCATCTTGTAAAGTAGAAGGGTATACGTTTATAGGCTGGAAGGACAAGAATGGTAAAATGTACAAACCAAACGAAGAGTTGTCAGTAAAATATACAGGCGAGTCAGTTTATTATACAATATGTGCAAAATGGAAGAAAAACAATAGTTCTATAAATGGGACTGTACAACTGGAAGAAAAAAATTCTGAGAAGGAAGAAAGTATGCCTGCAGCAAAAACTATATTTTCGGGCGGAATTATTGGAGTATTTGTTATTGGAATATTGGTTGTAGGGGCAGTTGTAATAGTTGTAAAAAATAATGGAAATAAACAATAAATAGGATAGTGTTTGAAAGGATGAATAGAAAATATAATGAGCGAAATCTTTTTTTTAGCAAGTAATCAACCAATAAAGGAACAATCCAATCAAGCCCAAGAAATATTGGAAAAAGGAAATCCTATTATTTCCGCATGGAAAAATAGAAAGATGGATACGATCGCATTGGGACAACCAAAAGTTTATAAAGTGGATTGTAAAGAGTATGAAAACTTACCTATTAACAAGAAGTATGTGTGTGGTTTGGATTTTCGGTGGAGTGAAGAAAATGTAAAGTTATTGCTTACATATATAAAGAAACATGTGGATAATTATGGAGAGTTAGAGTTATGGAGCGAGTGGCTGGATGATACGGAAGATGATGCAGATGTTTATCGTAAAAAAGCATTGTTGAGTGAATTGAATTATTCGTTTTTAGATCATTTTTTTGAACATGAATCTAATGTAAAAATGTTGGAGATAAGGGATAAATATTATTAAGGGTGAAAAAAGTAATGTAAATTGTTCTGGCTTAATACAAGGAGTAGTAAATGAAAAAGATAAATGTGACAAGCCTATTGTTAGTCTTGTTATTTTGTATAGTGCCAATATTATGTATATTGATGATACACAATGTAAGTCTAAGTGATACGCTGACAAAAATGGAAGATGGAAGTTTTGGAAATAGTTATTCCTATATTGCAATGGATAACACCAAGAAAAATAATCATGCATTGGTGCAGGCTTTGAATCGTAGAAAAGTAAAATATGCCTTATCATTGGAAACTTCGGGAAATGATAAAGAAACTGTTAGTTATCTTACCTTTAATAAAACATTTGCAAATTTTCCTATGAAAGAGGGGCGTTTCTTTAAACCAGCGGATTTTAAGGATGAAAATTTTGTAGCAGTAATTGGAAAAAATATAAAGGGTGTATATCAGAAAAAAAATCAAAAATATATTCTTATCTGTGGAAAAGAATATAAGGTGTTGGGTATTATCGGATATGAAGGAGAAACGGTATTAGATAATTATATTTACGCAAATATGTTTGCAGGGAATGAGGCAGAAGAAAAGAATTATATGATTGATTTTTTTTCTAAAGAAGATGCTGCCTCTGTTGCAGAGGAGTGTATAAAGGAAATTAAGGGTGCGAGGCAATTAACGACAGTGGAAAGCTATGCGGATAGTATAATGCCAAAGATAGACACGTATGCTTGGTTTTTGTGTATTTTTCTTTGCTGTATATTGTGTTTGATTTTAATCTCTTCACAATGGTTAAGCCAACAAAGAAAAAGTATATGCATACAGAGATTAGTAGGAGCCTCAAGGAGTAAAATTGTGTTGGGGATAATAAAAAAATATATATTAATAGCTGTTATAGCACTAATAATAAGTAGTGTTTATTGTAATGTATGGTATCCTGCTTACTTTTCTTCCTTATTAAAAGGATATGCAATATGTGTTTTGTTGCTTATTCTATTTATGATGGGAAATATAGTTATAGTTTTACATGATTCGATAGAGGAGGCAATAAAATAAATGATAGGTAATTATATAGATACTGCTATTTCTATTTTATATAAAAATATATTGGTTGTTTTGTTAATGGTAATATTAACCTCTCTTTGTTTTGTTGTAGTAGGAAAAACATGTACAGTGCAAAAAAAGGCAGAAACCACAGCTACTGAGCATGAAGAAAAATATGGGAAAAACAGCATTTATTGGACAGCAGAGTGTTTAAATGATAAAGACTTTTATACCTATTTATCAAATAATAGCAAGTATTATGAAAAAGTGAAAACGTTTAAAAATAAACTAATGAAAACAAATGAATTTACATATATAACAGCCATGGATCAACCATTAAGTATTGTAACTAAAGCAGTGCCTGATGAGGTTTTGGATGGGTATGAGTTTGAAGAAGAAGGGGATACAGAGGCTTCTATTAATAAAGAAAGTACAGAATGTTCCGTAAAGGCAGTTGAAGCAAGCAAAGAGTTTTTTCAATATTTTAATATAACCGTAGCAGAAGGGAAGGCATTTCAAAAGGAGGATTTTATTTATCAGAAGGGAAAGCCAATTTCTGTGTTATTAGGAGCTGCATACCATTCTTATTTTAAAGTTGGAGATACGTTTGAAGCTGCATATTTGATGGGAAGATTCAAGTTTAAAGTAAAAGGTTTTGTGGAAAAAGAGAAATTTTTTGCAATGAGATCAGTTGGAGATTTGGTATCCTGTGAGAGATATATGTTTGTACCTGCGCTTGAGGTAAATGAGTTTAGTAGATTTTCTAAGGCGTTATTGTTGCAGCAAATGGAGGGAATGATTGTCTCTAAATTAGGATATACGAAGACCAATGAGTTGTATCGCCAATTCCTAGAGGAAGTTGGTTTAGAAAAATGGGATTTGATAGTGGTAGATCCAGATGCGACAACATCATATAACAAGATAGAAAGTTATTCTGTTATGACAAAACAGGTAGCTAGACAATTCAAAATATTGTTAATTATCATTGTTATTTTTGCGTGTATTGCAATCACTATGAATATGATAGGAATATTAAAAAGACAGCATTATAATTTTGGCGTAGAAATGTTGTGTGGAGCGTCCCGTAGATATATTGCTATGGAGGCATTTGGGATAGCAATAGGGATGGTGTTGGTTAGTGATGGAGTGGCATCCTTAGTATTAAAGATAATAGGAAATGATGCAAGAGCAATTCTTATAGTGCAATGCTTGGGGATTGGCATAGCAGCAATTTCTTGTTTAGCCAGCTATTTTTATTTAAGAAAAATGAATATTAGCGATATAATTGGAGGAAAAGAGTAGTGTTGATTGATTTGCAAAATATAAATGTATTATATGGAGAAAAAGAAGGTCGGATACATGCATTAAAGGATGTGTCACTTCAAATAGAAAAGGGAGAATTTGTAACAATAGTAGGGAAAAGTGGCTGCGGAAAATCCACATTGTTAAATATATTGGGTGGAATTAGAAGACCAGATCAGGGAAACTATTTATTTGATGGGAAAGTTACGAATGACATGAAGGAAAAAGAAAAAGCGGTATTTCGTAATAAAAATGTAGGATTTGTTGTGCAGCACTTTGCATTAATACAGGAAAAAACGGTATATGAAAATATTATGCTTCCGCTTAACTATCAAAGGATAAAGAAGCAAGAAAAGTATCAAAAAGTCCAACAAATGATGGAGTGGATGGAAATTGCTGAAAAAAAGTATAATTATCCCTATGAACTTTCTGGTGGTCAGTGTCAGAGAGTAGCGATTGCCAGAGCGTTGGTGACGGAGCCGCAATTGATACTGGCGGATGAACCAACAGGAGCATTGGACGAAGAAAATGCACAAAAAATCGTGAATATATTAAAAAAGATAAATGAAAAAGGAACTACAATTATTATGGTTACTCACGATATGGATATGGCAAAGCAGGGCAAAAGATGTATTCACATGAAAGACGGTAGAATCATATAAGAAAAACCTTCAAATTGAGTAATGTTATATTTATCAGTTTGAAGGTTTTTATATAAGTGTGCAATGTGTATTTGTGTCGGGTGTCCGCTCGGTTGAAATGCTATATAAAAATCAATGTTGGAAAAAAGTGGTGTAAAAGAGTTGGATATGGTATACTAGATATGTTAGCAGAAAACAAAAGAAAGTGAGGGTTTTATATGAAAGGGAGCGTATTAAAAGGGGTATTTTGTGGAATGTTATGTGCAGCAATGCTTGTGACACCAGTGAACACGACAAAGGCGGCCACAGTTGCCAAAAGTGCAATTACAACAATGAGCACAGAAGAGACAATAAACTTACCGATAATAAGTAAACAGGGGGATAGCACAGAAACGACCAGTATAAACATGGCATTTTCGGATGAGGTAGATGGAGAACAAAAGATTACGTTAAAGAAGAGAGCGTATTTTAATTTATCTGCATATTGTGTATTTGATGCTGATACCGCATCTAAAACGGCATCTGTTTATATTGAAAATGCAGCAGGTGAAACCGTAAAAGAGTTATATTTCATTAATTCTAATGAACAGGATAATGCCAATGTTATATTAGAAGCAGGTACTTATACAATCAGAGTTGCATCTGTATATAAATCATCTGGTAAATTTTTTGGTGAAATGCTTGCAACCAATGCGCAGATTACAGATAGTATTTCATTAGGAAAACAATATATTGGTTATTCAAATTATGAATATCAATATCGAAAGTTTACAGTTTCCGCTAATCAACAGGTAGGTGTGGTGTATTTTACGCAATCCACAAGTGGACTTATCAGTGGTGGAAACATTGTTTTGCTTGACAAAAATAAGAAGCCTATTTCAAAATCTGAGTATACAACTTCTGCAACGAATTATGATACATCATATGGATTGGCAAAAGGTACTTACTATTTGCAGATAAAAGGAAGTGATTTTTATTCCTTGCAAGTTTACAAAGTAAAGGCAGCAAACGCTTGTGCAACTAGCAAAAAGAAAGCAAAGAAGGTTACTTCTTCTACAAAATACTATGTATTACCTGCAAATAATAGAAAAAAAACAGCCTATTTCAAGATTGATGTGAAAAAAGCTAAAAAACAAACATTGGAAATTAAGTATTTGGCATCTTCTAATACATATATTCGAGTAACTACTTATAAGGGTTCAAAACAAGTTGGATATAGTATGATTTGGGGAGGCCAGGGAAGCAAAATTAGTTATAAATCCTATTCTGGAAAGAAGGTAAGCTGGCCAAAGGGAACCTATTATGTTAAAGTTGAGACTTCAGATAAACTTGGAAATGGTACAGTAGGTATTAAAGTGAAATAATATTTATAAGCAAAAGAAAACGAAAAAGGATAGAGGTTAATGGACCTCTATCCTTTTTATAACGTTGAGGAGGGATGACATAAAATTCTATGCGAGGTGTAAAATCTATTCTGCATTCTGTACAGTATACGCTTCGTTGACAGTTACCTGTGCTGTCACATCTTCTTTGTTCCCATCTTTGTAGCGGGCATATATTTTGTAAGTACCTTGTTCTAGATCAGATATACAATCTTTTGACACATCAATTACTTTTTCTTCTTTGGTGTCGCAATTATAAAGTATTAATTCTTGGATTTCCGCATGTTCTCGTATTGATTGCAAATCAATTTCTGTGTGACTGGTTACTTTTATTGTTGTGCCATCGTATTCATGGTAAACTAAATCATTTTTCTGACTGGTTTCTTCGCTATGAGTTTGGACAGGAGTAGTTGCCCTATCCTGTTCTTTACATCCTTGCGCAGAGAGACATAGTCCAAACAATAGTCCTATTAATACTAATTTTTTCATTACCCTGCATCCTTTCTACTTAAAAATCAATGCTATGGACTCACTATCCAACATGTTATCATTCCTGATATTCAATGCAAAACTATTGATTTTATGATTTATAGTCATTATTTTAACACTATATCTTGTTGCTTTCAACACCTAATTTGTATTGTTTTCATTTTTTGTGTATTGTTTTTGGATAATTACCTTTTTTGGATAATAAAAAAACCTCAAGCTGAGTATATTATCTTACATCAGCTTGAAGGTTTTCAAGAACAATGGGGCAATCTAAAAAAACAGGGCATGCTAAAAAATTTAACATACCCTGAATATATATATATATTTTTAAAATTAACCAAAATATCTATCAAGTAACCCTTTAAGAGCCTTACCATGTCGAGCCTCATCACGAGCCATTTCATGAACTGTATCATGAATTGCATCTAAATTATTCTTCTTAGCACATTTTGCAAGTTCAACCTTACCTGAAGTTGCACCAAATTCACAATCTACACGCCAAGCAAGATTATCTTTTGTTGTAGCTTTCATGTTAGCTTCCAAATCAGAACCTAACATCTCAGCAAACTTAGCAGCATGTTCAGCTTCTTCATAAGCAGCTTTTTCCCAATATAAACCGATTTCAGGATAACCTTCACGATGTGCTACACGAGCCATGCAAAGATACATACCAACTTCAGAACATTCTCCTTCAAAGTTTGCCTTTAACTGATCAAAGATAAACTTCTTGTCCTCTTCACTAATCTTATCATTATTTTTTACAGTAGAACCATAAACACCAAATTCATGCTCAGCAGCAAGAGTAAGTTCTCCTGTAACTTCCTTAAACTGGTCTGCACCAACATGACAGACTGGACATTCTGCTGGAGCTGCATCTCCTTCATAAACATAACCGCATACCTGACATACAAATTTACTCATAATAATCTCTCCTTTAAAATATTTAAAATTTGATAACTGTGTAGAAAGTATCCCTATATACTCGTTTTCACAGTTGCGTATCGTAACTGCATAGGAAAATAATTTTAAAAGTTCCTAGCAGTTTTTTTACTTTTAAAAACAGTAATCATTACTGTTATGGGTTTATCATACATGAAAATAATAAGAAAGTCAACCCTTTTTTGAAGAAAATATTCAATAACGGTCGTTTTTATGTAAAAAAAGCCCAAATAGATATTTTGTCTAAAACCAAGAAATCTATTTGGGAACGAATGAAACAATTTTATTTTGTATGTTTTAAAAATGGCTGCTTATTTTGCTATGTTACAGAGAGGACAAATTCCCATGTAAAAAGTAACACAGGAGTCAATGGTACCTTGAAAGCCAATTTCATCTGCCAAATGATGAAAAACAGGCATTGGGGTATTTAGGTCACTGACCTTGTGACAACATCTGCAATAAAAATGAGAGTGAGGTCTGGCATTGCCGTCATAATGCTCTTTATTATCTTCACAAGAAAGTTTTTGAATTTCACCCTGTTCAACCAAAAAATTCAAATTTCGATAGATTGTACCAAGACTGACATTTGGATAAATCTGTCTGATATTTTCATAGACCTCGTCAGCAGTTGGGTGTGACTTTGTACCTGCAAGATATTCCTTAATAGCCTCTCTTTGTCTACTTCGTTTAATTGTGGCCATGCAAATCCCTTTCCTTCCTTTTTATTTGAATAAAAAGTATTGTACTGTTTATTACGTTTACGCAAAACATAAGTCAAAAATTATATCTACATAAAAGATAAAATCCTTGATAACTGTTGCGTAAATTTGAGAAATTTGTAAAAAAGTATTTCTCGTAGGTAATGTACGTTCCAATTTTTGTTGTTACAAAAACAAGAGTTATAAAAATATGATAAAGCAAGATAAAAGAAAGGTCAAGTTACAAAAGTATGAAGTTTTATAAGCAAAGAAGAATAGGTTACTGTACAGAGGGTGCGGCTGAGTATGTGCAACTTGCACGATTGCGCTCGCGAATAAAGTGCAAATTGCACATACTCAGCCATAGCCGATGACGGCGTCATGAGTAAAATGACTAGCCAAGATGCTTATTATTGTGCATATAATATATTCTGGCATTTTACGAATGGCACCCTCTGTACTGTAACAAGAATAGAAAAGGTGGTTTATACCTAAATTTCATAGTAATTGACAGATATTAGGATAGGGTGTAAAATAAGACAAATGATGCCTCTGGAACGGTGCGTCACATGAAGAACACAAGGGCGTGTGTATGTATCTGAAAACAGAGGATTCTTTTTGGTAAAGTTTGTTATTTTTTTAACGAACTATAAAAAGAAAGTGAAAAACAATACACAATTGGATTTTCGAAGTATCATAACATCCGATTGAAAAACATATAAAATTATATGATGATAGAGTCAAAAGAGGCCTTACGGATTATTCCATTTTTTGAACTCTCGAAATTCTGTCCAGTATTCGGAAAGCGTATGGTATGTTCCACGTTTTTATTCACATATTGGGCGGGCTATTAAACAGGACTGAAAGGAAAAAAGAAAGAGGTGCCATATGATAGAAGAAAACGCAACGCTGGAAAGTGTAAAACATGAGATACTATTGCAGGTTGCAAAACATGCTTATGAAGGGGATTTAAAAGAAGTAGAGGAGATGCTTCCCTATGAAATGTTACCGGGACCACAGGCAAAATTTCGTTGTTGTGTGTATCGGGAACGTGAAATTGTAAGGCAAAGAGTGCGTATGGCACAAGGACTGCCACCAGTAATTGGAAGCAGTAACCGCAATACGATACAGGTAATCACTTCTGCCTGCGAGGGATGTCCTATTACTCGTTATGTTGTTACGGACAACTGTCAGAAGTGTACAGCAAAAAGATGTCAGCAGGCATGTAATTTTGGAGCGATTACGATGCATATGGATCGTGCGCATATCGATCCTCAAAAATGTAAAGAATGTGGAAAGTGTTCTCAGGCCTGTCCATACAATGCGATTGCAGATTTAATGCGTCCTTGTAAGAGAAGCTGTCCGGTCAATGCGATTACAATGGATGAAAATCATATTGTTGTGATAGATGACAAAAAATGTATTCGCTGTGGACAATGTATAGAAACTTGTCCATTTGGGGCAATTTGGTATCGTTCTTCTATGACCGATGTGATTAATCATATTCGTGATGGCAAAAAAGTATATGCATTAGTAGCTCCTGCAGGAGAAGGACAATTTGGAAAAAATATTACGATGTCCTCATTAGGAAAAGGAATTGAACAATTAGGATTTACAAAAATGTTGGAAGTTGCTATGGGGGCAGACTTGGTAGCGGATTCCGAAGCGGATGAATGGGCGGAAGCTTATGGAGAAGGCAAGAAAATGACAACTTCCTGTTGTCCTGCCTTTGTCAATCTGATAAAGAAGCATTATCCGCAGTTGATGGAAAATATATCTACTACAGTTTCTCCAATGGCAGCAATGGCAAGGTATGTACATGCAATGGATGAGGATGCAATTGCAGTATTTATTGGACCATGTATTGCAAAGAAAAGTGAAGTTTGTAATGAACGGGGGCAGGGAAATGCAGATTATGCATTGACATTTGAGGAACTTGCGGCAATGTTTGACGCAAAGGACATTGTTCTTGAGCCAAATGTAGAATACGAACAAGGTGCCAGCATTTATGGAAAACGTTTTGCAAATGCAGGCGGCGTAACAAATGCAGTATTGGAATCTATGAAAGAAAAAGGAATTGATACAACAGAAATAAAGGTACGTGGCTGTAATGGAGCTGCAGAATGTAAAAAAGCGTTGATGCAGTTAAAATCAGGAAGACTACCAGAGGACTTTATAGAAGGAATGTGTTGTGAGGGCGGTTGTGTCAATGGACCTGCCAGTGTGAAATTTGCAATGGAAGCAAGAAGAGACCGAGAAGGACAACTTTCCAAAGCGGATGAAAGAACGATTGCAGAAAGTATAAAAACAGTGACCGATACACATTCGTTTGGTATGCATCGGCCACCAGTAGAAAAATAATTATTTTTTCTTACCGTTAAAGCGGTTCATAGCAGTATCAATGTCGTCGGTAAGGATGCATGTGCATGCTTCGGCGGCATGTTTGATACTTTCATTTACCATATCATTTATCTCATTAGGAAAATTACCAAGTACATAATCTGCTAAGTCTAAATAATCTGGCTTTTCACCAATGCCTACTTTGACACGAGGAAAATCTTGTGAGCCTAAATGTGCGATAATGCTTTTTACTCCATTGTGTCCACCAGCACTTCCTTTTTTTCGGATTCGAAGTTGACCAATATCTAAGCTGATATCATCAAAAATAACCAAAATATTTTCTGGTGGAATCTTATAAAAACCGGCAAATTCGCGTACGCTCTCACCACTTAAATTCATATAAGTCTGTGGTTTGGCAAGAATTACTTTTGTTCCTTCAATATAACCGCTTCCGAAAATTGCCTGATGTTTTTCATGATTTAGTGGAATATGATGCATCTCGGATAAGGCGTCAATTACACGGAAACCAATATTGTGTCTGGTTTTTCGATACGCCGGTCCCGGATTTCCAAGTCCAACAATTAAAAACATAACATTCATCCTTTCTATAAATAAATCGTATTAAAAATTGGTAAAGTGTTTATCTTAGATGTAGAAGGCATCAAAACGAATACCTAATGTATTAAAAAATGAATACCGATATATACTATAATATAAAAAAAAAGTAAGGTTTGTAAAGAGGGAAGATGAATTTAAAATTAAACGTAACTATTCATAACCCTATATGCTAGAACAATCAGATAGGTTATGCTGGTATAGATGTGAATGGTTACAATTTAAACATAAAGATAGGGGGCAGGTTATTCTATGGAGATAACAAAAGTTAAGAACAAGAGGTTGCCATCAAAAGACGGAAAAAGTCAATTGCATGTGGTAATATGGGAACCGCAGGGGCAAGTGAAAGCGATTCTGCAGATTGCGCATGGAATGATAGAATATATAGAACGGTATGATGCATTTGCAAGATATTTGAATAAGAAGGGGGTGCTAGTGGTAGGAAATGACCATATCGGACATGGGCATACTGCAAAAGAGAAGGATTTGGGGTATTTTACACCAAAACATATGAGTGCTACGGTGGTCTGCGATTTGCATAGAGTGACAAAATGCATGAAAAAGCGATATCCGGATGTACCATATTATCTGTTGGGGCATAGTATGGGATCATTTATGGTACGGCGTTATCTTATGACTTTTGGAGAAGAGTTGGACGGAGCTATATTATGTGGTACTGGAAGTCATTCCAAAGCAATTCTTACGATAGGAAAGGTTGCGGCGGATATATCGGGATTGGCAAGAGGCGAACACCATCGTTCTCGGATGCTAGAAATCTTATTTTTTGGAACTTACAATAGGCGTGTGCCAAGAACAGAACGAAAAAATGAAATGGATTGGATTTCAAAAGAACCGAAGGTTAGAGAGCAGAAAAGACAAAATAAACTAAGTAATTTTACCTTTACGGTAAATGGGTATCAGACACTTTTAGATGTCCTTTCCTATATTCAAAAGCAGGAAAATATAGAAAAAATACCAAAAACATTGCCAATTTTTCTGATAGCGGGACAGGAGGACCCCGTAGGAAATTATGGAAAAGGCGTAAGGCAGGTATACAAAAGTTATAAAAATGCAGGTATTTTAGATGTAGATATTAAATTGTATAAAGGGGATCGACACGAAATATTAAATGAAAAAGATCGAGAGCAAATATTTGAGGATATACTTTCTTGGATGCATTGTTAGAATTTTGTCGGAAAATAGCAGCACTTATGCATGAAATGAATGAAATATTCCAAATAAAATGCAAACAATTTGTGAACAATGCGTTAAAAATAGTGAAAAAAGCTTAAAAAACTTGTATTTGTGTACAAAACTTGTTATAATAATAGACAGATGAAAAATAGTCAGGCAGAATACTGTTTGGCAAAATTGTTGTTTATGTATGTCTGAACCGTAGAGCATGTCATGATAGATGATTTCGTTTCATATCATAATTGATATCAGGGGCAAAATTTTTTTGACCCCAACATCATATATTTAAGTACGGTAGAATATAGTAAAAAGACGGTTCATTTCGGAATACAGTGTTATCGAGTATGTATTAGTTAGAGTGCATTGAGATAAAAGGGAGAACTGCAGAATTGGACATGATTTATCATGGCATGTTTTAACGGGATAGGACAACAAGGGGAGTATCCGACAGAAGTTTGGACAGAATGAGGAGGTATGCTTATGCAGGGAAGTATTATTGTTGGGCAGTCAGGAGGACCTACTGCTGTAATCAATTCTAGTTTGGCAGGGGTAGTAAAAACAGCCAAAGACAGGGGAGCAAAGAAAATTTATGGAATGCTACATGGTATTCAGGGATTTTTAGATGAAAAATATGTAGATTTATCCGATTCCATTCAGACGGAGTTAGATATTGAGATTTTAAAACGTACGCCGTCTGCATATTTGGGTTCTTGTAGATATAAGCTACCGGAAATACATGAAAATACAGAAATATATGAGCGGATTTTCGCTATGTTAAATAAATTAGATGTAGAGTGTTTCATCTATATTGGTGGAAATGACTCGATGGATACGATTCGTAAGCTTAGTGATTATGCAATTATTAAGGGATATCCACAAAAGTTTGTGGGAGTACCTAAGACAATAGATAATGATTTGGCGATTACAGATCACACACCAGGATACGGAAGTGCAGCTAAGTATATTGGTACTGCTACAAAAGAAGTCATTCGTGATGCGATTGGATTGGCATACGATAAAGATATTGTTACGATTATCGAAGTTATGGGGAGAAATGCAGGTTGGCTTACTGGAGCAGCGGCACTTGCCAAGGGGGAAGATTGTCCGGGACCGGATTTGATTTATCTTCCAGAAGTACCATTTGATATTCAGAAGTTTACCAAAAAGGTAAAAGGATTGTTGGAAAAACAAAAATCTGTTGTAGTTGCAGTTTCTGAAGGTATCAAGACAAAAGAGGGAAAATATGTATGTGAACTGGGAAATGACAATGGATATGTGGACGCGTTTGGACACAAACAGTTGACAGGAACAGCAACATTCCTTGCTAATACCATTCAGGCAGAATTGGGATGCAAGACAAGAGCCATTGAATTTAGCACCTTGCAAAGAAGTGCAGCACATTTGGCATCACGTACGGATATCAATGAGGCGTTTGCAGCAGGTGGAGCCGCAGTAAAGGCAGCCTTTGAAGGGGATAATGGAAAGATGATTATTCTAAAACGTGTCTCTGATGATCCATATCAGTGCACAACAGATGTATATGATGTTCATAAGATTTCCAATGTAGAGAAGTTGGTTCCAAAGGACTGGATTACAAAAGACGGTACTTATGTAAGTGATGAATTTATCAGTTACATTGAACCATTGATTCAGGCAGAACTTATTCCATTACCGGTAGAAGGATTACCTCGTCATTTGGTATTAGATCTTACTAAAAAATAAAAGAGAGACAACATTCATTGCGTAGATACAAGTTGGCATCGTAGCAGGGAGTATAGTTTTATAGTAAGTAAACATCAAAGTGATGTTTTGGAAAAAGAAGGGAAAACGTCAAATATGGCGTTTTCCCTTCTTTTGGCTTGATATGAAATTATAAGAACCCAAAGGGAATGTATATAAGGAAATAAAAGAGACAGAGAGGTTGTTTTTTGGATAAAAACCTGTTACAATAAAAACCTATTTTGCTATGTGGATATGCTTTCTCTATAAGATATCCATTTTCAAAACACAAAATAGAGTTCAAAAGGTCGTTCGACCGAAGTTTCCCAATTAAGAAAGAAAACATATGTACTGGAATTTGGGCTTGGATTCTGCTATACTAGGGAAAAAGACATTTCCTTTTGTATAGTAGAAAAACAGTGTTCTGGGTTTCAGTCAGAACAAAGGAGAGTGTCTATGGAAAGAATAAAGAATTGATGGAGCATTGTAAGCCGTTGATGGATTATGCCATATTTGTAAAAAAGGTACGAGATTATACAAAGGACGTTTCATTAGAGATTGCAGTAAACCGTGCAATAGATGAATGTATCGGGGAAGACCGTTTGAAAGAGTTTTTGGAACAGCATCGAGCAGAGGTGGTGGATATTATGTTGGATAGTTATTCATTAGAAAATTATACGAAGATAATGGAATATGAAAAAGAACATCTGGCAAAAGAAATGCAGGATTTGCAAGGAGAAGTAGAAGACTTGCAGGGAGAAAACCAAAATTTAAAGGGACAAAATCAAGAGTTAGAAGAAAATTATAAAAATAGCATTATTGCTATGGTACAGATGGCATTGGAATTTTATGATAATGAAACGGATGCCATAAGAAAAACAGCAGAAAAATGTCATATGAGCATTGAGCAGGTGACGGAATTATGGAATGCGGATAGACAACTGTGAGAATGGTTCTGTTTTACCAAGTGAAAAGAAACAAAAATATTAAATAAGGAACAGCACAAGAAGCATTGTATTTGAATTAGTACAATGTTTCTTCTATTATAGAGGATTCCTGTTACATAAAAGACAGAAAAATAACATAAATATGGATTGTATGCCTCAAAAAAGAAAAAATATCGTAAGACAAGTGACATAAACGTGACACAAGGAAAAAAGATAATATTCCATGCAATTTTACAAAACGTTCAGGTAAAGCGAATGCTCCTGATAGTGTGGTAGTAAAATATTGCAAGCATCTATATCACGCTTCAATAAAACACATGAAAACTGTATAAAAGGTGAAAGTTCAAGAAAAATGTAGTACAGATTGCTGTTCTTGAGGTTTTGAAAAAACAGGGTAACTTTTTTGAGGAGAAATGCAAAATTTTTGCAAAAACGTACATAAATTTACTTAAAAAAAGGAAAAAAGCCCAGAAAAAATTGTATTTTGTAAAAAAACGTAAAAACTTGCGAAGCCTTTAAAACCAATGGATACAGCATGTGAATAAACGGAAAGATGTAACACGAAACAAAAGAAAAACATCACATTAAGAAAAAATTCATGAAAGATATTGAAATTTGTGAAAAAAGGTGTTAGAATGATGTAAAGTATTAGTTAGGGGATACAAATAGTTGACTCTGTAGTGAAAGAGGGAAAGAAGAATGCTATTTGGAAAAACTGACTATTCTTTCGAAAGGGAGCTTTCCTTTGTGGAATGGTGTAACCTTTTCACATTTTGCAACATCCTGTATGCGTATGGACGCTTCGGATGTCCCACTTTTTCCCTCGGGAGATTTCGCGAGCGGCTCTGCCAAAACAGGTTGGGGCGGAAAGGAGAAGATGGATTAAGAAAAATTAGTAATATCCCGTGGAACGGATATTGCGGAGGAAGTAACTTTCAAAAACAGTTAGAACGAATTCGAACAATTTTGTTTAGGGGAGATTCTAACAGGCTCATTGATGAAACAGAGCCACACACAAAAAAATTTCAAGGAGGACATGTATATGTACAACAATTTTTCATCAAAAAAGACTAAAAAAGTCATTTCAGCATTACTTGCTTCAGCTTTAGTAGTGACTTCTGGTCCTATCACAGCGGCTGCAGCAACAAACAAGGTAGTAGGAGTGAAAAAATCTTTCACAGTAACAGCTTCTGCTACAAACAAGGTTACTGGTCTTTCTAAGGCTGAAAAGAAAGTAGTTAAGGTAACAAA
>JBNMLH010000017.1:0-67216 GCA_050875145.1 Lachnospiraceae bacterium
CTTCTTCTTCTGTTTCTCTCCATCTTTCAACCATTCCACTACATTTAGGACAATGTACAAGCCATTCATTTTCGCTATAATTAAGCATTTCTGCTTTCCCACCACAAAACGGACAAGGTAATAATCTGCTATTACTCATTCTGCTGTAATAAACGTTACAGCTCATCTATTTTGATTCGTGTTGTTCCAATTCTTCTAAAAAACTCC
Source organism: Lachnospiraceae bacterium (assembly GCA_050875145.1). GTDB lineage: Bacteria > Bacillota > Clostridia > Lachnospirales > Lachnospiraceae > CAG-411. The sequence continues at coordinate 208 of JBNMLH010000017.1, forward strand.
ACTTGCTGTACACCAGCTTTTTTTCATTCCAGTCCGGGTAATGCTTTTTAAGATAATTTTGAAATATAGCAAGCATTTCTTCTCTGTTTCCTTTATTTCCGTTATCTAGCATATTGTGATGATATTGACAGCCTACCGCTCCGTTTTCCGGAATACCTAATCCGTTTTTAGAACGAGGTATGTAGTGCATTATTGATTTCATTTCTGCTGCCAGTTTATTTTCACAAGGCATGTAACCCATTGCGCAAAATATACATTGACCATTATCTCTTGCGACTATTTCTCGTCTTGCTTTTAACGTAAATTCTCTCTTTCTTGATTGCTTTGATTTTTTCATTTTATCTCCTCTGGTTAAATCTCTTGTAGAAGTGTAAGATTGCCTCTACATTTAATCCGCTTTGCGCCATTTCTATTGCTTGGCAATTTGGCATCCCTGCGTCAAGTAAAGTTTTTAACTTTTGTAATATGCTTATGTATTCTTTAAAATCATATAAATGTTTCTTAGGGTCCAATTCATCTGCTGCCTGCTCTGCAAATTCTACGGATGTTATTTTTGCAATTTCCTGTAATAGTCCCTGTTCTTCTTTTCTTATTTGTGTTCCTCTCGCTTGTATTTCCTTAATTAGTTTTTGTACACTCATATCGGCCTCCTTACTCTGTCTTTTCAGCATTCATAAGCGTTTCAATCTGTTTTTTCAACGTGCCTATGATATAATTTGCAGCTTCATAGTCTTTTATCACTATTGCTCGTGTCAGTTCTTGTGCATTCTCTATCGCCTTTCTATCGACCTCTTCTACATCATTACATGCATCCCCGCACTCAATCTTTTCAGCATTTTCCGAGATTCCTTCCTCCACAATTTCCGCAATTTCTTCCACATTCGGTATTTCATCTGTCGATTCCTCCTCGTATTTAATCTTTTCAACGTTTTCTTGGGTTTCGGTCTGTGCATTATCCACAGTCTGTCCACTTTCTGGCGCAATCTCTGGATAATCGTTCACGTTCATTTGTCCTGGAATTTGGTTGGCTTCTTCTATTTCTGGTGAAATGTACTCTTTTTTCGGTTGCACTGGTGCAACTTTCGCTTTTGCTACTTTGCTTTCTTTTCGCTTTTCTTTCTTTGGTTGTGCAGTCTGCGGAAATTCTATTCTGTAAATGTCGTAGTAATTTTCAAATGTAGATTTATCAACATCAATAATTTTTTTCCAGATTTCTGCTATCTCGGTCCATGTTGTGTTTATTTTTTCGTTTGTTCTGATTTTTACCAGACACACCGCTTCTTCGTCATCCTTCAAATTCACCAAAAATCTACCTGCACCCTTTATTCTGACACTGTATATCTTCTCTCCTGCGGGTGCCATGGCTTCTATTACCGCTTTCTTTTCTCCAACTTCAATCGTTTCATGTATTTTTTTGAATAATTCCGGCTCTGTTTTTCCAATCTCTTTAACAATACTTTCTATTTCACTTTCTTCTTCATCATGATCTGGTTGCTCTAGTATTATCTCGATGTCGGTAGTTTCCTTTTCCGCATCTACTTCATCCTTGATTGCCTGTATATCCGCTTTAGATAATTCTGGGGTCAAGCATTCATTTACAGCAGAGGGCAACTGCAACATTAACGTAAGTTTTGCATATCCAAATCCTTTGTATTCTGCCTTTAACTCGCAAGAATATCCATTCTCTGAAAATCTATCGTTTATGCGGATAAATCTGCTTACCTGCGTTTTATCAATGTTGTATTCTGCTCTGGCAAATTCTACAACACTCTTATATCCACTTTCTGCTAAAATATCTGTATCTCTTGCTACTTTCAGTAAATAACCTATTCGCACAAAGGATTCTGCTGCCTTTGTCAATTCTGTATCTAACTCATTTTTATATTCTTTGTACGTTTTCTTGTATGTGATCTGTTCCACTATTGCACCTCCATAAAATCCGCTTCTAGCACATCTGCCAGAAGTTTTCCTTGTAATCTTCCATGCCATATCCGATTTCCGTTTTTTCTCAATTGTCTGTAATTTTCTCTTCTTAGCTTGTCTGATTTCTTTCCTAGCTCTTTTTCCTCTTTTGTTAGTTGTTTCTTAAAATACTGCTGCCATTTTTTCAAGAAATTTACCGTCTTGTCAAAGTCGGCATTTTGATTGTCTCCTGTCGTTCTCTTCTGTCTTATATTGCCAGAAGGCTCTACTTCAAGTGTGTACCACGGCATATCCGGTTGTTTGCTCTTTCTTAGAAAAAACAAATAGCTTTCATCTGTCTGTATTCTTTCAAAATAATAATCACAAGTATGGACGCAATGACTAAGAACTACTCCTTCTTTTACAATGTCCAGTACGTTTTCAGGAACTACGATTGTGTACTCTCCAAGTGTAAATTCAAATTTTTTTAACTTTGGTAATTGTTCATTTACTTTTGGCCACTGCTTTTCTATGTCCTTTGCCTGTTTTTCTAAGCCTCTGGTTTTGGTTATTAGGATCAGTTCATTGTGAGAAAATTTCAAATCTTTTGGTTTTGCTATTTGCTCTACCTTAATGTTCATCTTCATTTTTTTTGCCATATCTGTATAGTCTCTCCAGGTTGTCAACACCTGTCTTAAATCTTCCTGCATAATTTCTTGTTGCTTTTTAAGGTAGTTGTGTATTTTTACAAGACTGGTTGGAATTTTCAGGAAGTTAAATTCTGCTGTTGAAAACTCTGCATTTCCAAAATCCTGTATCATTTGATCTGGCCAAATTGTATTTTGTTTCTTTTCATACTGCATCCATCTAAGCATTGCAATATTCGCATCCATTTTTTTTAGTCTTTTTAGTCTTGCTTTATCAACTTTTAGCATTTTCGCAAGTTCTGTTTCGTCCTCCTTTAATAGCTTTTCAATGTAGCGACCTTCTGTTAAATCCTCTGCCAATCTGAACATTCCGATTTTTGCTAACATTTCAATTGCCGGATTTCCCTTTTCGATTGTTAGGTATCTTTCTGCAGAGCATGGTAGTTTTTCCCATAAATCTATAGCGCTTTGTTTTAACAATGAACACTTCTTTAGTTGTGCCAGATTTCTGCCGTACAGCTTTATTCCAGATGGTCGGTAAGGTGTTCTTTGACCTGGATAATAATATTCATCTAGTACCCATCTTATTTTTTTGTTTTTGTAGCTGGTCCATATATATCGTTTTATTGTTCCATCTTCAAATAACAACATTCTTTCCCATTCGCTTGTATAGATATGTGGTTTTTCACAAGTCGTATCTCTGTACCACTGATGTTGTCCGCATGTGCGAACAACGATTCCACCTTCTATTTTTTGTATAATCTGCGCACTATAATCTCCAGTTGTGAGTGTTTGTATTCTACTATCCGCTTTAAATACAGCTTCTGTTTTGCAGGCCGGGCATTTTGTTTTTTTGTTATGTTTCGGATTGGCAATAGTTATCTGTTTTTTGCATCTTGAACAATATCCTATTTTTGCTCCCTTCGAATTATATTTATAAAAAATATAATATTCATTTGCAGTATTTCTTCGCATCCAGTCAGCAAAAGTGTTTGGAAGTTTCGGTATCAATGCCATGTCTTTATCCCAAGGTGCCTGCTCTCTAGCTTCTCTTTCTTCAATCTGCTTTTCTCTTTGCTCCTGCTGCCACCTTTGCAGTCTCCACAGACCTTTTTCTTGTAAACAACTACTAATTTCTAATTTGTTCAGGGTATTCATTCCGTCATTGTTTAAAAATATTCTCTTTCTTGCGTAATAGGCACTTGCTCCTACTCCGTCCAAATTTAAAAACATTGCCTTTGACCATTTTTTCTCTTTTCCTTCTTCATCCAGCTCTCTTGTTATCCACTCGTTACCTTCCGTGTTTACGAAAATTTCATATCGAGGGGTTCTTATATTTTTTCTTATCCATGCAGGCAAAAATAATGCGATCTTTATATAGCCTTTGAGATTTTGCACTCTTGCCAGCAAGTAATATTCTGGCTCTATCACTTGTTTTTCTCCTGAATAATAGCGCACCGTTCTCTCCTCGTATTTTTTTCCTTTTTCTATCATTTCTTTTGTAGCTGGTAAAGCTCTTAGTTTTCTCAACTCTCTTTTATACATCTTGTTTGCCTCCCATCTGCTTTATAAAACACATCTGGCAAAAACTCTTTTCCGTCTATTTTGTATGCTCCTGCTTCTACAATTTCTTTTGTTCCTTTTCCTTCTTTTAATAAAAATATTGTTGCTCCTCGCTTGCCTGCTGCCTTTGGATTTTTTCCTCTTACGATTACTATTCCGTTTTCTTCTGCTGTACCCGTATTTTTTCGGATGTGAGAACTTTCTTTTCTATCTGGATGCTGCATTATCCATTCACATTCTAGTGCTGCAAGTTGTTCTAAGGTTACTTCCCGCAATATTTTCATTTTTGTGCATGAGATTTTATCTGAACCATCCTCATGTATGTCTCCGCCTGCATCCACCATGCAGTATCTTCCATTCGGATACCAGCTTAAAACCTCCAACGGTTCTTCTACGCAATGAAATCCGGTATTGGCGCATTGTGCTTTCTCTTCCTCATACGTTTTTCCTATTTCGTATTTAAACTTTCCTTTTCCTAACGTACAGGTCAAATCTTCATTAAATCCTTTATATGCAATCATGTTTTACCTACTTTCCTAAGTAATACTCATTTGCCAGTTTTCTTCTTTCTGTCTTATCAGGGATACCGATTGAAAATTCATGGTCCCCGATAATCTTCTTGACCTGATCTGTTTTTTTCACAATTCTTCTATCTACTATCGCTCTATTCTTATAACCTGTCTCCGCTGTCACTGCGATGTATCCATCCAGGCCTTTTCCTTTTTTTCTTACTGCTCTGGCAAATTCTTCGCTTTCCATGCACAAATTTCTCAATTCATCTACCCAGTCATTCAGGACCCCCGCTAACTTTAAATCCTCTTTTTCCACTTTCAATTTTCCTAATGCAGCCATCAATGGATTTACTAATTCATCTATGCAGCCATCCATAAAATCTTCCGCTTCTTCTTTATCAATACCATTTTCTTCGCACAGCTCTAATAGTGATTTCTCATTTTTCTCATTTCTCATTTTTAAAGCCGCTTTGTTTATTTCTTCTGCACTGTCAAATTCTCCAAATTTATCAAACATGCTGTTTCCTCCTTATTTCTGATCTAAGCCAATCTCGATATTCATGTTTTGTTCGTGTTTCAAATCTATACTTGTGTTTTGCCAGCAATATATCCAGTTCTTGCCATAGCTCTATGTTCGCAATTTCCTTTTCTTTTGAATTATGCCATCCTTGTGTACGCCATCTGTCTAACCAGCCGTTCTCAACTGCGGAGCTTACATATAGACTGTCTGTATAAATACATAATTCGCAAGGTCGTTTCATTCTTTTCATTGCTTCCACTAAAACTTTTAACTCCGATTGGTTCTCTGTTGCATTTTCTACCTGCAAAAAATCCTCTATTGTGTATTCTTTTTCTTCTGTCTTTAATGAAAGGACATAGCCAACCATTCCAGATTGTCGTTTTAGACCTTTTATGCCGCTATATGTATAGATGTTCACTTGCTCCACCATCATCATCCTCTCCGTATCCAATTCGAAATTCTGTATATCTTAGATAGCTCATTCCTGTATACCAATTTGTACCAAAAACAACTGAATTTTTGTCGATGTAAAAGCCTTTTTTTGGTGTCGGGCCGTTTTCGATTGCTTTTTTTAGTGTTCTACGTTTGTAGAACTTTCTTTTCGGTTTCTTCCTTTTTAAATTTCTAGAACAGGAATACTTCACTAAGTGTTTTTGTTCTTCTTCTGAAAACAAGGACATTTGTTCATAAATTTCTTCTGTCGGTTTTTTTACGATATAGTTGGCCAGCCTTTTCATGCCTCCTTTTTCGTAAATATGTGCAAAGTACACCCTTCCATATTTCCATTTTTCTGTTATGTACACATCTGCATCTGAAATCCGATTTATGACCATGTGAACATGTATGCCACCTAACTCTCCAATTTCTATCCGCTGTATCCACTTAAACTCGTATCCCATTTTTTTATACTTGTTTTTTAAGTTTCTTCTGAATTTCTCTACTGCCTTTAAAACTTGCTCCATTGACATTTTTTTTCCTTTCGGAAATGTCAGCGTGCACCAGTAATCTCCTTTGAGAAAATTCCAACGTAGCAAATGCCGAACTTTCTTTTCTCTATTTGCCTGGTTCTGTTTTTTTATCTGTTCTGGAGTTGGTTTTCTTTTTTTCTGTCGTTTTTCTCCTTTGGCTCCATACTTACCAGCAAACTTAATCTCATTCTCAACACAGTAGTCAAACTCATATTCATCTTTCCAATACATTACACACCTTCTTTTGTAACAACTTTAATATACTAATTGTTGTACTCAAGAGGGTTTCCCCTCTTGCTTTTTTTGTGTGATATGCTATAATGAAATCAGTGTTTTGTGTGGCTAATTTCATTTGCATAGCACTGCCGGCATCCGTTAAATGCCGGCTCTTTTATTTTGTTGCAAATCGAATTCTTCGCTTGCTGTTTCGTTCTCTTTCTTTCTGCCAGTTCAAGATGTCCAATTTCCATTTTCTTCCCCTTGTGGTTTCATAATAGATATTTCCGTCTGAATCGGCATAATATTCGTATAACTGGCCGTTTCTTTGTTCTTCTGCTACTTTTGCCGCTCCGTTTGGCGGTGTAAGCCCCTGAAACGTCCATGCTTTAGCTCTTAGCTCGTCTGTTGTCATATTCTTTCTGCTCTCCTTAAATCAATAATTGCCTTTGTTAAAATGTTTTTAACACGCTCTGTATCAACGTCAGAATGTTCTTCCAATTCCTCTGCCAAATATTTTGCTAGCTTTTGATTTGATATTGGACCTGTCTCTTTCAGTTCTACTTTATGTCTGATTTTCTTTGTAACTTTATCCCATTCTTCTAGTAAAGCTCTGCATTCATTTCTTGTAACCACATTTGCACTCCTTTCCGCTGTTTAAAGTCAATCTTTTGCATCATCCTATGATAAATCAATTTGAAGTTTTGCAACTTCTACTGCTGCTCTGTACGCAAGTGCGTATTTGTTATCGCCATGTGTCTGCTGAACTTTTTCAACGAATTTGTCTATTGTGTCATTGAAGCAGCCGCACTTGACCATGATCTGCTTGTCCTTGCCACGATAAAATGTTGTAAAATCACTTCTACTACCAATAGCACCTATTACCATCACATGACTTGCAGAAAAGACCTCGGCATCACCGCAAACCTCGGCATTGCCCCGAACCTCGGCATCACCGCAAATCTCGGCATTGTCACAAACCTTGGCATTGCCCCAAACCTTGGCATCACCGCAAACCTCGGCATTGTCACAAACCTTGGCATTGCCCCAAACCTCGGCATTGTCACAAACCTTGGCATTGCCCCAAACCTTGGCATCACCGCAAACCTCGGCATTGTCACAAACCTTGGCATTGCCCCAAACCTTGGCATCACCGCAAACCTTGGCATTGTCACAAACCTTGGCATTGCCCCAAACCTTGGCATTGCCCCAAACCTTGGCATCACCGCAAACTTTGGCATTGTCACAAACCTTGGCATTGCCCCAAACCTCGGCATCACCGCAAACCTTGGCATTGCCCCAAACCTCGGCATCACCGCAAACTTTGGCATTGCCCCAAACCTTGGCATCACCACAAACCTCGGCATTGTCACAAACCTTGGCATTGCCCCAAACCTCGGCATTGCCCCAAACCTCGGCATTGCCCCAAACCTCGGCATCACCGCAAACTTTGGCATTGCCCCAAACCCAAGCATTTCCTTTCTGAGAAAGATTTTTTTCCTCCTCTAACCAACCGCCAATTTCACCAACTTTAATCGATCCAAATTCTGCAACTGCTCTGATCCGGTGTAAAGTAACTGTTCTAAATGCAAGTTGAATGGTTTTTGTTTCTCCTGTAAATTCGAATTTTTTCATGTTGTTACACCTATCTTTCCTTTCCGCTATCCGAAAATCCTGTGACATGTCCTGCCTTGATAACTGTTTCTTTTTGTTCAAGCATAAACTTTCTAACGCAATCGTCCAAAGTTACTGCTTCTAAATTGATTTTTTCTGAATCCATCACTTTTCCTCCTTATTTTAAAAATCCTCTTTTAGTTTTTGTTTTCTTATTTATTACAGTAAAAGATATATTATCTTCATGGCACACCATCCAATTCTCCGGCACCAATCCATTCTGTGATAACACTTTCTTTTGCTCTCTTGTTAATTTCTTTGGTTGCTTCATATTTCCTCCTTTTGTTGCACCAGTGCAACTTTCTAACTCTGTCTCTATTGCTGAAATGCCTCGCCAATCTATTTATTAAGAATAAGAAAGGAGTTTTTTTAATTTTGTATAGCATTTTTTGACGAGGCGTCTCGGCAATAGAGACAGAATGAAAGTTATTTTATTTCCATGCTTGCCATAATATCACTGCCATTGCAGCGAATAATATATACATAATTTTTAGCATCTTTTACCTTCCTTTTTATATGTAGGTTCTATCCCCATAAACAAAGCACCCTGCCGTAAAATACAATGTAATAGACAATTATAAAATCTTTAAGAAAGGAGTAATTTTAAAATGTGCGCATTTTTTCAAAACATGAGTGTTGGCAGGATGCCTTGTTTATGAGGATAGTTGTCTTTTATTTAGTTACTCTACTAATTCCAATCACATTTTCCGTTTGCAATTCTCTCTTTTTCTTTATCCAGTAATCCTCTAAATATGATGTAGTACCATCTTTTTCCACCTTTTTGAAGTACAGCATGTCCTAAATCTATTTTTCCTTCACGCATCAAGTATCTTATGCAGTCCGGCGACATATTTAGTTCAATTGCTGCCTCTTTAACTGAGACTCTATCTGTTCCCATTTTTTCTCACTCTCCTTTCTATTCATCTTTAACCTGTTCTTGTTTTTCTCCCAAATTTTCCCTATACTGTACTTGCAGGCTCTCGCCAGAGCCGAGTACCATGAAAGGGGGTGTGTTTTTATGTCTTTGCATCAATATGAAATTGATTTTTCGCCGCTTTCACTTGATGAAAGAACCGTTTTAACGAAACGGATTGAAGATTATTCGTATACTGGTCTTCACTTGAAACAAGGCTTTCAATCTGCTATCTTCTTTGTTGAGGATAATTTTGACATTAGCTTTTTGGATGTTCCTGCTGAATGCCGTCTTTCTCGCCTTCAATAAGTGTATATATTGCGAAATCCGTTTTCATTGCTTCCGCATTGTAGTTAATTTCAATGCGGAAGTTTCTTTTTTTGAACATTTCACGCATCATCATATCTAGCCAACATTTCAAAAGAACAACTGTTTTTTCAAATCCATCCGTATCTACTCTTCCGAAATTTTCTTCTGTTAGTTCTTCCTCTGGAAGAGTTGCTGCCTGTGCTCTTTTTAACGCCTCACTATAACGAACTAATTTTAATTCTGACCTTCGACCAATTCCAAACTGTGAAATTATCTGGTTGTATTCTTCCTGCGTCATTCTCAGAATTTCTGTGGTTTCTCCGTCTTCCGTCCGATGCTTTATTGATATTGAAGCTTTACTACTCAATTCTTCTCACTCTCCTTTCTATTAAGTTGCTACTTTTTCATTATCATGTTCTTGCACATTAGCTTTAATAGCCATTCCTTCTCCTAAACCAAGCAGGTAACTTTTGTCGTTTTCTGAAAGCTTTGGAATGATTAAAACAAATGTTTCGATAATTTGTTTTTCCTCTTTTCTTTGATTGTTTTCAAATATTACCTTTTTTCTCATATATGTCGATATAACAATTAAACATTTAATTTATATAGGGGGAATAATTATGTCTATAAGTGATATTTTCAAAATCAACCAATTAAAACAGCAAATTGAAGAACTTACAAATACTGTTTCTTCACTTTCTTCGCAACTTGAAGATGCAAAACATGAGTTATCTCTTTCGAAAGCAAAAGTATATGAATTATCAACCAATTTATTTGACTCTAATAACCTTATTAAATCTCACCTTCCGATTTTTGAGTTTTCCAGATTTAATTTTTCATCTGATTTTAAGCATATCTGGAATGATGCATGGCGTTCAGAACTTCATAAGTTGCCATCACAGCTTGAACGTCAATATAGAGCCTGTTCCTCTCGCTACACCCCATTAACACTTAATCCAGAAAATGTTTCTGGAAAATTTCGCGGACTAGAAACTGACTATTGCACTACGCTTGTAAAATGTGAGTGTATCGACTTTCAACGTAGAGCATTGCCATGTAAGCATATGTACCGTCTTGCTTACGAATTTGATGTCTTTATGTTGGAAGAGGTTGAACATGATCCAAATGTGTCTCATCTCATGCATCTCTCTGATTTCAAGCGGCAGTTAATGCAATTTTCTACTGAATGCAAAGACACTCTTTCGTATTTAAAATATAATTATGTCACTGTCGCTAATCGAAACGCTGTTGCGCCCTTAATTACTTCTGGATTTGTAACTATCAGTGAAGATAAAAGTATACTTCTTGACAGCTATAAGCGTGATGAGTTGTTTAATTTACTTCCTCAAAATGCTTCCGTAAGAAAAAATACAAAAAAATCCGTTTTGATTGAATACATAGTTGCAAATTGTCCTGATGTAATAGCCAACCTTGAGAAACTTACTGTTGCAATTCAGTTATCTCCCTCAATCGAATACTTCAGATACTACATTTAGTTTTTACGCTCAGATTATTCTGGGCGTTTTTCTTCGTATTAGATTCCAAGACAATTCTCATCTTCTTTTTCTCACTCTCCTTTCTATTAAGTTGCTACTTTTTCACTATCATGTTCTTGCACATTAGCTTTAATAGCCATTCCTTCACCTAGCCCCAGTAAGTAGCTTTTGTCATTCTCTGAAAGTTTTGGAATAATTAAAGCAAATGTTTCGATAATTTGTTTTTCTTTTTCTGACATTCTTCTCACCTCGCTTTCGTGTCTTACATACACATAATAATATCTTAAAGACACTTTGTCAATACTTTTTTGTGTCTTTAAGATACTTTTTTATTGACTTCCTTTTTCTTGCGTGCTATTCTATAGTTGAAAGGAGAAGTTTTCTTATGCAAATACAATATTCCAAGCAAGCCGTTAAATTTTTAAAGAAGCTTGACTTACAAACAAAAAATCGTATTGTTGATGCAATACACTGTATTCCAAATGGCGATATTAAAAAGTTGAAAGGTCGAAACGGGTATCGTCTCCGCGTCGGCTCCTATCGAATTATTTTTGATAAGTCAGGAAATATTATCCTCATAGAAAAAATTGATAATCGAGGTCAGGTTTATAAATAGGAGGTTGTTTTTATGTCTAATATTAAAGAACGATTACTTGGTGCTATTACAGTTATGACAGAAGCAGACGCATACAATTTGTGGCTGTATATTGAGAGTCAACATAAAGAAAAAAACTGGAATGATATTGAAGAAGTAGAACCAGATGAATTTGATTTAAAAATGCTTGCTGAAATAGATGCTAATCCAGATTGCAACGAATTTGTTTCAGAAGATGAAGCATTAAAAATGCTTGACTTGCAAAAATAATTGTATAGATAAAAGAAAAAAAGAAGGTGATACATTGAACGAAAGAGTAAAAGAACTTCGTAAATTTTTTGGCTTGTCTGGCGAAAAATTTGGCGAAAAATTAGGAATAACAAGAGGTGCTGTTTCTAATATTGAAAATGGTAGTCGAAATGTTACAGAACAAATGATCAAATCTATTTGCCGTGAATTTAACGTGAGCGAAGAATGGCTTCGTACTGGTGAAGGTGAAATGTTTGTGCATATAACTTCTAATGAAACGAAAATGCAGCTTTTACATCTGATTGATAAATTACCTGAAAGTAAGTTAGGCTATGTGTTAGCCTATGTTCAAGGTTTATATATAAATGAACATATAGAAAAGGAGTGATTTTTTGAATGAAAGAGTGAAAGAATTGCGTGATTTTTTAGGACTCACAATGGAAAAATTTGGCGAACGTGTTGGTGTGAAAAAATCTGCAATAAACAAAATCGAAAAAGGCAATAACTCAGTTACAGATCAAATGATTAAATCTATTTGCCGCGAATTTGGCGTAAGTGAAGAATGGCTGCGTACTGGTGATGGCGATATGTTCTTGCCAGCCGACCGCAACACTGATATTGCAAAATTAACGAAGCAGTTATTAAATGAAGAAAGTGATTCTTTTAAAAACAGATTTGTGTCCATGTTGGCTAACTTAACAATTGAGGAATGGAAATTTTTAGAGAGAAAAGCAAAAGAATTATGTGAGATGAGTAATGAAAAAGATAATTCAGATTGATATTGTTTTTATATTTTTCAAAAACGAATATATGCCGGAGTAAGTCATAACCTCTCCGGCAAATAATGTTAATTACTATCATTGAGCATTTCTATGACAAGAGTATATAGGTATTTTATGTATTTTTCTTCTTGTATATCTCTTATCATTTCGATAATTTTTTCTTTCATTCAATCAACCCTCCTTAATGTAATCATTGTATAAAAATATTATACTACTATTTTAGGTAGTTGTGTTTGAATATAATACGATTTCCAATATCTTGGAAATTTTTTTGAAGAATTATTTATAATCGCTGTCAAACAGTTCAGTTATTCTCATATTTAGTGCTTTCGCGATGGATTCCATCTGCTGCATAGTTGGAGATACTCTCTCGTTTTCGATATTGTTTAACGTACTTTTGCTTATACCAGATTCCTCCGCTAATTTTATTAATGTAATTTTTTTGCTACGTCTAGCTTGCCAGGTTAATATTTTCATCTTGTTATTTTTCTCCTTTTTATTTTTATTATCTACGGAGAATTTGCAAATTATTTATTTTTTCTAAATATCTTCTACCTGACAAAAAAGGGAGTGTAATCAAAGTATGTTATTCATTAACTCTAAAAACTGTATATACTGTCGCTAAATCATAACATTATTTTTTCTTTTTTGATATTTCTATGCTTTTCTTTCCTTTTTATGTATGTTATTATTATATGGGAGGTGAACGAAATACAAACAGAAAACAAAAGAAAAATCTGTGAAATTATTAGTAGAGTTGCAAAGAACAGACAAAAATATTGAATGACACAAAGGGGAGAAAAGCAAAATGAGTTTCTTAGATATTTTTAAGGGAAGGCAATTTAAAAATGAACTTGAACTGCTTCAAAGCAAGTATGATGACCTGCAAGCACTTATGACGCCAGAAATGAAAGAGGCACAAGCTATACAAGAAAAAATATCGCAACTTTCTAAACAAAAAGAAGCAAAAACATTTGAGATTTCCGAATTGGGCAGAGAAATCAAGCAAAGAAACGATACAATTAATGCATTAGAAAGCACAATCAAAGATAAAAAGGATAAAATAATATGGATGGATGATGAAATTCTTGTTCAGGAATTTGGTCTCTATCAACCGCAATACAATTTTGCTTCTGCTTTAGATTATAAAGAAAAATTAGTTTCTGTACGTGTGTTGCAAAAAAGTCTTATAAAAAACAAACGAGCCGTAACAGGTATAACAACTTGGACAGTAAATGACAGTGCCGCAAAGGGAAAGAAAATGGTTTCTGATACTCAAAAACTACTTCTTCGTGCTTTTAACAGTGAATGTGATGAAGTAATTGGAAAAGTAAAATATACAAACTTTGATGCATCTTTAAATAAAATTTACAAGTCAGCAGAAACGATTTCAAAATTAGGCACAATCATGAATATCTCAATCACAAATGATTACTTGTCTGCCAAAGTGAAAGAATTACGCTTAGCATTTGAATATCAACAAAAAAAGCAGCAAGAAAAAGAGGAACAAAAAACAGCAAGAGCCGAACAACGTGAACAAGCAAGAATTCAAAAAGAATTGGATGAACAGCGAAAAAGAAAAGAAAAAGAACAGGCTCATTATCAAAATGCATATTCAAAACTTTTAAAACAACTTGAACAAGATCCTAGTAATTCAGATTTGCTTTCAAAAAAGGAAAGTTTAACAAGTCAACTATCGGATATCGAGGTCGCTCTTTCTGATATTGATTACAGACAGGCTAACATGAAAGCTGGATATGTATATATTATTTCTAATATCGGAGCATTTGGTGAAAACATATATAAAATAGGAATGACACGAAGATTAGAACCGCAAGATCGAATCGATGAATTAAGTAGCGCTTCCGTTCCATTTAATTTTGATGTGCATGCTATGATTTTTTCAGACGATGCACCTGCTCTAGAAGCGGCACTGCATAGAGCTTTTGCAGATAGAAAAGTTAATATGGTTAATCAAAGACGAGAATTTTTTAATGTTACGCTCGATGAAATTAAAGCTGTAGTCAAACAAAACTTTGATAAAACTGTAGAGTTTATTGACACTCCAGATGCAGAGCAGTACCGTATTAGCATGAAAATGAAACAAGAGAGTAATTAGTTGTGCCAGTGCAATAGATAAAACAAAAAACCGCCCCTGCTACCAACAGAGGCGATAACATAGATTACTTAGCAACATGGTTGCATGATATAACCTACTCCAAACAGGTAAATTATACCATGCATCCTAAAAAATAGCTAGGGTGTATTTTTTATACTCTTTTTTTAATGAAAGGATGATACTAATGAAACTACCTAATGGATACGGAAGCGTTGTAAAGCTATCCGGAAATAGAAGAAAACCTTTTGCTGTTAAAATCTCTTACTTAGAAAAACAGCCTGACGGTACCGTAAAACGAAAGCAACGATACGTTGGTTATTTCCAAAAACGAGAGCAGGCACTTACCTATCTTGCCGAACGAAATAATGGTGCCGTTGTAAAAGAACACTTGAAATATTCCGAATCTCCTACTTTTGCGGAAATGTTCGAAAAATGGAAGCGACACAAAAATTCTCTTAAAAACAAACCTGGAGCATCTACCTGGAAGAACTACACGATTGCCTATAACTTTTTTTCTGAACTGCATGATAAAAAATTTATTACAATTCGTGCGCAGGATTTGCAAGAATGTTTTTCTGCTAAAAGTTCAAAGAGTCGTTCAACGATTGGAAGTATGCGAGCCGTTGTGAGAGGCATGTGGGGATACGCTGTAGCAAACGAATATGTTGATACCGATATTACACAGCACCTCGTTTTTGAGCATACAGACAGCACTACGCCTATTCATACGCGTTTTACAGATAAGGAAATTAAATTTCTTTGGGATAATTTATGGACCATAAACAATGTAGATATTGTTCTTATATATATTTATACTGGATGCAGACCTGTAGAACTTCTTGAAATCAAATCCGAAGACGTACATTTGAAGGAACGATATATGATTGGCGGTGTCAAAACAGAGGCAGGAAAGAACCGAATTATACCAATCCATAAATCAATCGTGCCACTTATAGAATATCGGCTTTCTCAAAAGCGTAACTATCTCATTACAAACAAATATGGGAATAAATATACTAGAGCAGTTTATCATAATAGCAATTGGAATACTTGTATGCAAAGATTGAATTTAAGTCACGCTCCACACGATTGCAGATACACTTTCGCAGCATTAGCAGATAACGCTGGCATGAACGAAACGTGTAAGAAGCTAATCATGGGACATGCACTTGCTAATAATTCTGGTACCGCTTTCAAGACTGGTGGCCGTTCGGACGTTACTAGAGATGTATATACAGAAAAAACTTTAGAAGAACTTGTTGAGGCTGTCGATCTGCTGCCAACAAGTTTCTCATAACAAAAAAGAAACCGCAATCGTAATTTATCTATGATTGCGGTTTCATCTTTTTTGCTCTATGTCCTTGCTGTTCGTTATATCTTCTGTTGCATCGCTAGGAAAATTATCTCCTTTATGTGGTGAATTTTCAAGCATTTCATTCATATCATTTTCCACAATATCCTCCTCGATGATATTATCTTCTGTACTGCTGCTCCCTTTTATCATGATGTCCATACTTTCCATTATATCCTGTTTATCAAAATCAGATGCTTTTATTTCGTAATTTTGTATGTTTTCTATTATATCCTTCATTAAGTTATCTTCTTTTTTATTAAACAAATACTTGGCTATAATCTCTGGTAATTTGAAAATAGATGCCATCATCGTTGCAAACGAAGATAATACTGACACAATTGCTCCTGCAAGTACCTCAGGTGATTTTGCTATACATATAGCAATAATAGAGCCTATTGTCGCAACCGAAAAAACTCCAATCATCCAATACATGATAACTTTAATGACATTGAAAAATTCTTCTTTTAAAGCATTCTTCTTTTCAACTGATTTAGAAAGTAATTCTTTGTATTGATCTAGTATGCCTATATATGAATCTGTGTATTTATCGTGTGCGCTTCGACTTGTATTAGACACTTCTTTTTTCCGCTGACTATCTTTCACAATTGTTTTCTCCTATTGGTCTTTTATTTCGCTTATTCTTCTGACTATGCTGCTTTTTTTTGTTTTAAATATTTTCGAAAGGCGCGAAATCGTGCGTTCTCTGTTATAATCAAACCAAATCATGTGCTTTATATATTGGTCTAAAAATACTTCTTTAGGCATCAATAGCTCCGCTGCAAATCTATCAGCTCTTATTTCTCTCATCGAATCATGTTTTACTTTTAGATATGTCTCTGTAAAAATTTTTCTCGGATCATCATATGCTTCACTTCCAGGGTAATCCATAAGGTAATGTGCCAATTCGTGCGCAATAATAAATCTCTGATGTTCGTAAACTTCATCAGATCCAACTATTATTACTTTATCTACTCCATACACCTCTTTTGTAGTTCCTCCAACGAATATATTTCCTGATATATTCTTATCCTTAATATCTTCTTTAAACGACGTGAAACCTAAATTATTTGCAATAGTAACAACAGGTGTAGCTCCAACATTACCGAAGTATCCTCCTTCACGTAATAATCGATCTGCTAATTCTTCGGCTTCTCTGATAACAAACTTGTTAGCAGACATCCCTTTTAAATCTTGGATCAATTGTTCATACATGGTATTTCCTCTTCTCTTCTTGTAGTTCGTCCGTTTTGTTTTACTAAACAAGATAACATTACCTATGACTATTCACCTCTCTGCCTTCTAGATTTTTTATCATAAGTATGCCTCTTTAGGGTATAAAATCTACAAACAATATCTTCTCTTTTGCAACATCATTTGTAGACATCTTTATTCTATCATAGAAATAATCAAAATGGAATAGAGTTTTATGTAAAATTTGCTCTATATCGCCTTATAGCAATCTATATAGCTTTATATCGCTTTATATCATTTTCGCCTTTACAAGAATAGAACTTTAATTCAAAATATATGTCTCAATTTCTTTCGTTATATCGTGTGTCTCACCTGTGTCTCACTTGTAACTCACTTGTAACTAACGACCTTGAAATACCACCTTTTTATAAAAGTTTTCTGAAATGTGCGACAATTTTTAAAAAAGCCCCAGTTCCGTGAAATACTGGGGCTTTGGATATGATATAATATAAGTATTTATCTAATTAGCAAACGCCTTGCGCTAACATAGCATCTGCAACCTTTTCAAATCCGGCAATATTTGCACCTGCAACATAATCGCCATCTTTTCCATAACGCTTAGCAGCGTCATCTAAGTTGTGGAAGATATTTACCATGATATTCTTAAGCTTAGCATCTACTTCTTCAAATGTCCAGCTTAATCTTTCACTGTTCTGAGACATCTCTAATGCAGATGTTGCAACACCACCAGCATTTGCAGCCTTACCAGGACAGAATAATACTTTGTTATCCTGGAAATACTTTGTAGCCTCTAATGTAGTAGGCATGTTTGCACCTTCTGCAACTGCAAAGCATCCATTTGCAACTAATGCCTTTGCATCTTCAAGGTCTAACTCATTCTGTGTTGCACAAGGAAGTGCAATGTCACATTTTACTGTCCATACACCCTTACCTTCATGGTATTCAGCACTCTTACGAGCAGCAGCATACTCTGTTAATCTTGCACGTTTTACTTCTTTTACTTCTTTAAGAAGATCTACATCGATACCTTCTGGATCATAAATCCAACCTGTAGAATCAGAACATGTTACAACCTTAGCTCCTAACTGATGAGCCTTCTGGATTGCATAAATTGCAACGTTTCCAGCACCAGAAACTACAACTGTCTTTCCAGCAATATCTTTACCGTTGCACTTTAACATTTCCTCTGTTAAATATAATAATCCATATCCTGTAGCTTCTGTTCTTGCAAGAGAACCACCATAAGATAATCCCTTACCTGTAAGAACACCTTCATATACGCTCTTAATCTTCTTGTACTGACCGAACATATATCCGATTTCTCTAGCACCTGTTCCAATATCTCCAGCAGGAACATCTGTATCTGCTCCGATATATTTGCAAAGCTCTGTCATAAAGCTCTGGCAGAATGCCATAACTTCTCTATCTGATTTTCCTTTAGGATCAAAATCGGAACCACCTTTACCTCCACCAATTGGAAGTCCAGTTAAAGAATTTTTGAAGATCTGCTCGAAACCTAAGAATTTGATAATACCAACATTTACAGATGGATGTAAACGTAAACCACCCTTGTATGGTCCAATGCTATTATTAAACTGAACACGATAACCAGTATTTACCTGAACCTGTCCCTTATCATCAACCCAAGGTACTCTGAACTTGAACTGACGGTCTGGCTCAACAATACGCTCTAACAAAGCCTCTTTACGATATAAAGCTTCGTTGGCATCAATTACTGGTCTTAAAGATTCCAATACTTCTCTTACTGCCTGGTGAAATTCTGGTTCACTAGGATTCTTTTTGATTACTAAATCAATCACTTCATCAACATATGACATGGTATTTTACCCTCCTAAAAATATTGTAAGATAACATTTTATCAAACAGAACACAAAACTCTGTATAATAAATCTTATAAAAAAAGAATTAAACCTGGCATGGTAAATCTTTTTCTATATCTGGATATCCCTATCCATTACCTTCTTAAAAATTTTAACTGAATTTTATGGATAATTCAAGCATTTATTATAATTTTTTTGAAAAGTTGTTTCATTTTCTACTTTTTCCATAGGTTTTATTCCCACTTTTCTTTGATTTTTACACATAAAGTACATATTTTGTTCTTCCCATATTTTTTTCTTATATATTCACAACTAAAAAAACTTACTTTGTGAATCTCGCATAATGATTACAACTCGTAACCAGTATTACTTTATCTTTTAATTCAAAAAAACATTTTAATCTATATTTGGGCTCTTGATACCTTTTAAATATTCCAGCCATACCAATAAAATTCTTTTCTTCTGCATTTTTGCAAAAATAATCACTTTTTATGCCTTCTTTATAATGTCGTAATCTTTGCACCCTCGCAGAATGCATTTTACTATAAAACAAAAAGAACAACATACGACCGCATCTACCTAGCCATCAATGTGAAACACCGATGGCTAGACCAAATGCATACATATGTTGCTCTCTATTTAATCACAAACATCTATGACATAAAATTAGTCATTTAATTTCCAAATATCATCATTGTACTGTTTAATTGTTCTGTCAGATGAGAAGAAACCTGCTTTTGCAATGTTTACTAACATCTTCTTAGCCCAAGCCTTGCGATCTGCATAATCAGCAAATGCCTGATCTTTTACTTTCACATAATCATTAAAGTCAAGTAATGTCATAAACCAGTCTTTTGTAACTAATTCTTTATGAAGTCTAGCAAGGTGATCATAATGACCAACGCTTAACATCTCAGGGCTTAATAAGAATCCTACACATCTAGCGATTTCTGGATCATTCTTGATGTAATCAAATGAGCAGTAATCAGCCTTTGCGTAATGTTCAATAACCTGATCAGAAGACTCACCAAAGATATAGATGTTTTCATCTCCAACAAGTTCATGAATTTCTACGTTAGCACCATCATCTGTACCTAAAGTAACTGCACCATTTAACATAAACTTCATGTTACCTGTTCCAGAAGCTTCCTTAGATGCAAGTGAAATCTGCTCAGAAATATCACATGCTGGGAATAACTTCTCTGCTGCAGTAACATTATAGTTTTCAACCATAACAACCTTCATGTATGGGCTTACCTCTGGATCATTGTTGATTAATTCCTGTAAGCAAATAATTGTATGGATAATATCTTTTGCGATAATATAAGCAGGAGCAGCCTTTGCACCAAATACAAAGTTGATTGGTGTAGCTGGTTTCTTTCCTTCTTTGATTTCCAAATACTTATGAATGATATATAATACATTCAACTGCTGACGTTTGTACTCATGTAAACGTTTAATCTGGATATCATAAATTGCTTCATCATCTAAGTCCTGTCCAACGTTAGACTTAACGAATGCTTTTAATCTCTTCTTTGCACTCTTCTTAATCTTTAATAATTCTTCTAGTGTTGCATCATCATCAACAAACTGTAATAATTTTTCTAATTCATCTGCATCCTTCTTGAAGCCATCTCCAATCTTAGATGTGATAAAGTCTGTCAATTCATGGTTACAATGCATTAACCATCTACGGAATGTAATACCGTTTGTCTTATTGTTGAACTTCTCTGGGTAAATCTTGTAGAAGTTATTTAATTCGCTTTCTTCCAAAATACGTGTATGGTCAGCAGCAACACCGTTTACACTGTAAGAGAAATGAATATCCATATGAGCCATATGTACTCTGTTTGTGTCATCGATAATTGCTACAGATGGATCACTGTACTGTGCCTTTACACGAGCATCTAAATCTCTAATAATTGGTAATAAGTGTGGTACAACTTCTTCTAAGTAATCAATTGGCCATTTTTCAAGAGCTTCTGCCAAAATTGTATGGTTTGTATATGCACATACCTTCTTAACAACTTCAATTGCTTCATCTGTTGAAAGACCTTCTGCTGTCATTAAACGAATTAATTCAGGAATTACCATACTTGGATGTGTATCATTGATCTGAATTGTTACATAATCTGCTAATTCGCGTAAATCCTTCATTCCTCTTTCTTTTGCTTCATCGATTGCTAACTGTGCACCGTTTGAAACCATGAAATACTGCTGATAAATACGAAGAAGCTGACCTTCTCTTGTACTATCATCAGGATAGATGAACAATGTAAGGTTCTTAGCAATATCATGCTGATCAAAGCTGATACCATCACCCTGTACTAAGTTCTCATCTACTGTATCTACGTCAAACAAATGTAACTTGATAGATTTGCTATCATATCCACTTACATCAATATCATATAAAGTAGATTTCAACTCAAATCCCTTGAAAGGTACTGTATAAGATCTTTCAGGCACCTTTGTAGACCAGCAATTGTCTGTAATCCATGGGTTTGGAGTTTCTTTCTGTAATTTGTTTTCGAATACCTGTTTAAATAAACCTAAGTGATAATTCAATGAAACACCAGCACCATTCATGCCAAGTGTAGCAATTGAGTCAATAAAACATGCAGCAAGTCTTCCTAAACCACCGTTACCAAGTGATGGCTCCATTTCAACTTCTTCAATCTCTGCGATATTCTTTCCATTTTCTGCAAGTTCTTTACTGATTTCATCATAAATTCCAAGATTGATCAAGTTGTTTGATAATAACTTACCAATCAAAAATTCTGCTGAAATATAATAGATTTTCTTCTTTCCTTCGTTATAACCCTTGTTCTTAAGTGCATCCTTCGTAAGGCTTAATAAGCTGACATACACTTCTTCATTTGTACATTCAGCGATGGATCTACCAAACTGTTTCTTTACTACTTCTGCTAAATTTGACATCAAAAATGTGCTCCTTTCTTATGTGCCTTTTTATTCATAAATATCCTTATGGACTTTACGTTTCCAAAATCGGCTTAATCTCTAACATTATACACTATAAGTACCAATTATGCTAGTACTTCTTTTAACTTTTTTGCCACAACCTAATCTGTAACAAACTCAACAATCTATTTATACAATATCCGCAACACTATTTCAAGTACATATCTAACCTATTCTTGTACAATTCTGCTCCTTTTTTATCTTTCTGCACGTATTTATCCTTTTTTTAAGAATTTGAATTGTACAGTTCTTACCTTAAAGAATTTTATCTGTTCTTTTCATCTTTATTTGTTTTTGCACAGATTGCTTTTATAATAGTCGCTGTTTTAAATGCATCCGTTGTAGTAATTTCTTTCTCTATTCGTTCTATATTTTCATCGGAATGCTCAATTTCTCTTGCAAACTGATAAGTAATTGCAACCCAGTCTGTTTTTATATTTTCTGTTCGACTGATTACCCACTTTGCGAACAGCATTTCCTCAATAACAAAGGCAGATAAAACCGCCATTTTTGTTTTTGCTGAAATATTATCATCATATACTGCTCCACAATAATAATGTAGCAGAAAATATACGGCAATCTGTTCCTGATATAGTGCTATACAATTTTCCTCAGATTTCCAACTTAGCTGTTCTTCTTCATATACACTGCGTAAATCCGCATATTCCATAAAACCTTTCTTATGCAAAGCTTCCTGACATTTTCCAAGCCATTTTTCCCATTCCGGCTGTCGTATTTCCAAAGATTTTAATAATGCCAACATACTCTTGGACAAGTCGTATCTTTCTGCCATTTCATCCTCAAATTTTTTCCTCTTAGCTTCAAAAAATGCCTCACTATCCGTTTCCATATACTTTTCCAGCAAAAGATCCATCTTATACACTTCATCCATCCAAATGCGTCTCTGCATATCATGTCCAAATGCCACCAGGCAACTTAAACGAGTAGCAATATTCACCTCACGCTTTTGTAACATTTCCAACAAATATGCTCTGCTATCTTGGAGTTTTGTAAATAAAAAGAAATCAAAATCTTCATAAAACTCATCTTCTTCGTCTGTTTCCGTTATATTTAAGACTGTTTTTTCTGTTTTTCCCAAGAGCATATCTGCCACAACAGGACATGAAATACACAAAAAATCTTCTCTTACACCTTCAAACTCTTCTACATACCTTGGATATTGTTTACAAGTTTGACATAGCGAATCCTTTCCTAGTTCACTATAAATATCACACAATCCTGCCTCATTTAAAAATGCACAATCCCCATTATATTGTCGAAATGCTTCTTCTTTCCAATCAATTTCGTTCTGAAGACGGTTTCCAAAACCCCCTGTTGTATTTTTATACATTTCCAAGCTTTGTTTATCAATCATGATTTGCCATCCTGCACAACAGGTATCTGGACAGGCCCCTGCAATACATTCAAATTTGTCATAATAATTTGGTCTGATGCATTCCATCTTTTCATTCCTCCATCTTAAACAGAGAAAGGAGTCTCTCTAAAAGAAACTCCTTCTCATCTAATCACAAAAAACATTGCATGCTAAATATTGCGTACCATTAGTCCTGTACAAAAGTATCATAAATTGCCTTAATAGCAGCTTCAAAATCACAATTGCTAACACCGATAATGATATTTAACTCGCTAGATCCCTGATCAATCATCTTAACATTTACCTTTGCATGTGCCAATGCAGAGAAAATACGTCCTGCAGTACCTCTTGTAGCTTTCATTCCACGACCAACGACTGCAATCAATGCTAAATCACTTTCCAAATCTACAGAATCCGGTTCAACCTCACGATCAATACCAGCTAAAATATGCTGCTCTTTTCCTTCAAACTCTGCCTGATCTACAAAAATTGTCATAGTATCAATACCAGAAGGCATATGTTCAAAAGAAACACCATTTTTCTCAAATACACCCAAAACCTTACGACCAAATCCAATTTCAGAGTTCATCATGTCTTTTTCAATGTTGACAGCTACAAATCCCTTTGTACCTGCAATACCTGTAATCACATACTCTGGTGTATGACATGTACTCTTTACAATCATAGTTCCTGGATCTTCTGGTGCATTTGTATTACGGATATTAATTGGGATTCCAGCCTGTCTTACAGGGAAAATTGCATCTTCATGTAATACAGAAGCTCCCATGTAAGCTAACTCACGAAGTTCTTTATAAGTAATTACCTTAATTACCTTTGGATGTTTGATAATTCTAGGATCTGCTACAAGGAAGCCTGAAACATCTGTCCAGTTCTCATATAAATCAACTTTTGCAGCCTTGGCAACAATAGAACCAGTTACATCTGAACCACCTCTTGAGAAAGTACGAACAGAACCATCAGGATTAGCTCCATAAAAACCTGGAATAACTGCACGATTTTCTTTTGCCAAACGTTCACTTAATACTTTATGTGTTTTTTCTGCATCAAAGTTTCCTTCTTTATCAAAGAAGATTACCTCAGCAGAATCAATAAAGTTGTATCCTAGATAATCAGCCATAATAATACCATTTAGGTACTCACCGCGTGATGCAGCATAATCAGAACCTGCTTTTTCTTTGAAATTCTTTTCAACCGTCTTAAATTCCTCATCTAAAGATAGTTTTAAGCCTAATCCTTTGATGATTTCTTCATATCTGGTCTTGATTGCCTTTAATTCCTTCGTAAAATCCTTTCCAGCTTCCGCTAATGCATAACATCCGTATAGCATATCTGTCACTTTGATATCATCTGAAAAACGCTTTCCAGGAGCAGATGGTACAACAAACTTTCTGCTTTCATCTGCGCGAATAATATCTCCTACCTTCTTAAACTGTTCTGCACTCGCCAACGAGCTTCCACCGAATTTTACAACTTTTTTCATTACTTAACACCTAAGCCTTTCTTTTTCTATTTCTATAGAGAAGCATAATCTTTTGTTTCTCTTTTTTATACATACTTTTCATGCCCTACGACACTGTCCACATCCTATAGATAGGACATTTTAACGTACGTCTTTTATACTACACACCATTTTAATGCTTGTCAAGAAAAAAGTGGACCAGAGATTTGTTTTCCTTTTCTGAAAATAACCTCTAATCCACTAAATAGGCTTGTATTATTCTAATTCAAATGCACCCGTATATAACTGATAGTATTTTCCTTTTTGTGCAATCAAGTCTTCATGATTGCCTCGTTCAATGATTCTTCCCTGTTCAAGTACCATAATTACGTCAGAATTTTTAACCGTCGATAAACGATGCGCAATTACAAAAACAGTTCTTCCTTTCATAAGAGAATCCATTCCTCGCTGTACAATGGCCTCTGTACGTGTATCAATAGAAGAAGTCGCCTCATCCAATATCATAACAGGAGGGTCTGCCACCGCTGCACGGGCAATTGCAATAAGCTGTCTTTGTCCCTGTGAAAGATTTGCACCATTTCCAGAAAGCATTGTATCATATCCTTCTGGCAATCTTTCTATAAAATCATCTGCTCCTGCCAACTTTGCGGCTGCAATACATTCTTCATCGGTTGCGTCTAATTTTCCATATCGAATATTATCCATTACAGAACCTGTAAATAAATTTGTCTCCTGCAATACAATTCCCAAAGAACGACGTAAATCTGCTTTTTTGATCTTATTGATATTGATTCCGTCATAACGAATCTTTCCATCTGCAATATCGTAGAAACGATTGATAAGGTTTGTAATTGTTGTTTTTCCTGCACCTGTAGAACCAACGAAAGCAACTTTTTGACCTGGTTCTGCAAAAACATCTATATTGTGCAATACAATTTTATCTTCATTATAACCAAAATCCACATCATGTAATCGAACATCACCAGTAAGTTTTGTATAAGTCACTGTTCCATCTGCCGTATGCGGATGTTTCCATGCCCACATTCCTGTATGTTCTTTACATTCCACAAGCGTTCCATTTTCCTCTTTCGCATTTACTAACGTAACATATCCCTCATCTACTTCCGGTTCCTGGTCAATCAGTTCAAAGATACGTGCTGCTCCTGCCAAAGCCATAACAACAGAATTGACCTGCTGTGAAACCTGACTTACATTTCCTGAAAACTGTTTCGTCATATTCAGGAAAGGTACAACAATGCTAACGCCCATTGCAAGTCCTGAAAGACTAACATTTGGCACTTTTAAATAAATCAGCAAACCACCTACTGCTGCCACCAATACATAAAGAATATTTCCAATATTATTTAAAATTGGCATAAGCATATTGGAAAAGCTGTTAGCAGATTCCGCATCATGAAACAACTCTTCATTTATTTTGTCAAATGCTTTTTCTGTTTCTTCCTCATGGCAGAACACTTTTACTACTTTCTCACCGTTCATGATTTCCTCAATATAACCTTCTACTTTTCCTACGGCATTTTGCTGTCTGACAAAATATTTTGCAGAGGCTCCACCTACTTTTTTAGTAACGGTCATCATAATAATAACACCTACAACTACAACCAATGCCATCCAAAAACTAAAGTAGAACATAAGAAAAAATGTAGTACAAACTACGACTGCCGCATTGATAAGCTGTGGTATGCTCTGTGAAATCATTTGTCGGAGAGTATCAATATCATTCGTATAATAACTCATAATATCTCCATGATTATTGACATCAAAATATTTAATTGGTAAATCCTGCATTCCATTAAACATCTTCTCACGCATCTTCTTTAATGAGCCTTGTGTAATTACAGCCATCATCTGATTGTAAACCACGCACGCAATTAAAGACAAGATATAAAATACTGCCAGAATAGTTACCAAACGGACAATCTTTCCAGAAACACCTTCCCAATCTCCCGTTTTATAATTGCTGTCAATTACAGAAATAACCTGCTGCATAAAAACACTTGGAATAGAAGATACTATAGCACTAAAAACAATACAAATTAATACTACTGGCATCATAACAGGATAAAATTCAAACAATGTTTTAATAATACGAGGCAATGTCCCCTTCTTTACCATACCCTGTTTTCCATTTTTTTTACTCATCTTCTTCACCTGCCTTATTTTGTGACATAAATACTTCACGATAAATTTCATTTGTTTTTAATAATTCTTCATGCGTGCCAATTCCGTTAATCGTACCACCATCCATAACAATAATACGATCGGAATCCTGCACCGATGAAATTCGCTGTGCGATAATTATCTTTGTTGTTTCTGGAATAAATTCAGAAAACGCCTGTCGAATCAGTGCATCTGTTTTTGTATCAACCGCACTGGTGGAATCATCTAAAATCAAAACCTTTGGTTTCTTAAGCAATGCTCTTGCAATACACAAACGCTGCTTTTGACCTCCTGATACATTGGCACCACCCTGCTCAATATATGTATCATATTTATCTGGAAATCTTTGAATAAATTCATCTGCCTGTGCAAGTTTACAGGCTTCTAGCATCTCTTCATCTGAAGCTTCTTTATTTCCCCAACGCAGATTTTCTTTAATTGTACCAGAAAACAATACATTTTTTTGTAATACCACTGCTACCTGATTACGAAGTGTATCAAGATCATATTCTCTTACATCAGCTCCACCAACCTTGACAACACCTTCTGTTGCATCATACAAACGAGATATAAGCTGTATCAGTGAAGATTTTGAAGAACCGGTTCCTCCAATAATTCCAATCGTCTCTCCCGAATTAATATGCAGACTAATATTAGATAATGCATTCTTATGAGCAGTTTTTGCATATTTAAAATTGACAGCTTCAAAGTCAATCGAACCATCTTTTACTTCCATCAAAGGATTCTCTGGATTTTTAATTGTACTTTCATCTTCTAAAACTTCCACAATACGTTTTGCAGATTCCATAGACATGGTAATCATAACAAAAATCATTGATACCATCATAAGACTCATTAAAATCTGAAATCCATATGTCAATAAAGAAGATAACTGTCCTACATTAACCTGTGCGCCTTGCGTTGTAATAATAATATACGCTCCAAAATACATCACAAACAACATAACCGCATACAAACAAAATTGCATCACTGGAGCATTCACTGCCAGTATTCGCTCTGCTTTTGTAAAGTCTTTACAAACATCCTCTGCTGCTACTTGGAATTTTTGTTTTTCATAGTCTTCTCGAACAAAAGATTTTACAACACGCATCGATTTCACGTTTTCCTGAATGGAATTATTCAATCTATCATATTTTTTAAATACAGCCCGAAATAATGGCATTGTTATTTTTACTACAAAACCCAGTACCACAATAAGAATAGGCACAACAACCACAAAGATAGTCGCTAGTTTTCCTCCCATAATAAATGCCATTATAATAGCAAATAAAAACATAAGTGGTGCTCTAACTGCAAGTCGTATTGTCATCATAAATGCCATCTGCACGTTCATAACGTCTGTTGTCATTCTTGTTACCAATGACGAAGTAGAAAATCGGTCAATGTTTTCAAAAGAAAACTCTTGTACTTTATAGAACATATCTTTTCTCACATTCTTTGCTAAACCACAAGATGCAGTTGCACTGGTCTTTCCGGCAAGTCCTCCAAAAAGCAATGACAGGCATGCCATTATGACTAATATCACACCATACCTTCCAATTACATCCAGTCCACATCCGCCTTGAATTTCATTGACCAGATTTGCAATAATTAACGGGATAATGCATTCTAATACCACTTCAAAAACAATAAAAATTGGAGTGATGATTGCAGCACGTTTATACTCCCGCAAACATTGAGTCAATTGTTTTATCATGTATTTCATCTCCTTCTTTTTATTTGCCAATTTTCATATGTATTTCCATATGAATAAGAAAGGGTATTTCCACATAGGCAGAAATCCCTTTCTAAGTCAGCTTTTCTATTTTAGCACTAATAATTAAATTTTTCAATTTATTTTTTGTAACTAAAATAAATTTACATTATATAATTTACATATCTGCCAGCACTTTTGGAAGCTCTGAAAATGATTTCAGACGTTTTACATCCGCATCTACCGTTCCAAATCCATAAGCTGCATGAACAAATTCAAATCCTGCCTCCATCGTTGCTTCATAATCACCTTGAATATCTCCCACATAAATCACTCTATTCAACTGATTTCTTTCCGCAACCAATTTTTGATTATAGGATTTTCCTTTTCCAGTGTTTCCAAAACATTCAAAATCATCAAAATACTTTTCAAATTTATAGTATTTTAAAAATGCTTCAATATATCCACTCTGACAATTGCTTACAATATACAATGGATATGTTTCCTTTAATACTTTAAGCGTTTCTTCCAATTTGGGATATAAAACACCTCCATGTTGCTCTAAATACTCATTTTCAACCTGCAAACATCGATTGAAAATTGCTTTTCTCTCCTCCATGGACTTTTCCGGCATAACATTTTCTGCAATCACATCCATTGTCTTTCCCATAAGACTTTGCAAATGCTTCATGCTCAACTCTACTCCATATTCCTTCAATACTTCATTCCATGTATAACAAATTTCTTTTGTAGAATCCCATAAGGTTCCATCCATGTCAAACATAATTCCTGTTTTCATCTTTTCGCCTCCTAATCTTTTTTATAAGCCTTACCTATTATAATTATAAAACAATTTTTAGCATCCCGCTGTTTCAAACTGGCTATTATAAAGTTTTGCATAAAAGCCATCTTTTGCGAGTAGTGTATCATGATTTCCCTGCTCTATAATATTTCCATCTTTCATAACCAGTATTACATCGGCTTCTCGTATAGTAGATAAACGATGGGCTACAATAAAGCTGGTCCTGCCCTCCATCATACGACTAAATGCCTCCTGTATTTTGACCTCTGTTCGAGTATCAATTGAAGAAGTAGCTTCATCCAAAATCAAAATAGGTGGCAAGCAAAGCATTACTCTTGCAATACAAAGCAACTGCTTTTGTCCCTGAGAGAGCGACGTTCCACTCTCGCCAATAACTGTATCATACCCATTTGGAAGTCTTTTTATAAAATTATGTGCATGAGAAGCTTTTGCAGCGTTTACAATTTCTTCTCTTGTTGCCTCTGGTTTTCCCATAGAAATGTTTTCCAAAATAGTTCCTGTTTTTAACCAAGTTTCCTGCAAAACCATACCAAAATTACTTCTCAAATCTTTCCTAGGTATATCTCTTATATCTACACCATCTATTTTTATACTTCCACTGTCTACATCATAAAATCGCATTAAAAGATTAATCATTGTAGTTTTTCCGCAACCAGTCGGTCCTACAATCGCAATCCTCTGTCCCGGTTTTACAGACAAATTAAAGTTTTGTATCAATTTTTTATTGGGAACATACGAAAAACATACATCTTCCAAATCAACTTTTCCAGTTACATCCTGTAAGTTACATTTCGTATCTGTTTCTACTTCTGCTTCTTCTTCAATCAACGCAAATACACGAGCCGCGCATGCCAATGCATTTTGTAATTCAGTAATTACTCCAGAAATTTCATTAAATGGTTTTGTATATTGATTTGCATAACTTAAAAAGCAAGATAACTCACCTACTGTAAGCATACCACCTACTGCAAAAAAAGCTCCTGCCAAACCTACGCCTGCATACACCACACTATTTACAAATCTAGTCACTGGATTTGTAAGCGAAGAAAAGAACGTTGCCTGTAAAGAACAATCTGCAAGACGATCATTAATTTCATCGAACTGTTCCATTGCCTCCTTTTCATGATGATATGCCTTTACAACTTCCTGATTTCCAACTAATTCTTCTACCAAAGAAGTTTGTTCTCCTCTTGTTTCTGACTGCTTTAAAAATAAATGATACGTTTTCTTAGATATAAAACGTGCCACAAAAAGTGATAATGGCGTTAATAACACAACTACCAGTGCAATCCAGATATTAATGGAAAACATGAATACTAACGTTGCCAAAATAGTAACAACACCTGTAAATAATTGTGTAAATCCCATTAACAATCCATCTGCAAACTGATCCACATCTGCAATAACTCGACTAACAATATCCCCATGTGATTGTCCATCAATATATTTTAAAGGTATTTTCTGAATTTTTTCAAATGCCTCATTACGAATATCCTGTACTACCTGATAAGTTATTTTATTGTTTATCGTATTCATAATCCACTGACAAAATGCAGTAAACACTGCAATGACTACAATTCTTACTAATAAAGTCAAAATAGTCCGATCTACTTCCCCCGGTCCTACAATCTTATCAATAGCTTCTCCCACAACTACAGGAATATACAAAGACAGAAGCACACTTACAAAAGCAAGCAAAACAGAACAAAGAAGTAAAAAACGATACTGTTTTATATAAGTAAGGACTTTTACAATTGTACTCTTTGAAGTATCCTTTTTATTATTCATTTGTCATCGCCTCCTTTTTAAACTGGGAATAATAGATTTCTTGATATACCTCACAATTCTTCAACAATTCATCATGTTTTCCCTTGCCTACTAACTTTCCATCATCCAGAACTAGGATACAATCTGCATGCTGAATGGATGAAGTACGCTGAGATACCATAAATATTGTCATTTTCTTCTTCATATTTGCTAATGCAATTCGTAAGCCTGCATCTGTAGCATAATCCAATGCTGATGAACTATCATCTAGAATCAACACATCTGAATCCTGTACCAATGCTCTAGCTATCGTTAGACGCTGTTTTTGTCCACCTGATAAATTTTTACCTCCCTGTTCAATTACATAATCCAATCCGCCCTCTTTTGAAGCTACGACTTCTTTTGCCTGTGCAATTGAAAGTGCCTCCCAAAGCTCCTCCTCTGTTGCATCTTTCTTTCCCCACAACAAATTTTCACGAATGGTTCCATGGAATAACACAGCCTTTTGTAAACAAACAGATACTTTTGTACGAAGCGCCTGATAAGTATATGCCTTTACATTTAAACCATCCACTGATACCTCTCCTTCGGTAGCTTCATAAAATCGTGGAATTAAATTTACAAGAGAAGATTTTCCCGAACCAGTTCCTCCAATGATACCAATTACCTGTCCAGGTTTTGCAACAAAAGAAATGTCCTCCAATGCAGCTTCTCCTCCATCTTGATATTGCAGCGTTACATTTTTAAATTCAACCATAGCTTCGCTACTATTGTTATCCGTATTTTTCTCATGTCCTTCCTTCATACTTGAAGTAGCTTCAAATACACTCTGAATACGATTTCCACATGCAATTGTCTTTGTAATACTAATAATTAAATTTGCAAGTTTAATCAATTCCACAAGTATCTGTGACATATAATTATAAAGAGCCACAACTGCTCCCTGCGTCAATACACCAGCAGCCACCCGTATAGCTCCATTCCAGATAAGAATCGCAATAGCGATATTTATAATAATATAAGTAACTGGATTCATCAACGCAGAAATGCGTCCTACCTTTTTCTGCAATTTTGTTAATTCCTCATTGCGCAATCCAAATACCTTAATTTCTTCCTCTTCCTTGCAAAAAGCACGAAGCACTCTGGCACCCTCCAAGTTGTCTCTTGTAGAAGATAACACTCGATCCAATCTCTCCTGTACCATACGATATTTAGGAATACATAACAACATAATACCAAACACTACAATAGAAAGTACTGGAATAGCAACTACAAAAATCATGGCTGCCTGTGTATCAATCGTAAATGCCATTATCATAGCACCAAACACTACAAATGGAGAACGTAACAACAATCGCAACGTTAAATTAACACCATTCTGTACCTGATTCATATCACTTGTCATTCGTGTAATCAAACCAGAAACACCCAGCTTGTCCATTTCTGTAAAAGACAAACTTTGGATATGTGCAAATAAAGCATGTTTTAACTCTTTAGCAAACCCTGTAGCTGCCTTTGCTGCAAAATACTGTGCGCTAATTGATGCTGCCAAACCACATATTCCAAAAATAATTAAAACTACAAACATCTTTAAAATATAACTTCGATTGTTCATTCCAATACCATCATCAATTAAAGATGCCATTACCAATGGAACCATCAATTCAAATATAACTTCCACCAATTTGAAAAAAGGCCCCAGTGCACTCTCCTTTTTATAATTTTTCAGGTAAATCAACAATTTTTTCACAAACAAAACTCCCAACTTTACAATATTCTAAGCAAAACAATTCACTCACTCCAAGATTTTTTTCAAAAAACATGTCCTATATTATAATATCCCAATCCTGTTAAATTTCTACATAAATCCATATTCTTTATTTCTATAATACCTATATAAATCTTTTTATAGAAAAAAAATGGGCAAATTGCAACTATCTCCCATCATATCACTTTTTATAAATGCTTTCAACACCTGTACATATGGATATCATAATGCCAAGTCAGTCTGTGTTACAGATATTCTGTTCTTCAACCTCTCGTTGTCCTCCTATTACGCGAATATTTTTTCACATATGCACCTCTTTTTATCCTATCAATTGAACAAACTTCCTATAAATTAAAAAAGTGTCATACATATAATATAACAATTATATGTACAACACCTTCTTCTACATAAAATAACTATTCACTTTATGCACATACATTTTCTAATATTTCGGTTAATGCATTTCCACTACTTGTATGACATCGAACCACATCTGCGTTACACTTTGCAGCTTCCGCAACCGCGCAACGAACCATCTTATGTGAAACTGTATTCGTAAACAACACAACCAAATCAGGGCTTCCAATCTGACTGCTTAAATTTCCACTCATCTGAGTAAAAACCTTCGCTTTACAATTATGTGCTTTACATATCTTTTTATACTGGCAAACCATGCGGTCATGTCCTCCAATAATTACTACACTCATTTTATTCCTCCAATACTTCAGATAATGTATGATACTGGAAATTTCCATATATCATAATATATTTAAAAGTTTGTTAGTCATACCTAACTTCTTTTCTATCATACCGAAATACCGAAAAAGAATCAAGTATAATATTGACGAATTTTTTTCATATGTTTACTGTTATAGCAGATTTCCCATATTTTTCAATGAAATAGCAAGTGTCGAGGTATTGTGCAACATAGCAGTTGTTGTAGGCTGCATCACACCTGCCACACCAAGAACAATTAATCCTGCGTTAAATCCAACGATACCGCGATAATTTCTTTTAATGCGTTTCATCAAGGCATTACTCAAAAGTTTTAATGTTACCAATTGTTCAAGATCATCCGCCGGAATCGTAATATCAGCAATTTCTCTTGCAATCTCTGCACCATCGCTAATTGCAATTCCTACATCTGCTGCCGACAATGCTGGTGAATCGTTGATCCCATCACCAACCATAATTACTGTCTTTCCCTTTTGTTTTTCTTCTTCTACGAAACGAGCCTTATCCTCTGGCAAAACTTCAGCATAATATTGATCTACACCTACTCTTTTTGCAATTGCCTCAGCAGTATGTTTACTATCACCTGTCATCATTACAATATTAGAAATTCCCGTTTCTTTCAAAGCCCGAATTACATCGGCTGCTTCTTCTCTCAATGGATCCTCCACACAAATGACAGCAACCAATTGTCCTTCAATAGCAAGATACAAGTGCGAATACTCTTTCGGAAGCGAATCAAACAATTCTTCTTTTCCTAATGGGATAATGCAATCCTCGTCCTCAAAAACAAAATGATAACTGCCAATAACAACTCTCTTCTGTTTAATGGTACTGGCAATACCATGTGCAACTACATATTGAACGGTAGAATGCATCTCTTCATGCTCTAGATTTTTCGCCTTTGCAGCTGCTACGACTGCATTCGCCATAGAATGCGGAAAATGTTCTTCCAGACATGCGGCAATGCGAAGTGACTCATCCTCTGTATATTGTGCAAATGGGATTACCTTCACCACAGTTGGCTGTGCTTTTGTCAATGTACCTGTTTTATCCAATACAATAGTATCTGCCTTTGCAACTGCCTCTAAAAATTTGCCTCCCTTTACAGTAATATGATAAGAATTTGCTTCTCGAATCGCTGAAAGTACAGAAATTGGCATTGCAAGTTTTAAGGCACATGAAAAATCAACCATTAAAATAGCCAACGCTTTTGTAACATTTCTTGTAAACAAATAAGTAAGCCCTGTACCAAGCAAACTATATGGCACTAATTTATCTGCTAAATGAGAAGCTTTTCCTTCTACAGAGGATTTAAGCTTTTCCGATTCTTCAATCATTTTTACAATCTTTTCAAATCGACTGGCTCCTCCTGCATTTTTCACACGAAGAATAATTTCCCCTTCTTCTAATACTGTGCCAGCATATACAATATCTTCTTCCATTTTTCTAACAGGCATGGATTCCCCTGTAAGAGAAGCCTGATTTACCATACCTTCTCCTTCTGCAACCACACCATCAAATGGAATTACTTTTCCCATGTGTACAACTACATGATCATTCGCCTGTATCTGCGACGCTGGCACCAATACCTGCTGTTCTCCCTGTTTTAACCAAACCTTTTTCACATTTAAAGACATGCTTCTTGCCAGGTCATCTACTGACTTCTTGTGTGTCCATTCTTCTAATAATTCTCCTATTCCAAGCAACCACATAATAGATGCTGCTGTATCAAAATTGCCTCTTACAATAGAAACACCTATCGCCGTAGCATCAAGCACTGGCACTTCAATTTTTCTTCTCCATAAAGTTTTAACACCGAGCCAAATATACTTTACAGAACGAACCACTGCAATTCCAGCTCTTACTGGTGCTGGAAGAAAAATCTTTCCTACATATCTGGAAACTACTTTTCCTACAAGTTTTTCTTGATACTGTGCATTCATTTCTCGTCCTGAACTCTCAACTAATCCCTCTGGAACAGAAACCTTTTCATAAGAAAACTTTTGTATGGATGTAATAATATCCTGACGACTTCCCGTAAAGCAAATAGTAGCATCCGATGTACGTTCATACACCTTAGCAGAATTTACGCCTTCTAAATTTTGTAAATAATACAACAAAGTATCTGCCTGGGCATAGGTCATTTTTCTTTGTTCCATATGAATACGCATTCTATTTTTTGCTTCATGTAAAATTTGAAATTTCACGGGAGTATCCCCCTTTCTTCCCTTGTTTTTATTATATTTTTTTAAACACAAAGGCACCTGCTTCACTCACAGGTGCCTCCATTTATTGGATTATTCTTCCACTGTTTCCTCATCATCTGTCTCTGTGAAATCATCTTCAAATGCATCCTCAAATTCTTCTGCCGCTTCGCGCTCTTCATTAATAATCTTAGCATCTGCATAAATATCTTCAGCATTTTCCTGTACAGATGTTGCAGCCTTCATAACACAATCTTTCCCTCTCAAAAAGGCTGCTGTACAGTTCGTATAAAATTTCTTTGCATCGCTACTAGACAAAATTTTAAGTCCTGCTGTACCAAATAAAACTCCAGCCGTAAAAATTCCCGTTTTTTTCCATGTTATCTTTTTTAAACAATCAAACATAATAATACCTCCTACATCTTTTCTTCTTCGTAAAAAATCCTGCAATTGCTTTGGAACGCAATCACATATACTTTTGTATAACCTTTATTATAGCTTTATCTTTTTATAAGAACAACTCCTATATTTATTTTTTCTCTCTTGTTGATAAATTTTATCAACATTTTTAGTCTTTTTTAAAGAAAGATGCCGTAACAAATCTACGGCATCTTTCTTTTCATTTGCAAAAATTCCTATATAAAATTATCCATTATAGTATTTACACTAAGCTATACCTCTTAGTCTGCATCTGCGACAAACTGATTTTCAAAACTTCCGATTAAGGTATTCTTCTTGATTGACTTAATACCCTTATCCACATTTAATACATGACTCTTTTTCGTACGAAGTGTACCAGATGGAATGGTAAATGTCAAAACATAGTAACCAATATACTCATTTCCACTTTCCTTCTGTACTTCAACTCTTGAATTTTCTGGGAAATTATAGCCATCTAATTTCCATCTTGTAATATCTAATGCTTCTGAAGTATCTGCTACACCCTGTGTAAACTTAACTGTAATCACATCATTTTGTGTGCCATTTACTGCTGCTGTTGTTCCCTTTACATAATCAATAGAGAATAAACCTGCTGTTGGCTGTACTTCAAAACTTGCAACCTTTGTTTCTGCTGCATTTTTTACATCATCATATACATATGTCAATGCGATTGTCCATGATGTTCCATATCCTTCATCAACTAATTGTTGAATTGTCTTCTGCTCATAAAGTGCCTGCACCTGTAATAATGTATCTGTCTTCTTCTTTGTTTCAGTATCATAGTAACCACAAACAGCGCCATCAAAAGTTACAATTTCTCCATTTGCTTTTGTTCCCTTAAATTCAGCCTTAGCAATCTGAAGTGACTGAGTCTCACTTAAGGTAATATTGGTTGTATCTACACCATCTTTTGAAAATGCAACTGGCTCAGACATCTGTACTGCAAAGTACTGGTCTTCATCTGTCTGCATAATAGACTGAATTTGTGGACTAACATCATCCTGCTGATTCATAGGAGAACCTGTTCCATTCAAATCAAGTCTTATAACTTCATCATTTGTAAGACCATTATTGTCATTATAAACAGTATCCTCTGCTAAATCAAATTCATATAAATCGTTATAGTAGTTACGATTTGTTAAAGAAGTTGTATAGAACTTGGTCCAGTCTTCTGTTAATTCTACAACAAATTCACCTTCACTAACCTGTGTAACCTTTAAGAAGCTATCTAGTCCATCTAATAAAACAGGTTTTACTTTCTTTCCTTCTTCTGTTCCTAATTCAACCTTATCGTTAAATGTTTTCACAGTATCCATTAATGAAATATACTTACCGTCTACCTTTACCTTTAATGCTTTTGAAAAATATTCAACTGCACTAATCTGTGTTTTATTCTTGTCTTCAGTAAATACTACCGGACACTCTTTTCCATCTTTATTACCAGTAAATTTAATTCTGTACTGCTCTGGTGACTCTACTGTAATATTTGCAACAGGTCTGTTTGCATCTTCTGTTACTGTAAAGTCCTTACTCTGATTGGAAATAATATTTCTTCCAACATCTGTAATTCCTGCATAATCAATTACATTTGTTACAGCTAACTTAGCAGTACCAGGTTTAAAATAAGACTGTAATCCTTTGTCATCTTTTCCTAGTGTCAACATTACAACAGAGCGATTATCTTCTGCTGTTGCTGGATTGTATGTACCATAAGTTACATCTCCATCCTTATATACAGAACCATTGATTGTATATTTTGCATTTGTTGAATTCTGTGTCGCTGGAATTGCTTCTGAGAATGTAATCTTAACTTTTTTCATACCTACAGATTCGATTGCGGTGAACTGTGGTTTCTTTGTATCTGTCAAAATAAAGGAAGTATTTGTATTAATACCACATGCTTTATTTGTATAATTAACACTTACCGTATTATTGTCATCTAATGCACTCTTTTCTGAAATCAAAAGCTGTAACGCCTTCTTATTTGCCACAGTCCCATCATCATTCTTTACTGTTGCCAATCCAACTATTGGATATTTTACAGTCTTACCTTCTACTTTTTGGGATACTGTAAACACAGGACTATTTGCATTTGTTGAATAAAATACCTGCTTTCCATTTACTACTTTATATGTACCTGTTGCTGCATTTTTTACTACAAAATCATCAATACTAACTTCACGGTCAAAGAATAATGTCACTCTATCCGCCTGATCAGATTCAGCTTTCACAAGCTTTGGTGATTTATCCTCAGAAATTTTAAATGGTTCAAATGTAATATATGCCTCGCCTGAAACCTTTCCTACTAAATCTGTACCATTATTAGATTGTCTGGAAATATCTGCTGTAACTTTTGTTTTTAACTCTTTAGCAGAAAATTCTGAATTCAATACAAGAGTACCTGTACCATTTTTAATGGTAACAGATGAGTTAGAAAGCTGACCAAATGAAGTATAAACGTCTAATGTAATATCATTTGCTGTGGTATCTACACTCTGTGTCTTTGTATTAATCATTTTGAATGTTAATACTGTATTGTCTCCACCATCAGCAATAAGTGTATTATCATTTGCATCAATTACCAATGCCCAATTCTTATCATTATTGGATACGATTGGTGTATTTGTTGGTACTGTTGTCGGAGTTACCTGTGGTGCTACAGTTGAAACTGCAGTTACTGTTGGTGCATTTGTTGGTTTAACTCCCGGTTGATTTGTTGGAGTTACCTGTGGTGTTGTAACAACTGTCTTTTTCTTTACTGTTACTGTTTTCTTTAATGTCTTAACTGTCTTTTTCTTCTTATTTTTAACTACAGCTTTAATTACAGATTTTCCTGCTTTCTTGGCAGTAACAACACCCTTTGCATTTACGGTTGCAACTGTCTTCTTTGAACTAGAAAAAGTAATTTTTCCACCTGCTGGTTTATTTTTTACCGTAAATTTGTATTTTGTACCTACTGTCATGGTACTAGTTGTCTTTCCCCAACTTGGTGCTTTTGCTGCTGAGGCATTAATAGGACTGGACGACAATGCCAATACACATGCCAAACTAGCAGCTACTGTTCTTGAAAGTTTACTCTGCTTTTTCATTTCTCATTTCTCCTTTATTTTTAAATAATACTTATCGTTTTTATTCGTATTCGTAAAGTTTTGTCGCTATATTCGTTTTTGCAAAACTTCACTTCACATTTATAAAAACATCTATATATTATCAAAAATGGTAAAAAAATGCAAGCAAAATTTAACAAAAGCATAATATTCCAAATCAGCCTTTAACATTTCCTTAATACTATTGTCTGAATTATTTTTTTCTACAACATTATATACGTCACTTTAATAACGGTAATAAATTTTTCACCTCTTGTTTACTTGTAGATGTCTGAAAAGAATCATAACGGTAAAAAGCAAAACCTGACACAGCTTTTACACTTCTTCCATAAATCACCTGTCGTTTTAAAACTGTATTTGATGTACTCCATTCTTTTTCGATTGTGGTTCCT
This sequence comes from Lachnospiraceae bacterium, assembly GCA_050875145.1. Classification (GTDB taxonomy): domain Bacteria; phylum Bacillota; class Clostridia; order Lachnospirales; family Lachnospiraceae; genus CAG-411. Next base: position 40,046 of record JBNMLH010000017.1, read on the forward strand.
GCACGATATACAGCTAATCCAATATACAAATCTACCGCATCGCTTGTTTTCAAATCTGCCCATCGTTTTACGGTTGCCTTATATGGGCAAACTGCATTGTTAAAACTCCAATAAATTTGTGGACAAATATAATCCACATATGTATCTGTAGACATCCATGTTTTTATATCTACATAATAAGCCGAAGAACTGGAAAGGTTATCAATATTACCAGCAGGACTAATTCCGAAATCCACGTCTGAATCAATCCCTTTTACCGCTGTATGCACTCGCTTTACCAGTGCATTAACATTTCCGCGTCTCCATTTGACAATTGTCTTTGCAGTCTTGCCATCTTTTTTGCATTGTTCCACATACGCATCATACTCTTTTGCATCAAAATTTGTCTTATATGAGGTTCCTAAATTAGGGTAAAAATAATCATCAAAATGAATCCCATCTACATCATAATTTTTCACAATTTCCTTTACACCATTTACTATAAGTGTACGAACTTGTGAACTGGCAGGATTGTAGTATAGATTTCCTCCATAACTTAATACCCTTCTTTTCACATCACTTGTAGAACTATTCGCCCATTTTCTAGCAGGATGACTTGCAGGAAGTGCTGAAACATTTGTGTTTCCTGTTGTAATTCGATATGGATTAAGCCATGCCTGAATCTTCAAGCCTCGTTTATGTGCTAATTCAATCATAATCTTTAATGGATCATAGCCAGGGTCTTTTCCTAATGTACCAGAAGCATATTTGGACCAAGGGAAATAAGAAGATTTATACATCGCATCACTAAATGGACGTACCTGCACGATTACTGTATTCATTCCATAAGAAACACAGTTATCAAACATCTGCGTCACCTTTTTTTTAAACTGTGCTTCTGTCTTCGCACTGCTGCCAAATTCTAAGTAAGAAATCCACATGGCTTTCATTTCCTTTGTTGCCTCTGGAGTCTTGGTTGGAGCAACCGTTGGTGTAGCTGTCACAGTAGGTTTTGTAGTTGCCTTTGGTGTAGCCGTTGCCAAACTTGCTGTTGCTGTTGGAACCGCTGTTTTCACAATTTCTGGAGTCTTTGTAACAACTGGTGTATTAGTAACCTTTGGTGTAGCTGTAGCTTCTGTTTTGGCTATAATCGCACAGCTTCTGCTCTTTTGCTGCCACCTATAAGAAAATCCAAATGTCTCAAATACAAATCTTGCAGGCAGTATATTGTAATATTTTTTCTTTTCTATATAATATACCCGTTGTGGTGCGGTACCTAACTTTACATTTTTTTCATTTACTTTAGCTACCTTTTTTCCCATTGTCAACTCAATGGTTGTATTGTCCTTCTTTAAAATCACTTGTTTTTTACTGCTATTATAGCTATATGAAATTCCTAATTCTTTTTTCTTAACTAACGTTGGGCAAACAAAGTTTGTTCCATTTATAATAACTCCCGGTATCGGTGTTGTCACCTTTTTTCCATTCACTTTAGCCGTTGTCTGTTTGCTCTGCGCAAAGGAATATTTTTTTCCACCATATTTTAGTGTCATTGAAGTTTCCGCAGCCTTAGTAGCCCGAAATGAAATATTTGGCATTCCTATACATAATAATAGAACTAAAGCAATCCATTGAAAAATCTTCTGCTTTCTTTTTTTGTTCATCTGTCTCCCTCTTTCCTGTTTTGATATTTTGTACATTTACAGTTTCCTATATCTGTCATTTTTAGCATACCGTTATTTTATGGCAATTTTATAGCAGACAAATGTTTCCAACAAGGCAACTGTTCAACCTCATATTTACTATAGCTTATCCTATTTATCACCGTTTTCATTCTCTTTTAAATATGAAATAACTTCTTTTAAATCTGTCGCCAATCCATAAAGCATTTTTTTCGTATCTTCCCCTGGTTGATCTAAATCAGGAACCATGATAGGTTTGCATCCTGCCCGATATGCCGCCAGAATTCCATTGGGCGAATCCTCTAGTGCAAAGCATTGAGAAGGTTCTAGTTGCAATCTTTTCGCTGCTTCTAAATAAATATCCGGTTCAGGTTTTCCATTTTTCACCATCGGCCCACACACAATTTCATCAAAATAAGAAAACTTATTTATAGAAGTTAAATATTTTTCTGTACGCTCATAATCCGTTGCCGTTGCTACTGCCATTCGATACCCTTTTTCCTTTGCATAGCTTAAAAGCTCATCTAATCCCCTCTTCTTTTCCAGTCCATACTTTTCAATATGTTCTGCCATAAGTTCCATTCGTCTGGAACGAACCTTATAATAGTCAAAGTCCTCTCCCAGCATCTCTTTCAATTTTGGAATGGCATATTTAGCAGCCAGACTTCTAATTTGTAACACATGTTCTATCTTCATAGGATAACCATACTCATTGGCTGCTTCGCACCAATATTTATGTAATAATTTTTCTGTATCAATCATCAATCCATCCATATCAAAAATAATTCCTTTTATTTTCATATTCTACTCCTCCAAATTGAAATAACGTAAAAAACTTTCCATACTTCCTGCAAATACATTCATATCTACATATTTTTCATTTTTTGTTCCACCATAGGGCCACTTGCCTGTTTCTGAATACTGCCAAAACGTCCACTGTCTGTTTTTTATTAAAAATGGACGATAATAGGTATTGCGTATCCATAATGGATACGCATTATAATATTCATTAATATACTTCTGATATACGGAAACCGTCGTGTAAATAATTGGCTTACACTTATACTCCTTCTCCAATTGATCCAGTAGATCATCCAGCTCTTTTCTAACCTTCCGTACCGCTGGTGGATTGCTGGCTTTGTCCCCATAATATTCGACATCAACTACTGGAGGGAGCATATTAGCCCTCTTTGGCACATGTTTAATAAAATTTTTTGCCTGTTTCTTTCCATTGCTATCAAAACTAAAAAAATGATATGCTCCTATGTATAGTCCACTTCCAGTGGCTTCTTCCCAATTTTGTTTAAACTTTTCATCAATATGACTGCTACCTTCCGTTGCCTTAATAAATGCAAACGTAATACCTAAGTCTTTTTGTACCGAATCCCACTTAATCTCTCCCTGATAGTGCGATACATCAATTCCCTTCACTGGATATTTGCTCGCAGTCGGACTGGTCACAAAACAAATTCCCTCCCATACCAGAAATGCGAATATACATGCCATTATAATAATGGCACCAACAACAATTTTTACTGCTTTTTTCCAATTCATATTCTTAATTCCTCACAATACAAACTTTAATTACCTATTTAATATACTGTTTTTCCACATGAACCGTTTTATTTTATCATACTTTATTTGATGTCTCAAGCTTCTATATCACTCAGGTCACAGAAGAATATCCAAATTTTAACTAATTGATATTTGTTCCCAATGCTTTGACTCCTACTGAAAACAAGGTTTACAATAAAAAGTTTTTTTTCTATAATAGATAGGACAGGAACAAAAGAACATATGACTTTAGGAGGTTACCTATGACAGCAGGTGAAAAAGTTCATTTTTCAAATATATGGAAACACTTTAAAACCATCACAAAACATCGACACCAGGTAATATATAACTGTTACCGCGCGGGAATTTTATGGCAGGGTCTACGCCACGACCTTTCCAAATACAGTCCTACAGAATTTTGGGTTGGTGCAAAATATTATCAGGGATACCGCAGTCCCAATGAGGGAGAACGGGATGCTTATGGATATTCAAAAGCCTGGATGCATCATAAAGGTAGAAATAAACACCATTTTGAATATTGGACTGATTACAGCAGAAAGACAAAACAACTGGAACCGGTTCCTATGCCTATGCGTTATATCATTGAAATGTTTTGCGACAGAGTTGCTGCAAGCAAAATTTATATGAAGGATAAGTATTCAGATCAAAGCCCTCTGGAATATTACCAACAACGAAAAAATCACCGAATGATTCATCCAGAAACAGCAGCAATTCTGGAAAATTTGTTAGTCATGTTAGCAGAAAAAGGAGAAAACGAAACTTTTTCCTATATTCGTTCTCTCAAGAAGAAATGACAAGAGACTGACTTTACAAGTTTCTCATCTTATCACAATACTTAACAAAAGTTCCATGTTTACATGCAACTTTGACTCGATACTTGTATAAAACATCATATAACTGTATTTATATGATAAATAATAACTATTAGGAGGTATCTTACTTTGGCTTTTGACGGAATTGTAATTGCAAATATTGTAAAAGAATTACAGGAACACTTACTGGGAGGCAGAATCAACAAAATTGCTCAGCCTGAAAGAGACGCTTTATTATTAACAATCAAAGGAAAACAAGGACAAAAGCGTCTGTTTCTTTCTGCCAATGCAAGTCTTCCATTAATTTATTTAACCGAAAAAAATAAACCAAGTCCCATGGTAGCACCAAATTTTTGTATGCTTTTACGAAAGCATTTAAACAGTGCTCGTATTCTTTCCATTACACAACCAGAAATGGAACGTATTATCCAGTTTGAAATTGAGCATCTAAATGAGCTTGGTGATATTTGTACGAAATATCTCATCGTAGAAATCATGGGAAAACATAGTAATATTATTTTCTGCAATCAAGACTATACCATCATTGACAGTATTAAACATATTTCAAGTATGGTAAGCTCTGTCCGTGAAGTTTTGCCGGGTCGCCCTTACTTCATACCAAAACAACAGGAAAAGAAAAATCCTTTGACAATTTCCGAACAAGATTTTATAGAAACTGTTTTTTCAAAAAATAAACCACTTGCAAAAGCAATTTATACTTCTCTCACAGGCTTTAGTCCATTAATGGCAAATGAAGTATGTTGTCGAGCATCTCTAGATGCAGAAATGCCCGCAAATAGTTTATCTGAAATGGAACAACTACATCTCCAGCACAACTTTTCCCGTATGATGGAACAAATTACATCTGGAGACTTTCAACCTAACATTATATATAAAAATGACCAACCGAAGGAATTTTCTGCTTTACTACTCTCCTGTTACCAGACCTTGGAAGTAACGCAAAATGATTCTATTTCTTTTATACTAGAAAACTATTATGAAGCTAAAGAACTCTATTCCCGTATGCACCAAAAATCGGCTGACCTAAGAAAAATCATCAACAACGCTTTAGAACGAAATCGTAAAAAATATGATTTACAGATGAAACAACTAAAAGATACAGAAAAAAGAGAGAAATATAAAGTCTATGGTGAATTGATTAACACCTATGGGTATACGGTTCCAGAAGGGGAACGTTCCATGACCTGCTTAAATTATTATACAAATGAAGATATTACAATACCTTTGGACCCTACACTGACTCCATTAGAAAATGGGAAAAAATATTTTGACCGTTACGGAAAATTAAAACGAACTTACGAGGCTTTGACAATACAAACAAAAGAAACCGCAGAAGACATTCAACATTTAGAATCGATTAGCTCCTCTTTGGACATTGCTGTAAACGATTGTGACTTAGTACAAATTAAGGAAGAATTGATTTCTTACGGTTATATGAAACGAAAGGGCGGAAATTCCAAAAAAAGAAACCAAAAAATCGTAAATAAACCATTGCATTTTCTTTCTTCCGATGGTTTTCATATGTATGTGGGTAAAAATAACTTCCAAAATGACGAACTTACTTTTAAATTTGCGTCTGGAAATGACTGGTGGTTTCATGCAAAAGGAATTGCTGGCTCTCATGTAATTGTAAAAACAAATGGGGAAGAACTTCCTGATCGTACTTTTGAAGAAGCTGGTAGACTCGCAGGCTTTTACTCAAAAGGTTCTGCTCAGGATAAAGTAGAAATCGATTATACAGAAAAGAAAAATATCAAAAAACCAAACAAAGCAAAACCAGGATTTGTGGTATATTATACAAACTACTCTCTGGTTATCTCCCCTTCTATCAAAGGGATTCAACAAATTGAAGATTAATTTTTAAGGATTGGTGATACTATGAAACTTATCTCTGATTATCATGTGCATTCCTCCTTTTCTGGTGATTCAGATGCACCTATGGAAGATATGATTAAAAAAGGAATTGAACTTGGATTGCAACGTATTTGTTTTACAGATCATATGGATTATGATTATCCTCCACAATACTTAGACTATGGCTGTATATTTGAATTTGAGGTAGAAGCATATTTTAAACAAATTGCTTCCTTGCAAAAAAAATATGGAGATCAAATAAAAATACTGGCGGGTATTGAACTTGGTATGAAACCAGACTTGGCACAACGATTGGAAACACTCATCTCAGCATTTCCATTTGATTTTGTAATTGCGTCCTCCCATCTACTGGATAATTACGACCCTTACTATCCGGATTACTGGGAAAGTATTCACAATGATACCGAGGCTGGTATCCGCAGATATTTTCAATCCATTCGAGAAAATGTAGAAGCTTTTAAAAACTTTGATGTATACGGACATTTAGATTACATTGTCCGTTATGCACCAAATAAAGATTTTGTCTATGACCCTGCATGTTTTCAAGAAGAAATTGACACTTTACTAAAAGCTATCATTAACGCAGGAAAAGGTATTGAAGTAAACACCGCAGGATTAAAATATGGTCTGCCTTTTGCACACCCTAAAGAAGAAATTTTAAAACGTTATTTTGAATTGGGTGGCACTTATTTTACGGTCGGCTCTGATGCCCACAAACCAGAACATCTTGCCTATGACTTTCAAAAAGAGGCGGCACTTTTGGAAAACTTAAATCTTTCTTCTTATTATAAAGTATTTGAAAAAAGAACACCGATTAGCGTTTAACAAAATATAGTCTTTTATTCAAAAAACAAAAGCCCCTGATGCAGACATACGATATGTTCTGCTCTGGGGCTTACTCTTACTATTTGTCTAACTTTCCTTTACAATTTTATTATGCGAACTGGTATAGGCGGATTATTCTGCCGATTATAATACTCGGTAACTAATACTAAATATTTTCTTTGATCTAATTGCTTTAACCATGACAAAACAGCATCTTTTTCTTCAAATCCGCTATCCCCACCGCTATAAATCGTAACGCTCAATAGTCCATTCTTTTTTAGGAGTTTTAATGCTACATTCATTGCTTCAATACTGCTCTTTGCCTGTGTTGCCATTCTGTGGTCACCACCAGGCAAATATCCAAGATTAAAAACAATACAGTCAACCGTATTTTCTTTCGCATAAAAAGCCATATTTACATGAGAAGCCAATACAACCTTTGCTCGCTCAGACATACCTTGCTCCTGTAATCTCTTTTTTGTATTTGTAACTGCATCTTTCTGAACATCAAAAGCAATTACCTGCCCCTCTATACCAACTAAGTTTGCCAAATAGAGGGTATCATTTCCATTTCCGGCTGTTGCATCAATACAAAGCCCACCTTCTTTCACATGTGGTTTGATAGATTCGTGAACAATTTCTGAAACCGAATAACGCAATCTAATACACTCCTTACTCAAATCTAATCTCGCATCTGTAAATCTTGATTAATCATTTCTAAATAATGAAGCATCACACCATCATAAGTAGAAATTTGAAAACTTGTCTCCAACTCATCATACCGAAAACTTTTTCGTCCTCCCTGCGTGGCTCTATCCCAAAATTCCCTCAATTTTTTATAAGTCAGATAATAAAATATTTCCTGCTGCTTAAAATAAATTAAAAGAAAGGCAATCCCTTCCTGCTTTTCAAATTCCTCCATAAAACGGATTTGATGTTCATGCACATTTGCTAACGGAAAGGTATCCGTAGCACATTCTTTTGCATCAAAGCAAACTGGCACACCTTGTACCACACCAATATAATCTACTGTACTTTTCTGATCAAAATACGCCAAGGTAATATGCCTAGTAGTAGCATCAATTTCAATTGGCTTTATTGGTGTAGGGATTTTTTGAATCAATGCCAATCCACTTTTACGATACTTCTCATTTGTATGATTTATCATTTCTTCCAACAAGGAACCCCGAAGTCCCCTGCTATTCCACGATGGCATCCTATCCCTCCCTTTTCCCTTCTATAATAAATGTAACTCTTTCTTCAATTTGGCAAAATATGTCGGAACAGGTGCTTCTATTACTTTTCCAGATACCCCGGAAAACTCTTTTTCTTCTAATTCTGGAAATCCCAATCTCCATGAATGTAACACATGATGCTTTAACTTAAATTCTTTTCTAAGCTTTTTATTCGTAGGTACATCGCCATATTTTCCATCTCCTATGATAGGATGTCCGATACTTTGCAAATGCGCACGAATTTGATGAGATTTTCCTGTTAAAAGCTTTACTTTTAATAATGTAAATTCCTCATTATAGATAATTGGTTCATATTCGGTCTTAATAAAATCCGCACCTTCACTTGGTTCTTTCGATATTTGCACTTTATTATGATTTCTATTTTTCACCAAATACCCTTCAATGCATTGTTGTTTTGTTATTTTTCCTTTTACAATACATTGATAATACTTGTCAATATTTCTTGTTTTTAGCAATTCAGACATCTTCTGAAGTCCCAATAATGTCTTGCCCGCAATAATGATTCCACTGGTATTGCGATCCAATCGATTGCATACCCCTGGATGAAAACTCTTTAATTGTTCCTTGGTCATCTGTCCACTTTCCAACAAATATGCAATAATATGTTCAATAATCGAAACATCTTCTTTTTTCGCTTTTTGCGAAAGCATTCCGACCGGCTTATTTATAATCAACAGATTGCTGTCTTCATATAAAATATCCAACTTTTCCCCTGTTTCTACAGTCTTTATTTCTTCGCTGAAGTTCGCAATTGTCTCATCTGATAAATACAGAACAATTTCGTCTCCTGCCTGTAAGCGTTCCGAACCATCTGCCTTAGCATTATTTAATTTAATATTTTTCTTTCGGAGCATCTTGTAAAAAAAACTCTTAGGAGCTTTTGCCATATATTTTCCAAGAAATTTATCAAAGCGTTGCCCCGCTTCTTTTTCTGTTACTATAATTTTCTGCATTTTCTCCTCTTTTCTTTAAAGCCTATCTATCTTTTCATCGTAAATTACCTCTATTATGATACTATTCATGATAAAATTTTAACCATCCTTCGTACTTGCACAAGCCCACCTTCAAGGCAGTCAAAACATTATACCATAAGAGAAAATATATAAGATTCTACCTGTTCTCTTTCTTTTGGATTTAACTCTTTTTCTCTTGCATTTTTCACATCCTGCAAAAAGGATTTCATATTTTTATGAATCTTGACCTGATAGGAATCGCTCCAGTTCTTTACGCCATCTCTTAAATATTTCTGAATCTCCTCTGGATTCTGCTTTTTATTCAATGTAAGCCCAAATACATAACCATTTCCCATCACTACAAAATCTATACCCATAGACTTTTCTGTTGATGTAATCACCACATCTGACAACAAACGTGCTTCCGCTGCTGTTATCTCTTTTATTTTCTCATAATCTTCCTTGTTCGGTGTCTTATATGGAAAAAATACAACAAATTCTACAAATACTCTAGCCCAAGGCAATACAAATAGGATTGCCAAGATGGTAAAGATATTTCTATAAGACATTTTATTCAAAAACAAACCACCTATAAAGATTGCGACTGCTACGACTATATAGAGCAACATCTTAATTATATCAATTCTCTTTGATTTTGTTATATATCCATATTCTCCCTTTGATTTTTTCAGCATTTTTATTCCTCACTTACTTCCTTTTATGCACATTACGAATTGCTTTTTTCTTTTTTGGTGTACCCGTATGCTTTCCCGCTGTTCTGCTGTCTTTTCCGACCTGCTGCCCTTTCTTACCATAACTTTTTTTCTCGGTATTCTTTCTCGTTTTTGCAGCTTCTCGGAATGCTTGTTTTTCCTTAGCCGTTCGTCTTGGTCGTATCAAACACTTCGAATCAAAACCGATTAAATCGGTACGATGCGCTACATGCAACGCTTCCATAACTAAATCATAATTTTGCGGGTTACGATATTGTATCAAAGCTCGCTGCATTTCTTTTTCATGTTGCTTTTTAGGCACATATACAGCCTTCATTGTTCGAGGGTCCAAGCCTGTATAATACATACAAGTGGAAATCGTAGACGGTGTCGGATAAAAGTCCTGTACCTGTTCTGGCATATATCCTAAATCTCTTATATATTCCGCCAGTTCGACTGCCTCTTTCATGGTAGAGCCAGGATGGGAGGACATCAAATAAGGCACCACATACTGTTCCTTTCCCACCAATTTATTCGTCTTTTTATATTTTTGAATAAACTGTTCATACACTTCATTTCCCGGTTTTCCCATAAGTTGCAATACACTGTCGCAAATATGCTCTGGTGCAACTTTCAATTGTCCACTTACATGGTATTCACAAAGTTCCTTTATAAAAGTATCATCCTTATCATATATTAGATAATCAAAACGAATACCAGAACGAATAAATACTTTCTTTACTTTTGGTATCTTACGAAGTTTTCGTAATAAACTTAAATAATCTTTGTGATCAATTTTTAGATTTTTACACGGTTTTGGAAATAGACATTGCTTTCCAATGCAAACGCCCCTGGTCTTTTGTTTTTCACATGCTGTATCTCTAAAGTTTGCAGTAGGACCTCCTACATCATTGATATAACCTTTAAAATCTGGTTCTTTCGTAATAAGATTGGCTTCCTCAATAATAGACTCATGACTTCTGCACTGTATCATTCTTCCCTGATGAAAAGTCAACGCACAGAAGCTACATCCTCCAAAACAACCACGATTGCTGACAAGACTAAACTTTAATTCCTTAATTGCAGGAATCCCTCCATCCTTTTCATAAATAGGATGATAATTACGCATATAAGGTAACGCATAGACTGTATCCATCTCTTCTTCCGTCAATGGCATTGCCGGCGGATTTTGAACTACAAATTCTTTCTCCTTATATTGTTCCACTAATACTTTTGCAGAAAATGGATCTGTATTGCAATATTGTTTATAAAAGCTTTCTGCATATGTTCTTTTATCTTCTACGATTTGTGGAAAACTTGGCAACATGATTGCATCATATACATTCTCCAATGTATTTGTACGGTACACAGTTCCTTTTATAAAGGTAATATCTTTTATATCAATTCCACTATCCAGTGCTTCCGCAATCTCTACAATAGAATGTTCTCCCATTCCATAAGACAGAATATCCGCACCAGAATCTAACAAAATAGATCGCTTTACCTTATCACTCCAATAATCATAATGTCCTAATCGACGCAAACTCGCCTCAATTCCTCCAATAATTACTGGTATATGTTTGTATGCTTTTCGAATCAAATTTCCATATACAATTGTTGCTCGGTCTGGACGTTTTCCCATGACTCCTCCGGGCGAATAATTGTCAAAGCGGCGATGCTTTTTATTTACGGTATAATGGTTTACCATTGTGTCCATATTTCCAGCGCAAACTAAAAATCCCAATCTTGGTCGGCCTAAAATCTTAACTGAATTCTCGTCTTTCCAGTCTGGCTGGGCAATTATCCCAACTTTAAAACCATGACTCTCTAAAACTCTACTTATAATAGCCGGTCCAAAAGAATGGTGATCCACATATGCATCCCCTATCACAAATACAAAGTCGCATTGCTCCCATCCCCGTTTTTTCATATCTTCTCTTGAAATTGGCAAAAAATCATTCATATACGTCACCTTTTCCATATCTATTTCTTTTGTACGACTGTGTTTCATCAAAATTATTATCCTACATACGATTTTTGAAAAATCATTTACAAAAGCAGCTCATTATAATCATGGATATAATATTCCGCCAATTCTTTCTTTTCCTGATCCTGCTCTTTTGAATATTTATCATACACCGCACAGGTAGTCATTCCCGCATTTTTACCAGCTAATATTCCCATTACAATATCTTCAAAAATAAGACATTTTTCAGGATTAACTCCCAAATCATCTGCCACCAGCAAATAAATATCAGGCGATGGTTTTCCTTTTCCAACTTCATCTGCTGTATGAACGGAATCAAAATACTCCAATACACCATTTGCTTTCAGTGTTGCTTCTACTAATACATGTGAATTACTACTGGCAATACCTGTTTTAATATCATTTTCTTTTAACTTCTTTAAAAATATTTCTACTCCAGGTTTTAACTTTACTTTATTTACATAACAATCCATAGCCATTTTATTCCAAATTGCCATAAGTTCTTCCACAGTCTCTGGTAATTGAAACCGATTTTTTATATGAATCGCAGATTCTAAAAAGCTCTTTCCATCTAATTCTTTTTGCAAATCATCTGGCAATGCAATCCCATGTTTTCCCAAAAATTCAATATCAATCTCTGGCCATACCCACATAGAATCTACCACAGTTCCATCTAAATCAAAAATGACTGCCTCTTTTTCTTTCCACATTGTTCTTTATTTTCCCTTCTTTAGACCTTCTAACTCTTTGTCTGTCAGTTTTCTCCATTCTCCCGGCTGTAACTTTCCATCCAAGCAAAGTGTCCCCATAGAAACACGTTTTAAATAGGTTACTTTCTTTCCTACTGCCTCAAACATACGCTTCACCTGATGAAACTTTCCTTCACATATCTCTACTAAAATTTCGGAACATTCTCCCTGTGATAAAATTTTCAATATTGCAGGCATAGTTGTAAAATCCCCTAAATCCAGACCATTTTTAAAAGCTTCTATATCCTGTTCTGTCACTTCACCATCTATTTTCGCATAATAGTTTTTTTTCACATGCTTTTTTGGCGACAACAATTCGTGAGCAAGCACTCCATCATTTGTAATCAACAATAAACCTTCTGTATCCTTATCCAATCTGCCTACTGGAAACAGTTGCTTTTTTATTGGCGAATCAATCAAATCTAAAACAGTCCTATGTTCTCGATCCTCCGTAGCCGTCACCACTCCCTGTGGTTTATAAAGCATGAGATACTGCATTTCCGTAAAATGTATTTCCTGCCCATCTACACAAACACAATCCGTATCTTCATTCACCTTTTGCTCTGGCCTCTTTGCTCTTTCCTCATTTATAGTAACTCTCCCCTGACGAATGCATGCTTTCACTTCACTTCTGGTTCCCACACCCATGTTTGCAAGAAACTTATCTAATCTCATTTTTTAGAACATCCTCCATCCGGAATGATATTTATTTTTCAACTTTCCTTTATTTGCTTTTGCCCAGCCAAGTGGAAATCCATCAACACAGATCAAATACAAACCAGTTGCATTCATATCATCAAATTCCAATGTTTCACCCTTTAAATATTTACGCACCTTTATATCATCACAGGCAAAATTTACAACTTGGTCATACTCTTCCATTTTAAGTGCCATCGCAAGAGATTGACTTGGCTCAAAACGATTTTTCTTGATATCTCCAAGATACAATCCACTTCTGAGCACACGAAATCCCTTCATATCTACCTCTGAATCTGGCAAATAAAACAGTTTATCCTTTACCTGCACACAATTCTCCAATGGTAGATCCATCGTAACGTGTGAAAAAAATGCAACGGCTTCTTCTGGCATAACCAATTTTTTTCTACCAAGAAAATTGGACTTTTGCCCCTCTGCTCCATCCTTAGAAAGCAGTGAAATAAAATGTCCTTCTCCCTGTAATTTATGTGGCCACAATCGAATACACTTTTCCAATTCTTCTGGACCATCTACCCATTCTGGATGTCCCGGTGCAAATTCATGCCAAACTTTTTCCGGACGTTCAATCGAAAAATCCTCATTTTGGGATAACAGATACTTCATACTACCTTCATCTTCTTCTGGAGAAAAAGTACATGTAGAATACAAGATTTTTCCACCTGGCTTTAATAATTTTACTGCACTATCAATAATACCTTTTTGTAATTTTTCAAAAAATTCTACTCCATGCTCCTCCCAGCTTTTTACCATGGAAGGTTCCTTTCGAAACATTCCTTCTCCAGAACATGGTGCATCAATTAAAATTTTATCGAAATAACCTGCAAACCTAGACACCAGTTTCTCTGGTACTTCACTGACAACGTAAGCATTTTTTACTCCCATCAGTTCAATATTTTTTAGTAATGCTTTCGCTCGAGAATTACTTATATCGTTTGATACCAATACACCTTGTCCTTTTAATTTTGCCGCTAATTCTGTACTTTTACCACCTGGTGCCGCACAAACATCCAACACGCAATCTCCCGGTTCCACTGGAAGTAACTGTGCCGGTGTCATGGCAGATGGCTCTTGAATATAGTACAAGCCTGCATAATAATAAGGGTGTTTCGCTGGCTGAACATCATCTTCATAATAATAGCCATTGTCTGTCCATGGTATTTTTTTCAATGGAAACGGTGTTATCTTTTCAAATTCCTCTGGTGTAATTTTTAAGGTATTTACTCGAAGCCCTCTGACATTTTTTTGTTCAAAACTTTTTAAATACTCTTGATACTCTTCTTCTCCCAGCAGTGTTTTCATTCGTTCTATATATTTCTCTGGTAAACGCAATCTTACTCCATCCTTTTCTCTATGATTGTTTCACATACATAGAATGAGGCTGTTGCATATACAACAACCCCACTCTTAGCAAAACAGTTTATTATCTTTTCATCAGTATATCTGCTGCGCACGATAACTTTCTGAAACAATATCCAATTCCTGTCCAAAATGTTCCATCTTATTCAAATCATCTTCTCTATAAATAGCAAGAAATTCATCCTGAATTTTTAAAACTTCTCTTTTATTGGCTACCTTATACAGGTTTTCAATATTAGCTAATATATTAGACACCACCTGTGTCTTATGCTGATAATAATTTTGTGCTGCCATAATTTCTTTCCGTACAACAGACATTTCATCATCCAATGTAACAATCGCCTCTGCAGATGTTAATAATTTTTCTTTTACATGCTCTGGCATATTACCTTTATATTTATACTGCAATGAATGTTCTACCGTTGCCCAGAAATTCATAGCCAAAGTCCGTACCTGTATCTCCGCTTTTAATAGCTTTGGTCCCTGTAAAGACTGTACCGTATATTCAATAATCAGATGATAACTACGATACCCGCTTTTCTTACTCTTTGTTATGTAATCTTTTTCCTCTACAATCTTCATATCAGAACGTTTTCGTAAAATTTCCACAACTTTATCAATATCCTCAACAAAGCGGCATATAATACGAACACCTGCTATATCATCCAGTTTACTTTCCACATCTTCCAGTTCAATATGTTTTCTCTGTGCCTTCTCCAAAATACTGGATATTCTTTTCACACGCCCGTTCACCGATTCAATTGGTGAATACTCTCCATCATAGTCAAATTCATTTTTAATATGATTAAACTTAACAATCAATTCATCTACCGCTAATGAATACGGCTCTAATATTTTTCTCCATAATTGTAACTCCATATTTTACCTCCCTATCCGCTTTCATTTTTCTTTGATGTACGGACAAACATCTAGTAAAAAAGGGTAATCTCTATTATTTTATTATACCATATTTTATATTTGATGTGTATACATTTTTCTATTCCTTTTTATCTTACAAATTTATACAGCGAATCTATAATACCTTTTTTACGCACTCTATCATTCTATGCTTCTTCCTCAGAAAATATTCCTTACATATAAATCTTTATTTCCAATAATTTAACATCTGATAGGGATTTACGCTTTTCTCCTCTTTCTCTATTGAAACATAAATTCCAAAATGCAGATGAACCGGAAACTTTCCTACTGTTCCTTCCTCTCCATATCCGCTGTCTCCCATTTTTCCAAGCAATTGCCCTACATGCACTCTGGTTCCCTTTTCAATTCCTTTAGCATAAGAATATAGATGTGCATAATAAAAATACACACCATGATTACTACGAACCCCAATCCGATAACCACCCAGCGGTAACCATCCGATTTTTTCTACTACACCTTCGGACACACTGACAATAGATAATTCTCCTCTTTTGTTCTTCTTTGCCATTATATCCGTTCCCTCATGCACTCGTTTTCCTCCATACGTTCTGGCATTCATCCAAGAATCCTCATAAACTACCTCTGATTTCTCCAATACAGGAAAACACTCCATATCATCTATTATACCCGCTGCTTTTCTCCCATACTTTTGTCCATATTTTTTTTCAAACATGGCACATCCAACCCGTCCTAACTTTTTATATCTTTTTATACAAGTTGTAGATATCTGAAAGTTTCTAAATTCTTCTTTTGAAATCTTCTGATATTGGCTGGCCTCTACCGCTAATGCACACAAATTTCCTAAAAAGTAAAGCAAAACCAGTATAATCAAATAACTCCAAAAATAATATGATAAATTACCACCTTTTTTATTTTTTACCCGTTTTTTTATGACCTTCAAATCCCCTGTTTACATACTCATTCTATCTTATCGGGTAAAAACTTCATTTATTCCTTATTCTTGGCATATTTCCTTTAATATACCTAATACAAACTGATAAACTCTCTGTGTAGATGAGATTACGAGACGTTCTTTTGGGGTATGAATATCATAGATATCTGGTCCTATTGAAACCATATCCAACGCTTTATTTTTATCTGCTAAAATACCACATTCCAGTCCAGCATGAATTGCTTCAATCTTTGGGCTTTCCCCATACTGCTCTTCATATACCTTCACGCATAATTCACGCAATGCAGAATTTGCCCGATACTCCCATGCAGGATATTCACTCTTTTTCTCAAATGCACCACCTGTGCTTTCAATCAAATGTTTCATTTTCTGCCCTAAATACTGTTTATAACTTTGCACTGAACTTCTTATAGAAAAGGATAAAAATACATTTTCTTCATTAGTTCTACAAATTCCCAGATTTAAAGAACTTTCCACTAGCCCAGAAATTGCTTCACTCATCTTTTGCACGCCATTTGGTGTTTGTTCCAAAAAGAAAATAAGATTTTCTTTTACTTCATTGGAAAATACTTTTGTTTTCTGCATTCCTTTTTGCACATATGCAAATCTTGCTTCTGGTTCATTGGCAGAAACTTCGTTTTTTATATTTTTCACTATCTTGTCAAAGGTATTAGCAAATACTTCTATATCAGAAATCAAAATTTCGGCTTTTGCATCCCTTGGTATTGCATTATCTTTCAAACCTCCGTCTACAGAAATCAAATCGAATAAAAGCTTTTCATTCTGCATTTCAGCTAAAATTCTTCCCAAACTCAATACTGCATTTTCTCTGTTTTTATCAATCTCTGTTCCTGAATGTCCCCCCTGCATTCCAGATACAACAAGCTCCATTACGATTCCTTCTGCTTCCTTTCGGTTTAATTGATAAGTTCCATTTACAGACATACCTCCAGCACAACTTGTCAAAATAGTCCCTTCTTCTTCTGAATCAATATTAATAAAATAAGTTCCTTTCAATTTAGAAGCATCCAATCCAATCGCACCATCCATTCCAGTTTCCTCATCCGTAGTAATCACCACCTCTATTGGTGGATGGACAATCGTATCATCATCTAAAATTGCAAGTGCATAAGCTATCGCAATTCCATCGTCTCCTCCCAAGGTTGTGCCTTTTGCATAAACATAGTCCCCATCTATTTGAATATCCAACGGCTCTTTCAAAAAGTCATGCTGGCAATCCGTCTCTTTTTCGCAAACCATATCCATATGACCCTGCAAAATTACAGTTGGTCTATCTTCAAATCCCTTACTACCAGCCTTGCGAATTATCACATTTTCATACACATCCTGCTCATACTCCAATTGATGTTTTTTAGCAAAGTCAACTAAATAATTACTAATAGCTGTATTATTTCCTGACCCTCTTGGAATGCGACTAATCTCTTCAAAATAGGTAAATACTTTTGTAGAATCAATTTTTTCTAACATATTATAACGCTCCTTTTCATAAACATTTTGATACAGATTTTACATACTACCTCTCCAAATTATTTGCACAAATAACACACTTCATGCTTTTATATTATCGCTATCAGTCATATATGCATTTTATAAAAGCAAAATTTAACTCATAGCTTTCGTATATAAAAAGGTCGCCTGTGATATTCTCAGCAAACGACCTGGCAATGGTTCAATAAAACATTGAACCGCTTTTTATTCTCTTTAGTTCTTAAAACTATGAATTGGTGCAGGAATTCTTCCTCCGCGATTAATAAAATCATCACTAGAGAATTGATTCACTGGCATAATTGGTGCATAACCTAACAAACCACCAAATTCTACAGTATCTCCTACCTTTTTCCCAATAACAGGAATAATACGAACTGCTGTTGTTTTTTGGTTTACCATACCAATTGCCATCTCATCAGCAATCACACCAGAAATTGTTGTTGCCTTTGTATCTCCTGGAATAGCAATCATATCCAAACCTACAGAACAAACACAAGTCATAGCTTCCAATTTTTCTAAAGTAAGTGCGCCATCTACCACAGCATCAATCATACCTTGATCTTCACTAACTGGAATAAAGGCTCCACTCAATCCACCTACATAAGAGGATGCCATAACACCACCCTTTTTCACTTGGTCATTTAACATAGCCAGTGCAGCCGTTGTACCTGGTGCACCTGCTCTTTCCAATCCCATTACTTCAAATATCTCTGCAATACTATCTCCAACCGCAGGTGTTGGTGCTAAGGATAAATCAATAATACCAAATGGTATTCCCAATCTCTTAGAAGCCTCTGATGCAATCAATTGTCCTACTCTGGTAATCTTAAAAGCTGTTTTCTTTACAGTCTCACATAATGTACCAAAGTCAGCACCCTTCGCAGTTTCCAATGCAGACTTAACAACTCCCGGTCCACTAACTCCAACATTGATAATTGCATCTGCTTCTGTTACTCCATGGAACGCTCCTGCCATAAATGGATTATCATCTGGTGCATTACACAATACAACCAACTTTGCACAACCAATAGAATCATTTTCTTTTGTCAAATCAGCAGTTTCTAAAATAATCTCACCTAAAAGCTTTACTGCATCCATGTTAATTCCTGTCTTGCTGGAACCAACATTGACAGAACTACAAATAAATTCCGTTTCTTTCATTGCCTGTGGAATAGAGCGAATTAAATATTCATCACTCTTTGTCATTCCTTTCGAAACCAAAGCGGAATAACCACCAATAAAGTTTACACCCACCTTCTTTGCCGCGCGGTCTAAAGCTTTCGCAAGGATAACATAATCCTCAGGACATTTACATGCGCGAGCACCTACTAAGGAAATTGGAGTAATGGAAATTCGCTTATTTACAATTGGAATACCAAACTCTTTTTCAAGGTCCTGTCCAGTTGAAACCAAATCTTTCGCTACAGTCGTAATCTTATTATAGATATTTTCTGCAACTACATTCACATCCGAATCCGCACAATCTAATAAACTAATTCCTAATGTAATTGTTCTTACATCAAGATTCTGTTTTTCAATCATTTTATTCGTTTCTAAAACTTCATTAATATTAATCATGCTATACATTATCCTTTCTGTATTTTATAAACGGTGCATTTTATTGAAAATATCCTCACGCTGAATTTTAATAATACAACCAATTTCTTCTCCGATTTTCTCTAAATCTGCTGAAAGAGTTGTAAACTCCTTATCTGTTGCACTAATGTCTGTAATCATCATCATATTAAAATAACCTTGTACAATAGTCTGTGAAATATCAAGAATGTTTACCTTACTCTCTGATAAGTAAGTACAAACTTTTGCAATAATACCTACACTATCTTTTCCTACTACAGTTATAATTGTTTTTTTCATAAATTTATCCTCCTAAAATAACAGATTTCATCTGAATTTTGCTACCTACTTTGATTTTAACAATACTTATAGTAGTATACACTACTTTTGTCTATATTTCAAATACAGATGTAGCTTGAAAGCATTTTGCAACAGAAAGAAATCCCGATTTACATTTATAGCCTTTTTCCTCAAGCTCGCACTTGACAGTTTCATAAGCCAAATCAGGAAAATTATTATCTTTACTCAAATGTCCTAAAATAATATGTTTCATTTTTTCATTTATAATGTCACACAATAAATTAGCAGATACCATATTTGATAAATGTCCTTTTCTTCCTAATATGCGCTGCTTTAATATGTACGGATATGGTCCTACCTGTAACATATTTACATCATGATTTGCTTCCAGCAACAGGATTTCTGAATCTCTTAAATGTTCCAGTGTGTATGCATCATATGTGCCTAAATCCGTTGCCACTCCCATTTTATGTCCATCCTGTTCAAATGTATAAGCAACAGGATTTGCCGCATCATGCGAAATAGAAAAAGGGCATATCTCCATATCTTTTAAAATTAATTTTTGATCTGGTTCTACATAATGTAACAATTCAGCAGGAATTTTTCCCACATTTTTTGTATGTAGCATAGCGTAAATCGTTTCTACTGTGGAATAAATTGGAATATGGTAACGGCGTGCCATAACACCGACCCCTGCAATGTGATCTCCATGCTCATGGGTCACAAATATTCCATCAATCTTAGAGGGATCCACATCAATATCTGACAATCCCGCTTCAATCTTTTTTCCGCTAATACCTGCATCCACTAAAATATTTGTATCCTTTCCTCCCACATAGATACAATTGCCATCACTTCCACTTGAGATACTACATAATTTCAACTTATTTCCTCTTTTCTATTATCCAATTCAAGTACTTCCAAAAACATTCCATAATCCTTTATTTTTCCCAGTACAATTCCATCTGCTCTCCATCCTTAATCGGGGTTGAGAAAGTAGCCTCCATACCATTTACTGTCATAACAATAGAAGATCCTCCAGCCGTATGTGTATCAAAAGGATAAAAATCTAATATATCCACAAAAATGTAGGATGCTTTTCCAGATAATGTTACTGGCGTATTATTCACAGTTATGTGAATTTCATGAACTTCATTTAAGATTACTTCACTCTTATTATTATCCTCTTTATTCTGAGCTATTTCTTCACTTTGGCTATTGTCTCTCATTTCATTTGCAACAACAGATTCTACCTCCTCTATCGTAGGATCTGATACCTTTTTCTCCTGATTTTCCACTATATGAGAATTATCTTCTAACCTCTCATCTACAAGCATTGTATCTCTTGTTTGTTCCCATGCACATTCAACTGAAAAACCATCGTAAATCCTCTCCTCTAAGCCAGCCTCTTTTCCATTGATGCGAAAATCAGTCGGATAAGGCATATCCATCAATTCCATTATCTCATCAATACTATAATAATCTACTATCTCTATTCTATCCTTTTCCGCAATAAGATAGCTCTCTAACACCACTTCATCATTTACTCTAACCATTCTTGGGCAAGTAATTTTCTTTCTATTTACCTCTATTACAATATTTCCTTTTCTTTTAAATTCTGGTATCTCTCCAACTGTACTCTTTGCTGGGCTTCCCGCAGTTGAAGGAATTATTTCAATAATATCATCTGCAGAAATCTTTGTATTAAGACTAGCTTCCTTGCCATTAATTGTAATCTTTGCACCATCACCAGCTTCTCCACGAAGTAGTCTTGCCTCATTATTAACCAAATAATTAATTTCTTTTCCCCTTTTAGGAAATAAATCTTCCTTAGGAAATCCAATTTGAATTGCCGCATCCATGACGGTCAAGCGATTATTATCATATAATTTAATCTGTGTTCCATTCACAGAAACCATAACAAAATTGTTATTCTTAGCCAAATGGCTAAGGCAGATACCGATCGGTGTTACAAGGGTTGAATCCAATACAACATCTTCCTCAAAATGAATTGTTCCAAACACTTCTTCTCCTCGAACAGCAACTCGTTCTTTCGGTAATCCTAAATGTTCAGCCAGACTCTCTGCAAAATTTGGTAGTTTTCCACCACCTCCAACAATAAATACTGCACTAACTGGCACACCACCATTTAATTCTATAATACGTTCTGCCACTTTTTTTGTTGTATTAGAAACAGTATCCTGCAATCCTTCTAATACTTCCTCTGGTGACAACGTATGTGCAATTCCCATAATGTCTTTATATTCAATCTTTTTTTCTGAAAAACAACCTATCTTTATATCTTCCGCAGTTGAAAAGTCCACAAGATAGCGCTTTGCGATTTCCTCCGTAAAAGTATCTCCCGCAATTGGTATCATTCCATATCCAATAATACTTCCATCTTTTGTGATAGAAATATCAGATGTTCCTGCTCCCACATCTACAAGCCCAATGTTCAACAATCTAAAGTTGACTGGTATTGCAAGCTCACTTGCTGCAATTGGTTCTAATGTTAAATTTGCCACTTTCAATCCAGCTTTTTCCACAGAAGCATACAAAGATTCAATAACCTCATCTGGCAAAAAAGTAGCCAAAAAATCAGCAGAAATCTTTCTTCCTTTATGCCCTTTTAAACTTAACATAATATAATCATCTAAATAATAATGTATTACCGTAGAACCCACGCAATACATCCCTAATTGCTGATTCATTTCATCTCGCAACGTCGCATATGCTTTTTCCATCCCAATCAGCTCTAATGTATGGATTTTTTCTTCATCAATAATACTCTCATCATCAAATTCATAATCTGCACGTACGGTCACAGTTTTAAGAACACGACCAGCCGCTGCAATACAAACATCTTCCAACTTATAATGTAACTTTTGCTCCAACTCCATTTTTACCTGTGAAATGGTTTCTGCCACCTTATCAATATCATGAATTTGTCCATCCAACATAGAACGAGTCTCATGCATACGAACAACTTGTCCAACTACACAAAAGTTTTTTTCACTTTCGCGATATCCCACTGTTCCAACAATACTTCTTGTCCCTATATCCAAACCAAATATATAATGTTCTGGACACTTTGTATATTCTGTCACAAAAATTCCTCCAAACATTTTGTATCTATTCTATTTGTAAATCCAACATCCCCCTATAGACTTACATATTCAATCCGTTCACAATTATAACATATTTTAACTGCCTAGACTAGCAGTTTTTCCAGTTGTTCCGTTATTAAAGATTTATTTCCATTATTATTTATAAACTGCTGACATTGCTCCTTCATTCTAGCATTCACCCTTTGATTGTCCATAATGTTATCAATCTTGTCATCAGAATACCCGCGATCTCTTTTTAAACGTTCTCTTCGTACAGCATCCTCCGCATCCACGTACCATACTTCATCACACATCTTGTCTAGTCCTGTTTGAAACATAATCGCACTTTCTATCACATAGTAAGTATATTCTTTTTTCTTTCTCTGCTGTTCAATATCTTCAAATAAATACTGCTTCACCCATGGATGTATAATAGAATTAAGTTGCTCTAATAACCTCTCCTCACGAAAAACTTTATCTGACACAAGTTTTCGATTAATTTCCTTATTTTCATCTAAAATGTCTTTGCCTAGTAACTGTATAATCTGCTCATAGCTTTTTGTATCCTTCTGATATGCCAGATGTCCGATCTCATCTGTCATTTGCAATCTTACATTAAAATGTTCTTCCATTAACTTTCCAACGGTTGATTTTCCACTTCCGACACTACCTGTTAATCCAATTATTCTCATTTGTATCTCCTTTATCTCAGCTCTACTAATGTGCTTCATTCCAGTTATTACCCTGCTGCACATCAATTTCTAAAGGCACTGATAACTGTATAACCTGATCCATTTCTTCTTCCAGAATTTTTCTGACCGCCTCTATCTCGTCTACATGCGTTTCTACAAGTAATTCATCATGTATCTGTAATAAAAGTTGGGAACGTAGTCCTTCTTTTTGTATCCGATCATTTACCCGTATCATTGCCAATTTTATTATGTCAGCTGCCGTTCCCTGAATTGGTGAATTCATAGCAACTCGTTCTCCAAACGAACGTTGATTGAAATTTTTTGAAGCCAATTCCGGAACAGGTCTTCTTCTTCCCATCAGAGAAACTACATATCCATTCTTTTTTCCCTGTTCTACTGACTCGTCTAAATACTTCTTTATTCCCGGATAAGTTGAAAAATATCGTTCAATATATTCTTGTGCCTCTTTTCTGGATATATTTAAGTCCTGACCTAATCCAAAAGAACTGATACCATACACAATTCCAAAGTTTACCGCTTTTGCATTACTTCTCTGCTGTGCAGTTACCTCTTCAAAAGGTGTATGAAATACTTCAGATGCAGTGATACGATGAATATCTTTTCCTGTATTGTATGCACGAATTAAACTTTCATCCCCTGACATATGTGCTAAGATTCTTAACTCAATTTGTGAATAATCTGCATCCAAAAAGACATATCCATCCTTCGGTATAAATACCTTTCTTATTTCTCTTCCAAGTTCCATACGAATTGGAATATTTTGCAAATTAGGCTCTGTACTACTCAAACGACCTGTAGCAGTCACCGTCTGATTAAATTTTCCATGAATTCGCCCATCTACTGGTGAAATATATTCAATCAGTCCATCCGCATAGGTAGACTTTAATTTTGTCAACTGACGGTATTCCAAAATATCTGCCACAATAGCATATTGACTTTTAAGTCCCTCTAATACCTCTGCACTTGTAGAATATCCAGTCTTTGTTTTCTTTCCATTTGGCAATCCCATCTTTTCAAATAGAATAATTCCAAGTTGTTTCGGTGAATTTATATTAAATTCTTCCCCAGCCTGACCATATATTTTTTTCTCTAAGTCCTCTATTTTTGAAATAAGACCTGTACCATATTGGCACAATGCTTCTTTATTTACGCGTATTCCTCGTTGCTCCATTTGAAATAACACATACAACAATGGCATTTCTACACTTGTATATAATTCTATCATTTCTGTTTTTTTCAAATTTTCTAATAAATTTACTGTAACAGCTTCAGCTATATAACTTTGATAACAGCAATATTCAATTACAGCTTCTTCTTTTTCAGTCTTACATTGCTCCCAGGTTTTCTTCTCTAAAATCTCTTTAGCAGATAAACATGTAATGCCCAAATACTCCTTAGCCAACTCCTGATATTCATAAGAATCCTGTAGAGGTGATAACAAATATTTTGCAATGGAAACATCAAAAAGATTATGCATTGCCTGATAATTCAAAATAGTATTGTCCAACTTATATTGCTCAAATAAAGCGTTTACAATATATAGAAAACGTTTCCCGTCTAATACACTAAAAAAGAAATTGTTTTCCATCCATTGATAAAGTCGTGAAGCAAACTTTGACTCCTGAAACCAATTTTGCGAGCAATCTATATAATAGGTCTTATCCTGTACTGTAACAGCTAGTGCCAATAACAGATTAGATGCTATTTCATCTGAAACCTCAAAAAAAGATAACTGTCCTCCTTTTTCTATATAACAAACTTCTTCCTCTTTTTTATAAAACAAATTATTCAACCAATTATCTTCTACTAACAAATATAAACCAATTCTGTTCTGTTTTTTTGCACATGAATCCACTATAGAAAATACTTTTTCAGCATCACTCCAATTCGAAACTTTTACAAATGTTTTCTTTATCCCCGTTACTTCTATATCTTTCTTTTCTTTATCTGATGCTTTCTCATCAAAATAAAATCCTTCTTTATTTAAATATTGAAGTATATTCTCTCTCCTTTGTTCCAAACAAGCATTCTCTATATTAAAATTTATACTGCAATTTCTATTTAATGTTGTACGAAACTTTTTTTGTTTTCCGCTATCACTATATTTTATGATTTTTTCTTTTACTCGCTTCGACAACAGTTCTTCTTGTCTCTCGATAATTTCTTCAAATGAATTAAACTTCTGCAATAATTTAGCCGCAGTCTTTATACCAATATTCCCCTTTTCCTCACTATCTCTGCATGCTAAAATAGCATACAAATCAGGCAATAAACAAGGCAAAACACCATATTCTTCTATTACCTTCTCTTCCGAATAAATTTTAAAGTCTTCTTCTCTCAAAACAGAAGAACAAATAACCTCTGTATTTTCTGATACCATTTGCAACATTTTCACATTATTAGAATAAATTAAAACCTTTTCCCATTGTTTCGTATTTTGTGCTAACATAGTCGAAATCAAATCGCAAGTTTCTGCATCTTTATCTTGTACTACAGAAATTTCTAATTTTGTTAATAAATCTTTGATTTGTTCTATTTGTTGGATATATGAAGTTGGTAAATCACTGGTATTCTCACTTTCGATCTCATCATTGCCATAAACCACAAAAAGGTGAGAAGGCTCCGCTTTTTTAATAATATAAAGCATAGACTGCATAAATTCATAAACCGCATTGTCTATCTTATATATCGCTCTCTTAAAATCAGGAATTTGAAAAAATATTTCCCTAAAAAAACTTTGCCCATCAATTATAACTAATTTTTCTTTCATCCTATTCTCCAATCTGCCTTATTGACCTGTTTTACTTCTATTATTAATTTCTACTGCATTTCTTTGCATTTGTATATTTTTATCAAGTTGTTTATCCTTAATCCTTTGAAGCACATTATCAATTGGATTGTAAGTTGGTAATACATATTCTAAATTACTAATCTGATTTTCTCTTACCTCTTGTTCCACAATCTTTTCCTGTTCATGCGTAAGTAATACAAGCAAAACAGCAATAAGCGCCAACAACAGAACCATTTTAGGTGCTCTCCAAAACTTAGTTTTATCAATTTCTGCTCGTGTACGAATCAGATGTTCTTCAAACTGACCATGTAAATCAAGGGAACCAGTCGTATCATCGTCCAATTCCTGCAAGCCAATCAATAAAATATAATACACTTCCAGTTCTTCTTTGCAATCCGGACAGTTGTCTATATGTTGTAAAATATCTTTTGCTTCTTCAAGTGTTAGTTCACTTTTTACAAAAGGTACAATCAAACTTTGTACTTCTCTACAGTCCAATATTCTTCCTCTTTTCTGTTTTATCATTCCTAAATTTATTTTAATGATATACTCTATAATTTATATCCTATTATATCATATCAATTAAGTATACGGCTATAGTCATTAATTGAATATTTATAAAGTAACAATACGTTTTTAGAATCAAAAAAAGCTTTCATCCCAAGATGAAAGCCTCTTTCCTGTACCTTCAAAACTACACACTGTATTCCATCCATAACTAGCCCAAGTACTAAGCTCGAAACTACCTCGCTAAGTGCTTGTGCATGTATCGCACGTAAACGATAAAAATACTATCGTTAAGTGCTCATAACTAGGTCAAGACC
>JBNMLH010000014.1:0-97369 GCA_050875145.1 Lachnospiraceae bacterium
CCCTCCGAAGAGTTCCGTCTAAGTGCTTCGTTCGACTTGCATGTGTTAAGCACGCCGCCAGCGTTCATCCTGAGCCAGGATCAAACTCTCAAATTAAAATTTGTCCTTGCTAGAAACTTGCTAGCTTTTTATCCTTTACTGATAAAGTTTTTTGTTCGTGAACATCTTTGATGTCCCATGAAATTCTTTTGAATTTTCAAGGTTGTTTCACTGTTCAATTGTCAATGTCCTAATCGCTGTAAGCCTTATTCTGTAAGGCTTTGAGGTGTTTCTTATTTTCTGTCACCCCCAAGCGACTTGTTTAGTATATCACCCTGATTTTCAAAAGTCAACACTTTTTTTGATTTTTTTTCATATTTTTTTCTTTTTTCATGTATTTCCTTTCTTTACAAGTTTTTTCGCAGGCTTACTAACCTAATTTATCAAATAAACCAATTATTCTCTACATACTTTAATAAAACAACTATTTTCCCACAAGGAAATGGCTATAGTTAATCTCTCATGTTATGTAAAATAGAAAAGTTCTTATCTGAAAGATTTCCTTTTACACTCCCGAATGCTTACATTTTATTTTCATTTCTTTCAAATTCATGTACATTTAAAAAAATAATTACTGCGATACTCATTTAAGCATCTCATATAATCCCCTTCGTATATATAATTTCTTCTATATATAGATGTTAATTGAAATTTTTAAAAAAATTTTATTTTTTTTGTTGACATCCTTTGTTCTATATGTTATCATATTGATTGTCTTGAGAAACACAGACGCGGATGTGGCGGAATGGCAGACGCATCAGACTCAAAATCTGACGGGGGTGACCTCGTGAGGGTTCAAGTCCCTCCATCCGCATTGACCTTATTCTTTTATAAAGAATAAGGTCTTTTTTTGTTTAAAAAAATATTTGCTCTATCTTCTGGGAATTTTTCTACATGGAAACAAAACTTTGATAAGCAAACAAAATCAACTACTATATAAATGGTAGGAATAGTTTTATCGATGCATTAAACAACTTATGGAAACATATCAAATATGTAACATATACCATGCACTGCACTTAACAAGTATTACATCTATTCTATTTTTTCTACAAATCTCACGTAATCTTCCCCTTCATTTATTTATAATTCTCTAAATAATATTGGTTTAACCATTTTACTACTTCACACCTTCCTTCCTCTGAAAACACAATCTCCTTTTGGACTATCCTCTCCTCTGGTGTTGCATCAAAAGAATATGGCTCGTCCCAAACGGATACCAAAAATTTGTCATTTTTATCTTCTTTCTTTATTTTTTCAATTCTATATCGCATCCCTTTTAAACTTCCTGAAAAAATTCCTTTATAATTATAAAACTCTAATGACAATATTTTATCCTTCTCTATCATTTTCCCATTCCTCTTTCCTAATAAGTTCTATCTCTTTTAGAGTATCACTTTTTTCCTCTTGTAGCAACCATATTAGACTTTTTGACTTTTGTTTAAAGTATTAGTATAATTGTAATACACGCATTTACCTGATAGTATCTACCGGTAAATAGCAAATTAAACTATTAATAAGTAGAAAGGAAACAAATTATGGCACAAAATCCAATTGTAACAATTACACTTGCAACAGGAAATGAAATCAAAGTTGAATTATATCCTGACATTGCACCAAATACTGTAAATAATTTTATTTCACTTGTACAAAAAGAATATTATAATGGATTAATTTTCCATCGTGTAATTCCTGGTTTTATGATTCAGGGAGGCTGCCCTGACGGAACTGGTATGGGTGGTCCAGGATACTCCATCAAAGGGGAGTTTTCTCATAATGGATTTGAAAACAATTTGAAACATACAGAAGGCGTTATATCAATGGCACGCTCTGCCATGCCAAACTCTGCAGGGTCACAATTTTTTATCATGCATAAAACTTCTCCGCATTTAGATGGAGAATATGCTGCTTTCGGAAAGGTAATAGACGGTATGAACTTTGTAAATGAAATTGCAGAGACTCCAACAGACTACTCTGACCGACCAATTACAGAACAAGTTATAAAATCTATGGTAGTTGATACCTTTGGTGTTGAATATCCAGAACCTGAGAAATACTAATTTGAATTTTTATCATTATTTATAAAAAAACGTATACCTTCTGATATACCCTCCAAAAGTCAGACTAAAATCTAACAATTAGAGGGCAATGCATATTAAGGAAATTCCTTAATATCAGAAAGTATACGTTCTTTTCTTTTTCTATCATTTTAATACCGTTTTTAAATTCTTTATTTCACTCTTGGTTTTAGCTGATACCATATTGTCATATCTGTAGAATACAAAACCGCTAACCTGTTTATATTTTCTTGCCGCTATTACCTGCTTTTTCAATTCCTGTTTACTACTACTCCAACCAATGTCACCAATTGCTTTTGCTTCATTTTTACTTATGCCTGCCCTATAAGCTGCCAATCCAATATATAGTTTTACTTTACTACTTTTCTTTATAGTCGCCCACTGTCTAACAGTATTTTTGTATGGACAATATTTATTCGTAAATGACCAGTATACTTGTGGACAGATATAATCTACATAACCAGAATTTGACATCCATTTACGCACATCACAGTAATATCGATCGGAGGCATATAAATTATTGATATTTCCAGCCGGACTCACTCCAAAACTCACGCTCTTGTCAATCTTTTTTATACTGCTATATACCATTTTAAGTAATTGATTTACATTATTTCTTCTCCAGCTCACAATAGACATTGCATTCTTTTTATTTTTTTTGCAATTCTTTTTATAAGCATTATATTCCTTGGCATCAAAATTATTTTTATAATTACTTCCTAATGCTGGATAAAAATAGTCATCAAAATGAATTCCATCTACATCATAATTTTGTACAATTTCTTTCACTCCATTTACAATCAATGTCTTTACATCACTTTTAGAAGGATTGTAATACTTCGCCCCTTCCAAACTTAATACATTTCTTCTTTTTGAACTGTTACTAGATTTCATCCACTTTTTTGCCGGATTAGAGCTAGACAAATAGCTTGTTTTCATATTATTAGACATCACCCTATAAGGATTAAGCCACGCGTGGAACTCCAAACCTCTCTTATGTGCTGAACTAACCATATATTTTAGTGGATCATACCCTGGATTTTTTCCTTGTTTACCAGATATAATTGCTGACCAAGGAAAATATTTAGAAGAATACATAGCATCTCCATATGGACGAACCTGAACAATAACTGTATTCATTTTCAAAGACTTGCATTTCGTAAACATATTATCAATATATTTTTGGAACTGTCCTTTTGACATCTTACTTACACCAGCATTTTGAAATTCCAGATAAGATATCCAAACTGCTCTCATTTCCTCATTGTTTGATGCACTAGCCGCCTCTATGCTTTCTGACGACTCCATATCCTGCTTCATAATTGTATGAAATAAATCAGGGCCTTTCCAAATCCCCATAATCAAAGCTACTACAATAAATATACTTACTATTCCACTAATATTGCTATCCTTCTTCATTATACTATCCTTTCTTATATTCACACAAACCTTACATACTATCTTATGCAAAACCTAACACTCTATCTCTAAAAAGTTATGATAAAAGCTATATTCACAAAATCCTCCACTTATACAAGTGGAGGAACATTGTATCCTTATCTTCCAGTTGGATACTGCTGAAATATCTGTTTTGTCGTTTGATAAATATTTTTAGCTGCTTTTTTCTGAAATGTCTTGTCTACCAAATTAGCTCGATCCGAACTATTGGAAATAAATCCCAATTCTATTAGCACCGCTGGAACCGTATTTTTATAAATCACAGTATAATTGGCTGTTTTCACTCCTCTGTTGACAGTTCCCATTGCTGACACTAAATTATTTTCAAACAAAGATGCCATCTTTTGGCTGGTCAATCCATTTTTTTGTTTCGTATTATTATTGGTACTATAATAAACTTCTGTTCCCTTTGCAGCAGTATTAGTAGCAGAATTCATATGCAAACTAATAAACAAGTCTGCCCCTATGGAACTTGCATATGCCGCTCTGTCGCTTAATGTCACAAATGTATCATTATAGCGAGACCAATATGCTTTTACATCCGATTCAGCACTATTAAAGTACGACTTAGCATAAGTATATAAAATGGAGTAAGTAATATCCTTTTCATTATACCCTCCGCCTTGCGCACCCGGATCAGAACCACCGTGTCCACAATCCAAAACAACAATATTTTTATAAATATTTTTTGGATTTCCAACATCAATCCAAACATAGTTATCCTTCGTATGAATTTTATAACCTTGCAATTTACTTGTAGTAAAAAGAATCTTAGTTTTTCCAGTACTTGTCAAACTTACTTTACTACCTGTAACAATTTTGTTATTAATAAAGACAGGATTCTTTTTATAAAATTCCACATGATTTCCTGGCATCGTCACACAAAACTGTTTTTTATAATAGTAATCTGCGTCTTTAAGTTCTGTAACCTGTACTCCCTCTGGCAATTGAAAGGATATTGAAGCATTTGATACCACCGGCTGTGTCCCTCCAGTATCAGCATCCTTAATTTCTGATGTTTTTACCCCACTGTTCCAATTATATACATACCCCAATTCAGTTGCAGTAAACCTTGCAGGAATCATCAAATAATATTTTCCTGTTGTCCTATTTTTTATTCTCATCGGAGCCGTTTCAATATCTTTACTATTTCCATTAACGACCGCTTTTGTTTTTCCAATTGTATATACAATAGTATGTGCTCCCTTTTTTACCGTAATCGTTTTTTTTGTGCTATCATATTCACAACTTGCTCCCAACCCTGTAGCAAAAACTTTTTTTCCATTTACCAAAACCGTTGCATTTTCGATTATACCAGGCATATTACCAAGAGAAATGGCCTTGCCATTATATGACACCTTTACCTTTGTACCTGTATATTTGACCCATGCCCCATTTTTATACAATTCCAACCAATTATATTTAATATTTCCTTTTTTATTTTTGCTATCCCATGTGTATGTATAGCCCAAATTTTCAGCAACAAAACGCACAGGAACCATAATTCGGGTCACCTTTGCTTTTTTATACTGAACAGATTTCATTGCTACATCCATTTTTTTCTTTTTTCCATTTACAGTTGCTGTTTTACTATTCATTTTTAAGACAACCGTCTTATCAAACTTTTTAATTGTAAGTTGCTTTGCTGTACTATTATAAGTACATGTTGCATGCAACCCGTTCTTAAAAACATCAACATAATACCCCATTGAAGTATCATTAATGATTATCCCTGGTGTATTCTTTACGTCGATTACCTTTCCATTTATAGTAAATCCAACTTGTGCTTTATTATAATTCACACTTTTTCCATCATAAACTAAAGCAAGTGTATTTGCCGCATATACTACTCCTTCTGGCATGAAGAAAAGAATTATCAACAATAAATATGCAACCAACACTCTCGCATTCTTTTTTTTCATATACTCACCTCTTATGTACTTTTTATACATCGATTCTATTATATAAAAATGTTAATTTGATGTCAACATTTCGACTATTATGCACCATTTTACACAAAAAGTGAGATTTCAAGCTATTTTTTATAATCATCATAATAAGGAATTAATAAATATGCATTTTCGTGAATTGTATCCTCCTGCAATCCATTTGTACGTTTGATTTCATTTATATAACACTCCACACTACCATAATCATCAGTATAATAAGAAACCGCATAATCCCAAAGAGTATAATTCTTTTCAACCTGAATTGCTTTTACCATCTTTTCTCTTGGCTTCTCCGAAACAGCTAATGTTTTTATGTTCATATTAAATAATCTAAGCATAACCATTAAAAACATAAGAATGACTACGTTTACACTAAGCAATACTTTTTTGCTTTTTCTATTTATTTTTATTCTTTTCATTTATCCCGCCTCCAAGCTCGAACAAACGTTCTTTTTGTCTATTATAAGAACATTTGTTCGAGTTGTCAATAAATAAATCAAAAAAATTTCTTCAAATCAGTAGAAACCAAGCAAACACTCGTTTGCGAACATTTGTTTGACTTTTATATTTTTTTCTGATATACTAATTTATATTTACATAAAATGAAAAATGTATTGCAAATAGCGTCACAATGTTTTTTCATTCTACCCACGCTATTTACAATATTAGGAGGCGTATATATGAGTTACGGAAAAATCACACCAAAACAACAAGAAATTTTAGACTATATTAAAGCACAAATTTTAAACAAAGGCTATCCGCCTGCAGTAAGGGAAATTTGCGAAGCAGTTCACTTAAAATCAACTTCTTCTGTTCATTCTCATTTAGAAACATTAGAAAAAAACGGATATATTCGGCGAGATCCTACAAAACCAAGAGCAATCGAAATCGTAGATGACAGTTTTAATCTATCACGTCGTGAAATCGTAAATGTTCCAATCGTAGGTACTGTTGCTGCAGGACAACCTATTTTAGCAACAGAAAATATCGAAAGTTATTTTCCATTACTTTCAGAAGATGTTCCATCCGGTGAAACATTTATGCTGCGAGTAAAGGGTGATAGTATGATTAACGTTGGCATTTTTGATGGCGATCAAATCCTTATCAAAAAACAACCAGTTGCAGAAAATGGTGATATTATTGTAGCACTTATTGACGATTCAGCAACAGTAAAAACATATTACAAAGAAAACGGACATTTTCGTTTACAACCAGAAAATGATAGAATGGATCCTATCATCGTTTCTGATTTAACAATATTAGGAAAAGTTGTCGGGCTCTATCGTAGATACATATAAACAAAAAGGGAAATCTCCTTTAAAAACGAGATTTCCCTTTTTCAATCTTTTTAACAAATATCAATCCTATATCTAATATCTATGACAAATTATTTCCACTACTATATACCTGACAAATTAGTTTTCTGCAAATATACAAATGCTAAATCAATCTTATATACTATTACATAAAATCACCGTAGCAATGCCACATACCATAATTATTATCACATCCGGAATTTTTTTACTTTTCCGCAATAGTGTTATTATTACAAACAAAACAAGAAAAAGTACAATTGTCCCTAACAGACCGACACCACAGGTTTTCATAATCACCTGTTCTTGATAAAATAAAGCAAGTCCTGTACTAATCAATAATCCACCAATAATCGGCTTGATACATTTCCCAAGCAATTCAAATATTGTCAATTGCTCAAATATTTCGTAAATATACATAACAGCACATAGAACTGCACCAGAAGCACTAATTGCAACTATAAAACCTGCTATTGCAACTACAATCCCCGTTGCGATACTTTCTGTTGTATTTATACCATAATAAAATCCAACACCTGCCAGCATTTTTGTTAGTATAGAACCTGGCAATGCATTTACCACAGGCAACAGTTGTGAATACAATTGTGTTTCCGTAATTTGCTGCCCTGTAAACATAGAATCCGCAACAGTCAGGTATGCTTCCCCGCCTCCGAATGATATCACCGAAGATACATAGCCTTTTAGCATATAATAAAAAGCCCCATGACACATAAATAAAGCCGGAATCGCACATATAAATATTAACGCAAGAAAAACAAATTCCTCTTTTAAAACATGCCTAAAATCTCTTTTTACTTTAGTTACTTGTCCGGAAAAGCTTTCATAAATGCCATTAATTGCCATTGAAAACATTATCAGGTATAAAATACGCAAAAAATATGCATTCGTAATAATCTGCGTTTTTCCAACACATAACACGTAACACAATGAAATAATTAAATCAATACAAAAACGTCGCTTTGTCATCCCTTTTCCCGTAGAAAATATCACAAAAAAAGCTAATAGCAATACATGAATGGTACTAATATCAAAGATTGGCTGTGCCTTCACTCCCAATATATGATATAATTCTTTTCCAAAAGTCAAAACACATACGCACAAAATGATGGCAATTCTTTTTAATTTCATTTCTACTAATTCAAAACTATCAATCACTTTTTTATTATACAGGAATAGCATGTACAAAATATATGCTGCAATACCAACAGAAATATATTGCGTTTGCAAAATAGCAGTATGGCTAAATTTCGCAAACGCCATAATTAGAAATAATGTAGCCAAACCGCCTGGTAATGCTATACAAATAGGCGCTAACAGCATTCCTGGTATTCCGGCGATTGCTTTTCCAAGAGCAACTGCCATTTCCACCGGCAAAGCTCCAGGTGTAATATTGGATACAACAACAAACTTATTATATTCTTCTTGCGATACAAGCTTTTGTTCTTTTACTATTTCCTTCTCTATAACAGGTATCAGTGCATTTCCTCCACCAAACCCGATACATCCCACTTTAAGCATGGACATAAGTAGCTTTCCTAAGCGATTCATTATATATCCTCCTAATTTCCACTTAGTATTTTATCCATTGCTCGTGACATTTTTAAGGCAATCTTGTAAATTATTATTCAAAATCTTCCACTTGTAACTCCGTTCCATCTTTCCAAATTCTCTCTAAATCATAAAATAAACGATCTTCCTTTGAAAAAACATGTACAATTATATCACCATAATCCATCAGAACCCAATTGCTGTTGCGTACACCCTCGATTCTTTTTGGCTCAAAACCTGCTTCACTCATCTTTTCTTCTACATTATCTACCAAAGCTGTTATCTGGGATGGATTTGTTCCATCTGCAATTAAAAAATAATCTGCAAAACTTGCAATTTCCGTAATCTGTATTGCACGTATATCTTCACCTTTTTTTTCATCTAATGCATGATAAGCAATTTTTGCCATCTCTTTTGCCTTTTCCAATCCTTGTGACATTGTATATCCTCCTTTTTTTATTATCAATCTCAAAATTTTCTACATCATTTTTTCATAAAATTTATACGCAGCATATGTGGTAGAATCAATATCGTCATCTGCCCCTTTCGATTCTAAATATGATAATGTGCTTTTTAATATCTCAGACATAGCAATATCTAAATTCTCATATGCTAATTTTCTACACTTTGGAAGTTGTTCTAACATTTTTCTATTTGGTTCAATGTAATCTGCAATAAAGATAATCTTTTCAAGGGCAGTCATATCTGGTTTTCCAGTAGTATGAAAACGGATTGCATTTAATATCTCCTCATCCTCCACTCCATACTCCTGTTTTGCCAAAAGAGCGCCTATCTTTGCATGCAATAATTGTGGTGATCGTCTTTCTGC
The DNA here is from genome assembly GCA_050875145.1 of Lachnospiraceae bacterium. Taxonomy (GTDB): domain Bacteria; phylum Bacillota; class Clostridia; order Lachnospirales; family Lachnospiraceae; genus CAG-411. The sequence goes on from JBNMLH010000014.1 coordinate 9,236, forward strand.
CGAACTAACCTCAATATTATTCTTTCTTGCCATCTGTAACAATTGTTCATCTGTATAATGTTTTGCACAATCGTGTAGCAACCCTGCTAATTGTGCCTTTTTTAAATCCACATCGTGGCACATTGCCAAAGCTCCTGCTGTATAACGCACTCCCAATGTATGCTCAAATCTTTTCTTTTTTAGAACACTGCGTAATTTTTCCTGTATAAGTAACAGTTCTTCCATCTCACTCAGTCCTTTCCGTTGTGTACAAGTCCTGTTGTAAAATAAATGTCTCAACATTTTTAGGAACCAAATACGAAATAGACTTTTTTTCTGCCCTGCGTTTTCTTATCTCAGTTGAAGAAATTTCAATTGTAGGCATATGAAGCAAATGAATATGCGCACAATATTTTTCATGAAGTATGTCGATTTGTTTTTCTAAACTTTCATAGGATGCCCCATCTCTGGTGGCTACTAAAAAGCTGGTACTTTTCAACAACTCTTTCGCATACTTCCACTGTTCTAATTGAAACAGTGAATCCGCTCCTATCAAGAAATAGTATTGATATTGCGGATATTTATTGTGTAAAATTTTCATTGTTTCATAGGTATACGTATTCCCCGTTCTTTCATATTCCAAGGTCGATACAGAAAAATATGATTTTTGTTCAATTGCCAATTCTACCATTCTTTTTCTGTCATTTTCCGAAGCCAGCTCTTTTAAATTCTTATAAGAAGGCTTTTTGGAAGGCATAAAAAGTACCTCTTGTAAATTATATTCTTCATAGGCACGTTCTGCCAACAATAAATGACCAAAATGAATCGGATTAAATGTACCACCCATGATTCCAATTCTTTTTTTCATATTCGCTCCACCTTATTTTCCTACTTATTTTTTGCTACAGGTAGCTCAATCTTATTCTTTTTCTTTGGATCATTTGATGGTTTATATAATACAATTTTCTTTCCAATCACCTGTACAACCTGCGATCTTGTACGCTCAGATACAACTTGTGCTATCTCTTTAGGATCATCTGCACAATTCTTTAATACACCAATTTTAATCAATTCTCTCGCATCTAATGCTTCTCTAATTCCATCTACAATCTCCGTTGTCAAGCTTGCTTTTCCAATGTGATAAATCGGCTCAAGCTTCATGGCAAGGGATTTTAAATATGCTCTTTGCTTACTCGTCATGTTTTTCCTCCTCATTCTTTCGTTACACATGTTTTCTAATTATAGCATTGTACATGTTTTTTGTAAAGCAATCCTTACAATCACCAGCCTCTTCCATCATACACGCAATCACAATTCTAAGGTTTGCATCTCTGACATGGTTCGTATCCCATTGAAACAACTTCTTCTCTTGTTCCTGTATATGTGGTCTTATTTCTTTCTTTTATGTCCTTAATACCACTACATCCATCTCTATGAAATTTTTTTGTATTTTTATTTAATATGAAAGTAGAACTGTTTTCCTGTGATGCATTCTCATTCTCTGTCTTATGCTTTTTCCCTTCTGTAATCTGTTCCTTTTGTTTAGAAGTATTCTTCTCTAATGTACTTTCACCAGTCGCATAATTAATACTTACACCTGGTTGACAATTATACACAAATACATGAAAACACACACCTTTTCCCTTATCTTCAACAGAATACGCCTCCATCTCGACACCATCTGCTACCAGATTTTTTTCAGTATATATTGGTGTTACCCGATATAAAACATGATGCTTTGTCCTTTTTACATAATCCGCAACCTCGTCTTCAAACGGAAGCATTCCTTCCACATTCATATAACGAGTACCTGTAATCAAATTTTTTTCATTTGCATTTTCCCCTGCTAATTGAAATCCAATTAAGTGGCAACGATTATACAAATATTTACCATCTATAAAGTCATATTTCACAGTATGCCATCCAGATGGCTTTATCATCCCTATTTTTCCTCGTTTCTCTGTTGGCATAAGTTCTTTACAGATATTTGCATATGCCACTCCGCACCTGCCCAACGAATCAAGTTGACTATATTGTTCAAAGACGTCCGTAGTAATTTCCTTTTCTTTAAAATCAGGCTGATTATTTTCTAGTTCAATATAAGGAGAACCCTCATACTCAGGTATACTATTCTTTGTTATTGCACTTTGTTCGGATTGTTTTTCCTGCTTTCCGTAATAATCTGAATGGTTCACACTATCTGTTGAAATACCAGATACACATGAAGTCAGAAAAATACTTATTGCAAAAAACAAACTATAAACGCTTTTTTTGAATTTCACCTTACTCTCTCCTTTCACGCAATTGATGTCCAAAGCATACCGTCTAATCAAATTCTACAATTCTAACTTTCTTTTAAATGCCAACATCATTTCATGTGTAAGACTTAATCCCTCTTTATAATCTGGTATATCCTCTCTTTCAACCCACTCTGCGCATGCCAATTCTTCCTGATCTAGCGTAATTTTTTGTCCTTCAACTACATCACAGAAAAAGCCTAAGAGCAGATTACTATCAAATCCCCATGGCTGGGATTTGTAATATTGTATATTTTTTATTTGTAATCCAACTTCTTCCATTACTTCCCTTTTTACTGTCTCCTCTACTGTCTCTCCTATTTCTGTAAATCCTGCAATCAAAGCGTAACGCTTATAAGAACGGTTTGCATATTTTGTAAGTAATAATTTATTCCTATTTTTTACAGCCACAATAACCGCTGGTGCAATTTTAGGATAAATCATATTATGACAACATTTGCAAAATAGCATGCGTTCTTTTTTATCATGTATTGTTTTTTCTCCGCATTTACCACAATACTGATTATTCTGGTACCATACATAGAGATGATACGCAGTCACTACAGCAAACACTGCATCCTTTGGATAACAAGTCCGTATCTGCTGCATTGTAACCCATTCTTCCGTACTCGCAATTTTATTTTCTACAATTTCAACTCTAAATGTATCATAGAGGAAAAAATGTTTTGCATCTATAGAAAACAAATAAATATAATTTTCCTTTTCTTTTCTTGTACACTCACTATATGTAAGAAACTCAAGATTTTCCTGGTTTTTTTTAACTAGAACTCGCGCACCATCATATGCAAGCACATAATCTTCCTCCCGAATCTCTTTTTCTTCATAATGATTATTAAATTGAAGTGGTAAAATATCCTGTATCATCTTTTCACCTATTCTTTCTATAAACATCTGTGTCGTATTTTTAGTATTACATTTTTCAAAAGCATACATATGTGTTGTACACCAAAAAACAATATCTAATAATATAGTTTTGCGGTAGCAGCCAAAACAAGACGATTTTCTTTCCACACTCTTGAAAATTGTGAGGTTGGCAACGGGCAAGAAACCGAACCTATTTCAATCGTAACAGTAGGTAGCTTTTTGCTGGCAGCAACCCAATCTCCAAATCCTGTGGCATGACTCTTATTATATCTTCCTCCCACAGGCATATACCCAGTTTGTGTTCTTATTACATTTAATAACGAAATTTCTCTCCTTCTCGCATTACCTGTCTGTCCAAAATTCCAATATAAAATTCTTCCCATGGCATGATAACTAATCACTGCCGTTGGTTTTTTCTTATTTACAACATTTACCAATATCTTTGATTCTTTTTCTGATACAGGTCCTGCCCCTTTATACCCAAAAGCACTCGGTGCTTTCTGCGAAGAAGCTAATAATCTCCAATACGGATTAAAATTGCGATTTAGATCCACACCTCTGGCATTCGCTTTCCATATTGTGTAATAGGAATGTCTCCCTCTGGCATATCTCTTACACATCTTTCTTATGTTGTTTCGTAATACCGAATTTCTGATTCCTTGCGGACCGTACTGACTAATAGTTACACCATCTGGATTTGACATAGGCACAATTTTAAAACATACTTTATCGAACAGTTGGCTAAAACCTTTTCCTTTATATGTACCGGTATAATAATTTGCACAATAAAATTCAATCTGTTTCATCACTAACTGTGACACCATATATTCCCTTGCATGAATCGCGGCCTGTACAAACACCGTTTTTTTAGCTTTTGGATTTCCCAATGTAATCTGATATATCGTACGATTATCCCAGCTTTTTCCTAATGACTCACTTTTTATGATATCTCCATATTTCTTTTCTAACGCCTTTATATCTGACACCATTTCTTTATAGGTATATTTCTGATGATTTGAATTTACAATTTTCATCCCTGATTCTTTATAATATGTGCCACTTTTTTTCTTTTTTACTATAACCTTAATTTTTTTCTCGATGTTTGATCCATCTGTGGTATGCACCCTTATATATGTTTTTCCTACATGCTTTCCAGTAACCTTTCCCTTCTGCGTAACCGTCGCAATTTTTTTATTTATGCTACTCCATTTTAAGGTCTTATTACTAGCCTTTGATGGCTTTATTGTAATCACAACATTTCTTGTTTGTCCTTTTGCTAATACGATTTGATTATTCGTCAGATATTTTGTAGATAATGATTTGATTGTAACTTTTCTATCTTCTACTATAACATCACAGGTCAAATGAACTCCATTTGCCAAACTTATCACTATCACTGTCCGTCCATAATCCAGAGCCTGTATTATTCCATTTTGATTTACAGAAACAATTGCAGCTCCACTGACAGAATAATAGATTCTATCCTCGCATCTCGTATTTGCATCCTGTTCATCTGTGATAACTTGTGGTGCAAGCTGATAAATATCTCCTTTATCCATACTCACTTTTGTTTCATCAACTGATAGCCCTGAATGAGAAACGCCTTTCACTGTAACAAGAATTTCTTCTTTATAGGTCTCTCCATTTTGCATAAGAACCGCCTTGATTTTCGTCGTTCCTTCTTTCGTGTTTGAAAAAATTTCTCCTTTTTCTGAAACCGAAAGCATTTCCGCATCCTCTACATCATATGTAACACTTGCAGCATCACTCTTATTCAACCAACGAATATTAAAAATAGTTCCCTGATACATAGTTATATTTCTCTGCTCTACAAACGGAGTAATACTATCCACAGTATCCCCTTGCATTTTAATTTCATTCACCATGTTCTGCTGATTTCTTGTAACCATTTGATGCCTATTATTATTTGCATAAACATCCATTCCATTTTGTGTTGTAAATAAAAGTAATGCTGCACAAAATGCTGCCCCCCATTTTCTCATCTTTCGCATTTTACTCCCTCTCTCTGTATAAAATATAATAAATTAAGTATACCTATTTTTCTTTTTCTTCGCAACTCTTTCACTCTAAGAAAACGTAGCTGTTCCTAATTTTATACTTGATTTTTCTTTTTTCTTTTTGTATAATGAACTTAATTTCAATGGAGAGATTGCTTTTGGCATCTCTCTATTTTTTTTACTCTGAAAGTGGAATCCCCCCTATACAACAGAGTAAATCTACCCACAAGGATTTGTATAAATACGTAAAGAGTATTGTTACAAAACAATTATAGAGTTAATAAAGCTCTAAATTCCAAAGAGAAATAGAGAGGAGTGATTGTTTTATGAACAATCGAAGTGTCATTCGTCGTATTGACCATCTTGGACGTGTAGTAATACCTAAAGATTTTCGCAGAGCCAATTGTATTCAGGATGGAGACCCCGTCGAAATATCTACAAACGAGGAAAATGATATTATTATCCGAAAGCATGATCCTCACCATGATCTATCCCATCACATTAAATATTTAGCAGAACAGGTAGAAATTAATAAATACGATTTAGAAAAAAACAAAAAGGTTTTGGCTCTTTTTGATCAACTCATTAAGGTTTTAGATGAATAATATTTTCCAGAAATCATATTTACATTTAAGAGGCACTGCTGCCTCTTTTTTGTTCTACAAAATCACAATTCTATAATTCTGTAAAAGTTGCTCCATTTCATATAATATTCCTAAGTCACACACCTACTTGAAAGCTTGTGATTCTTGTCACTTTGTGGTATTCTAAAAGCATACAGTTTTAGGAGGCATTTTAATGAAAGAAAAAAACAAAGGTATTTTATTTATTTTACTTGCTGGAATATTTTTTGCATCAATGACTATATTTTCCAGGCTATCTGGCAATTTACCAACTATGCAGAAAGCATTTTTCCGCAATTTTTTTGCAGCTATTCTAGCATTTTTTATGTTGGTAAAAAACCAACATAATTTTTCTTATCCGCCTTCACTTTTACCAATGCTTTTTGTCAGGTCTATCTGTGGTACAATTGGTATTCTTTGCAATTTTTATGCAATTGACCACTTAGTTGTATCTGATGCTAACATCTTAAATAAAGTTTCACCTTTTGCCGCCGTAATCTTTTCCTACTTTTTCCTAAAAGAAAAGATTTCTCTGCGACAAATTTTTACTTTACTTGGTGCTTTTTTTGGTGCTTTACTTATTATTAAACCAAGTTTTGCATTTTCCAATTTTGCACCTGGTGCTATTGGGCTTTTGGGAGGAATTATGGCGGGTGCTGCATACACAGCAGTTCGCTATCTTGGTCAAAAGAAATTGGAAAGCATGAAAATTGTTTTTTTCTTCTCAACATTTTCCTGCCTATCCATCTTTCCTTTTGTCATAACAAACTATTCGCCTATGCGTATGCAGCAACTACTTTTTCTGATATGTTGTGGTGTCTGCGCTGCCGGAGGACAAATTTGCATTACAAAAGCTTACACGTATGCTCCTGCCAATGAAATATCTATTTATGATTATTTCCAGATTTTAGTAGCTGCAATACTTGGATTTTTTATTTTCAACCAAACACCTGATTTTATCAGTATTTTGGGATATCTTATTATATTTGCCATGTCATTTATTAATTGGTGGTACTCCAATCATAAGACGACAGCAATCTAGTGCGATACTTAGCTTTCTATAAGCTTTGCTATAAATTATCTATCATACAAGAATGGGGGATTTTATTATGAAATGGTATGAGAACGCAATTTTTTATCACATCTATCCACTGGGACTTTGTGGATGTCCGTTTGAAAACGATGGTACTACATCACAAAATCATTTTAATCAATTAAACGAATGGACTAACCATATAGAAAAACTTGGATGTAATGCAATTTATATCGGTCCGCTTTTTGAATCGGCAACACACGGATATGACACTACCGACTATAAAATGGTAGACCGAAGACTTGGAAACAACGAGGATTTCAAGGAGTATGTTAAAAACTGTCACAATAAGGGGATTCGTGTAATTGTTGACGGTGTATTTAATCATGTAGGACGTAAATTTTTTGCATTTGAAGACTTAAAGCAAAATCGGGAAAATTCCCGCTATAAAGATTGGTTCTGCAATGTTAATTTTTATAATAATAATGAATACAATGATGGTTTTAGTTATGATAACTGGGGTGGTTATAACGTATTAGTAAAACTAAATCAACGTAACCCCGAAGTCAAAAATTTTATTTTTGATGTAATCCGTTTCTGGGTACAAGAGTTTGATATTGATGGTATCCGTCTTGATGCAGCAGATGTTTTGGACCATGACTTTATGTGTGAAATGCGTAACGTTGCAAATACTGTAAAAGAGGACTTTTGGTTAATGGGAGAAGTTATTCATGGTGATTACTCTCAATGGGCAAACGACCAGACACTTCACTCAGTTACAAATTACGAATTGCATAAAGCACTTTACTCCGGTCATAATGATCATAACTATTTTGAAATTGCTCACAGCATTCAACGTTCCCTTACAATCAACGGAAACAGACGTTTATATACCTTTGTTGATAATCATGATGTAGAACGTATTGCCACAAAGCTTACAAACAAGGCCAACCTGATACCAGTTCATATTTTATATTACGGACTTCCTGGAATCCCTTCCATATACTATGGTTCTGAATTTGGTATTGAAGGTAAAAAAGAGCAACATTCTGATGCAAGTTTGCGACCTGCACTGAACCTTTCAGATTATAAAAATGCCTATACAGACAATCCACTTACAAGTTTAATCTGTAAATTAGGTGCCATTCACAAACAATTTCCTGAGTTTGTGGAAGGTCGTTATGAACAGTTATACTTAACCAATCGTCAGTTTGCTTATGGACGAATTTTAAATGATAGTGCAATCATTGTAGCTGTGAATAATGATGAAAATCCTTCTGAATTTTGGGTTCGTATGCCAATTGATGCAACGCAAGCTGTTGATTTACTGCAGGCTGATATTTCAGAACCATCTAAGGACGAATTAGAAGCCTTAGAGGCTGAGCAAAAAGAAGCTTTACTAAACAAAGGGTATATGCTTTTACAAGCCTTAAAGGAAAATAGTTCTTCTTTACAGGAGGCTATTACTGCCTTTGAAAACGCATTAAATCAAAAAGAGATTTCATTGGCTATTGCTGAACAAAAACAACTACAACAAGTAACAGAAAAACTAACTACCCAAATCGAACAAACAACACTTTCACTAGAAGCACCAAAACCAACTATTTCTGCAAACACACAGGTACGCATTGAAAATGGACAGCTTGTTGTTAAATTAGAGGCAAATTCTGGTGCTATGATCCGCATTACAAAATAACCGCCAAAAATAACAGTTACAAACAAATGATTAATTTTAAAAGAGGACCTTTGAAACAGTTTTACTGTTCCAAAGGTCCTTTTCTTATTTTCTCGATTCCCTTCAATTGTGAATAAGGCATTCCTAAAAGTAATATTCCATCCTTCACTGCTATATATCCTTTTTCTCCTATAAATTCATTACTTACACCAATAGGATAAGAATTAGATAACTGATATTCTTCTATTTCATATTTAAGTCCTCGTTCTGTGACTCCAATACTTCTATCACTCACCGAAAAAACGGATATATATCCTTTACATTGTTTTGAAAAAACAATTTCTCCATTGGCAACTATAAATAACACTTCTTCTCGGTCAATCAAAAAAATATTTAATTCAGGAAAATATAATAAAGTTTGTATATTGGCAACGGTATGCGAAATACGACCGCCTCCTGTTCCCCCAAGCACAATAAAGGTTTCATATCCTTTTTTCTTTGCAAACTTAATCGCATACAATGTATCTGTATCATCTTTCATAGGATTTAATTTTATGGTCTTTTCCTGCACTACAGTTGACTGTATAGAATCAAAGTCCCCAATGACATAATCCGGATTTAAACCAAGTTCTTTTGCTGTATCATATCCTCCGTCCACTGCAATAATCATGTCTTGTTTTTGGGGAACGGGTTTATAGCCATACCAATCACCTGCTGCCACTATATAGCAAACAGCTTTTTCTTTATTCACTTTCTTTACCTGCCAAATAATTGATGAACTGCTGTGCGGTTCTTCCCGAAATACCACCATGGCTCAATTCCCATTTATTTGCCTCTCTACATAATTCCTCATCACTCAAGGTAATCGTGTCATATCTTTTAGCCAATTGACATACGATATTGAAATATTCCTTCTGTGATGGCTTTGAGTAGTTAATAGAAACGCCAAAACGATTTACTAAGGATAATTTTTCCTGCATAGTATCAGAGCGATGTAATTCATCCTGACTCATGTCAGAACGATCACTCCAAGTTTCACGAATTAAATGTCTTCGATTCGATGTAGCATAAATCAATACATTATCAGGTTTTGTTTCCAAACCACCTTCTATAACTGCCTTTAAATATTTATATTCGATTTCAAATTCTTCAAAGGACAAATCATCCATATAAATAATAAAACGATAATTGCGATCCTTAATCTGGGCAATAACGGTAGATAAATCTTTAAACTGATGTTTATATATTTCAATCATACGAAGCCCCTGACTATAATACTCATTCAGAATTGCCTTAATGCTTGTAGATTTTCCCGTTCCACTATCACCAAACAGTAAACAGTTATTTGCCTTTCTTCCCTCTACGAACGCCTTTGTATTATCTACCAACTTTTGCTTTTGAAGCTCATATCCAACCAAATCGTCCAATACAATATTATCGGTATTTGTTATTGGTATTAATTCTACTCCTGCTTCTTCATGTCTCACACGAAATGCCTTGTTTAAACCAAACTTTCCAACTCCATATGTTTTATAAAAGTTCGTTACAAGTTCAAAAATCTCTTCCTCATCTTTTGCAGCCTCAATCTTTTTGCTTAACTCCTGTACTTTTTCACTAACATTTTTATTATATCGACGTTCCACCTTTTTTACGGCTGTATAATTTAATACGACAGAAAAGCAGTTAATTCCTAATTCTTGTTCCATTTTTGAAAAATCATAGTCAAACAACGCTTTTATAATTTTAAAGTCATTTCTTGCAAATTGATTTACCGTTCCATTGGTGGCACCAACTTTTTCACAGGTAATACTAAATGGATTTTCATTGGTAGCTAATATATATGCCAAATAATTATGCCACAAATTCTCATCAAACCCGTATTTAGTTGCTACGTCCAAAAGTTTATTAATTTCTACATAAATCCTAGTATTCAAATCCTCTTTGACATAATTTCCAGATTCAAAATCTTCACAAATTTTTGCTAATTGGAATAGTATACTGTCCTCTTTTAAATTACGATAGATAACTAATTTTGATACTTCTCGAAACATAATTTTTCCTCCATACTACATGTATAATATTTTCATTTTATAAAAAGAGACTTCAACAAATCTCTCACAAAGTCTCTCCTTATAAATGAATTTTCATCGAATATAAACAATGACATCCAGTATCCCCGGATGTCATATTTTTACATATATGCAGATATAATATCAATGGTTTCTGCATATGCACTCTCTAATTCTGTTGTCCATCCATTAATCTTAGTCATATCACATTCGCCTCGAAGTTCATCTACGATTTTTTGTGTTAAATCAGAAATCTTTGTCAATCCCAGATTACTTGCAACTCCCTTTAGTGTGTGTACACTTTGTTCTGCATTTTTACAATCAGCAACCTTAATCTCTGAAACATACTTTTCGTAGTTTTGATCTGATGGAAACTTCTTTATAAGACGCACACAAATTGCCTCATTATTTGCAAAACGCTTCATCAGTTCCGGAATACGATTTCCCGCTTCTTCTAATCGAATTAATAATTCTTCCGTCATGTATCTTCCCTCCACTTTTTATATGCAACACTATATCATCTGCTAAGAACTCCCTTATTTCTATTTTCTAAACAGATAACTATATTTTAACAATGTTGTATTTCATTTGTCAATATTATATCGACTTTCTTCATTTTCCTCTTAACTGAATAAATCATTCTTCTTTAATATAATGGCTGCTACAGTACAAATACATACAATAAATGCCAGCATAATAGGAAATCCATATGCACTATCCGTAAGTGGCAAGCTTTTTTCTAAATTCATTCCCCATAATCCTGATACAATATTAGGAATAGAAAGAATTACAGTAACAGAAGTCAATACCTTCATTACATTATTCAAAGAATTATCCATCACAGAAGAAAATAATTCTCTTGTTCCATTTAAAATATCACGATAGATATTGGCCATCTCAATAGCCTGTTGATTTTCAATAATAACATCACTAAGTAATTCCTGATCTTCTGGATATTGCTTAATTCTTGCATATCTTGTTAGTTTATCTAATACCACACCATTTACACGTAATGAAGTAGCAAAATAGACCAAATCTGATTCTAACTCATGCAATTCAATTAAATCCTGCTTTGTCGTTCCTTGACTCAAATGCAACTCAATTTCCTCTCTCATTTTGTCAATACGTCTTAGATAATGCAAATAAGCCGATGTATTACTATACAATATTTGATATACAAATCTTGTCTTTTTAAATGTGTGAAACTCCCTTACTTTTTCATTGATAAAAGGGCGAAGTACCAATGTATCCTCCAAACATACCGTTAATATCATTTTATCCATAAGAATAATCGCTAATGGTATGGTCGTGTATGCCTTATTTCCATTTCTTATTTCTTTTGAAGGTACATCTACTAATATCAACGTATAATCGTCTGTAATTTCAATACGTGATGCTTCTTCTTCATCCAAAGAAGCCCTAAGGTCATCTGCATCAATCTTACACACAGCAGACACTTCCATAATTTCTTCTAAACTTGGATCAGTCAGGCAAATCCATGAATCTTCTTCTATTTCATTTAAGGTATGCAATCTACCATCCATACTTTTAAAGATTCTCAACATTACTATCGCCCTCCCTTTCTATTTGATTTATATAACTACTTGGATATTTTATCAACTTTAATTCTGTATATACCAGATCCTTTTTTTACACTTTTTTTCACTCGTATGTACCACGTACCAGCAGGCCAAACATCCGACCTTGCTGTTTTTATCGCATTAATCCTTGAGATTGAAAAAACAGGCTTTGCAGAAAAGTTTATTTTTTTCCCAGTAGCAGTTCTTGTTGGTGGTATTACTTCAAGACTAATTTTAGAAGTTCCAGTCGTAGAACCTTCCAAAGAAATCCGCACCTTTGAAGCTTTTTTTAAAACAAATTTATACCAATCATATTGTGAAGCAGAATCACTTATCGTAACAATTCCAGCAGCACTTTTCTTCCCTATGGTAAGCTTTAAAGCTGATTTTTTCTTTTTCCCACTCTTATCTGTAATAGGAGTAAATATATAACGGAACTGATATGCTCCTGACACATCCGATACCTTCAGATAGTAGTTTCCCTTTTTTACAGCAAACACAGATAAGTATTCTGTAGAAGCATTATTATTTGTAGAAACACTAATTGCTTTTTTGGCATTATTGCATAATGTCACTTTAGGTTTTCCAAATTCATCCTTATCATAAGATGCTTCTGCATATATTACTCCCGACTTTGGAACATTTAATTTGTAGTAAATATTACTATTTTTTCCATTTTGATATGCTTTTACATATTTTCCATTTTCCAGTATCCGAGACTCACTGGAAATCTGTTGTAATTCAAAGCAAAAAAGATGTTCTGCTATCCATTCAGATTCTGCATCCCAAGTCAATTTTATATAATATGTACTATTTTTCTTTGTTTCAAAAGTTCGAGAATATATCATATTTCCCTGAGAATCAATCTTAACATTTTGTATATTTCCAACTAATTTAGTACAAGCAAAATCACTATAAACTCCTATCGTTATATTTCCTTGCACATCACTGTTGTCAGTATTATCTTCACCTGTAATACCACTTCCAGAAATACTACTGCCCGTTACACTTCCTCCTGTAATACCATTATTTACAATTCCATTCGTAGACTTTTTTCTTGTATATATATTACAGGAAACAATTCCGGCACTCGTAACTACAATAGGTGCAACCACCTCTTTATTAGAATAAAATTCTGGATTTATTTCATATTCGCTGACTGTCTGTAAATCTTCTGTATCTCCGGATGTCATAAGATGCGGAACCATCTCTGTCACTCCCGTTGTTTGCTCAGTTCCAATTATATCTCGTGCCACGCAGTTCGTATAGGGTACAGAAAAAAACATACTTCCAGCCAACACCATGGCAATCAATCTTGCTTTTCTCATTTTGCAATTCCTCTCATAATGGATTTGGTCTTTTACTATTTCCTACATAACAAAATGCCTGTCTTGAGCAGGCATTTCTACTTTCCATATCATCTTTTCTCATTATAACACAATCAATTTCATTTCTCTACCCAATTTCCATCTTTATTTTTAAAACCCGACTATTTTACAATGATATTATCTAAACTTTACATAGATTTATTATAAAATACACTTTTACACGGAAACACACGCTTAAGGAAAGCTACACTTTCTTTTTGGGTTTAAAAATCAATGAACCAATATACCCAAAAATCAGTGCTGCAGAAATTCCAACCGCAGAAGCTGTAAATCCACCTTTAAATAAGCCTAAAAAACCATATTGATCAATTGAATCTTTTACTCCTTGGTATAACACATTACCAAATCCAATAAGAGGAACCGTTGCTCCTGCTTTTCCCCATTCTGAAAAAGGTTTATATATTCCAACCGCCCCCAGCAATGCTCCTAGACAAACTAACATTACCATTATTCTTCCCGGCATAAGTTTTGTTGTATCCATCAATATTTGTACCAGTCCACATATTATTCCACCAACCACAAATGCGATTAAATAGTCCATTTTTACTCCTCCCTCTCAAGCAATACACCATGTGCAATTCCTGGAACAGTACGCCCTTCATTAAAACTAACTTTTGATAACAACGCACCAGTCGGAACAAACAAAACTTTCTTCCACTTTTTCTTTCTAAATTGTTCCATTACATATCCCGCCAAGGTCACCGCTGCACATCCACAGCCACTTCCTCCTGCATGCACATCTTGTTCCCTCTCTTCATATATTTCGATTCCACAATCCATATGCTGTTTTTCAATGTCATAATTTTGGCTGGATAATATATCTAACAAAACTCTTTGTCCTACAAATCCTAAGTCTCCCGTTATAATTTTATCATATTCTTTCGGCTGTGTCTGAAAGTCCTCAAAATGTGCTTGAATTACATTTGCCGCCGCTGGTGCCATACAAGCCCCCATATTCATAGAGTCCTTCATTCCAAAATCTGTGACTTTTCCCGTAGTGATGCCTGCAATCTTTACATAAGGTCCATGTCCCAGCTTCTGTTTTCCAATGATAAATGCACCACTTCCTGTAACTGTCCATGTTGCACATAAAGGCTTTTGATTTCCATAAGATAAAGGAAAACGAAATTGCCGTTCAGCCGCTTCTGTATGACTGGAAGTAACTGCAATTGTACGATTTGCAAATCCAGCTTCTACCATCATGGAAGCTAACGCCATGCTTTCTCCCATAGTAGAACAGGCACCATATACACCAAACAGCGGAATCTGATATTTTGCAATTCCAAAGGTACTAGCAGTAAGTTGGTCCTGCAAATCTCCTGCAACTAAATAATCAATCTCTTTCGCCTCTATCCCTGCCTTGTTTAAGGCAATCTGCACTGCTCTCTCCTGCAAATTTCCTTCTGCTTCCTCCCAGGCAGAGCCACCACACATAGGGTCCTCCTCAATGCAGTCAAAATATTTTGCCAGCGGACCTTCTCCCTCTTTTTTGCCTACAATACTACTACAGCCTATAATATATGGGGGTTCCTCGTAACGTATGCTTTGTTGCCCGATATGTTTATTTTTTGCCATAGCACACACTCCTTATAGAAATCTTTTTCTTAGTATGTACTATCTCTTTTAAAAATATGCAAAGCATACCTACTCTTTTTTTATATATTATTTTTCATCTACATATCCATAGAGTCCTCGAACAGATACTTCTCCGCTGGAAACAACTTCTCTTGTTCCATCTGTATATTCGACCAACAAACCAAAATCATCCGTTACCTCCAAGGCTGTTCCAAATTTTTCTTCTTTTCCTTTTAGTAATCTAACTTGTTTTTGCGTAGTAATACAGGCATCACGATAATATTTTAAATATTCCTCCTTTTGATCTGGCCATTTTGTATACATAGCATCTAATTCTTCAATAATAGCAGCCGTAAGTTCTGCTCGGTTTACAGTTTTTCCAAGGACTTCATCTAGTGAAGATGCCTTGTTTTGTAGCTCTGCTGGAAAATCAGAAATCTTATAATGCACATTTATTCCAATCCCGGCAATCAGGTATTGAATGTATCCGCTTTCTCCTTCCATTGCCATTTCTGTTAAAATGCCACATATTTTTTTCCCTTTCATCACAATATCATTTACCCACTTTATACCGGGACGTTCTCCTGTCACACGCTCTATTGCCCGTGAAACGCACACCGAAATCCATGCAGTAATTTCTGGAATTTGATTTAATCCACTTTGTGGACGAAATAATACAGACATATAAATCCCCGCATCTTTTCCTGATGTAAAATTTCTTCCCAATCTTCCTCTTCCAGCACTCTGTTCATTGGCAACAACAACCGTTCCTTCTTGGGCACCCTTTTGTGCTAATTCCTTTAATCTAGTATTCGTAGAATCAGTTTGTTCAAAATAAATAATTTCTGCGTCTCTCTCTTTTTTCAAAAAAGAACGAATTTCTCCTGCGGTCAAGCAATCTGCTGATTTTTCTAATCGATACCCCCGATTAGTAGCAGAAACAATTTCATACCCTTCTGCTCGAAGTTTTTTTACTGCGGTATGAATAGCGGCACGACTGACACCAATTTTCTGACTCATCGCCTCCCCTGAAATATAATCTTTTTCCTCTTTTAAAAGTAATAATACCTGATCTTTTGTCATAATCTGTTTTCCTTCCATTAATTAATTTCATTTTTCTTACTTATACTCATTATATCACACTCCCTCTCTTTGGTCATGAAAAAGAACGGAACTTGTTCTTCTCTTAACAGCACTTTCATAACAAAAAACACCTCCAAAGTAGTAGAAATGCCTTTCTCTACTTGGAGGTATCTGTGATAGTTTTTATAACTTTATACTTTTACTCTATCGCTACTAAGTTTTCTATACAATTGGAAAGTAACAGCGTTATGATTATAAGCTTGCCAACTGCTGTCCTAAACTTTTACATTCTTCTAAAGCGTCCTCATCAGGAGTCTCATGAGCCATTAAGCCTTCGCCATTGACAACCTGTGCACCGGCTGCTGTCATACGATCGACCCATTCTCTCATCCATTCTCCATCTCCCCAGCCATAAGAACCAAAGAGTGCAATCTTCTTTCCATTTACGCTGCTCTCAAGTGCTTCAACAAATGGCTCCATTTCATTTTCTTCTAATACTTCAGCTCCCATTGCTGGACAACCTAAAGCATATACAGATTCCCCTGCTAAATCTCCTGGTGTAATATCAGTAACAAATACTGCTTCTCCTTCTTTACCTGCACCGTTAATTCCTTCTACGATTGCATTTGCCATTGCCTCTGTGTTACCTGAACCTGTCCAAAATACTACTTTTATCTTGCTCATGTGTTTTTTCCTCCTTTTTATAAATAAACAGAATATAAATGACCATTTCGAAGCATATCCATTGCCTCAATCAAATCTACTCCGTTTGAAACAAATAAAACCATCCACTCTTTCGCCTGCTCATATTGACGAAACAAGTTCATTTTAGCCTCTTTATTTTCATATACCTTCCAATAACCACTACATAAAGAATTTCTTCCCTGATTTGTTATAAATCCCTGTACATCCTCTAAAGGATACCCTAAAAACAGTCCCATCTCATGAGGAAACTCTCCCTGCCTACACATACACTGCTTATATCGCAATGCAAGCAAAGCAAACATTTTTTGCAAATCATTTTCACTATATCCTACTCTTTTTAAAAAAGCAGATACTTCTGGTAACATAAGATATTGATGTAAGGCCTTTTGTTGATAAATCAAAATAGCAACTCGCTTTGAATTTTCAAGCAGTACATAATAGGAAAGATTGGTCTCTTTTAATAATTGTTTCAATATGCACACTTTAGATTTATGTATATTCAAAAGATTTGATATCTTTAACCCAGCAAGCACAGGTGCACACTGCAATGCCAATTGTGACTCTACTGCTTCCATATCCATATTCTGCATGATTTCAAATACTTCTTGACTCATAGAGTTGCTCCTTTCTGTTAGTTAGAACTAACATCTATATCTTACTTAATTCCCTATCCTACGTCAACCATCTTATTCGCACAATTTTCTCAACTATATTTTTTTATTGATATAAATATTCAAGAAATAGTATTCCTCTATACTACTATTTTTAAACAAAATTTTTTTATATAGCACCAAAAAAACTCCTTTAATTCAGAATAAAAACCAAATTAAAGGAGTCTTTTTATAACACTTTTTATGCACAATCACAAGGCACAACATTCACTGCAAGAATTTCTTGATTTTTTACATACCCGTATTGTTCCAAACCTGCACGTAACACGTCTTTCCACTCTTTTGGAGAAAGATGACATACCGTATTATCATCCAGTTCAATCTGGCAGGCTTCCTTTTTATCGCAATCCATAGAACAAGAAATTTTATACATATTCTTTCTATTGATTGCTCCAACTTCTTCCAGTAAACTTACCATACGATATACTGTAGATTGTCCAATTCCCTTGTCTCTCTTAGAGGCTTCATAAAAAATCTCTTTGCAGCAGGAGCATTCCTCCGACAAAATAATGTCTAACAAAATCAATCTTTGTTTTGTAATTCTACATCCCTGCTCCTTCAAACGTTCAATAACCATCTCTTTTTGCATTTTTGTTCTTTCAAATCGTAAATCTTTCTCTTTCTTCTTCATGAAATAATCAACCTCCGCAAAAATGTGCGATTTATCTTGTAACAACTAATATCGTCATTCTGTTAGCTTAACCTAACTCATTTTATCATCTTTTTTTCTCAATTGCAAGATAAATTACAACTTTTTCATTCACAGAACGCTTTTATCCCAATGCCACATCAAGTACCATCATAATCACAAAACCTATACAAAAACCTATAGTACCTATATTCGAATGTTTACCTGTCGAAGCTTCCGGTATTAATTCCTCAACTACTACATATAGCATAGCACCTGCTGCAAATGCCAACAAATATGGCAAAATTGGTGTCATTACATCCGCAAATACAATCGTTATTGCCGCTGCAACTGGTTCTACAATTCCAGATAATGTTCCATATATAAATGCTTTACCTCTTCCATTTCCTTCCGAACGAAGTGGCATAGAAACGATTGCACCTTCTGGAAAATTCTGTATTGCAATTCCCAATGACAACGCAATCGCGGATGAAAGAGTAATGTGCGCCGAACTCGACAACACACCTGCAAATACAACTCCTACAGCCATCCCCTCTGGTATATTATGCAAGGTTACCGCAAAAATCAGCATTGCTGTCTTTTTAAAATTTGTTTTAATTCCTTCTGGTTCTTCCGAATCTAAATGTAAATGCGGAATAACCCGATCCATAAGTAATAAAAAAAGCATTCCTGCAATAACGCCGATTGCTGCCGGGATAAATGCCATCTTTTCCATAGTCGACGACATCTCAATTGCCGGAATAATTAACGACCACACTGAAGCCGCTACCATAATTCCTGACGCAAAACCAAGCAATGCTTTTTGCACTGTCGGTTTTAATTCATTCTTCATAAAAAATGCGCAGGAAGATCCAAGAGTTGTACCTACAAATGGTATCAATAGTCCAATTACAATATCCTTCATTTTCTTTTGATGCCCTCCTCTTTTTTCCATACGCCTTACCAAATATCTTATATACTTATTGATAGTATATCCATTTTTTCTAAAAAATAGAACAATCTTTTACTTTCTTGAAAATAATTCCTTATTAAACCGTTTTCTAAAAAACGACTTTTGCAAAATTGCAAAAGCTACAGTTTACAATGTTTCACCTTATCAGAACAATCGCAATACTTTTTACTACATATCCCATTATCTGATAAAACAAAATAAAATCCGCCAACATCTTGGCGGATTTCCTACTCTTCTAATAACGCTAACATATCCTCGGTTAAAATAAGAGAACAATCTAACATTTTATCATACGCTTCATTTGTCATTGGTTTTACATCTCCATGCATGCTTTGCACCACTTTTAACAACTGTGATTCGGTATTACAATCTTTAACCTGCTGAATAAACCCATCACAATGCTCAGGTGTTATTTGTAATATAGACTCCATCTGCTCCATAAAATTATCCCCATGAAAACGCAAAATACTAAAATAACCATATGTACGTGCTAAATAACGTTCTCCACAAACCGGACATGTCCTTAACTCATATTTTTTTCCTTCAAATCTTCTTTTATTAGAAGCTATCGAAATAAATTGGTCCTTTTTAGAACATTTTGGACACATTGATACCACTTTATTTTGTTTCATACTTCATTTCATCTCCTTTTACAATACTTTACTTTTATTATGACACAATTTTAACTTTGTTTCTATCTTTTTTTCATTTTTTTATTGTATTCTCATTAAATCCAGGATTCATGAATATAACTACACAAGTATAACGGTTTTTATTTTTTTATGCAGCATAGAGATTTTATCAACTATTAGTAGGCTATCTTTTCCCCTAAAACAAAAATTTTTCTGTCAAATACAACAAGCCTACCTTTGCAATTATAAAAACTACCGGTAGGCTTTCGCTAACTTTTATGCAAAACATGTAAATAACCAATAAATAGCTCCCAGTACCCAGCTACTAACAATTCCATATAGTATAACCGGACCTGCAATAGAAAAAATATAACATCCAATTCCAAAGACTTGTCCCTGTACTTTATAATCAATAGCAGAAGCTGCAATAGAGTTCGCAAAACCAGTAATCGGCACCACTGTACCTGCACCTGCAAATTTAGCTAATCTCGGATAAATATTTAATCCCGTCAACAATGCACTAAGTCCCACTAATGTAATTGTGGTATACAATCCTGCATCTTCCTTGTTTGCCCCCATACTTCCATACCATTCCTGAAAACATTGACCAATTAAGCATATTATTCCACCTATTAGAAAAGCCTTTACAACATTCTTCATACAATTGTGTCTCGGTGTTACCTGCTTAATATATTGGTTATATTTTTCTGCCTTTTGTTGCTGATCTTTTTCCTCCATTACTTCCTGAATCGATACTTTTTTCGTTTCCTGCATATTTATCCCTCGCTTTCTACTTCATATTCTGCCAAACTGGAAAACATAACTGATACCATGTTCCCAGCCCTTTTCCAATTGCCAACGATGCAATAATAAAAGACATGCCTTGTCTTAAATGAATTCTTCTCGAAAAAATCGGTAACACATTTAAGACTTCCGCTAATGCCATAGAAAAACATCCCACATACATTCCAGCAAAAACTCCAAAAACAACAGTGCCCACATACCCAATAGGAACAGATACAGAAAAAACAGATATAATATTCCCGATAATTCCGCCAACAATAACCGCTCCTTCATACCACCAATACGCCCAGCCCGTATGAGTTCTACCTGCTAGTCTTGGAAGCACGCCTATCATAACAATAAAAGCAAATACTCCCCCTGCAATAGAAAAACCTCCTGCAATACCTGCGAAGACTAAAAGTAAATTTTTAATTAGCATCTATCGTTTTTCCCTCCCTTGACGCATTTTTTATCATAGCTTTATTGGCATCTTCTTCATAAGTACGCATTTCCACCTGCAATGGAGTTGGATCATTACGGGTTGCCTTTCTTGAAAAATGATTAAAAAATATTAAAATACCAAGGGGTAATCCAATGCTGTAGGACAATTCCACCAGTCCGTTACTTTCCGCCCCCTGCCCTAACACAACTTCGTAAATTTCTGTAAATACATCAGATACACTTACATCTGTATTAAAAGTCATGATAGAAAACGCAGACCCGATAGCAATAATCACTGCCACAAATGCTGCTTTTATATATTCCCACACTTGACTCTTTTTTTCGGGATGCATATAGGAAATAATAAAATCCTTTTCTCCCATATTATCAATATCCACATTAGGATATTTCTTCTGAATTAACTCAATTACTTTCATAATTGACACGGTATATTTCATATCTTCTTTCGCCTTAATAATCATAAGTTCCGTTTTATTTAAGTCATGCACCATTTTACAATCGGCA
The DNA here is from genome assembly GCA_050875145.1 of Lachnospiraceae bacterium. GTDB lineage: Bacteria > Bacillota > Clostridia > Lachnospirales > Lachnospiraceae > CAG-411. The sequence goes on from JBNMLH010000014.1 coordinate 30,799, forward strand.
CTGTACAACTTTGCAACATCCTGTAAATAAACCTTCGTATTACTTACTTCTACATTCTGTTCGATTTTTATAAATAATTTTTTATCCTGCATACCAGTCCCCCTCGCTAACACAATTCTTTTTCCATAACAGATTCGTATACCAGCACTCCATCAAACGCATCTGTAGACTGGTTATCTCTTTTTTCAAAAAAAATAATTAAAGCTGCTACAATCCCAATGGTCAACAAGGTTACAAAACAAATTCTTTCTTTCATAATTGTATGCCTCTCTCTCTTGTTTCTTATTCTTTTTTTAGTTTGTACAAAAAGGGAATTCTTATGCACCTGTACCTAAAATTTCAGTTCGCATTTGCCGCAAAATTTTTTTCTCCAATCTACTAACTTGTACCTGACTGATTCCCAGCGTTTTTGCAACTTCATTTTGTGTTTTATCTCCAAAAAAACGCATAGTTATTAATCTTTTTTCTCTTTCATCCAACTTTTTCATTACAGAATGTACAAGCATTTTGTTAATTAGTTGTTCTTTTTCTATATCCTTACTATCCTGGCAACCGACAGCTCCTACCCCTTGTTCCTTCGCCACGACCTGATCCAACATAGAAACTGTTTTTCCTTCTCCGAAATCAATCTTTTGATCAATGGATTCAATTTGTGCATTAGCATCCATCGCCATTACAATTTCTTCTTTGGACATATGAACCAATTCAGCTAATTCTTCTATCGTAGGACTTTTTCCTGTCTCTTCGTAAAAACGATCTTGTTCCTGTTTTATCTTCCATCCAGCCTCTTTTAGACTTCTACTAACCCGTATTATTCCATTATCACGAAAAAAACGCTTTAACTCCCCCGTAATCAACGGGACAGCATATGTAGAAAAAGCCACTTCATACTTCTCATCAAATCGATCCACCGCCTTTATCAATCCAATACAACCAATTTGAAACAACTCTTCCTGGTCATAACCTCTATTTGTAAAACGTTTTACCACACTCCACACCAATCCGGTATTCTCTTTTATAAATGTATCTCTCACTTCTTTATCTTCCTGTTTTACTTTTTTAAAACATTGGACATTTTCCATGAAATTCTCCTATCCATTTAATTCACAGCAGACTGGTCTAACATACTTTCATTCTTGTTATTGTTTTTTTCATTTTTACTGTTGTTCCCTCACCCTTTTTAGAATATACCTCCAACTCATCCATAAGAGCTTCCATAAATGTGAAACCCATTCCCGATCGGTTCATATGCGGCTTTGTCGTAAACATTGGTTCTTTTGCTTTTTCCACATCCTCAATTCCTATTCCATAATCCATAATGGTAATCTGTATTGTTTGATTTACAATCTCGCACTGTAAAAAAACTTTATAATTTTCTTTTTGTTCATATCCATGGACAATTGCATTTGTTACCGCTTCCGAAACTACAGTTTTAATATCATCCACTTCCTCTAATGTAGGATTTAATTGTGTAGCAAATGCCGCTACCACCACTCTGGCAAACGCTTCGTTCTCAGATCTGCTGTCAAATTCTAAACACATTTGATTTTTCATTCTATCTTTTCCTCCTATACTTCAACCTTACCTACAAAACGATACACACCTGACATTGCAAAAATTCTATCCACCCGTTCTGATACGTTACAAAGCATGGTGCTTCCTCCAAATGCAACAGACTGCTTATAACCTCCCATAACCAGTCCAATTCCCGCACTATCCATAAATGTAACATTCTTAAAATCAAAAACTATGTTTTTAATCATATAAAGCTGCAAATAATTTGAAAGTTCTTTATTTATAATTGTTACATGATGATGATCAATCTCTGATCCTAAATTAACAAATAAAGTTCTTTCTTCCAGTTTATAGCTTGTCCGATTCATACTCCACTATTCTCCTATCTTTTCTATTTTTTTAATAAACAAAGTGAACCACTTCAACTTTCCAATGACTGCCATGCATGCATCAAAAAAAGAGTAACGCTATCTCCGTTACTCTCTTTCGTACTTTACTATTATTCTTATTCGTCTGGCAATTCCGCTAATCTTCTTTCCGCTTGCGCACTTAAACTTGAATTTCCTGAATAGTTATTTATAATTTTCTTGTAGTATTTTCTCGCATTATTATTATCTCCAGTTCTCTGATAAGTTCTTCCCAAATAGTACATTGCATCTACATTATCCGAGCTATATTTTAATGCAAGTTTTAATGCTGTAATTGCATCCTCGTATCTTCCTTTTGCATATGCCGCATATCCTTCTTTATATTTCACCTTCGACATATTTGCAAATGTCTCTTCTTTTATCATATTATATAATTCTTTTGCAGCTTTACTATTAAACTTGTTGATATTTATCTTTATGAGTTTTTCAGCAGCAGCATCCTTCTCGCCGCCAATATATAATGTAACTGCTTTTAAAAAGTTATTATAAGCAGCTTCATCTACCGCCTCTTCTTTTACCTTTTTTAATTGAGCTTCCAAATCTTTATTTTTTTGCTCTAATTGTTTCTTCTCATTTTCTAAAGTTTGCATCTGAGAAGACATATTTGTCTGTTCTTCTGCCATATCTACTGCCTCTTTATTATACTTATCGGCTATAGCACTTTCTCTTGTAGGTAAAACTAAAAATACAACTGTAAGAAAACCAATTACTACACCGATTAATAAATGCAAAAATGACCACTTATTAATCTTTCCATCCCGCAATACCGGCTCAGGAGCAAAAAATTGTGGATCCTCCGCCTTTTCTAAGGCTCGACCTTTTGCCTGCACCCTCTTTGTAGCCTCGCGTTCTATTTTAACAGTGTTTGGATTTACACCTAGTTCTGTTAAATATCGCAATGTAATCGTATTTGAAACATCAATTTTCTGTGCCTTTCTAAGACACTTTACTGCTTTTTCATTTTCCGCCTGATTCATATATAATAATGCTAATAACTGATGTGCAGCCAAATATTTAGGTTGTGCAGATACTACTTTTTTTAACTGTAAAATAGCTAAATCATAGTTTCCACCTTTCGCCTGACTCAGTGCGTAGTTATACTTTTTTATAATCTGATTTGCATTATGCAATTTAGACGGATTATCCTGAAGTAAATTCATATAGTAATCTGCTTCATTTTCTTCTTCCTGATAATTTTTACTAAGTACCCACTCAGTCAAAGCAAGTACCGTCTCTCCGATTTCATTATATATAAGCCCCAATAAGTTTCTTGCATCTGTATTACACCGATTAAACTGCAAACTATTCTTTAAAGAAACAATAGCTCCAGATAAATCTCTAACCTTTGCCTTACTCAATCCATCATTATAATATTGATTGGATAAGTTATATAATCTTCTATATACTGTAATATCCGTATTACATCCGTCACAACGTTTCTTCTGAAACGGTATTATTTTCCCACATTTTGGACATTTCATAATTTCTTTCTTCCTATCTACATAAATCTTTTTCTCTCTTTGTCAGATAACAGATACGAATATCTGTTTACATTCACCTTAATAATTCTTAAAATAAATACAACAACCGATAGCGCAATATTTATCTTACTGCACTATCGGTTTCTTTACCTTCATGCCAATACACTCTAATTACATACCATATCAAAACATATTGACAAAAAAGCATTATTTTTCAGTATTAATAATCTGGTTAATCAACTCAACCACATCAACTGTATTTCCCTGACCAATCGAATCTTCAATTTCTTCAACTTCAAGACTTGGTTTAAATTTTTTTAATTCTTCCTCAAAGTTTAACATATGACTTCACTCCATCTATCTATACAATCCTAATATTTCTATACTACAGTAACTATTCTTCACAACAAAAATCATCTGCCATAAATGTATATACATTTTCAAGCATCAAAATGATAATCTTTTTCATTAAGCATCTTAATTTTGCATAGGTTACAAGCAACAATGCCAAATAGTCACAAAACACTAAGACAATGATAATAGTTTTGACAATAAAAAGTCAATAGTTTTCTTCTAAATTTTATAAAAAGTTTAAATATTTGCCACAAATTCTAACTCAAGTCCCTTTTTCTGATAATATACATTATAATTCTCTGTTTTTATCATCTCACGAACACCATTTATTGTTAATATTACTCCTGGATAGATTGACTTTAAGACGATTACTCGTGGATTAGAAATTTTGGACATAACTTCAATTACTGCATCCTTTTCTCTCTGCATATCAGTTAAAGCAGCTTCTTTTTCAATTTTAGCACGCATAACAGTTGTCTTCAATCCTTTAAGTTCTTCGTTGTCTGGCTGGACTTTAAGTACATCGTCTATTTTTTTCTTGGAAATTTTCAACTTTTCGATATTACTAATTATCTCTTTATTCTTTTCCTCTAGCTGTTCTAATTTAGAATATAGATTTTCACTACTTCCAACTTCAATTATAGTTTTAACCTCATTCATATTACCAATCAATGTTGCCTCTACTTCACGATATGCTTCCACCCTACCTCCAACAATAATACCATATTTTCCTGCTACATTCACACTTTCCTCGCATTTAATATTACAATGCATCAATGCATTTGCAGAAACATTTCCTTTTGCTTCAATTGTAACTTGTTCAAAAAATTTTCCTGATACATTGCCGCCTGCATGAATACGTCCTTTTCCATTTCCCTGCATTCCATTTTTCAATACAATGTTTTTCCTAGCCACAAGATTTGCTGCCTCAACGCATCCATTTACTTCTATATTTCCATTGGCACGCACCTCTGCCCCTGTCAATACATTTCCTTTAATCACAACATCTCCTGCGAAACTTACTCCCCCAGTAGCAATTGATACATCTCCTTTAATAATCAAAACATTGTTTACTTCTAGCATATTCCCTTTTAATGTCACTTTACCCGTTATTGCAGCACGATATACTTTTTTATCTTCTGAAACAAGAAAACCTTTTCCTTTCAAAGGCAATAAGTCTTTTCCCTTTCTAGCATGAATATTCTGTCCCTTAATATCCATTCCGTCTGTACCATTAGTAGCAGAATGATAGTATACAATATCCTGATTTTCCTCTACAACCGGAACCTCTCCCATACTTTTATAATCTACAGAACCATCTTTTAATATCCTTGGTTTTAGGTTTACATTCGTTTCAAATAAACATTCGTAATATCCATCTTTTCCGTTTATCGGCTCACTTCCATAGGCAATCGGTATATCCATATAGAAACGTTTTTCATCTATAATAGATTTTAATTCCTTCTCATCCAGTCCATACACTATATTTTCTTTCGCAATACTCTCTTTCAAATCTTCTAGTGTATATACCTCTCCACCAACAGGAGACACATTAATACTGGCCTGCATTCCATCTTTAGAAATCCGGATGGAAATTGTCTTCTGTATCTTTTCCTCTAACATAAAACTCCCCCCCTATCTATTTTCCCCTACTTACTTATTTGTATAATTATACCATTTTTTCAAAAAATACGCAAATAATTCTCTATTTTTGCATTTTAATTATACATTTTAACCACAAAAAGACCAGCCACTTTATAAGCGGCTAGTCTTTTTAAACAATATAAATCTACATATTTCGCATATCATTATACTTTATTTAATTATGATTTCCAACACAGTTATCCTATTTCTTACTTTCTAAGCTGTGCCAGACGTTCCTGTACCTGTCGCATCATATCTGTATATTTTTCTAATTTAGCTCTTTCTTCTTCAATTTTTGCTTTAGGTGCCTTGCTTACAAATTTTTCATTGCTAAGCATTCCATTGGAACGTTTTAATTCTCCCTGTAATTTCTTTTCTTCTTTCTCTAAACGTTCTATTTCTTTATCAATATCAACCAATTCCGCAAACGGCATATAAATCGTTGCTCCATGGATCACTGTTGAAACAGCATCTTCCGCAATTCCTGATTTATCATCTTGAATGGCAACTTCATTGGCATATCCAAGTGTTGCAAAAAAGACTTTATTTGTCTTAAAGATATCTCGTACCTTTTCTTCTTCTGATACCACATAAACCATAGCTTTTTTACTAGGTGGTACATTCATTTCTGCACGCACATTACGAATACCCTTAACAGCAGCTTTAATCGTTTCTACCGCATTTTCATCTGTTGCAAAATTCCAGTCCTCTTTAAATTCAGGCCATGATGTAATCATGATAGAATCTGCTTCTTTTTCACCTAACGCTTCCTGTAATGTACAGAATATTTCTTCTGTGATAAATGGCATATATGGATGCAACAATTTTAATGACTGAATTAAAACCGTCTTTAATGTCCACAAAGCAGCGTCCTTTGTCTGGTCCTCATCATTGTATAAACGAGGTTTTACCATTTCAATATACCAATCGCAAAATTCTTCCCAGATAAAGTCATATACTTTCTGCACTGCAATACCAAGCTCATAACCTTCCATATTTTCAGTTACATCTTTTGCAAGTGTATTTACTTTAGATAAAATCCACTTATCTGCCTGAGTAAGCTTTGTCAAATCTACACTGTTTACATCTCCTGCTTTTTCTAAATTCATCATAATGAATCTGGATGCGTTCCATACTTTATTGGCAAAGTTTCTACTTGCTTCCACTCGTTCCATATAGAAACGCATATCATTTCCAGGTGCATTACCGGTAATAAGAGTAAGACGAAGTGCATCTGCACCATACTGATCAATAATCTCTAATGGGTCAATTCCGTTTCCTAATGATTTACTCATCTTACGTCCCTGAGAGTCACGAACCAAACCATGGATCAATACAGTATTAAATGGCACCTCACCCATTTGTTCAATACCAGAGAATACCATACGGATTACCCAGAAGAAAATAATATCATATCCAGTTACTAATACGTTCGTAGGATAGAAGTAATCCAACTCTTCTGTCTTATCCGGCCATCCTAAAGTTGAAAATGGCCACAATGCGGAACTAAACCAAGTATCCAATGTATCTGGATCCTGTGTAAGCTTATCATGACCACATTTTGGACAAGTACATGGCTTATTATCACTTCTTGCAACTACAATCTCACCACACTTATCACAGTAATAAGCTGGGATTCTGTGTCCCCACCATAACTGTCTGGAAATACACCAATCTCTGATTCCTTCTAACCAGTGAAGATAGGTCTTGTCAAAATGTTCTGGTACAAAACGAAGCTTATTACTCTTAAGTGCTTCAATTGCTGGCTTTGCAAGTTCCTCCATCTTTACGAACCACTGCTGTTTAATCATTGGCTCTACTGTAGCCTTACAACGATCATGTGTACCGACATTATGTGTATGATCCTCTACTTTTACCAACAATCCCATGCTATCCAATTCAGCAACAATCTGTTTTCTTGCCTCATAACGATCAAGACCTGCAAATTTACCACCTTTTTCGTTAATGGTAGCATCATCATTCATTACATTGATTTCTTCTAAGTTATGACGTTTACCGACTTCAAAATCGTTAGGGTCATGTGCTGGTGTAATCTTAACCACACCAGTACCAAATTCACGATCCACGTAAGCATCTGCTACAACTGGAATTTCCTTATTCACGATTGGTAATAATACTTTCTTACCAATGATATCCTGGTATCTCTCGTCATCTGGATGTACAGCCACAGCAGTATCTCCAAGCATAGTCTCTGGACGTGTCGTAGCGATTTCTACAAATCTTCCTTCTTCTCCTACGATTGGATACTTAATGTGCCAGAAATGTCCAGCCTGCTCCACATGTTCTACCTCTGCATCAGAAATGGATGTCTTACATACCGGACACCAGTTGATAATGCGGGAACCTTTATAAATAAGTCCTTTTTCATGCAATTTACAGAATACTTCCTCTACAGCCTTGGAGCATCCTTCGTCCATAGTAAAACGTTCTCTATCCCAATCACAAGAAGAACCAATCTTCTTGAGCTGACCAGTAATCGTTCCGCCATACTCTTTCTTCCATTCCCAAGCCTTTTCAAGGAAACCATCTCTTCCAAGATCCTCCTTATTGATTCCCTGCTCTTTCAAAGAGTTAATTACCTTAACCTCCGTTGCAATACTTGCATGGTCAGTTCCAGGAACCCAAAGTGCATTGTATCCTTGCATACGTTTAAAACGAATCAAAATATCTTGCATCGTATTATCCAACGCATGACCCATGTGTAATTTACCAGTAATATTTGGTGGTGGCATTACAATAGAAAATGGTTTCTTACTGCGATCCACTTCTGCATGAAAATACTTATTCTTTAACCATTTGTCGTACAATCTGCCCTCTATCTCCTGCGGATTGTAAGTCTTTTCTAGTTCTTTTGCCATAATCATCTTCCTTTATCGTTTTATTTAGGTTCTGGCACCTAGTGGCCGGTGGAATATCCGCATCCAAACGGAGCCTTTTGTTACAGAATAACAATCACAATGACAAATCCTATAACAAAAAAACGGTTCTCCCTCCCGAAAGGACGAAGAACCGTGGTACCACCTTTTTTTATGCTATGAACTATCTCATATCACCTTATCGCCTTTAACGAAGCTACCCGTCGTTTCCTACTATTTTCAAAAACGCTGTTCCAGAGCTACCTTCCATAGTCACTTCTTTAGAACATCTTCCAGCAAAGATAAACTTTAATGTTCCTCTCTGAAAAGGTTACCTATGTACTCCTCTCCTTCTTTACATTTCCATATATCACTAACTATAAAGGTTTTTTACAGGTTTGTCAACGTAAATTTCTATTCTGTCTAATCCAAATTAAATCTACTCGTAGACAACATATCCGAAAATGTTTTTCCTGTCTTTCTGTCTATTACGAAAAATCGAATGTCAACCTCTATTTTCAAAGAATTTTTATATTTTTCTTTTAATTCATAAGTAATTACTGTAGACGAATCCTTTTCATATCTCTTTTTGTTAAAATAAGTTTCTGCCAACTTAGGGCATTTTGTTTGTATTTTATATTTCTTTCTATACTTTTTTTCAGGTATACAAATATATTTTGATGAATTATCATCACATTCTTCTCTAATACTTTTTAAAACAATTTTCCCAATTATAGGCATCTCCTCTGATTCTTTTTCAAGATAATATTTACCTACATATAATGATATTTTTTCTCCATCCTCAGTGTGAATAACAATTCGATTAAAAAAAGGAACAAATTTATCCAATGTTATTTTTATTTCATCCTCACTAACTGTAAAATCAGAGACATTCTCATAACACAAATTAGAGGACTTATATAAATCCAACTGCTCAATATCCAGCCTAGACAAATCTGTACCCAAATGCAACCAAATCTCTTTCCATTCAGAATAAACAAGATAATGAAGAGAATCTTGATTATTTGCTTTTATACTTTCCTCTAATTCCTTATATTTTCCACCTTCTTCATTATTACTACATGATGTTGCTGCCAAACATACAAATAAAAGTAAACATATTATTCCTATTTTCATCCTTATCTTTTTTGGGTTCATTTTTATTTTACCTCTTCTTCCTTTTTTAAACAGTAAGACTATACGGAATTTTCTCGGAAATTTCCATATTATCCGGTTTTATCAGACAATCAAAGCACAAAATATGCACACCTGCTTTTTCTGCTTCCCTTAAAGCTTCTCCAAACTGTGGATGTGTTCTGTCATTTGGCATAAACTTCCAAGCACCTTTCATCTGAATCACAAAAACAATATATGCCTCATATCCCTCTTTTCGACAAGCAATCAATTCTCTTATATGTTTGACTCCTCGCTCTGTAGGTGCATCTGGAAATCTGACAATTCCGTCCTCCTCCAATGTCACTCCCTTAACTTCTAAAAATATCTTTTTTTCTGGTGTCTCCACATAAAAATCAAAGCGAGAATTTTTATATTTTGTTTCTGGTCGATAGAAAACCACATCAGGAAATATATGCTTCATATATTCACCCACAACTTTATTCGGTGCCTGACTATCTATATTGACAAGCGTCTGTCCTTTATATACTGCTATTACATCATATCTTGTTTTTCGACTTTTATTCTCGATGCAGTCTTCCAAAAAAACTCTTGCTCCCGGAAGAAATAATTCCTTACAGCGAGCCGTATTTTTTACATGGCATTGTGTTTCTACTCCATCTATTTCTACAACCGCAACAAACCGATTTAATCGTTTTACAAATCTTCCTTCGCAAACATTTTTATAATGCATTATATTCTCCTTCCCAGCAATTCCTGTCGCAATTGTTCTACCGTATCCACAATTACATCCGCACCCGCTTCTTCCAGTTCTTTTCTACCACCATACCCATAAGACACACCAATTACTGATATTCCTTTTGCATGTGCCCCCAGTACATCATATACTCTATCACCAATCATAACAATATTATCAGGTGTTGCTTGTGACAAACGGATTGCCTCTTCGACTACCTCTTCTTTTTCGCCTCTTCTCCCATCTAAAAAGCTTCCAACAATATGAGTAAAATACTGTTTTATCTTAAAATGCTCACAAATCTTCTCAACAAATATCGTAGGTTTCGAACTAGCAATTTCTAAAATGAAACCTTTTTCACTCAATTCTCTTAATAACGATTCCATTCCATCATATATTTCATTTTCATACAATCCTACGGTAGAGAAACGTTCTCTATATTTTTCAATCGCACTATCTATTTGCTCCTCTGGCAAATGATAAAATTCTGAAAATGATTTTTTTAAAGGTGGACCAATCACTGGTTCTAACGCATCCAAGTCATTCACCTGTATTCCAAAATGCTGTAATGCATATTGAAAACTCTTTGTAATTCCTATTTTAGGGTCTGTAATAGTTCCATCTAAATCAAATAGTATCACTTTCTGTTTCATACTTTTTCCTCTTTTCTATTGTTTTTTTCTATCTTTTGCTATAAAATATCGAATATATGTTTGTTTTTTTATTAGGAGTACAACACAAAATGATGATTTTCTCCAGTGCTTGTGCAAAAAGAATAAGAATCCCCTTATAATATATCCCCAAAGAAACATAAACGTAGAACAAAAATCTATATTACTTATCGTCTTAACTAGTCAAAGTTTCAAATAATAGGAGGTCAAAATGGAACGACTTATTTATCATATTGATGTAAATAATGCATTTTTAAGCTGGGAAGCTTTACAACGATTACAAGACGACCCAACCTCTATTGATATCCGAACAATTCCTTCTGCAATTTGTGGCGACCCACAAAAGCGTCACGGTATTATTTTAGCAAAATCTCCCCTTGCAAAGCAATACCATATTTCAACAGCAGAAACCATTCAAAGTGCTTTAAAAAAATGTCCGCAACTTCAATTATTTCCTTCCAGATATCATGTATATCAGCAATATTCTAATAATTTTCACAAATTGCTGACACAATATACCGATTGCATTGAACCATTTTCCATTGATGAAGCATTTTTAGATATGACAAGTTCTTACCATCTGTTTGGAGACAAAATCTCTACCGCTCAGTTAATTCAGACTACCATTTATAATACCTTTGGCTTTACAGTAAATATTGGTATTTCCACTAACAAAGTATTAGCCAAAATGGCTTCTGATTTTGAAAAGCCTTTCAAAATTCATACCTTATTTCCTGATGAAATCGCAGAAAAATTGTGGCCGCTCCCAATAGAACGTCTGCTTTTTGCTGGAAAATCTACTTGTCAAAAATTGAAACTATTAGGTATTCACACGATTGGTGACTTAGCAAATACAGAACCATCCTACTTAATCCCACATCTAGGAAAAAACGGGATGCAACTATATCAATATGCAAACGGAATCGACAACACACCTGTTTGTCCAGAACGCCCAGATGCCAAAGGATACAGCAATAGCATTACCATAGATCATGATGTTACCGAGCAGATAGAGGCAAAACAAATTTTACTATCCTTGTGCGAAACAATTGGATTTAGACTAAGAAAGGACGAGAAATCTGCCACTTGTCTTTCCGTACAAATAAAAGATTGCTTTTTCAAAACCAAAAGTAAACAATGTACCCTACCAGAAGCAACCAATCACTCTCAAAAATTATATGAACTAACCTGTACTTTATTTGATGCATTATGGGACCATCATACACCCATTCGTTTATTAAGCGTTCATGCAACAAAACTTTCTGACACTTCTTATGAGCAATTGAGCCTGTTTGACACAGCACATGCACATAATAATAGTAATCTAGATCACGCTCTTGATGAAATTCGTAATAAATTTGGTTCAGATTCCATCATGCGAGCTAGTTTTCTAAATACGAACTATGACCCTATCGTCAAACGCCATGCCAATAAAGACAAGAAAAAATAAAATTTCTTTAAACATAAAAATGCCAGAAGACTATTTTTGTCTCCTGGCATTTTTTCTATTTTTTATTTATTTTTCTTGTTACTCCATAATTGCCATACCAAGTCTTTCCATCCAACTTCTTGTATGCGCACAAGCGAATATAATAAACTTTTCCTTTTTTTAGTCCTGAAATGGTATAGGATTTTTTCGCCTTATTATTTAAAGTTGCTATCATTTTATATCCACTTTTTGGTGAGGTAGATAGGTAAATAATATATCCTTGTGCGCTATTTGTGGTATTCCATTTAATAACCGCCTTTGTCGCTGATATGCGAGATACACTCTTTACCTTTACGGTATTAGGCTTTGTTATTGTAGACAAATTCGTACTATTTCCGAATGTCTTCTTATCGTCCACCGTTTTATACGCAGCAATCCTAAACTGATATTTTGTTCCTGCTTTTAACTTCTTTCCATCTACCTTTGTTACTTCTAGACTTTGCTTTGAGGCAGAAATGCTTTTTAATGTAACATATTTTTTCTGTGCTGTATTGTAATAATAAATTCGATATCCCGTTACACCGCTTACCTTCTTCCAAGACAACTTAATCTTTTCTTTGGTTACTGCCTGATATGTAAAATTTTTAACCTTTCCAACTGAAATAACAGGCGTCGCTGTTGGTGCAGGCGTTTGTGTTACTTTCACTGTTGCTGTCGGTTTCGGTGTTTGTGTCACTGCAGGTTTTGCCGTTTCCGTTGGCATGATGGTAGCTGTTGGTGTAGGTTCTTTTGTTGGTGTTTCCGTTGGTGTTGGGATTGGCGTAATACTACTTCCAGTCGTTATTTCTGGAGTCTGTGTGGTCGGTGTCATTGTAATAGTTGGTGTTGCTGGTGCAATTGTACTCTTTCCATCATCAACAGATGGACCGCTCGTTGCTGTCGGTGTCTGTGTGATTGCAGGAGAAGTAGTTACTTGTGGTTGATCAACTTTTGAAACTGTAATCTTACAGGTATCAAATATCTGATTATCCTCTTTTGAAGTTGCTCGTACTGTCGCTGTTCCCTCTGCCAGTGCTGTCACAACCCCATCCTTCACACTAACAACTGTATCTGCATCTGTTGTCCATATAATATTCTTTTCAAATGCATTTTTCGGTAACACCTGTGCATTTAATTGTACACTCTCACCAGCTTTTAATGTACAAGTTTTCTCTTCTAATTCTATGTCTGAAACTTCACAGGCAACATCTGTACCAATCAGATAATCCATATCTACATTTCCAGAAATGCCATTTACGCTTCCCTTCGAGCTATATTGCCACATATGATAACTTTTTGAATAACCACAGTATGTATTATATCGAGCTACCCATCTTGGATAATTATCAAACGCTGCATCCGTCAAATAATCATTAAACATGGAATAGCTAGAATAAATCCCCACTTCATAACCCGCTTCTTCAATTACGTCAGCAAATGCCTGTGCTATTTTTCCTAATTTAGCTTTTGTTAAACTTTTCTGGGAACTATCTTCTATATCATAATATACAGGATACTGCAAATCATAATCCTCAATCAAACGAAGTACGTGCTTTGCTTCCCCTACTGCTTTTGCTTCTGTCGTTGCATAGGAATATAAATACACTCCAAATGGTATTCCTAGTTCTGTACAGGCATCCGCATTTTCCTCCCACATAAGATCATCCTGATTTACCAAATCCTGTCCAAAACCACAACGAAGAATCGCATAATCAATTCCAGCTGCTTTTACTTTCGACCAATTGATGGTTCCCTGATGATAACTTACATCAATTCCCTTTAATCGTATATCTTCTTTTGTAGCAGCTTGCGCTCCTATCTTTCCCCCTTGCCATAAGCCATTTACGCTAACCATAACAATACTCATAATCACACATGTTAGCTTCTTCCAATATGCTTTCTTCATAAAAACCTCCCCTATTTTTCTCTTGTCTGCAATCAAACAAAGTAGACAAATAAATTTGTACATCTTTGCAAATCATTTTTTATGATAGGATAACTGTTCTTATAAGATAACAAAGAGTTGTCACAAAAGTGTGGCAACTCTCTGCTTCTTACCATATCTATTTTTATACGACTTTTCTTTTAGAATAATCCTGTAATTACTCCATCATCATTTACATCAATACCTTCTGCTGCTGGTTTCTTTGGCAATCCAGGCATTGTCATAACAGTTCCTGTAATTGCAACTACAAATCCTGCACCTGCATTCACATATACCTCACGGATGTTAATGCTGAAGTCTTGTGGTCTTCCAAGTTTCTTTGGATCATCTGATAAAGAATACTGATTTTTCGCCATACATATTGGAAGATCACCATACCCCAATTCTTCCAAACGCTGAATTGCTTTTGTTGCAGCTACATCATAAGTCACACCTGATGCACCATAGATTTCTTTTGCAATGGTTTCAATCTTATCTTTAATCGCAAGCTTTGTATCGTAAAGTGGTTTGAAATGACTTTCCTTTTTCTCGATTGTCTCAACAACCTTTTCTGCTAAAGCGATACCGCCTTCTCCACCTTTTTCCCATACTTGCGCCAAAGCAAATTCGCAACCTCTTGCTTCGCAAAATTCTTTTACGAAATCAAGTTCAGCCTGTGTATCTGTAATAAATTGATTTAATGTTACAACGCAAGGCACACCAAACTTTTGTACATTTTCGATGTGTTTTTCTAAGTTTGCAATACCTTTCTTTAAGGCATCTAAATTTTCCTTATTTAACTCGTCCTTAGCTACTCCACCATTGTATTTTAATGCACGAACCGTAGCAACTAATACTACTGCACTTGGATTTAAGTCTGCCATACGACACTTGATGTCAAAGAATTTTTCTGCTCCTAAATCTGCTCCAAATCCTGCTTCTGTCACAACATAATCTGCTAATTTCAATGCAGTCTTTGTTGCACGAACACTATTACATCCATGTGCTATATTAGCAAATGGTCCACCATGCACAAGGGCAGGTGTATTTTCTAATGTCTGAATTACGTTTGGTTTGATTGCATCCTTTAATAATGCTGCCATCGCACCAACTGCATTTAACTGTTTTGCAGTAACAGGCTCTCCATCGTATGTATATGCAACGATAATTCTGCCTAAACGCTCCTTCAAATCTTTCATATCATTAGCAAGACAAAGAATTGCCATAATCTCAGATGCAACTGTAATGATAAAATGGTCTTCACGTACCACTCCATCTACCTTTCTTCCAAGACCGACTACAATATTTCTCAATACACGATCATTCATATCGACGCAACGTTTCCATACAACCTGATTAGGGTCAATATGTAACAAATTGCCCTGCTGCAAATGGTTGTCCAACATAGCAGCTAACAAATTGTTTGCTGAAGTGATTGCATGAAAATCACCAGTAAAATGAAGATTTAAGTCTTCCATCGGAACAACCTGCGAATTTCCACCACCTGCTGCTCCTCCTTTAATACCAAAACATGGTCCCAAAGAAGGCTCACGAAGAGCAATTACAGCTTTCTTATTTAACTTGTCAAATGCCTGTCCTAAACCTACTGTGATTGTAGTCTTTCCTTCTCCTGCTGGTGTAGGATTAATCGCTGTAACTAAGATTAACTTTCCATCTTCCTTATCTTTTACCTGTTCCCACAGCTCATCTGTAAGCTTTGCTTTATACTTTCCATATAATTCCAAATCATCCATTGTAATAGAAAGTTTCTTTGTTACTTCTTGAATTGGGAGCATTTTTGCTTCCTGTGCAATTTCAATATCACTCTTCAAACCAATTACCTCCGAACTTTTTTATTTGCATAGTTTTCATTATAACAGACCCTATAAGCACTGTCAAAAAAATTACACCCAATAGACCCAAATATTTTTAATCTGTGACTGCATTTCTGCAAAAGTCCATATACGTGCGCTGTTTTTTTTGCTATTGGGGTCCCTCACTTTAAATCCCTTGTCTGTATAATCGCTGAGTACAATAAAATGGCCTGTCTTTGTAAAATATCCAGGTCCCATACTGCAAATAATAACTCCGCCTTTTTTTAATTCTTCCTTCATTTGTGTCTCATTTTTTTGAATCTGTTTTACCTTCAAACCTAATTTTTTTGCACCCTCACTCATAAGAGTCCATGCCGTTTTCCCACCCACTATATAATGATTCTTTGTACTAAAATCTGCCATCCAAGCTGGTGTCTTTTTCTCATCCTTTTTCAAATATACAGTTACCATAGACAAGCAAGTTGGTCCACAGCCAGAATCTTTCATATTCCCATTTGCATATTTTTTATCCTTCCATTGTTCATCCCATTGAAAATACAGGGGTACTTCCTTCATGGCAACGGTGTCTTTCTCAATCTGAACTGTCCCAGTAACTTTTTTTAACACTTCCGGTGGTGCATCACCAGAAACATA
Organism: Lachnospiraceae bacterium; assembly: GCA_050875145.1. Taxonomy (GTDB): domain Bacteria; phylum Bacillota; class Clostridia; order Lachnospirales; family Lachnospiraceae; genus CAG-411. The sequence goes on from JBNMLH010000014.1 coordinate 47,498, forward strand.
TACTAACAGTACCATAAACAAGATACAAAAAAATACAAGAATACTTACTGTATATGACTTACCATCTTGTTTTGCTTTCATGGAATCTTTCCTCCATCTTTTGTATTTTTTAGATATTTGCGAAACTCTATTTCATTCTCACTTTTTGTGCAAAATTCATATATCCTCGCAAGGAACTCCTTCACTCCTGAATTTCACACCTGTCTATTGCAATTTTAATTTATCATATGACAACAATCCGACTTACATCTGTTTTCGTACAATCTTATATTCGTCACCCAGTCTAAAATAAGGACAATTATCAAAGGTATTTGTCAAAAATCGCCCCATCTCATCCTGATCTAAGTCCATATCACATATGTAACATTCATATTCTTCATCATAAATAAAATTCATACACACATCACAATTCGATTGTCCAGTCATGTGACTACCTTCCCTTCTTTTCACTTCATTTTATTTGTTCTAATATAAATTGCAGATATTTTTCCACCAGATTGATAGAGGTAAGTTGATACAGCATTCTGGCACCAACTACATCCTCAATTTCATTAAATAAAAGTTTCCCCTTTTCATCAATCAAAAAGTCAATGCCTACCAAACCAAAAGAAAACTGCTCCATTATTTTTTTCACTAATAAACGATTTTCTTCTGATAGGGTATATAATGACACCTCTCCACCAAGTGAATAATTCGACTTAAATCCCTCTTTTGCTGTTCGGCATACGGCTGCCAGTATTGTATCCCCCAGTACATACACTCTGACATCTCTTCCGCCCTCTATCAATGGCTGTACCACCACATCTGCATTCTTTATGCCATGAAAAATCTGCTCTTTATCCTGCTCTCTTTTTAAAAATACCTGCGTACCTCCATGTCCTGCCACAGCCTTAATAATACTGTTTTCATCAATGTTGTTCCAATCTGCTTCCAATTGCTCAGCAGTTAAAAATACGGCATCTGCCATAGGAATCCCTTTACCAGCCAAAAATGCATATGTCTTTGCCTTATTATTTGCAATTTCTGCTACCTTTGCCTGATTAAATAAAGGTACTCCTGTCTGTTCTAACATAAAAGATATATCTGGATTTATTGTTCTGCATATAGTAAAATTCGGAAATGCTATTTGCTGTCCCTTATAAAAAACAACCATCTTTTGCTTTTGTATTCCAAACGATAGAAATTCTGCATACAACAATTTTATTTGAATTCCCAGTTTTTCTCCTTCTTCTACATGCATGGAAATATAGGATGCATTTCGTTCTGCTCCTTCCTGGTCATAAATTAGCCAGCCTGTCTTTTCCATACTAAAACACCTCGCATTCATTCTTCACTTATAAAACGCTCCTAGTTTTCCTTTTTGCTTTCATGTAATGTAACAATTCGTTCCATAATATAGTCTGCAGTATTCACGCCTGTACAGTCATATATATTTTTAAAATGTGCGTTTGAGTTTACCTCACATACAAGGTATTTCCCCGCTTTATCAAACAACAAATCAACTCCGGCAAATTCTACTTTCAAAATTTTACAGCACTGCACCGCAATGTTTTGTTCTTCTTTTGACGGAACATAAGGCCGCATACTACCTCCATTTGTAATATTGGCTCGAAAATCTCCCGGCTTTGCTCTTCTTTCCATAGCTGCCACAACCTCGTCTCCTACCACCTGCAAACGAACATCCCTTCCATCTGCTTCTTCAATAAATCTTTGAAATAAAAATGGTACTCCCTGCAACTGCTTCACTCGTTCTATTACACTTTCAAATGTATTGCATAGATACACTTGCTGTCCAAAAGAGCCAAAGCACTCTTTTATTACCAAAGGTAGCCCTATTTGTTCAATCACCTGTTCAACAAAGTCCAGATTGGTATAACCAATGTTAGCATATGTCATTGGCGCAATAATTGTATCAGGCATTGGAATATGCTCTCCTGATAGGTACATATGTGTCAACGCCTTATTATCACAGGCTTCAATGCCAAATGATGAATTATATACTAAAAACCCCAGTTCTTCCAACGTCTTTGCCAACATTACGTCTTTATCCCAAAACAAAATAAAATCCACCGTAGAGGCCTGCCCTAACAGGGCAAGCCGATTATGAATACAACTAGAAAGTAACTCTGCATTTGTCTTTATTTCAAGTTCAATTGCATGTTTTTTTCCAGCCTCACATAACCACTGGTGGATTTCATCAAATTTCTTTTGTTTTAAAAAGGCGTTTACTACAAGCCATGCCTTCATTTTTCTTCCTCCTTAGCCAGAAATGAAACTATCAAATTCTTCCATTGTCATCAATACTTTTCTTGGCTTTGTTCCTTCCTCTGGTCCAACCACTCCCGCTGCACATAATTGATCCATAATACGTGCGGCACGATTAAAACCAATTTTATAAACACGTTGTAACATACCTATAGATGCTTTATTCTTTTCAATAATAAAACGCCCTGCTTCTACAAAATAATCATCATTATCATTCTTGGCACTATTTCCATCACCAGAAGCAGTTGACACAACTTCCTCCATTTTTGCTTCTACTGCCGCAGAAGTATCATCTTGTTCCATTTCATTTTTTTCACGAATGAAAGATACCACTGCATTGACTTCTTCATCCGAAACAAATGCCCCCTGTACACGCACTGGTTTTGGGAAACCTGAAGGATAAAACAGCATATCACCTTTTCCTAGCAGTTTTTCTGCACCACCACCATCTAATATAGTTCTGGAATCTACAGAAGAGGAAACCGCAAAAGCAATTCTTGATGGTACATTTGCTTTAATCAATCCGGTAATTACATTAACCGATGGACGCTGTGTAGCAATAACCAGATGGATACCTGCTGCACGAGCCAATTGCGCCAAACGACAAATAGCATCCTCTACTTCCTTAGATGCCACCATCATAAGATCCGCTAACTCGTCTACAATAATAACAATCTGTGGCATTTTTTGAAAACGCTCGTCCTCTGCATATTCAACCGCTTTTACCTTTTCATTGTATCCTGTGATTTCACGTACACCAAGTTCCGCAAATTTATTATATCGTTCTGTCATTTCCTGTACTGCCCACTGTAATGCTGCTGATGCCTTTTTCGGGTCTGTCACTACAGGTATCAACAAATGTGGAATTCCTTTATAACAACTCAGCTCAACTACTTTTGGATCAATCATAATCAATTTTACGTCATCTGGATGTGCTTTGTACAAAATACTCATAATTAAGGTATTAATACACACAGACTTACCAGAACCCGTTGCACCTGCAATAAGTAAATGTGGCATTTTTGCAATATCGGATACAACAACCTGTCCGCCAATATCTTTTCCTACGGCAAATGCTATTTTTGATTTATGATTTCTAAATTTGGCATTTTCAACCAAATCTCTAAAATGCACTACAGAAGTAGTAGCATTTGGCACTTCAATTCCCACTGCAGCCTTACCCGGTATCGGTGCCTCAATACGAATCTCCTCTGCCGCCATATTTAGTTTAATATCATCTACCAATGCAGTGATTTTACTTACCTTTACTCCCTGATCCGGCTGTAGCTCAAAACGTGTAACCGTCGGTCCACAACTTACATTGGTAACCTTTGCTCCTACACCAAAGCTTTCCAAGGTGGTTTGCAATTTTTTTGCACTTTCTTTCAGACTCTCATCTGAAATTCCACTTTCACTTTTTTCAGGTTTCACAAGTAATTCTGGAGAAGGAAAAATATACTTTCTTGGTTTCTTTTTCTTCACCTTTTTTACTTCTGTTTGTGTAACCTCTTTACTCTCAGTTTTTGGAACAGTGGCATTTTTTGCTACTACACTATCAGGTTTTGCTGTTGGATTTTTTATAGGTGCTGCTAATTGAGAAATTGCTTGTGTCGGCGATACCATTTCCTGCTCATCTACCGCATCCATCACAATACCTTCTCCGTCTTCTCCCTTTTGAATTTCAAACTCATCTGCAAATCCACGAAGACTATTTTCCACTTCTTCCATAAATTTATCCGATTCTGTTTTTTGCGGTTCTTGAAACTCTGGTTGTATCTCCTGTTCATACAAAGGAATTTGAATATCAAACGAATCTTTTTCTTCCCTTTCTCTATCACCAAAAGCTTCATCTGCCCTGTGAATTACTAAATCGGACAAAAAATCATCTTCATTTTCATCTTTTGGCTTTTCTGCTGCTTCTTCCTGCAAATCTCCTGTAATCTCTCTCATATTTCCAGAAGAATCGTCCATCCTCTTTGCTTCTTTCTTAAAATCAAAAAACGGAAAATTTACTTTTCGAGTTTTCTCCCTTTCCCAATCTTCCAGTTCGTCCAATTCATCCTGCTCTTTTTCTTTAGCATATTCCTGGGCTGCAATTTCTGCACGTTCTTTTATCTTTTTATACGCAGAACTGCTTTTTCTCTTTAAGCTATGAAAAAATAACTTCTCAGACAAGAACATTGTCCCTATTGCCAAAAGTGCAAATAATATTACATAAGCACCCCATTCACCAAAGCATAATGCCAGTAAATTAGCAAAAATTCCTCCAATTAACCCTCCGCCAGCCCGGCGTGTTGCGGAATTATTAAATATAGCTATTAAATTAAAAGAACTATCATAATGGAATGTAATAAGCTGCAATAATGCCATCAACACTACAGTCATCATACAGGTACATATCACCTTTTTCACCAATAGGTCATTATCCTTATTTGCAGTATAAAAAAAGGCTACACCTATAATAAAAAACGGCATGAGGTATGCAAGTATCCCTATTAATCCAAACGAAAGAGTATTTAATGCCTGCCCAATCACACCCGCAGCATTCATATAACTCAATACAAAAATTATGGCAACGACAATAACCCCCATTAATCCTAATTCTTTTTCAAATGGAGATAACTCTTGTTTCTCTTTTTTTTCAGACTTTTGTTCTTTCTTCTTTCCTTTTGCCATAACTAACTTCTCTCCCAACTTGTTACAAATTCTTAACTATCCTGCTCCCAAAATATTAATCTCTCGAACCTTTATTATACTTGGATTACTTATGAAATGCAAGCTTACTCTATTCCTGCATTTTTTCGATGTACCTTATTCATCGTTTTGTTATCCAAACTATAATAATGCATAGATAAAAGGGTCAAAAACCATCCTAAAATAGGAACCCCACAATATAAAAACAGGGTTGTCCATTTAATCACGTCAGTAACAGGATCAGAAACCTGCGGCAATACATTGTCAAATCCGATAATAGTAAGCACAATTCCAACAAATGCCGTTCCAAACGCAGACACTGCCTTTTCTACAAAAGAAAACAACGCCCCCATCAGCCCAGGAACATATTTCCCACTACGGCTCATCTCATAGTCGCAGCAATCCGCAATCATAGGAACCACCATATTATTAATGATGGATTTACACCCATTCAATAATGTAAAAGCAAGAAAGAATAACACTGTTACTCCATTGATTTTAGAAGGGACAAACGAAATCGTGTTTATCTTTCCAAACAACAATACCATTGCCATTCCAAATTGAAATACAATTGCAAACCAAGTAGCCAGTATTAAAGCCTTTCTTTGTCCAAAATTTTGGGCAATTCTTATTCCTGCACTTACTACCAGCAATGTTGGAAGTGCGGTTACAATTCCTATCAATCCTGCTATCGAATAATTGTTCATCATTATTCCAAACAACATAACTCCCACAGTTGTATGACTATATACCATGGAAACAAACTGATTAGAACAAGATGCCAAGGTCAGCATCCGAATCGGTTTATTATTTTTTAAAATTTCTATATAATCTCTCTTTTTTACTTTTTCCCTTTTACGCATACAGGTATCATAAAACTTTTTCTGGTCCTTCTGCCAGATACCTACAATTGCCAACATCGTACATAGCATACTAATACCAGCTATCGTCAAAACAAATTCTTTAAATAAGGCAGGATTTAAAAAACTACCATATTTGGGTATCAGATAATTTGATACATACAAAGCTGTTCCTCCGTAGGCAGCCATAATAAACATAGAATCAAAATATGTAGCTAAAGGTCTTTGTTTCGGGTTATTCGTAATAATTGTCTGTCCTGATTTTGCTACTACAGTTTGAAATGTATAGCCGATAATATAAATGGCATATACAAGAACAAAGTAAACCAGTCGAAATGGTTTTGGCACTAAATGATTTGTAAAAAATAACAAAATAGAGCTTCCACACAACAATAAATTTCCCACGACCAAAAAAGGACGAAACTTTCCATAACGTCCTTCTGTTTTGTCAAGCAAATATCCAATTACGGGATCAGTAATTCCATCAAAGACCCGCATCACTGTTAAAATCATAGACAAGATAAACACACCAAGTCCAACAATACCATTGGCATAATAAGTAACATATCCCATCAATGCCAGATATAAATTTGTTGCTGCATTATTCATAGAAAACAATGCTAACTGCCAAATTTTTGCATTGTTATAAGATAACTCCTGTGATGCGGAAAGCATCTTATCCTTATTTCCGCCCTCATCTAGTTGTATATATTTTTTCTTTTGTTTTTTCTCCCACCGCTTAGACCAAATCAAATTATCACTTCCGTTCATCTTTTTTATCCATTTTTCCAGTTAGATTTCCATCTATTATTGTACCATATTTATTCTGTTCATTCCAACATTCCCCAGAAAAACATTCGGAAGGATCTCTTTTTTGTGTATTCTGCATTTGATCAGGAAATTCATGTCGCAACTCATATCTCTTCTCTATATCCAGCCATTCTTCCCTCATTTTCGCTCCTCAATCATATGCTTTAAATGGGTTAAAGCTGCATGCATTCCACCAACCTCGTTAATAATTCCTTTTTTTACAGCTTCCTCTCCTACTAATACAGTTCCCACATCTTTCACAAGTTGCTTTGTATCCAACATCAAATCACGCAAATTATCATACGAAATATCGGAATGTCCTTCTACAAAGTGTAAGATACGATCCTGAATCTGCTCTAAATATACAAATGTCTGCGTCACACCAATCACCATACCACTCATTCGGACCGGATGTATTGTCATAGTTCCTGTTGGTACAATAAAGCTATACTCTGTCGATACCGCCAAAGGGACTCCAATAGAATGACTTCCTCCTAATACAAGTGAAACTGTAGGTTTACTGATAGAAGCAATCATTTCCGCGATAGCAAGACCAGCCTCTACATCTCCTCCCACCGTATTTAATAAAACAAGTAACCCATCCACCTCTTCATTGTCCTCAATGGCAGCAAGTTGCGGTAACACATGCTCATATTTTGTAGTTTTGTTTTGAGAACCCAGATTCTCATGTCCTTCTATTTCACCTATAATGGATAATAACTGAATCTTTGTTTTCGTTCTTTTGTTATCTAAAAGTACCTGCCCATAATCAGAAATTTTTTCATCTTTTAATTTTTCATTTTCTTTTTTGATTTTTTCTTCATCTGCCTGTTTATTCTCTTCTCTGTTTTCTTCCATACTAAAACCTCTTTTCTTTTTAACTGTAGTATGGAAGAAAACACACTATTTTATACAATAATGCTACTATTTTTTACTCCATATATAACAATATGCTTGTGTTCTGGCGGCAAATGGTGCGTTCTGAAGCAATCTTTTCACTTCCTCTTTTGTATACCATCCGGCAACAATTTCTTCAGCAGTTGATGTACTGGGCTGAAATGTTCCTGATGCGGTTCCAACAACACACACATTTTTCTCATTAGAAAAACCTACTGCACTGTAACTCTCCCCTAAAATTTCTTCTATACAATCCAGTGACAAACCGGTTTCTTCCCACAATTCTCTCTTTGCCGCCATCTCTGGTGTTTCTCCCTCATCAATTAAACCTGCTGGAAAATTGTAGACCCACTGCCCTACAGCCATCCGAAACTCTTTATTCAATAAAATCTTATCTTTTTCTTCATTGTGCAATATTAGCACCACCGCATCTGCCTTTCTATGATATAACTGCGAAAATTCTTTTAAATTTTTATCTCGGCTAATCATTTCATATACCTTTTCTTTATGATCCACCGTTTCATATGTCAAGTCATAACGTGTTATAAATTTCCCCTGTTCTCTCTTTTTTAAACCTATAAATTTCATTCTTATTCCTCCAGTATGTTAAATATTGGGATTACAATGCAAAAATACTTTTTGCAACTTACATCCAAAATCTCACATGTTTCTTATTTTTTTCCCCTGGTATCATATATTGATATATCCGAAGCATATCTTCATGACAATTTTCCCTTGTTACTCCTTCTCCAATTGGTAATACAAATATTTCATACCTGGCTGTATATATTTCACTTTTTATATTCATTCTTTTAACACCGTTTCTCAAATAAAAGGCATTTCTTTTTTTCCGTTCCGTTTGCTCTTTTTCAGAAGCCGCAAGTGCCTCATCCTCTGTTTCTATAATAATCCCCTGGCAGTCAGGAAAATATTTCTTCATCTTTCCCAAAAAAATACTTCCTATTCCTGTATTTCGATATTCTTCTAAAACAGCAAAATAATCCAGTAAAATATACTTACAATTCTTGCAGATAACAAAAAATGCATACCCTAAAAAATCATCTTTCTCATCATACAATCCAACACCCTGATATTGCTTCTCATTCCACATTGCTTTCATTTTTTTCAATGGTTTTCTCTCATTTTCAGGAAAATGTTTGCATAAGCATTCATTATACACCTGTTCAATTTGAGCAAAATCCATTGTTTTTATTTTTACTTCCATAACAAGCCTCCATCCACTCTCCTAAAAACATCCAAAAACACTTACAAGCTATCTACGATACAATTGATTCTATTTACAATCTGTTCCTTTCATCCTTTCTGTAAATTACTACTATTATAATATATGTTGCTTTTAGGCAAGCGAAACCTCTTCCTTAAAATATCTTTTCTATAATAACAGGAGGAAACCCGCAAAACAAGTTTCCTCCTATTTATACAAGATGTTTTTTCCTTCTTTTTTCCATTCTTTGCACTAAGAAAATAGCAAAAATTCCAGACAATATTCCAGTTATCATTCCACCCAAAATATCAGTTGGAAAATGTACAAATAAATACATTCTGGAAAATGCGACTGCCACTGCTAGAACAAGCGCTATTATCCCTTCCCGACGATGCATATATAACATAGGAAGTACAGTTGCAAACGCAGCCGCTGTATGCCCTGATGGAAATGAAAAATCTTTTGGAATCTTAATAAGCATGGTCACTGTATGATCAATCCAGCATGGTCTTTCACGAGCAACTAAATTTTTTAAAACTCCATTGCATATAACAACCTCTATTATAAGTGCCATTGCCATCATACATCCACATTTTCTATACTTAGGAATACATAAAAATAAAATGGTAAGTACAATCCATATAATACCCGCATCTCCCAATTTTGAACACAACACCATTATCTCATCCATAAGCGGATGATGCAGTGATTGCAAAAAATGTAAAAAACGTAGTTCCATATTTTCCTCCTGTTGCATCGGTCCATTTTCTTTAAAAATTGTGTCTTATTACTCAAATACCTTCACAATCGTATCAATATCCTTTGCAACTTCTACTTCAAATATAAAACGAGCACCTTCTTCTAATTTGCTCAATGCATCCTTTGAATCATCATTTCCAATACGGAATACACGAACACCATCTTCCAGCGAAATCTCTACAGAGTTTCCATCCGCAAATCCTAAAAACTCACCTTCTAATGTCTTTTTCTCCGTTTTTGTATGATTACTATCACTTTTATCTGTTTTCGATGCTTCCTGTGTTGTTGTCGGTTGCTTTGTAGATTCAGTCACTGTATTATTTACATCTGTATTACTTTTATCACTATTTCCCTGTGAAACAGACGCAGTCTCCTGTGTAGAAATATCTTCCTGAGGTTCCTCTGTTTCTTCTACCTGTTGTGTAGCCTCTACTGTAGTCTCTGTCTGTTCTGTAGGTTCTACTGTATTGGTTACCGTTGATGCCTTATTTCCACACCCGTTTATCGTTGCAATCGTTACAGCCAACAAACAGGCACTCATTACTTGTTTTCTCATGTTGCTTCTCCTCCTAGTCAAGTTTGTATTTAAAACACTCTTATCATAACGGAAATCCTCCAATTTTGCAAGTAATAGTCCTATACTTGTCTTGTCTTTTCCTTGTTCATCAGATATACTTTATATAAAACTACAAGAAATGAGGGAACTATATGAATAACTATATGAAAGAAGCAATAAAAGAAGCCTATGTAGGTATTCATGCACATGACGGTGGTCCTTTTGGCTCTGTTATTGTAAAAGACGGTCATATCGTTGGCAGAGGACACAATCGTGTTTTATCAAAAAAAGATCCTACCTGCCATGGCGAAATGGAAGCCATACGGGATGCCTGTAAAAATTTAGGTACACACGATTTAAGTGGTTGCGAACTCTATACCACTGCTGAACCTTGTCCAATGTGCCTCGGAGCAACTCTTTGGTCTAATATCACAACACTCTATTATGGTTGCAATCGTAAAGATACGGATAATATAGGTTTTCGTGATGATAACTTTTACGATTATTTAGACGGAAAAAACAATCTGCTTACACAGCAAGAACTAGACAGAGAAGACTGTTTACAACTATTTAATGACTATAAAGCAGACAAAGAACACCAAATTTATTAAATAAAAAACTGTTCAGATACATAAATGCTCTGAACAGTTTTTCAATTTTATTCCTCCACCGTGGACCGCTCCATATCCTGAAAATCCTTTTCCAATTCTTTTTGGCTACTCTGTTTAGGGCGATCTGTTTCCAAATTGGCTGGATAAATATCTGCCACATCATTAATTGCGATATATGCTCTTGGATCTATCTTGTGAACGAGTGTTTTCATTTTTCCTACCTGAAATCGATTCATTACAAAATAAATCATCGACTTTTCTGTCCCTGAATAATATCCCTTCGCATCAATAATAGTCACTCCATTTTCAAAGGTTTCCGAAAGTTCTTTGCAAACCCTTTCCGCTTTTGTTGTAATGATAAATGCTGCTTTTGAGCGATCAAATCCATCCACAAAAAAGTCAATTGTTTTCGATGCCACCGCATATGTCACAATAGAATACAAAGGTAAAATCCAGCTTCCAATGATAATACCACAGACAACATACAAAAGTACATTATAAACCATTACAAAATTACCAATACTAATTCCTATTTTTTTAGCAAACATAACCGCCACAATGTCAATTCCATCGATAGCTCCTCCAAAACGGATTGCCATTCCACTGCCACATCCAGAAATAATACCGCCAAACAAAGCACATAAAAACAAATCGTTTCCTGCTAATGGAGATACTATACTAACATCAATCGGCAGTACATCTGTAATCACCCAAGCTGCTAAGGAATATATAATAACAGTGTAAATTGAATACACCGTAAATCGAATGCCCTCCGCCTTTAAACCCAACAAAAAAATTGGTATATTTAACAAGATCAATATTAGTGATAAACTACACCATGACGGAGTCTGTTGCGAAATCAACATAGAAGTTCCAGAAATACCACTATCGTATAACTTTACTGGTGCCAAAAAAACAATAACACCAAAGGCATTAATAATCCCAGATAATGTAAGAAACAATAGATTAAACAGACTAAGTTCCCTGACTACTTTTTTCACATGATTCATGCAATTCCACCTTTCTTTTATCATCTTACTAGGTGTTTGCGAAACTCTCAATAAACTACATTTTATTTGTGCAACTTTACATATCAAGGTGCCTTATGTACCGCTACGAGTGTCGGGCAGCAAGAGCGTGCCTTGTGTTGATATGTAAGTTTTGCACAAAAATTCATAGAATAAATTGAGTTTCCCAATTACCTAATCACCGCTATAACTATCCAGAATATCGTCCTTAATGTCTTATCATGTGCAACCTGCACTTAAAACACAGGCATGGCAGTGCAGGTTGCATATGATGAGCCGAAACCTTTGAATAGCTATATATTTACTATATAAGATTATGAGAGAAAAAACAACTAGAGAATATACGCATTACTATTTTGTATATTCTCTAGGCAAATCCAATCTTTATATAATTTTCAGCATAGCTTCCGTTTCTTATAGTTCATTGTCATAATCATCTATATTATAATCATCATTACTATAATCTTCATCATCAAATGAGAAATCATCTAAACTATCATCATCTTCTAATGAGAAGGAATCTGTGTTATCACTTCCGCCTATCCAATTACTAGATGTAGAGGAATCTAACCCCAAAAGAGAACCAAATAAAGAAACAAAACTTTCTACCTTCTCCTCTAATGCTCTTACTGCATCCTGATCAATAGTGTCCTTATATTTTTCAAGTTGTTCAGCGTTATTAATCGAATAACTCTCTCCCTTCGGTGGATAAGATACTTTGTCACATTCTTTCATATTCTGGCTATACTCAATCTTACCAACACTTTGTCCAGCGAGGATTGCTTCTAGAACAGCCTTTTGTTCCTTTTCACCACCATTTAATGTAAGTTTTATATTACTGTCCTCTAACTGGACCATACTGTCACCATTATATTCTAGGGTAAAGTTACCATTATAGGAACCATACTCCTCATCAACCAATGCAACCTCATCAAAACTTAATTTTACACTATTTTCACTTTCTTTATCCTCTTTCGATGTAAAAATAATGTCTCCTTTATATCCTTTTTTCTCTTTTGTACGATTTCCAGTCAAAACAAAATCATCTGTATCATTTCCAGTTGCCCCAGCTTCAAAATAGTCCGTCTTTCCGTTGCTTAGCATGTGGTAATATAAAGTAGATGCATTTTCTTCTCCATCGCCTTTGGAACTAAAATCTCTTCCTAGGATATTTCCCTGTTTGTCAATCCAAACATTCATAACTACTGTATTGTTACTCTCAGCCTCTTCCTTCTCTGTCTCATCTATTGCTTTTTTTAATTTCTCAATCCCTTTCTCATACTCTTTCTCTGTACATGCCTCTAATCGAACCAATTCTTTCTTTAATTTCTTATCTTTAGAAGCAGTGTCCACTAACTTTTCTAACATTTTCTGTGCATCTTTTTCTGTGATTGTAATGGTTACTTTTGTCGCTTTTTTTGCTGTGCCAGAAACTGTATATTTCACATTTTTTTCCAGTTTAACATCCTTTAATCCTTCGCAAACCGTCTTTCCATATTTGGAAATCAACTCAGCTACCAACGTTTTAGAGGTAGGTTTGTCCAAATAATTGCCATAAAACTTTTTCAAAGAGTTAAAATATGCATCTACATTTTCATTTTCCTTTTCTTTTGCCATATCTTGCATAGAAGTAAATAAATAGGCTGAACTAATCTGTGGAATTTGAATATAGGTATCTCCATATTTTTCTTTTCCTATATTCATAAACATATTTGCTCCAATAAATGACTCTCCGCCAAGCTTTAATTCCATATCTACCTGCTCAGCACTATTTTTTAAATCTGCTGTGATGCCTGTATTTAATTCTAAAGGAAATAACGTATCCAATCCCAACATACTTGTGTATGTATCATCTACAGAAACTTTAAGAGCAACCGAATTTTTCATGGTCTTTTTCTTTTGTACTTCCATAAGTTCCACTTGTTTTCCATAAGAATCTGCAATTTGCTTCGCCTTTTTTTCAATATTACTAATCTCCGTCTTTAAATAATACTCTTTCGGACTTAAAGCAGACATAAATATTTGATTTCGAACGCTGGTATTTAAAGTAATCATTGATGCACCTGCTATGATTATAACAAGCAATGCTACTACAACCGTCGCAATCATTTTGCCTTTTTTGTTTGATCCTTTCCCACTTTTGGTACCTGTCGAATCCATAAGTGGTGACACACCGTTTCCTGATTGATTTTGACCATTTACATTTTGATCAAAATTTTGTTCTTGCTTTTGTTCGTTCATTTTTTCTCTCCTTCATTTTTTCTTACTGTTTTTCACAACAATTTAGATTACCATAAATAAAGCAATCTTGTCAATAATATTTATGTTTTTTAACTAAGAATATTCCTTTTTATTTTTTTCAATAAAAATATACATTATCTATTTTTTACAGCAAAATTCCATGTTACTATACAACTTATGATAAAATGATTAAGAACGTCAGATAACTACGCATATTTACAAAACAACTTTTCTTTCATTTCCTAATAATAGATACATATACTTTTTTCAAAATATGGAAACATAAAAATGAACCTTTTCTCTGTTTGTAACCAATATATTTATGTAAGGGTAAAAGATATTCCCTTTTAATTAGACGTCTACTTAATATTATGGAGAATGCTTATGAACAAAGAACAATTAGAAAACTATATTAAAGATTATGGCAAAGAAATTTATTCTTTTTGTAAAGCACTGACAAAAAACAAAACCGATGCAGATGATTTATATCAGGATACTTTTCTAAAAGCCATTGAATTAAACAACATTGATACAAATAGGAATCCCAAAAGCTATCTGCTTGGCATTGCTGTAAACTTATGGCGAAGCAAAAAACGAAGATATGCAAGAAGAGAACGTATTGCTCCTATGCAGTCCTTATCGGAGGATGCATCTATAGAGCAACTTCCCGTATCTTCTAAGTCTTTAGATGAACTGATGATAGAGAAAATGGAAAAAGAAAAAGTTCGGACAATTATTGAAGGTTTACCAGAAAAAATGAAACTCGTTATTTTACTCTATTATATGGATGAATTAACATTAAAAGAAATTGCACAAATTTTAAAAATTCCCAGCGGCACTGTAAAAAGCAGATTACATCAGGCCAGAAAAAAAATCACAAAGGAAATGGAGGTATATAGAAATGAATAATAACATTGATGATTTATTAAAACAAGCCCTTACACCCACAGAAGAACCTGATTTTTGGGTAAACCAAAAAATTATAAACAGTATGAATCAGAAAGGAAGCAAAACTATGAAAAAATTCAAAAAAATCCCTGTTCTATTAGGTTTAACCTGTGCTCTTTGTGTTGGTGCAACAACAACTTATGCTGCATATCATTATTTATCACCTGCCACAGTAGCAAAAAAAATGGATAATAACAAATTATCGGATGCTTTTAAAGGCAAACATTCCATCGAAATAAACCAAACACAACACTTTAAAGATTATGATATTACACTACTTGGTATCACCTCTGGTAAAAATTTGTCTGAATACTTCAAGGACAACAAATTAGTATCGGAACGCACTTACAGTGTTGTAGCGATTAAAACGACAGATAACAAAACCTTATCCAAAGATGAGTGGTACGAAAAGAACTTTCTGGTATCTCCTTATATTCAAGGATTTGAGCCTTGGAAAGTCAACTCTTTCACATTAGATGGTGGTTACGAACAGTTCGTAGAGGATAATACCTTGTATCGTATCACAGAATGCGATAATATTGAAAAGTTTGCCGACCACACTATTTATCTTGGCATTTCCGATACTACCTTTTTCGAAAAAGACGCGTTTACTTATGATGAGAAAACAGGCAAAATCGCAAGAAATAAAAAATATACTGGCGTAAATGCACTGTTTACACTTCCAATTGATAAAAGTAAGGCAAATGCAGATGAAGTAAAACAATTTATGAAAAAATTGGAGAAATCAGACTCTAAAACAGAAGCAGATAACACAGATTCTACGGATAAGTCTATAGAAAAATGGGTTGCTAAGATTACACCTGAAAACATTGATCAGTATGCTGATGTAATAAAAGATTCGGTTCAAACAATCACACCAAAAAATGGGGTAGCTCGTTACAGTTATGAAGACAAAAAAACAGGACGAAACATTGTAGGCAGCGTTTATCCAGAATATGATTTTACAGATAACAAAATCGGTATGTCTGAACACTTCGGTTATAGTTATAATGAAGCAGGACTAAGCAGCCTATGGTTAGAAACCTATTCTTTAAATAAAGATGGTACTATTACAGTAGCAATTTATACTCCAAAACAATAAACAAACTATCTTTTATATGCGCAAGTAACAAAGCGGATTGCGAATATTCTTGACATATGAATAGGGATGCCACATTGTAAGTGACATCCCTATTTTGCTATTCTGCACCTTTTAATGCCTCTACCATATCAAGGTTCTTAATTCGTTTGGAAAACATAAAACTAACAAGCATAGATACGACTAAAACAAGTATTCCCGAAGTAATATAACTGGATGGATGAATCATCAGGTTATAATCAAAGTTTTCTCCATTACTATTCATCATAGCATTTAAACTTGCCTTACCCAATGGTGCTCCTAGTAAAATTCCAATTACTGACAACCAGATATTTTGAATGCTTAATATCTTTCTTATCTGTGCCGATTGCAAACCAAGCACTTTCAAGGTAGCAAATTCCTTTACGCGTTCATGGAACGACAGATTTCCTGAATTATATAGCACTACAACAATCAAAATAGTTGAAAATACCAGCATCATAACTACCATCATATTAACAGATTCCATACCAGTTCTATACGCCGCCTCCATATCCTTTTTGCTACTAACTCCCGTTACATAGTCCAAATTGTCATAAGCGGTTAAGTCTTCATCACTACACAACATAGATGGGGTAAACTGCGCTCCTGTCTTTTCAAAATCTTCTCTAAGATATGCAATTCCCTGTGTTTCCGGACTTTGATAAATCACTCCAACCTTTGCTTTATACCATTCATTCTTAGAATAGATATGCCAATAAAAAGTATCTCCAGCCTTCAAGCCCATATCTGCAGAAAGCTTTCGACTCAATCCCACGCAACCTTTTGGCAAGCGAATGACCTTTTGCTTTGTATCTACAATATTATACAAGCCTTTTCCCTCTAATACAGTAAGACTTTCTTTTTTCTTTTGGTCGGAAGAAGCATTCGGTTTCTTTGCAATTTCAATCTGGTCAGACATAACAAGTTCCCCAGATACCTTATTGGATAAGTCATCTACCTTTTTCAGGCTTACATCCTGTGATAGCTTCATCTGATATGCCGCCGGCTGTATTTTTTGAAAATTCAAATCCACCATATCATCTACAAGCAGATTACATGCTGTTCCATATACCATCAAAAGCATGCCAACCGCGGTTCCAATTATCCCCATCAATACACGAAGCTTCGCTCTGGATATATCTCTTAAATTGTATTGCGTATTAAATCCCAATTTATCCCAAAATGGTAATCTTTCAAATAAGCATCGCTTTCCCTGCTTTGGTGCAGCCGGTCGAAGTGCTTCAGCAGGTTTCACTTTTAAAAGTCTCCGACAACTTATATAGGAGGCTGCTGCACATACAACTACTATAAGAACTGCTATTCCACAATAACTACTATCAAATCCAGCTTTTAATCCTGGTACAATATACCATTGTGCAAATAACTTTACCATAAACGGGCTTGCATAGAAAGTTCCCACAATCATTCCTACTATAACGCCAAGCAAAGAAATCCATGTACTATAACTGATATAGTGAAGAATTACTTTATGTTTTTTCATTCCCAATGCATTCATAGTTCCAATCTGTGTACGTTGCTTTTCCACCATTCGGTTCATAGAAGTTGCTATTACAAGAACAGCTATTCCAACAAATATCACAACAAACATATACGAAAATGTTTCATGTTGAGAAATTTCACTATTGAGTCTTGCAATCCCCATAATAGAATCTTCATCAACCATCGCTGCATAATTATCATCTATCGCTTTTGCAATCTCTTCCTCTCTTGTAAGTGCAGAACCATCGGTTGTCTTTACCAACATTTGCGTATATGGCATAATGTCTGCAAGTTTTTCTTCCTCCATTTTGTCTACCGCCGCATACAGCATATCTTGTGTGATATCCTCTATTGTCATTCCTTTCGCTGATAGCATTTTTAACTGCCCATCTAATACTTTTGTATTCTCTGCAACTTTCTTTGCTGTAATTTTTCCCTGTTCAATCATATGTAAAATATATTCTTTTACTGGAAAGGCATCATAGGACATATACACAAATGCAATATGGCTCAAATCAGTATCTGTATCACTATCTGCAATACGATACTCATATTCCGCACTTTCAATCAATCCCTTAACCTTTTTTGAAAAAGTAATACCATTATATTCCACCTTAAAGGTATCGCCAACTTTAATGTTCCAACATTTTGCGAAAGCATTTGTAAGCCAGATTCCCTTTGTATCCTTCGGATCAAAGGCTTCCCCTTTTATTACATATGGTTTATTTACAATATTCTGTCTCTCTAAATATATATCAACCTGTGCTCCCTCGCACTCTGGAGCAGAACCTGTCACTGCCATACGAAGTCCTACATCTTTTACAAAGGAAAGATCTTTTACTTGATTCACATTTTCCTGCGTAAAGCCTTCTCCGTAAATCCATAGATCAGCCAGATTACAGTTTTTATGGAACGTTGCTCTTGATTTATTTTCACCAATCACATGTCCCTCCATCGTACAAAACATTGTCATGGCTAAAAATGCCAGCAAAAAGATAGACAAAAACTGTCCCCAGTTCATTTTTAATTCCCGAAACATTTTTCGACGTAACATTACCAATCCACCTCCTTTACAGGCAATGGATTTTTATTGACTGTGTTTTCTTTTATCTTTCCATTTTTCATACGAATGACCCTATCAGCACATTTTGCAATATCTGCATTATGGGTAACTAAAATCACCGTCTTTCCCTCTTTTCTACACAACTTCTGAAGTAATTCCAATACCATAACTCCAGTTTCCGAATCAAGTGCACCTGTCGGTTCATCCCCCAATAAAATCTTAGGATTTTTTGCAAGTGCTCTGGCAATGGAAACTCTCTGCTGTTCTCCACCAGACATCTGTGAAGGGAATTTATCTCTGCAATGATTCAGTCCTACTAAATGCAATAATTCATCTGCATCCCTCGCATTTTTGACAATACTTTTTGTCAACGCAATATTTTCATATGCGGTAAGGCTCGGCAATAAATTATAAAACTGAAAGATAAATCCAATAATGTCGGCACGATATGTACTAAGCTGTTTATCATTCATTTCTGACACTTTTTGTCCTGCCACAAGAACTGTTCCCTCGGTTGGCTGATCCATCCCTCCTAGCATATTCAGTACCGTAGATTTTCCAGCACCTGACTGTCCCAGAATAACTACAAACTCTCCCTCTTCTATTTCAAAATTCACATGATCCACCGCTATCTGTAACCCTTCTCCGGTTCCATAGGTTTTGACAACATCCCGAAATTCTACTAACATATTATTTCCTCCTGTTTTTTTAACATTGCAATTTTCGCTTTTGTTAGTTATCACTAACATATTATAACACAGTAAAATGAAATAACAAGTATCAATTAAATTTCATTTCCTTCAAATAAAAAGGTGAAGCAGTTCTCTCCTTCTTGAGGAACCTACTCCACCTTTTCGTACTCTTTATTCTTTTTTCGTTTTCTCTTTATTGTGCAAATGCAATCTTCAAAGCATCTTCTATTTTCTCGATTGGAATAATCTTTAGTTGTCCTTTTATTTCTTCTGCAACATCATCCAAATCTTTTTCATTTTCTTTTGGTATTAATACCGTTTTTACACCTGCCCGTTCTGCTGCCATTAGCTTTTCTGGAAGTCCACCTATCGGCATAACATATCCACGAAGAGATACCTCACCTGTCATGGCAATTTTAGGATTGACTGCTTTTCCCGTTACCAACGAACTTAGTGCCGTTACTAACGTGATACCAGCAGATGGTCCATCCTTTGGAACTGCTCCCTCTGGCACATGAATGTGTAAATCATTCTCTTTAAATTTATCTGACAACTCTGGATACATCATTTTTACTAAACTGGTGGCAATCTTTGCGGATTCTTGCATCACCTCTCCAAGCTGTCCGGTTATTTGTACTTTCCCGTCTCCTTTTGTAAAAGCAGTTTCTATAAACAATATTTCACCACCCGCCTGTGTCCAGGCAAGTCCAGTCACAATTCCAGGTTTTGTTTCTTTTCCCAATTTTTCGTGACTTCTTGGTTTCCCTCCCAAAAATTCTTCCAGCTTCTTTTCATTCACCGTAAATGTTTTTTGCTCACCTTTCACTAATTTTACTGCTGCATGTCGGCAAAGCGTATCCAACTGCTTTTTCAATCCTCGTACTCCCGCCTCAGCAGTATATCCATCAATTATTTTCTTTAAAGCTTCATCTGTAACCTTCATACGGCTTGCAGTAATTCCCATTCGTTTCATTGCTTTTGGAAGCAAATGCTTTTTGGCAATCTGAAACTTCTCTAATGGTGTGTAACCAGAAAAGGAAATCACTTCCATACGATTTAGCAATGGTTCTGGAATGGTATCCACCGTATTTGCCGTACAGACAAACAACACATCGGATAAATCATAAGGAACATTCATATAATGGTCTGTAAAAGTAGCATTTTGCTCTGGATCCAACACTTCCAATAAAGCACTTGCCGGATCACCACCATACTCTTTCACCAGCTTATCCACTTCATCTAATACCATAACAGGATTTTGTACTCCACATCGTTTCATGCCTTCCATAATTCTTCCAGGCATAGCTCCAACATAAGTTCTACGGTGTCCTCGAATCTCTGCCTCATCGCGAACACCGCCAAGGCTGATACGCACATATTCTCTTCCTAGTGCTTTTGCAATACTCTGTCCAATGCTGGTTTTACCTGTACCGGGTGCTCCAACAAACAACAAAATGGAACCGGATTGTTTCTTATTCAAAGCCATAACTGCAAGCTGTTCGATGATACGATCCTTTACTTTCTTTAAACCATAATGATTTTCATTTAAAATCTCTTCTGCCTTATGTAGATCGATTTCCGTAGCAGGTGCTTTCTTCCAGGAAAGTGTCGTAAGGAAATCAAGATATTCATAAAGCATGCCATATTCGTGGCCGTCTTTTCCTTCCTGCTTCATACGGTTTAAAACTTTTTCCGCCTCTTTCTTTGCCTCCTCATTCATTCCCGATTCTTTAATCTTTTTTTCAAATCGACGAATATCCGTCACATTTTCCGGATGCATTTCATCTAATTGATTCTGCAATACTTCCATCTGCTTCTTTATCGCAATTTCTTTGTATGCTGTCTCCTGTGTCTCCTTTTGCTTGTTTTCTGCTTCTTCACCAACTTCATACAATGCAATAAAGCCATATATAATATCCTTCATTTTCTGATAGCGTTCTTTCACAGAATCCTTTTCAATTACCGCATATTTATCTTCCCAACTGATATTCAAATATGGTGCAATGGCGCAAATAAACTGCGGAAGCGTATCAATATGCATCAAATAGGCTGCTGTACGAATATCCCATTGAAAGTTACGCATAAATTTCAAAAATTCTTCCTGTACATCCTTGTAAAGCGCCTTTTTTTCTTCCTCCGTAAAATCCAGCACTTCTGCACAAGGTTCATAATCAGCACTCCATGTTCCATCTTCATGATAAAGCGCTGTCACTCTCACACGGTCTCGAATCAAAATTTCTACATTTCCATCTTCGGTTTCTTTTTTCTTTTCTCCAATTGCTGCAATGGGTAAGAAATCCTCTACCTTTAATTCTTCTCTCTTCTTTTCTTCCTTTTGAAGTAGGAATAGGATTTCCTCTCCATTTTCCAAAGCATTGCCTTCTACATAAAACATATCCTTATTAAAATAATATTTTACTCCTGGCAACAGCATTAAGTTATATATAATCCTCGTAACCATAACCTATTCCTCCTTTTTTATATAAACATTCTTAGATGATTGACTCTGACACCTTTCCATTAACTTAGTTATACCACTCATTTTAGCACTCGTCAAGTCTATTGGCTAACATTTTTTACCCGTTTTCGGATCAAAGAACAAAGTGGACAAGTCCACGTCAACTCCCTATATCCCTCACTTATGAGAGACTTGCTCCACTTTGCGTGCCAGATGCTGGTTGCACGCTTTTGCAACCAGCTTCCTTTCGCATCTACTCTGTACGCTATTTTACTAAACTCGTACCTCGTTAAGTAAAATATGTGTCTGCACATCCCGCGGAGCGTTTTACTCTATAGGCACACTTTCCTATAGAGTAAAAAAATCATTCTAACAACTATAGAAGTTGAAAGAATGATTTCTTTATTATCGATTTTCTCTATTAATATATTCCTTTTTTTCTGCCAAACTTTTATATGCCGGGCGAATAATCTTATCCGTTGTAATCAGTTCTTCAATTCGATGCGCACTCCATCCTGCAATTCTGGCAATTGCAAATAATGGTGTATATAATTCTCTTGGTATTCCAAGCATTTCATACACAAATCCACTATAAAAATCTACATTCGGGCTGACACCCTTAAATATTTTTCGCTCCTCTGCAATAAGCTTTGGTGCAAGTGCTTCAATATTATTATATAGTGCCATATCGTCTGCCAAATGTTTTTCATTTGCAAGCTGTTCTACAAAACTTTTAAATACTACCTCTCGTGGATCAGATAAAGAGTATACTGCATGTCCCATTCCATAAATCAATCCTTTTTTATCAAAGGCCTCTCCACGCAAAATTTTCGTAAGATAATGTGCGATTTCCTCCTGATCATGATAATCGGATACATGTGCACGAATATCGTCCATCATTTTCATTACCATTAGATTTGCACCACCATGTTTTTTTCCTTTCAACGATGACATGGCTGCTGCAATGGCTGAATAGGTATCAGAACCAGAAGAAGTAACAACTCTGGTTGTAAAGGTTGAATTATTTCCGCCTCCATGTTCCATATGAAGAAGCAAGGCTACATCTAATACTTTTGCCTCTAACTCTGTGTATTGCATATCCGGACGCAGTAAACGAAGAAAATTCTCTGCTATAGATAAGTTCTCATCTGGTCTATGGATATACATACTATCATCATTTTCATAATGGTTATATGCATGATACCCATATACCGCTAACATCGGAAATGTACTAATTAACATCATACTTTGTCGAAGTACATTATCAATGTCCAGATTATCTACTTTTTCATCATAAGATGCCAATGTCAAAATACTTCTTGTCATAGAATTCATAATATCTGCACTAGGAGCTTTCATAATAACATCTCTGGTGAAGTTTGTAGGTAATTTCATGCTTTCTGACAAATATTTACGAAACTCTTTTAACTGCTCCTTATTTGGCAATTCACCAAACAACAATAGATATGCTCCCTCTTCAAAAATGTATTTTTCTTTTCTACATCCATAAATCAATTCTTTTACATCATAACCACGATATAATAATTCTCCGTCACAAGCTACCTTTTTCCCATCTACATTGTCAAATGCCTTAATCGATGAAATATTCGTAAGTCCTGTCAGAACACCCTGTCCCTGCTCATCTCTTAATCCCTTTTTTACACCATATTCAGAATATAATTCTTTGTTAATACTATCATTTTTCTCACAAATTGCCGCCTGTTTCTTCGTATATGAAGTTATTTTTTCCATTCTACTACCTCTCTTTCATTCTGTTATAATACCCATTCTTTTTCTTTCTTATTTTGTTCATTAGTGAACTATTTTCTTAAAAATATATGTAACTGCACTTTTCCGAACAGTTACATATATTTTGTCAGATTGCCTCCTCAATGTTTTGTAACATTTTGTGAAGCACTCTATGCACAATTTCCCATTCTTCCTCTGTAATTCCCTTATGTATGGTCTGTAAACACTCCGCATACACCTTCATTACTTTATCAACCACTTCATATGCACTTTCATCTAGGGCAATATGCAATATCCTGTGATCTTGTGCATCTTCGGAAATTCGAATTAGATTTCGTTTTTTTAAATTATCGATTGATTTAGAAATATGTGCTTTTGATAAATGCTTTTTTTGCATAATTTCTTTCGCTGTATCCAAATGTTCATCCTTGGATAAAAAAAACAAAATATCCAATTCCACTATACGCAAATCGTACTCTTTCATAATCGGTGCAATTTTCTTCTCTAATAACTTTTTTACAAGTACGCTGGATTGCACCACATCATTCACATCCATAATTCCTCCAATTAGTTCGCTAGTAAACTATTTCAATTATACCACAATTCTTTTTTTCGTCAAGTCGATGTCTTTTCTAGCTATTTTTCTGCTAAACGATTATCTTCTTCCAATAGTTCCCCCCACAAACAAAAGAATTAGCAAAGCCAACAGCCTTGCAACAATCCACAGAATAGATTTTAAAACAGCATATAGTTTTCCTGAAAAAATACCCCTTTTCCCATATTGAACCTGCACAAACTCTTTTTTCTTTAAATACCAAATTCCATATGGCATCCCTAATTGAACAATAAGCATCAGCAAGAAGGAAAAACCAATCGCTGTTATGTTTCTTTCTGACGCAATATCTTTTATAAATCCAATGGCTGACATAAAAACTATATTTAACAGCAATACCAAAACAGAAATGTACCATATTTTTTCTCGAATCACACCAAAATAGGTGTCTGCATCTAAGGGATGTGCTTTCAAAATTTCTATAACCGGTTTTCGTTCTACTATTCCATTTATTTCTCTTTTTTCATAATATAAATATTGATTACACCAACAATTACACACACTGCCAAGCAAATAGGTAGCAAAGACAGGAAAAAGACAAAACAACGATACTGTTACGGTTAGATTTATCGCCCAAATATAAGCTAGAAAATAAATCGCTACATATGCAACAAGCATACCTTTTTGCCATTTTGAAAAATATACGCCCCTATCTTTCCATTTTTTCGCTACATTTCTTTCCATCTTCCCTGCCTCCAATCAACTGTCTTAACTCTTCCACCCCGTATTTATCAAGTATCGCATCTTTTTCTTCAAAGTCTGTCATTTCTCCCTCTTGTAAAAGTAAAATGTAATCTGCAATATCCTCCACATCCGCAAGAATATGGGTAGAAAAAATAATACTCATATTCTCTTCTGCAATTTTTTTCTGTAAAAGTTCCATAAAATCCGTCCGAAATACAGGGTCTAAATTTGCGGTTGGTTCATCTAATAACAGCAGTTTTGGTTTCTTTGCTAATGCAAATGCCAACTCAATCCTCTTTTTCTCTCCTGAAGAAAATTCGCTTATAAGTTTTCCCATGTTTCCCATTGGAATTTCAAATAATGTAAGATATTCTCGAAAGAATTCCAGCGAAAAATTAGCATAGCAATGTTGCAAAATTTCTATATTTTCCTGTAGAGTCATGTCAGAAAAAAAGATTGGTTCCTCTCCCACATAAGCTACCGTTTCACGAAATGCTTTTAAATGTTCTTTTACGGACCATTCATTCATACAAATCTGTCCTGTTTCCGCCTCAACCATGCCATTTAACACTCGTAATAACGTACTTTTCCCTGCTCCATTTTCTCCTAAAAGTGCAAGAAAATATCCATCCTCCATGGAAAAGGAAATATTTTTCAACCGAAAAACTCTATCTTTTCCTTTTATCTTCTGTTCATACTTAACCTCTTTTGCCTGAAACATACCTATTCCTCCCACAAAATAGAAACCATATCCATCACTTCTTCCTTACTAAGCCCTGCAGCTTTACATTGTTTCAATGCATCGGTTACAGTTTCCTGTACTCCCAGTGTCTTTTTTTCTTCTAAATAGGCAAGGTCTGGGTCATCTACATAAAATCCCTTTCCCGGTACCGAATACACTAGACCTTCCTGTTCTAGTTCTTCATATGCACGTTTTGTTGTAATTACACTGATTTTTAAATCACTAGCAAGCCCCCGAATAGAAGGCAGTGGCTCTCCTGCTTTCAAATTTCCTGCTATAATTTCTTCCTTTAGTTGTCGGGCAATCTGTGTATAAATTGGTATTCCACTTTTACTTTGTATCTTTATATTCATAATTGTTCCTACTTTCTATTTTTGCTTTTTTCACCACACACATCATTCCGCTTTATACTCACCTATGCCCAAATCTGCACACTGTCTTTTTAAATCCAGCAACAAAAGTACCGTTAAGAGCAGAAATACAAGCACCTGAATAAACAAACCATTGCCTCCTTGAAGCCGTAATAAAATCGGAAATTTTGATAGAACCGTTTTAAAGCGTTCCATTTCCGGGCCATCCACCAAAACCACATCTCCCATAAAGAAAATAGACAGGAAAAAATATATTTTTCGCAACAATTCCCCTCTTAACTCTTTGCCAAAGCCAGCCTCTCCTGCATGAACAGTATCAGCCGGATGATAAACTTCCCCAATCACACCAATTTTTAGTATCATATATTGCAAAAAAGAAAATACGATGACAACCAATAAAAGAAACAGTTCCTTTCCTCCTATCTGGCAGGCATTCTTTTTCCACATAACAACAAGCATACTCGCATAGCTAATAGTCACTGCACTTGTATATAGAATAGCTTGTAATACCGTTTTCTTCCATTTTGTCTGTATAAATTGTTCTTCTGTCCTTGGCAGAAAAAAATCAATTTCACTTTCTCCAAACAACATCATCGTAGTTGTATTGATTCCAACGATTGCATAAAACATCCACACCACAAATGGATCATAAGTATCAGACAAAAAACCAGTTCCAAGCAACGCAACCAAAAACGCTACCTCTATCAAAAACAATACGGGCTTTTTTGCAGCCTCCATCTTAATTTCTTCTATTGCCTCTCTCATATCGATTCCACCTTTTCTAAATAATACATCAATTCTTTGATTGTTCCATAACGACTATACTCCAGCAAATTGGGGCAATTTTTAACAACTTCTGTTCGCAGCAAATATTCCTGATGATGGGAATTTTCCCTACCAATCAAAATATCCTTTTCGTTGCATTGAAACTGATTCACAAGTTCCGCTTTACTCATTTCCACAATACGATATTTTTCTTTTAAATCTTCCATAGTACCGAAATATTTTTCTTTTCCCTGATGAAGCCATAATGCGTAATCTGCAAACTGTTCCAGTTCCTCTACTAGATGACTGACAAAAATAACACTTTTTTCTTCCGTTGCCACCAGTTTCCTTATTATCTGATACACCTCATCTCTAAACTTTACATCCAGATTTGCAGTTGCTTCATCAAACAGATATAACTTTGCCTCATAAGACAACGCAAATGCTAATTGCTGACGGATTCTTTGCCCTGTGGAAAGTTTACCTATTGATTGTTTTTCTGGAATCTGAAATTGTTCTAAATAATGTAAATATTTTTTCAAATCAAATCCATCATACCACTTTCCATAATAGTTTCCACAATCTCTCGCGTTCATGATCTCAGGAAAAGGAGTATCCTTTAATACAAACGCTACTTGCTTTCTATACGCAACTACATCCCTCCAGGAACAACCGTTAAGCTGTACTTGGCCTGTTCCCTTTTTGCTACCCAGTAACGTTCTTATCAGCGTAGATTTGCCGGAACCATTTTTTCCTATGACCCCCAAAATATAACCCGGCCCTAGGTAAAAACAAATCTCCTGTAAAGCAAACCGTTCATAGGCTTTACATAAATCACATACTTTCAATAAGCTTTTTTCTTTTTCCTTCATTTTTATTTCACTCTCCCTCCATGCATATATACAGTATATACAGTTATATACAGTTTGTCAACACCCTGTTATAGACCAAACTATCCTATAGCCAAACAAAGTGGACATATAGAGAAAAAAAGACCATGTCAAGTGGATATTCGCAATCCGCTCTGCTACTTGCTCATAACACTATTAGCTGCTATCGCAGCATATCAGAAGAGGGCTTGTGCCCCCTCCTGATATAAGAAAGTCCCCGCCCACCACTTCTATTGCGTAGAGCAATAAGTGGTGGGCGGGGACTTTCTTGATAGTGTTAAATAGATTTGGGTCATTTCCCCTATCTACTTAAAAGATCTTTTTTATCTTTTTATTTTTCACCAATCCATCCTGCAATATCAGACAAATCAAATGTATAGTCTACTGCTTTTCCATACGCCTTTTCATAAGCTGCTTTCTTTTGTTCATAATCCGTTTGCATCATGCGAACACTATTTTCCTTGACACCCAAATCCGGGGATGGATAAATAGCTGGAAGTGCATGTACAATATATTTTACTTTATAAAATTCATCATTTTCTTTTTCTTCCATATCTCTGATTTCTACAAAAAGAGAAACAATTGGAACATTAAATTTAGCTGCATAATAATAGGCACCTCTTTTAGGTGGTCTAGGTTTTCGATAATTAAACCACATCTCCTGCTCCGGATAAATTAACACCCACTGCTTTTTCCTTACTAATTTTTGTATAATTGGTGCAAACTGATGATTCATATACTTTTTATTCCTTGCACAAATTGGAATAATATCCGTAAAACGCATTAAGAAACCAATCCAGCTTCCCATTGCAAGATTACTAATTTGGCTTACAATATACAATCTTCCTCTTCCTGTCTTTTTTACCGTCATTCGCACAGCAGTATTATCCACAGGATTAAAATGATTGCTTGTCACAATCGCTCCGCTTTTTATGTTTTTGACATTCTCCAATCCCTCATATTCGGTTGTCCGATTTATCGCTCTGGATGCCGTATCCACAATCGCTCTTGCAGCAATATTTCTAATGATATATCCTATTTTTTTTCTCGTTCTTAAGTATTTCTTTAACAAACGATTTTCCATTTTTACAGAAAGTTCCGGATCATCCACCTCTACTTTTGCATAAAAATCTTCGTTTTTTGCAGCCTGTTCAATATTTTGAATTACCTGTTGTTTATTTTTCCCTATTATCATAATCTTACGCTTACTCCACTTTCATATACTTTTTTAAATGTAATCTCTGTATCCGGAATCATTTCTGCCTTCTTTAGTAGCCGCTCAAAAGCTTCCTTATCTGATTGTTTCTGCTCTTCTGAATACTCTTGTTTAAATTTCTTTAATTCCTCATAAAATACAGTCTTTTTAGCATAATTCCAAAAGTAGTCTTCGTATTGAATCCCATCATAACACCATGGTTTGTCAAACAAATTGTAATGAATTAGTTTCGGATCATGGAACGGTTCTTTTTCCATTTTATTTGGCATCACATCCCAGCACTTATCCAAAAAACAAATTTTTCCATAGCACATGGCATTTAGATAATCCTGATCTGGTGCTACACAATCAAAGTGATATTCCTTTAACAAAGACAAAAAGTGTTCGCCAAACTGATTTTCCCGCATCTTCTGCAAATTCATCAATAATACACCTGAATTCACATACTGATATTTATCAATTCCTAACCCCTGCTCCATATATTTTGCAAGCGGAGGCACATTAGAAACAGAATGATCCGGGCAGGCACCAATATAATCGTCTTTCAAATCAATATTGTACAACTGAGAAATATCTCCCGGTACAACAATATCACTATCAATATAAATTCCTTTGTCATACTGTGGAAACATTTCCGGAATAAACAAACGGAAATAAATTGTCATTGTAAAATAGTCACAACGAAGATAATTTTCCGTTCGATTCGTAATATCTTCTAAAGATTTCTCCATGGAGGAAAATGCAATTTTAAAATTATCCCCTCCAAGAGCACATATTTTTTTCTGATTTTCCGCCGAAACATCTTCATGAATAATATGAATATGATATTGATATTCGTTAGATGCATTCTCTATCATAGACTGTAATGCCACCCCTAACAATGGTGCATACCCATCATTAATTGTAAAAAATACAGGTATTATCGGTTTCATGCAACTCCTCCTTCTGTCTTCTGCTTACTGTTTTGTATCCCTTCTTGTACATTCACATATTCTTCCAAAAGTGCATCATACTCATGTAATTTAAGTACCGTATGCATCTTTTCTATCTGCCATGGTTTTACACTTACTTTATGAAACCATGGTAGAAAGCGAAAACTGGTCGTAAAATGCTGTAATACGGTATTGGCATGTAATTTTCTCTGTTCATTATATCTGCGATTGCACAATTTTTTTTCGACAGCATATTTATTGATAGCGGATTGGTCTGGCATAAACATCTTTTTTTCTCTACATCTTTTCCGACACTGTTCAAATAGTTTTGTTTCCCTTATTCTTTCCAAATTTAAAAGCAATACACCTGAATTTACATAATCTCTCTTCCAAAATTGTTTTCTGAAAAACCAAGAGCCATAATAATCCAGTACACCCGCTATTTCTGTGTTCTGCATATCTTGATAATAAAAGCCTTCCAAATCCCCCCTGCAAATGACATCATTATCTAAATAAAGCAAACGATCCGGAAGTTCCTCCACCAAATCCGCATAAAGCCGCAACATACAAAACGGTGTAAAACGAGTCTTTAAATTTGCCATTGGTCTATCTTCCTGAAAATATTTTGTCATATCTATTTTTTTTACAAAACTCTCTATATTACTTTGCTTCACTTTTTGATTCAAATATTCTATCGTGCCGTCTGTCACTGCCTGACAACTACAATACATATCCTCACTCTGCATAGTAAGAATATAAATGGACAATGCTTCCTTTACATTTTTTAAAAGAGACAATACAGAGAGAATTACCCCGTCCTCTATGTTTTTATCCCCACAATATAAAATGTTCATACTCTTCTATTCCTTCCCTTTTTGTTTATACAAAATATAGTCATAATTACTATTTTTGCTTCTATCTTTCATTACCCCGTATACAGTATCGCGTAATTTTTCCCGCTGCTCCTTTTGCGATAGTCCTTCCTCCGCATAAAAAGGCCCATCTACATAAATTGTAATCTTGGGCTTTTTTCCCCATTTTCTTTTTTGATATGTCGTAGTCATAGCATAGGATGGAGTTTTACTCTCTACAGGATAATGAAAAGAAGTTGCAGAAAACGGGCGTATCCAAGTACAGTACGGCCACACATGTGCCTCTGGATAAATCACAATACACTTTTTTTCTTCGATTCGCTTATAAACTGCCCTCTTAAAATCTTTCATTTTTCTAAAATCATTCGGAATCGGCAATGCTCCTAACCATGGCAACAATTTTCCAATTACAGGAATCCCTAAATTTGCTGCTGATGCAATAGCAAAATATCGCTTTCCTTTACATAGCAACTTAGGTAAAAATACATCTCCTACTTCCTGTGTATGATTC
Source organism: Lachnospiraceae bacterium (assembly GCA_050875145.1). Lineage (GTDB taxonomy): Bacteria > Bacillota > Clostridia > Lachnospirales > Lachnospiraceae > CAG-411. The sequence goes on from JBNMLH010000014.1 coordinate 78,570, forward strand.
CCAAATAAAAAAACTCCTTTTTCACTACACTGTAATAATGCTTTTTGATTCACTACTTTTGCATGCAAAAATACTCTACAATAAATTGTTGCAAAAACACCAGCAATGCCTAACAGAATTTTTTCTAAAATTTGATGTCCCCTTTTTTCATTGACCCATACATAATCCTCTGGCAATTGAAAATCTTGCTTTTTACTAAATACAAAATCATCTGTATATGTCTGATAATATTGTATCCTCTTTCCTGTCCTCATAATGCCCTCTCTTATACCTTTTATTCTTTCAATATCTGACTCGAATATTCCGAATCCCCAACTACATGGGAATATATTTTCCTTAATAGACTGGAAAAATTCTTTTTTTCTTCCTCAGTCAATGTTCCCAAAATCCACTCATCCATTTTCTTTAGCTCAAAAGCAATCCTGCCACATAACTGCTCTCCTGAAGCTGTCAATTTGACACGCTTTATTCGTTTATCTGCTTTATCTGCAAAACTATATAAAAACTTTTTCTCTTCTAACCTTTTTACCAGTCCTACAATATTTTGTTGTGACAATTTCAGTATTTTTTCCAATTCTTTCATGGAACAAGTAACATTTTCTGCTGCTTTTAAAACAACTAATACCCTTATTTGTGATACGGTAATGCCATATACTTTTAATTTTTGATTCGCCTTTTTTTCAATCAACTCATTTATCAATTTTATATGAGTCGATACCGTATTTATTTCATCACGCATTTTCTATCTCCTCTTGTAAACGACATTATAATACAAACCCGATTCAAAATCAACAGCATGTTGTTGTTTTGATTTTTTCTACTAATAACTATGAGAAACAACGCTTTTCGAGTTTAAACGTTTCTATAGCACAATAAAACGGCAAAATATAACTTGAGCATCCTACACAAGCTATATCCCACCGTTTTTGCTTTTTTAACTATCCAATTCTATCCGGCAATTCTTTCTGTTTCAACACTGCCAACTTTTGTTTCTCCTACCAATTCTGCCATCAATTCATGCACACTGACAATTTTATTGATACGACCAGCATTTGCACCACAAAAAATTAAACCATTGTCCAAATCACCTTTCACAGCATTTACAAGTGCTTTTGTAATACAATACGGAATCTCCGCAGGATTGCATTTTGCAAGACATTTATAACATTTATCTACACATACTTTTCCAGCATCCACTTTTTTCAGGAAGGCATTGTTTACTGCTCTGCCAGGCATACCTACTGGACTTTGGATAATACGAATATCTTCCTCCTTTGCGTTTAAATACGCCTGTTTATATGCATCGGAAGCATCACATTCATAGGTTGCAACAAAACGGCTTGCAATCTGTACACCGTCTGCTCCAAGAGAAAGTACATGGTCAATATCTTTCTTATCAAAAATCCCTCCTGCTACGATAACAGGAATTTTCGCATCGTATTTTTCCTCCATGTTTCTTACTACTGCTATAATTGCCTTTATTTCTTCATCAAAATTAATATTTTTCACTGCATCTTCTTTCGTAAATCCAAGATGACCGCCTGCTTTTGGTCCCTCAATTACTAAAAAATCGGCAATATAATCGTATTTTCTTTTCCATTTCTGTAATAGTAATCTTGCCGCTCTGGCAGAAGACACAATCGGTGCAATCTTTGTATCACTACCTACAACCAATTCCGGCAAATCCATAGGAAGTCCGGCACCACATATTACAACATCTGCACCTGCTTTGACAGCCTCTTTTACATGTTCCCGATATTGTTTTAATGCTACCATTACATTTACACCGACTAATCCGCCATTGCTCATCTCTTTTGCCATTGCGATCTGCTCTCTGATAGCTCTAAGATTACACCCTTCCTGGTCTTTGTCAAAATCTTCTAAATCGTAACCAATCTGTGCAGTAGATATAATGCCAATCCCTCCTTCCTTTGCTACTGCACCAGCTAAACGTCCACGACTGACACCAACTCCCATTCCTCCCTGAATAATAGGAAGTCTTGCTACTTTGTTCCCAATTCTTAATTCTTTCATTTTAATTCCTTTCTGCGACAACTTTTATTTTGCTATAAAACAAAGCAAGCTTTCTCTGACTTACTTTCTATCCTTCGCACTACAACATCTTACTTTTTTCTACATAACATAGTTTCAAAAACTACATATATTGTAGTTAATAACCAGATAGAAATCAATTTACAAAATAGGCATTTATGTCACTTTTTTGTTCTATAATAGTTTTCAAAACCACTTGTTTTATATTTCAAAACCATATATACTATAATCAATATGAAAAAGCTAAGATTAAGCGTATTTAAAACTTATATGTGCTCTCGGAATTTACGAATCAAAGAATTCTGAGATAGATTTTTGATATACAATGACATCTTCGCAGTGCGTACACAGTGTGTATGACGAGAAAATGGAAACAGTATATCGAAAATATAGCCAGAATGACTCGATTTATATAGATTCCGAGAGTGCATTTATGGAATAGGAGGTTACTATGGCACAAGATGCAAAATTATACATCGCAGAAGCATTGCTTCAGTTAATGGAAAAGAAAGACTTAAAAGAAATTCATATAAAAGACCTTGTAGCAAAGGCTGGCGTTTCCCGTATGTCTTATTACCGATATTTTTCCTCAAAAGAGGAAATTTTACAGTATTATATGAAATACATTCTAGAACACTATATGAATACTGTAGAGCAAAATAACGCAAACTCCTTTCACAGTTATGAACACATCTTACAAAGCTTGCTGTTTTTCCAGCAATATAAACACTTTGCCCTATGCCTTCATAAAGCAGGAATGGACAGTTTATTACTAGACGCTTTAAATGACTATATTCGAAAGCAACCTGCCTTTGATGAAAATAAATGTATTCGTTCCTACCCTTTTTATTTTTATGCTGGTGCACTTTATAATATTTTTATGCAATGGATTTTACATGATACTGTAGACTCTGCAGAAGATTTAGCACAAATCATTGCAAGGCTTCGCCTATAGTCCCAATGACTGTAGCAACAACAAAAGCAGTAAAAATGGTGCAATATATTTAATCATTACTATATACAATTTTTTTCGTTTGAATCTATATCCCTCTAAACATATTTCTTCTATAATTACCTTGGGTCCTGCCACCCAGCCAATTAAAATACAAGTAAAAAATGCAACAAAAGGCATAAGACAATAATTGCTGATATAATCTAACACTTCCAAAATCTGTCCTTGTATTCCATTAGGAAGTGATACGTTAAAATACAATTTATTGTATCCCATACAAACAATAACAGCACCTATAAATGCATATCCCCCTACTATGGCAGCCGATTTTTTTCTTGAAAATCGAAAACGATCTATTAAACTGGAAACAACCGCTTCCATCATGGATACCGAAGAAGTAATCGCGGCAAATACTACCATGATGAAGAAAATACCTCCCATCCATCCTCCTATTTTTCCCATTGCATGGAATACTTTTGGTAAAGAAACAAACATCAACCCTGGTCCAGCATCCATTCCTTCACTTCCCATAAAAATATATACCGCTGGAACAATCATAAAACCTGCCAATATGGCAACAAATGTATCAAAGATTTCTATTTGATTAATTGCACTCATTAAATTCGTGTCTTTTTTTACATAGGAGCCATAAGTAATCATAATTCCCATAGCTACGCTAATAGAAAAAAACAACTGCCCCATAGCATCCATCAGCGTAATAAAAAAGGTTTTTATTGTTATGGTCGAAAAGTCCGGAAGAAGATAAAATTTTGCACCATCTAATCCCGTTCTTGTAATCCCTGCTTCGTCCGTATAGGAAATAGTCAAAGAATACACAGAAATAAATAATACAAAAACAAGCAATATCGGCATAAGTATTTTACTAAATCGTTCTATTCCTTTATCTACTCCTCTGTACACAATAAACCAAGTGATAAAAAGAAAAATAGACATAAATAAAATCGGCATACTTCCCTGCTTAAGAAATGAAGCAAAATAATCATTGTCAACTGCCTGCTGCCTCTGTCCTGTCACATAAACGGTTATATATTTCATTACCCAGCCGCCAATCACGCAATAATAAGGGAATATAAGAATGGGTACCAAACAGGCTAAGCTACCAATCCATCCCCATTTTTTATTAATTTTTCCATACGCTGTCAAAGGACTTTGTCCCGTTCTTCTTCCAATTGCAATCTCTGTTGTAAGTAAAGTAAAGCCAAACGTAATTGTCAACAAAATATAACATAGTAAAAACACACCACCATGATCTTTTGCCGCTAAATACGGAAAACGCCACATATTTCCTAAACCAACAGCACTTCCTGCAGCAGCCATTACAAATCCTAATGTACCTGAAAAATTATCTCTTTTTTTCATAACATCCTCCACATAAAAGAAGGAAAGAATCATACAAACTATTCTCTCCTCCTTTGTCCTTTGTTGTTTTTTCAAACAACTGTCTTTCTTATTTTGTGGATTTTCAGTGATTTTATACTACGCAGCAAAAAATAATGCCTTTCAACTGAGCTAAATATTTTCTTTCTTTAATGCATCCATAACATTTTCTTTTTTCAGCTTATTCATACCATAAAGCATAGTAGTAAATACAATACCAAACACGCCAATTACCGTAATTACTGTACTCATTCCAGGGAACATATAGCCCATTTCTATGCCTTGTCCTGCAGACTTATAAATCAAATAAGAAATACCTATCGATACTGGAATACCAACCGCTAAACTCTTGATTCCATATAATGCACATTCATATTTCATCATCCGCAGCAATCCCTTTTGTGACATACCTACTGACTTTAACATCGCAAACTCTCTTCCCCTTAATTGAATGTTGGTTGAAATCGTATGGAATACATTTGCTATTGCAATCAGACTGATCAAAGCAACAAAACCATACACAAATACTTGCACTACAAGCAACATTGCTCGGTCACTATCGATTGCTTTTTTCAAGTTAAGAAAATTAATACTTGTTTTTTCATTGTTATCTCTCACCTTTTCCTGATACTTTTCAACAGAATCCCATGCTTTGTCTGTATTTTTTGCCCAAATATAATAGTTTGCTGTAAAGCTTTCTCCCTGGTTCCATTTTTTCGAAAACATACGCAATACATTATCCTTTGCGCTATATGGATACAGCAATTGACAATAGTATCCACTACTATATTCGCTTCGACTTATCATTCTTGGTGTAGCTCCATTCACCAATGCACCAATTTTGATTTTCACCTTTTTAACATTTTCTTTTTTATATGGAAGTGTCATGCTTTCTCCTGAATCCATATCAATATACTCGCATTGCATTTTTCCGTTTTCATCATAAGTAATTTGTTCCTGATAACATCCTTTTTTCTCTTTTGGAAGTTCCAGTTCCAATTCTTTCAAAGAAGATTTGTATGGTGCAAACGTAATATATTTTTCCTGCTTATCGTCATAATATTTTTTATTGTTGTATAAAACTGCAACTGGATTTTTCGTGTCCATATACGTACTTTCATCCAATTTTTTTTCTTTTAGATAAGCACGATATTCCTCATCTTCTATAAACGCCAATGTAATATTGGCAAAATTTTCTTCTGTTTTCTCAAAACCCATTGCTTTTAAATAGGCGAAATACTCTTTCGTATAAATATCATCTTTATTAAGAATTAGCCCAGATATATTTCCACCATCCATTGTATATGTACAATCATCCACGCCATCCAGCTTTTCTATTTGATGAAACTGTTTCTCCGCGTCTAAATTATTAGCCTCCGTCTCCAAATTATAAGAATAACCTGTAATTTCGCATGTATAATCATCTACAAGATTCTCTACAGACAAAGTCATATATTCGCAAAATGTACTTGTAGAAATGAATAATACAATACTGAAAAATAAGGAAATAATGGTTGCACGATAACGTTTCTTATTTCTTTTGGAATATTTATGCGCTAACATTCCCTCAAAACCGAATAAACGATAGGTCCATTTTCCACCTTTTACTTGTCTTGGTTTAACTTTAATATCCTGACTCTGTCGTATGGCTTCAATTGCGTTCATTCGCATCGTTCGTCTTGCTGGAATAAGTGCAGAAATAAACACAGTAATAACACTAACTATCACTGCTACAACAATTCCCTGCCAACTAATCACTAACTTTAACGGCAAGGAAGAGACCTCTCCAATAATTAAATTGAATTTGCTTCGCAATAAATATAGAGTTGTTCCAATCCCGCCAATTCCTGCTACAATTCCCAAAGGAATACTAATACAGCATAAACTAAAAGCTTCAAAAAGAACACAATTTCGTATCTGACGTTTGGTAGCCCCAATGGATTTTAATAATCCAAATTGTTTTGTTCTCTCCCCTACAGAAATAGAAAAAGCATTATAAATAAGGGTAACTGCACCAAGCATAACGATGCCGATTAGAATTCCAGCCATAGAATACAAAGCAGTTCTCATATTCCCACTTTTTACATTTCCCGTATAACGAAGTAACTCTGTATTCACCAAGGAACTTGCCAGCTTGCTTTTCATCTCTTTACTATGTTGTTTTTCAAATTGAAACGTATTTCTAATCTTTTTAATAGTAAGATACACATCGTAATAATGTTTCGGATTCTTTTCTGGAACCGTAATCGCTGTATATCCTGGAGCATAATATTCTTCAAAAGATGGTCGTTCATAAAAACCAACTACTGTATATTTTTTTTCTTCTTTTTGTATGATTGTTTCATTTTCGTTATCATACGCTTGTTCCTGGGTTAATACTTCTCCCTGCTTCGTTTCACGTTTTCCTACCTGAAAAATCACCTGATCACCCAATTGATTGGATAGTTTTCCATTCTCCTGTAAATGCATTGGCAATAGTATTTCCCCTTCTTTTTCAGGCATTCTTCCCTTTGTCAAATGAATTGGCAATAAATCCTTGCAGTTTTGATCTGCACCAACAATATAGATATATGGCTTATCTGCATTGTTAATTTCATCTAATTTTGCATAACCAATTTCTTCCAAAGAAACACTTTGCTTTATTTCATTGTTTCTTAAAAGCGTATCTTTATCACTTTCATTTATATATTTAAAGGAAACATACCATCCTCCATTTTCTTCAATCGTCACATTCACCAAATACGCCTGCAAACTGCTAATAATAGTTGTAATCGCAGTAAACATAGCTACAGAAAGAATAATGCCAATGATAGTAACAAATGTTCTTACTTTATTCTTCTTTAATGTTTCTAATGTATATTTCTGAAATACTCCCATTAGCGTGTCACCTCATCTCTTACAATCTTTCCATCTTCAATTGCAATAATACGGTCCGCCTGTAAAGCAATATTATCGTCATGTGTAATTACAATCAACGTCTGATTATATTTCTTATTGGACTCTCTTAATAAGTTCATAATATCATGACTGTTCTTTGAATCCAAATTTCCTGTCGGCTCATCCGCCAGAACAACTGCAGGTGCATTCATTAGCGCTCTACCAATGGATACTCTTTGCTGTTGTCCTCCGGATAACTGATTTGGCAGATTATTTTCCCGTCCCTTTAATTTTAAAATACCAATCAATTCCTCTAATCTTTCTTCATTCACTTTTCTTCCATCCATTAACACAGGTAATGTAATATTTTCTTTCACATTCAAAACAGGGATCAAATTGTAAAACTGATAAATAAGCCCTACTTCTCTTCTTCTAAAAATTGCAAGTTGTTCTTCCTTTTGCTTATACACATCAATTCCGTTTACCAATACCGTTCCAGCGGTTGGTCTATCTACTCCTCCTAAAATATGAAGTAAGGTAGATTTCCCTGAACCAGATGGTCCAATAATGGCAACAAACTCTCCCTGTTGCACAGAAAAAGATACTCCGCCTAATGCCTCGACCTGATTCTCACCTTTTCCATATACCTTTTTTAGATTTTCAACTTTTAATATCTCCATAGTTTCCTCCTCATTACAATAACTTTCTTTCCGTTCTGCTATTTTAGTATAACAAATCTAAGTGACATCACCATGACTGCAAAATGACAAAACTGTCACTTTCTAATTTTATTTTCCTATACCTCTATTGTCCTGTATTTTAACCTCATATCTTTGCCAAAAACAACTTCGACCGGGCTGTCTACCAAAGGCATAACATTCCCGGTCAATTTTCTTTTATTCTATATCCATTTCTTCACTCTTGTTACCATCTATGATAAAACCTTAAAATAAAACGTGTTCCTCCTTCGACTCTCCTTTCTGCACATATGGTTCCATTTTGTGACAGCATAATGGTCTTTGCCAAAGCCAGACCTATTCCAATACTTTCCTTGCTCGCATTTTTTCCTTTATAGAAGCGTTCAAAAATGTGCGGTAAATCTTCTTCATCCACACCTTCTCCGTTATCTTCAATCGTTAATTCCGTATAAATTTTATTTTCCACTGCATGTACAACAATTTTTCCACCTTCTGGCGTATGCTCCATACAATTCTTTAAAATATTTTCCACTGCCTCTAGTGTCCATGCAAAATCTCCTTGAAATACCATACTTTCCTCTATTACAGCATTCCATTGTATTCCTCTTAATTCCATAGAAATTTCCAATGGCTCTTTCGCCTTTTGTAATAGTTTTGTCATCTCAATTTTCTCACTTTTCAGAGGTATGGTTCCCGCATCCAACTTTGATATCTTTAACAATGTATTAATTAACCAATCAATTCGTTTTAATAGTTGTTTTAATTCTCGTAAAAGTTGCCCTCTTCTTTCTTCTGTTACCTTAGGTTCTGACAACAAAGAAACAACCAATGTAATGGAAGTCAATGGTGTCCGTATTTGATGCGAAATATCCGCAATGGAATCCGCCAAAAATATTTTTTCCTCTTGCAAATGCTCTGCCTGTTCCTGTAATCGAATTACCATTTTACTAATTTCATTTTTTAAGATAGATAATTCACCTTCCTGTTCCTCACGTAGCAATTGCCGACGATTTCCATGTAAAATCTCATCCAATTGGTCTGCCAATTGTGCCAGATCATTGTATCTTTTGATAGAAAAAAACAGATGTATTCCTATACTAATGCCAGACATACAAAAGGCAAAAAGACCTACTTTCATTCCCCATATATAACTACCTGTAAATGTTGCCAGACAAACAAATGTGATGTAAATACCAACACTCCACTTTATTTCTTGATTTCTAAGTAATGTTGTAAGTTTCACTGTTTTCTCCTTTCTAGGCAATTGCAAAACGCACCTTACTCTAATCGATATCCCATTCCTCGTATCGTCTTTATATACATCGGCTTTTGCGGATCATCTTCAATCTTCTCCCGCAATCTTTTAATATATACTGTCAATGTGTTATCATTTACAAACTCTCCTGCAATGTCCCAAATTTCCTCTAACAACCGATTTCTAGACAACACTTCTCCTCTATGGTTTACAAACATCAAAAGCAACCGATACTCTAAAGCAGAAAGAAAAACCTCCTCTCCTGCTTTCAAAACCGTTCCTTTTACAGTATCGATTGAAAACTTACCAATTTCAAATATTGCATTTGTCTTTCCACATCTTCTTAGAACGCTCTTCATTCTTGATACCAACTCTCTAGGACGAAAGGGTTTTGCAATATAATCATCCGCTCCCATATCAAGCCCGGTAACAACACTATATTCATCACCAGATGCAGTCAAAAATATAACGGGAATGTCTGTAATTGCCTTTGCTGCCGCACAAACTGCAAATCCATTGCCATCTGCCAAGGATACATCCAATAACATTAAATCATATTTCTTTTCTTCTAAACAACAGATTGCATCCTTTTGTCCATTTACTGCTTCTACTTCAAAATTTTCCTCCTTTAAAAAGGCTGTCAAATTCTCCACGATTCCCTGATCATCCTCAACCAGTAATAGCTTCATGCTTTTCTTCCCCTTCCATCATTTTCAAATAAGATCCTTTATCAATATGCATCATGGATATTCGATTATTCTTTCTTCTAAATCCATAAACGCTATCTACATTTCGGATCAACGACTGTAAACGTTCATCCGGAACGCAAACAATAAGTTGAAGGTCCATCTTCCTAGCATATTGTAAGCATACTGCACTTCGTTCCTGATCCATCTTAGAAAATGCTTCATCCAACAATACCAGTTTTATCTTTGAATCTCGATTTGTCTGTGACATATATAACATGGCAAAGCCTGCAAGCAGGGCTACATACTTAGGATTTTGCCCTTCTCCTCCAGAATCTCTTCCAGCCATTTCATCTACATAATTTTTGCGTATGGTCTTTCCTTCAGAATCCGTAACAATTTCATTCATTCGGAAAGCTAAATAAGTACGATAGTCTGCGTATTTGTTCATTTCCTCCTGATATTTTTTCAACTGTACTTCATCTATGTTCTTTGCAGGCATAAACTTTTCCATCAATGCTTTTATCTGCACCTCATACTTTTGATAAAATACATTCTCTCCCAAACTTAATTGTCCCTCAAATCCATCATTATCTGGATTTTTAGTATCTAGTTCCTCCGCCATAAGCATATCATAAAATTGTCCATCTGCATTATCGGCAGGCTCAATATCAATTTGATAACAACTGTCTGCAAAATTTGTTTCACGAAGTAAACGATTAATCTCCTCTTTATGTCTGTGGGCGGCTTTGATGTCTCCATGTATTTTGGCAATCACATTATCCCGCAGACTTTTATAAATTAAATTGCATTGTTTTTCAAACTCTTCCTGATACTGTGGTTCATAATTTTTCTGATATTCTACCAATTTTCTGTCATACTTTTCATTATCCGGCTCCCATCCTGTAAACTCTGAGTTCGGATAGTTTGTGATATATTCTTCTCTGGCAATTGTTCTCTCCTGTTTTGCCTCCTCTTCTGTCTCTTTTGCCTCTTTTATTTTTCTTATCCATCTATTGTTTAATGTAATGCCACTGCTTCCCTTTTCTCGCTCTTGTCGAATTTCTTCCTTTATTTTGGCATTTTCTATATATCCAATCTCCAATTCCTTTAATTCTTCTTCTTTTCCTTTGATTTCTGCCGCCAGCCCTGCAGAGCGTGCCGTTTTTTCCTGTATTCTTATATTACACTCTCTGCTCTGTTTACGAAGATTTTTATATTCTTCATGAAGCTGTTTTTCTCTCTGCTGCAGTTCACGAAATTCTCCCTTTTCCAGATTGTCAATAACTGTATGTAGTTTTCCAATCTCTTCCATAGTATTTTCCAGTTCATTTCCTGCTTTTGAAAGTTCCATATAATCAAAAGGGTTCTCTGCCAACATCTCATAATCATAAATCAATTTCATATGACTGACTTGTTCTCCCAAAGCTGCAAATCGGTTTTCCAACTTTTCCAACTCCCGTTCATATTCCCCTAACTTGACTTTTGAAACTTTTGTTCCAATAAATGCCATTTCATAATCCTTTTTTCGTAAATGACGGAACATAAAATTATGATAGGAATAACAGTCTTTTGTTATTGCATTTCCAGCCGCAACCATTTCTTCTTCTGTCTCACATCTGATAATACTACCCAAAAAACGTTTTAAACAATCATCCACATATTCTTTCTCGCAAGTTACCATCTCATAAAGAGAATTCTCTCTTATCTTTGGTTGCGATTCCTGCAATGCTTTTGCATTGATCAAATCAATATTTTCATGACGGGATAACTTGCGAAACTGCCTTGCCGCCTCTTCTGCATATTTGGGCTCTGTGATAAGGGCAAAACGAAGTTTTCCCATACAGCCTTCTACTGCATTCTTCCACTCTGCATCCTGAATATCAAATAAATCCGCAAGTACAAAAACTTTAGCATCCTTTCCACATGCATATTGCAAATGCTCCTGTAACTCTGCTTGCGCTTTTTTCAATTTTGTCCCATATGGCTTTCGGTCCTGCTTCATATCATTTACAATGCTACGTCTCTCTTCCAGTTGTTTCTTTATCTCTCGATAATCCTCCTGCAGCATCCCCAATTCTTTTTCCAATTGCTTTTTCTCTTCCAGTAAAATTTCCCGCAATTCGATACATTTTTCTGTTGTTACCTTTTCATTAAGAAAAAGATCAATCTTTTTTATGACCTGTCCACTTAAATAATCATTGATATAGTCATCTTCGCCCCACTGCTTCAACCCTTCCGTAACCGTTCTCCATCTTCGGTTATTTGCTGCGAGCATTTCACTTCGTCTATTCAATTCCTCCAGATGTTCCTTATAATGTCCAAGGTCACTAGACTGTAAATCTGCCTTTGCCTGTGTCCACTGTTCATTTACACTATCTTCCTGACTTTGAAAATTCTCCTGCACTCGTTTTAACTGTATAATTTCACCGTCTACCGTTTCTTTTTCTGTTTTCCAAGCAGCAATGTGATCCTTCGCATCCACAATGTTCAGACACTTTATCAAACTACTATAATGCACCTGTTCCGCTTTTGCTGTAGAAAGTTTAATTCCTGCTTTTTGCACATTTTCCAGTAATCCAATTCTTTTTTTTATATCTTCAATACGTTCGCAAATATCACGATAAGCTCCTAGTTGTTCGCTAAGCTGCGTAATCGCTTCTCCCGTTCCCTGTGGAAACATATAATCCTTAATAAATTGTCCAGTTCCATTGGACATTTGCAAGGCAATCGCACTTTTTTCCATGGTTTCAAAACGTCTGCCATCTATACCACCCAGTATTTTCTGATATAAAGTTGCTAAATATGCCTCTTTTGTATTATAAATCCGATTGATTTCTGCGCGTCCTCGGTTTCCCATGGACTGTTCCCGCTTTTCAATCAATTTTCGCATCTGTGCATTGGTAAAAGGTATACCCTCTTTCGTAAGATATCCCCCTTCCGGCATATCCCCTGTATGACTAAAATATACAAATTTATTCAACTCCGTATCCTTGCTTCGCACTTCAAAATTAAATCCAACACAATTTTTCGTGTGTGTTCTCACATCCTCAATTTCCAACGCAATTACAGAACAAAAGTCCTGTTTCTCTCGATTCGCAGTTCCATCCTTTTGCTCTCCTCGCAAATAGCCAAACACACTACGCTTGTTTTTCTTATCATCTGCTGCACGATTTAAGAAATTTGAAGAAACACTTCCATATAAGATAACCTGTAATGCATCCATAGCCGTAGATTTTCCAGAACCGCTTTTTCCACTAAACAGGTTTACATATTCATTAAATTCCAATATAACATGATCTACGCCTCCCCAATTAGTCAAACATAACCGTCTGAATACCTTCTTCGCCTTCATTTTCCAGTATCTCTCCTTCCTCTGCTTCCTCTTTATATTGTGCAATCAAATCATTAATTTCTCTGGATGGACAATATATATTAATCGTACTGTATATATAAAGAGGCGTATCATCCTCTACATTTGCCACCGATCCTGGAATCTCCAATATCTGATGTCTTTTCATCAAATTTAATGTCTCGCTCCATTCACTTCCTGTCAATTTTCCTGTCAATAAACCTGTATTTGCCCCATACGTTCGGATTTCCCTTAAATTTGTCACACTTGCATGTAATCCTTCTCCAAGCATTTTTTCCCGATAAATCAATTTAAGCAATAATAAAATTTTCGTTGTATGTAAACTGATTCGCAAAACTGGAACCCCATCCCCAACAATACGAAAAATATGCTCCTGCGAATCATGTTGCAACTCACATCCTAAAATTTCTAAATAATCCGCTATAAATTCTCTGTGTTTATTACATATATAATACTTTTCATTATCCTTCGCTATTAATGTCTCTGGATTATATTTTATTTTTAAAATACAGGTCTGTCGAAACAAATCCTGAATTACTTTTTTTATTTTATCCTGTTCTGCCTGAGAAACCTCATTCATATATGCGAACATACTAATCCTCCTTAATTACCAGTTGTGTAAAGGCAACCTCACTTTCTCCATCTATCTTCTTTTTCAATGTGCCTCCTAATGTAACTTTTTCTTCATCCTGTTCTGTATCCGCTGTAAACTGCTGCCATAAAAGCATCAGTTTTTCTAAATCTTCTATCTTTTCAACGGTATTTTCATCCACCACAAATCTGCCATTGCTTGTATTTTTCTCTCGAAATTCTCGCAATTCTTTTCCAGAATACAACGGCTTTGGCACAAATTCCGTAAGATTTTCTTGTTCCTCTACTTGTGTTTCTACTGCTTGAGGTATAAACTGTTTTTCTGTTGCTCCCCGTTTCTGATATAGACTTTTTTCCGTAAATAATGTGAAAGGGGTAGAAAAATGTAATTCCTCCTGAAATATACTCAAAATATCTTCTCCATCTGGTCTTTCCCCTATCATTTTGATTAATGTAGCTGTATTCTCACTTTGTTCCATTCCCTCTTGTAACAGGAATTGTACTCTTGCCAATGCCCGTTTTGCAAATTCCGTCTTTTTCTCAATCAATCCATTATATTTCTCCTCAATACGATCAAACTCTCTCTCAATTCGAATCATATACTCGTTCGTTTCTTCATTTCTTTTCATCTGTCGTTCTACACGAAGTGCCTCTTTTGTTTCTGGGGCAAACTGCATCCATTGTTGCCGTAACAGAAAACTTTCTTCCTGATTCTCACGAATAATCTGGCTAATCAGTTCTTTCACCTGTTCTTTATAGCGATAAAAGCTATCTGTTGTTGTAAGCATAGCATATTTTTTACTATCACTATTACCTATTTCCTGCAATAATACCTCTTGAATTCCTAAAAACTGACTTTGTTTGGACAACTTATCAAAATACGTCCGCATTCCGTCCTGCATATTCGTAAGAAGCTGCGTCAGTCTACGGGATGTTTTCCATGCATTTTTTATAATGTCATTGTTACGGTCTTTATCCCTGTAATATGTGTATAATAAACTGTAAATAGATAAAATACTCTCCCTTTCTTGACTATCACTATCCAGCCCCAACTGCCAAAGCAATTCTACAAACATCTGACTATATTCAGGAAAAGAATAGATTTCCTCATCCAACTGTTCATCATAATCTTCCTGTAGCCATCCCCACTTCAACAAATTAGAAAGACATCTGGCAGCAGGTGTACGCATCTGCATTTGCTGACCCTGTGACACAGTTTCCTCTTGTTCTTCCTCATCTTCCTGCCAAACTATTTTAAGACTTGCCATGGTCTCATTTACCACATCCCTACATTCACCTTTCGTCATTCCAAATGTATAGTATTCTTCCATATTTGCCTTATATAATTCCACAAGAATAGCAAAATAATACTCCCGATTTTTAGTCCGAAACACCCGATAAAAATCCTTAGGAATCTGCTTCATCAAACTCATATTTCTCTCCTACTTTTCTTTCTATTTACCAAATAATTCCAAAATGCGCGCATTTATAACATACCTGTAACTCTATTACAATTTTAATTTGTCATCTTCCGTTAATAACCAGACGCATCCCTTTGCACAGCGTTCTGCTACATCCGAAAAATGATTGCCATTATTCCATTCTAAAACTACAGCCTGTCCGCTTTCTTTATAAAATGTAGCCAAATTTCGTGTACAATCACCGATAGTTCTCATTATGGCATTTCGTGTCTTTTCTTCCTTTTTTCCAAGACTCAAATATATTTTTGCACTTTCTTTCAGTCTATGAACTTTTGCATACTCCATCCATCCCGGATACCAAAGTGAGCCAGAACAACAGGCAATACCATCAAAAAAATCGCTTTCACAGGCAACCCACAAAGCAAATAATCCCGCCAACGAATAGCCTCCAATATAGCATTTTGTCTTTCTTTCATAAACAGATAATGCCTTCAACAACTTTGTCACACCGACTTTTAATAACCAATTCTTTAATTGCTCTCCCTCACCAAAAAATTCCTCCGAACCAAATACTGCAGGTGCCTTCCAAGGAGACAACTCTTTGTTCCAATCCTTTATCATAATTACAACCAAAGCAAAGCCAGAAAGACCCTTTTCTTTTTTCAGACTTTCAAACATATGCTCTGTTATATCCATCCGTTCCGCACTTTCAAACCAGAAAATTATATTTTGTATCTGTTTTTCCTTTGTACGATATATCCTACAAACATAAGAATCTATTTCTATTGTATCTACCATTTCTATCCCCATTATCATAATGATCCGCCAATACAACTATTCATCAAATTTCTCAAACCTATATTGTTGCTTGATATCTGGATATTTCTTTTTATCTACTTTACTCATAAACATATCATATGGTCTGGCACAAATCTTAAAAGGTGCATATAACCCTTGATATATTACTAATTTTTCTCCTGTTTCCGTATGACTGGCGAATGCCAAAATTTTATACAAATATTCAGAAGTATTTTCAGATACCCACTCCCGTTTAAAATGACAAACAATATCCCCTACAGCTAAATCCCTCTGCTCTATCGGTAACTTTTTTGTTGTTTGCTCTATATTCTTTTCTTTTTCCTCTACGATTTCATATTCATCCTTATCTAATGGCACTAAAATTCCACTATTACTTTTCACCGTCACACCACCATACCAGGTACTGTCTACTTCCAACAAATCTCCCAACTGATACTCCATTGAACTCTCATCATTTTTTTTAATAATTCTTACCATTTGCTTCTCTTTCAATGTTCTTACCTCGCTTCTCTATAACTTCCATCTTTTTATATCCTGATATGGATTCCCTGTCGATAATCCAACCTCTGTAATCGTTCCCTGTAATGGATTAAAATTTGCCTGTAAAACATGGAATGCCTGTTGCATCTGTGGTTCATTCAACGTTCTTGCCATCGTAATATGTGGCAGCCAATGAAATGGCTGGTACCTGCTTTGTTCTTCTGTAAAGACCTTATTTACATCTATGCACATTTCGTGCAATGCTCTGTTCAACACGGTTGCTAAAAATAATACATGTGGTTTAAAGCAACCGATTGAAACAATATCAATCTCTGTGCTACTCCAACACCTGACGCATCTATCTAAATGCTGCAACAAATCCGCTTCTTTTCCCTGCCTTACCATTCCAATTGTTAAGTGTGGTGGTATCTGTCGTTCCATCATATAATTATTTCCACTTTTTCTCGCTATCTGCTTCATCAAACTACTTAAAATAAAATCTGTCTGTTTATCAAAATATAAGGAAACTAAATACAAAACCAAACCTCCCCTAACAATGTCACCTTTTATTTTAGTCTGCTAAAATTGTAACATATCTATAAAATAAAATCGAATCAAAAAGGAAAGCAGGCTGTAGTCACAATGAAATAGTGGCTATTTTTACAAAACCTGATTTCCTAATTGCTTTTTATAATCTTTTTTCACAAAATTGTCAATCCAAAATATTTCTAGGATAATAAATAATATAGAAAAAAACGTTTTAATGTAAAGCAGACATTCACAATCCACTTTGCTACTTGCTCATAAACTTTTACTCTGTTACTCTTCTCCAAGAACCGGCACAATCTGATATCCAATCCAAAAATTTTACGCAAAACAAAGTATAACATGCACTACAGACATTCACACCCATACGAAGTAACACAGCACCATGCATACCAAACAAACCAGATGCGATGGATAATGCTCCAAATGTATTAAATGCGGTCTGCCAAGCATATCCCGCTGAATATCCAACTCCTATCCCCCCAATCATTCCGATATACGGATACATAGATGTTGGAAGAAGCATATATAATACAGCGAACAACAAACATCCCACAATATTAAACAAACCTCTTTTACTCGCTCTTCCAGTACAATCATTTGCAAAGGGAAGACATACCGACATGCAGGCAATTCCTGCCCACATCGCTCTTGGTAAATTTAAAAGAGACATAATTAACATCGCACTTGATACAATAAACGTCAACTTGATATACCACCTGTTTCGCAAAGAGGTAATATCAAATTCTCGAAATAAATCTAAAAAACTCCGACGATATGGTCTATTCTTCTGTTTGCGATAAAAAATAACCATACAAATTCCCATTCCTACCAGCAAACCTATCACTCGCAATATATAAGTCCGTCCTGTCACATCATATCCTTGCAACAACAAATATCCTAAAACAAAGGTAGAATGGTTGTACATGATCACGTTGTGACATCCTAAAATCATCAACAACATAATACAACCTATATTTACTGCAAACGCCGCAATTGGTGATAACATATTCGTCATTCTCGGTCCCACTATTAAAATTGTAAAAATGCCAGCAATACACCCCAAACCATGTGTCGTTTTAATGCCAAAATCAGCCTGACGAAGTACCAACACTGCTAACAATACAGTCACTCCAACCACGCTATTTTCCGTTCCTAAAAGCTTGCTATATAACGAAACCACAGCAACACAAAACGCCATCACAAGATATACTTTGAAATTATAAATCAAGATATGACGTATCTTTTCTTTCTTCTCCGTCGTACTTTTAATCAATTGTTTAGACTCTGTAGAACTTAACTGTAACTCCTGATAAAATGTCATACTTTCTTTTCACCTCTTGTAAATTTTCTTCATACGCTCCAAATCAATCCAACAGTCCCTATGAAGAGTGTTGAGCATTATAATACGATTTGTGTGAATCGTCAAGTGCTTTTTAATATAATATTTTAGTTGGATAGTCCAAAAATACTTTTTTCAATTGAAGAATACTACTCTAGTACATCTAATGTTTTTATTTATCAATATCTATAATGAAGATAAACAAGTGTTTTTTATATTCAAATACATCTCATGTTTTTATTTATCCACTTTTTCTGGACAAACAACCTTGTCCACCTCGATTCAAATACATCTCATGTTTTTATTTATC